>JBJMIB010000028.1:0-1681 GCA_045807085.1 Jatrophihabitantaceae bacterium
GGGGCTCCGCGCGGTGCTGCGGCGACAGATCGTCAAGCCGGTGTGGTCCGGGGCTCACCGCGTGATGCCGGCGTTGGTGGCCAAACCGGTCCGTGCGGTCCGCAGCGACCGGCCCCAGATCGAGGTGCGGACGCTGCCGGGATTCCGGCCCAACAGGCAGTGGCAGCGGCTGATGGCGAAGCACAACGTGCGCTGGACAGGTGCCGGCGCGCCGCGAAGCGCCCCGACCAGAGCCGCCGACTTCACCTATGTGGTGAACGAGAACGGGAAGGTCGTCAGCGGATTCCGCGCCCCCGTTGGGAAGAACTCGCCGACTCCGTTCGGGACGAAAGGCATGACCTCGCCGTGGGACCTGTATGGGGCGGCGATGCGCGGGACGATCGAGGTGGCGGTGCCACCCCACTTCGCGCCTCGCAACCCGGGGGTCTGGCAGGCCCTACTGGCCCACCCGAACGTGGTCCAGGTGGATGGCCAGGGGCGCAGCAACCTGCCGGGACCCGGTCCACAGCAGGGGAGCACTCGCTTCCGCTACGTCGTGCAGGACGACGGATGGATCCAAGGTGCGTACCGATTGAAGGCGGTGCCGCCACCGCCGACCATAGACGGTAAGCAGCCGCCCACGCGGTGGGTCGCCCGCAAGTTCGTATCCAATCCGGCGGCCGGGCGGCAACCAGCGGCCCCGGTCAAGCTGCGACCGGCGACGACGGGTCGGCAGTGGGGTCCAGCGGCTGCCCCGCAGCCGACGCAGCCATGGCACGAGTCGTTGTCGGTGCCGATGCGCGCCGCGGGACTGGGCAACCTCGCTGACTTCTTGGGCTCGGGCAGTCTGGCTCAGGTTCAGCTCACCGATCGGTTGCAGAACCATGCGGATAATCTTGGTCCGCATGGTCCGATCCGTGACGTGGTGAACGGGTTGTTGGCCGAGCAGAGCCACGTACAGGTGATCAACTCGGACGGCAGCGTACGGACCGGGCATCAGGTGCAACCGGACCAACGGTTCGTCCTTGACCTCACCACCGACGGATCCACCATCACGTTCGTGGCGAAGGGACCGCGGCGGGTCCAGCGGCACCGGTTCAATCCGGCGCATCGGGAGCCGATCGCGCTCGCGGCGCGGGCCGGGGTGGGGCCGGGGATCGTGCGCGAGGCAGCCGGTCTGCAGAATGTCCTGCCCGCGGTGCGCGAGGCGGTACACCACCAGATGCGGGTCGCCGGCGTGACAGCAGCGTTGACCGCCCGCAACTGGACACATATCGAACGGTCTCTCGCTGTGCGGTTCGGGGTACCTGGGGCGCGGGCCGCGTTTTCGACGTTGACGGCGGGCAGCAGTATCGACCATGACATTCAGGCGGGCGGCAAGACATTCACCATTTCGCTGGGCGCCGAGCTACTCGGGCTCGCTGGTGATCCGCGTCCCGAGGACGGGGTGGCGGTCGACGTCCAGGCCAAGGGCACCATCAATGCCGATGTCGGTGAGGCCCGGTCGAAGTCGATCGCGGCCGGCGGCGAGATGAGCGGCCGGATCACGCTTGCCAAGACGTTGAGTGCCGACATACACCTGCCGGGCATCGACGTGGGTGTCACGCGCGAGCACCAGCTCCTGAGCAGCTCGACGGCCAAGGAGTACCGCCGGCGCAGGGCCGGTGGGCCGAGCACCAGGTTCGAATATGAGACGGCGTAC
>JBJMIB010000029.1:0-1548 GCA_045807085.1 Jatrophihabitantaceae bacterium
ACATCGATGATGAGCAATGAAAAAGGGGCTCTCCCGCACTTCGCTGACCTGCGGAAACCCCTACGCTGTCGGGACGGCGGGATTCGAACCCACGACCCCTTGACCCCCAGTCAAGTGCGCTACCAAGCTGCGCCACGTCCCGTTGCCGCGCACCTTCTCACGGCAGCCGATACAGACTAGCGCACCGCCCCACCGACCGAATCTTCAGCGCACCAGTTCTCCCACCAGGGGCGTCACCAGCGCCCGCAGCAGGTCCACGCCGTGTTCGGTCAGCACCGACTCCGGATGGAACTGCACGCCGGCGAACGTTTCGCCACGGAGCGCGTGGACTTCTCCGGAGCGCGGGTCGCGGCTCACCTCGACACCGACCAGTGGACCTGGGCAGATTGCCGTATACGTCGAATAAAACCCGACCCGTTCTACCGTGCCGAAAAAGTCGATTTCGCGTTGCATGCCCTGGTAGGGCGTCTCCTTGCGGTGCAACTCGAACCCGAGCACCCCGGCCAGCACCTGGTGCCCCAGGCAGATTGCCAGCATCGGCCGCCGCGTCGCCAGCAACTCGGTCACGAGGCGTCGCAGCGTCACTATTTTAGGATCGGCGGGATCGGCCGGGTCGCCCGGCCCGGGGCCCACCACAACCAGGTCAAACCCTTCAACCTCAACCCCTTCACGGTACGAGCGGAGCGTGACCGTCAGCCCGAGCGCCCGTAGTTGGTGGGCGAGCATGCCGGTGAACGTGTCCTCGGCGTCCACGATCAGCACCCGCGGACCGGCGAACGCGGGAGCCGAGTCCGGCCGCGGATCCAGCCAGAACCGGGCCAGCGTTTCGTTTCGCCGGGTCAGCTCCGCGCGTACCAGGGGATCGGAGATCAGGGTCGCGGACGGCGCGTCGCCGACGGTGCCGGGCCGCTCCCCCAGGCCGAGCGCGGCCATCACCCCGGCGGCCTTGGCGTAGGTCTCGGCGACCTCGGACTCCGCTGTCGAGTGGCGTACCAGCGTGGCGCCGACCGGTATCCGAAGGTCGCCGGACGAGGAGATGACCGCGGTGCGGATCAGGATTGGCGCGTCGAGGGTCTGCCGTCCGGCTTCGTCGTGCCCGATGAGGGCGAGCACCCCGCCGTAGTACTCGCGGCCGCGGCCCTCGTGCCGGGCCACCACCCGGCAGGCGTTCTCGATCGGGCTCCCCACGACCGTGGGCGCGAACATGGTCTCGCGCAACACATCACGCACGTCCCGGGAGCCACGGCCGACGAGAAGGTACTCGGTGTGGGTGAGATGGGCCATCTCCTTGAGGTACGGCCCGACGACCTGCCCGCCCCGGTCCGCGACGGTCGCCATCATTTTCAGTTCCTCGTCGAGCACCATGTACAGCTCGTCGATCTCCTTACGATCGGCGAGGAAGCGCAGCAACTCGGCCCGGTCGGGGCCGCCGGCCGGGTACCGGTACGTGCCGCTGATCGGGTTCATCATGACCAGCCCGTCGTCGACGCTGACGTGCCGTTCAGGGGTGGCACCGACGAAAAAATGCTGACCCGTGTGTACCAGGAA
>JBJMIB010000030.1:0-2258 GCA_045807085.1 Jatrophihabitantaceae bacterium
ATTTGGTGGAGACGGTCACCGAGCCCGTCGTGGCCGGGTTCCCCGAAGTCATCGAGGGCGACGAGTCGACTGTGACCGCCTGCTCGCTCCCGCTCCGCTTCGACCCGAACGTACCTGCAGTGCCCGGCCGGGATCATCCGCCGCTCCTGGGTTGTCCCACGAGCCGCGGCCGATGTATGCAAAATGTATGCAGACTCCCCACCGCGAGAGGTCAAGAGGTCGTACTGGGCGGAAAACCCGGGGAGCCGTTCGCCCTGCTCAGACCGTCTGGGCCGCATCAGACCGCTCCAGGTGGAAGTCCGGGGAGTGACTGGGGGTAAGAGCGGCTTAGGGTCAGGGTTCGTGCGATGTTGTCGTTCCTAGTGCTCTGACCGCATTGGTTGGTGGGTCGCGTCCACCACTTCGGTCCGTGGGCCTGTTTTTATCGGGGTATGGCTGAACGGGTGCGGGTGCGCCGGCTCAACGATGCCGAGGGCCGGGAACTGCAGCGGATCGTGCGCCGGGGCGGCAAGTCCGACCGGTCGATCGTGAAATGGCGCCGAGCGATGGTCGTGCTCGCCTCGGCGGGCGGGAATGACGTGGCGACGATCGCCCGGCTGGTGCAGACCTCACCGGACCGGGTCCGGGAGATGATCCACCGGTTCAATGACCTGGGGATGCGCTCTCTGGACCCTCAGTGGGCGGGTGGCCGTCCCCGCCAGATCACGACGACTGACCGCGAGTTGATCGTCGAGACGGCCAAGGCCAGGCCCGAGAAGCTTGGCTGCCCGTTCACGCACTGGTCGATCCGCAAGCTGGCCGGCTACCTGGCCACCAAGAAGGGCACCAAGGTCCGCGTCGGCCGGGAGCGGCTCCGCCAGATCCTGGCCGCCGAGGGGATCACGTTCCAGCGGACGAAGACCTGGAAGGAGTCCCCGGACCCGCTCAAGGAGCAGAAGCTGTCCCGGATCGAGTGGTGCTTGGAACACGCCAGGGACCGGACATTCGCGTTCGACGAGTTCGGGCCCTTGACCATCAAGCCCGTCGCCGGTTCGGCGTGGGCGCCGCGGGGCCGGCCGCAGCGTTTGCGGGCGAACTACCACAAGCCGCACGGCTCCCGGCAGCTGTTCGCCTGCTACTCGGTCGGCCAGGACCGCCTCTGGGGGTGCCTCGAGCCGGCCAAAGGCTGGAAGCCGACCTTGCAGGCGTTGCAGTCGATCCGGGCGCGTCTCAACGACGGCGAACCGGTCTACGTGATCTTGGACAACCTGAACCACCACAAGAACCGCACGGTGCTCGACTGGTGCGACGCCAACGCCGTCGAGCTGGTGTTCACCCCGACCTATGCGTCATGGGCGAACCCGATCGAGGCCCATTTCGGCCCGCTGCGCCAGTTCGTCCTGGCCAACAGCGACCACGCCGACCACCAGGCGCTCGGCCAGGCTCTTCGGGCCTACATCCGTTGGCGCAACGCCCACACCCGCGACCCGAGGCTCCTCGAAGCCGAACGCCGCCACCGCGCCCGGATCCGCAGCGAGCAACAACGCCGATGGGGCCACCCACGCCATGCCGCATAGCGCGCGAACGTTCGTGGTCAGGGCACTAGCCAGCTCCATCACCAGGCGCCGCAGTGCGGCCCGAGCCGGCGACTTCGGTGAATTGCCCGAGCGGAGCGAGTCCGAGTGCAGCCGAAGGCGGTGCGAGGCATAAAACACCGTCGTGGCCCGCCTCGATCAGGAGCACCCGCTCGACGCCCGCGGCGACTGGTTCGTCGACACCCGCTGCATCGGGTGTGATGTCGCCCGGCAGTGGGCGCCGGGGTTGATCGCCGAGGACGACGACGCCTTGTCGTTCATCGCCCGCCAACCGGAGAACGCCGAGGAGGAGCTCGCTCTGTGGCGGGCGGCCGAGGCCTGTCCGACCCAGTCCATCGGGAAGCGCTCGTCGCATCGCCCGCCGGCGGCGGTCTTCCCCGTCGAGCTGACGCCGGGCGTGCTGGCGCTCGGGCACAACTCCGAGGATTCCTTCGGCGCCCACTCCTACCTCGTGCGCCGCTCCGGCGGGAACGTGATGGTGGACTCCCCCCGTTTCTTGCGCTCGTTGGCGGAAGCGCGCCGACTCGGGGTCGAGGACGTGCTACACGGCGCCGGCGCGCACACCGCTCCGGCCTGGAAGCGGTACGTGGAGGGCGTCGGTGACGCCGGCGACATCCCCGCCGGAATGATGATCCCCGGCTGCCGGGCCGGAGACGGTCCCGGCCGAGGCCCTTGATCCCGGCC
>JBJMIB010000031.1:0-161382 GCA_045807085.1 Jatrophihabitantaceae bacterium
ACCGACCCGAACGTGCTCACCAACACCCGCACCGTGCAGGCCAGCTGGTTCGGCCGCTGGTACACCAACGGCAACGACCTACACACCGCCCACCACTACCACCAAGGCGTGCCGATGGCCCAAGTACCCCGACTCCACCAACTCATCACCCACCAGATCCACACCACCGACCCCTCCTTCCCACACTTCTACCGCAAAGTACTCACCGGCCAACTCCGCTTCCAAGGCACCGACAGCACCTGCATGACCCGCTGAGCCGCGGGTACGTTGTGGTCCTGCGCACCAGCACAGTCACGGCCGGCCGCGGCCTCTAGGTGGGAGCGAGATGGACGAAGAGACGCTCGATCCGCAGTCCTGGGACACCCTGCGGGCGCTTGGTCACCAGATGATCGACGACATGTTCGACTTCTACGGGTCATTGCGGGATCGGCCGGTCTGGCAACCGATGCCCGAGCCGGTGCGGGCGCACTTCGCCGAGCCGCTGCCGCTGCATCCGACCGCGCCGGGCGCGGTGTACCAGGATTTCCTGGACACCGTGCTGCCCTACACCAGCGGCAACATCCATCCGCGCTTCTGGGGCTGGGTGTCCGGCACCGGCAGCGGGATGGCGATGCTCGCCGAGTTGTTGGCCGGAGCGATCAACTGCAGCGTGGACGGCTTCGACGACGTCGGCACCCACGTCGAGGCGCAGGTTATCCAGTGGTGCAAGGCGATGCTCGGCTACCGACCCGAAGCCAGCGGCATCCTGGTCAGCGGCTGCTCGGTGGCGAACCTGCTCGGCCTGGCGGTGGCCCGCAACACCTGGGCGGGCCACGACATCAAACACGACGGCCTGCCGTCCGACAGCCGGCTGACCGTGTACTCCTCGGTCGAGACGCACTCATCGATCCAGAAGGCGGTGCAGCTACTGGGTCTGGGCAGCAAGGCGCTGCGCAAGGTAGCGGTGGACGCCGACTACCGGGTGGATGTGGCGGCGATGGAGGCCGCCATCGAAGCCGACCGGGCGGCCGGCGCCACCCCACTGGCGATCGTCGGCAACGCCGGCACGGTGAACACCGGAGCGGTCGACGACCTGATCGCGCTGGCCGATCTCGCCGAACGACAGCGGCTGTGGTTGCACGTCGACGGAGCGTTCGGTGCCTGCCTTGCCCTGTCAGCCAGGTTCCGGCCGATGCTGGCCGGACTCGAGCGGGCCGACTCACTCGCCTTCGACCTGCACAAGTGGATGTACTTCCCGTACGAGGCGGGGTGCGTGCTGGTGCGCTCGGACGCCGAGCACCGCAACGCGTTCCGGGTCGACGCGGCCTACCTCGCGCCGTCCACCCGGGGCCTGACCGCCGCCCGGTCACAGCAGTTCATCGAGTACGGGCTCCAGCTCTCGCGTGGCTTCCGGGCGCTGAAGGTGTGGATGGGCATCAAGGAACAGGGCATCGACAAGTTCCGCCGGCTGATCGAGCAGAACGTCGAGCAGGCACGCTATCTGGCCGACCTGGTGACTGCCTCGTCCGAGCTGGAACTGCTCGCGCCGGTCAGCACCAGCGTGGTGTGCTTCCGGTATCGCGGCGAGTCGGCCGCGCCGGAATCGGAGTTGAACGCGCTGAACCAGGAACTGCTCGACCGGCTGCAGGAGAGCGGGGTGGCGGTGCCCTCACACACCATGATCGACGGCCGGTACGCGATCCGGGTGGCGAATACGAATCACCGCAGCCGGCGTAGCGACTTCGAGACCCTGGTGACCGAGGTCGAGCTGCTCGGTCGGGAACTGTCCAAACTGTGATTGCGCGGTCCTGCAAGCTGGAAAGGTCAGCTGATGAACCCGTACGAGCCCACCAGGGTCGCGTCGCTCGCCACCGGCTTGCCGGCGGCCCGCTCCCCGAACTTCTCCTGGAACTGCTGGAATGCGGCCAGCTCACCCAGTCCGGGGGCGTCCTCGTCCATCACCCCGACATGCACGAAGCTCACTCCGTCGGCCAGCTGGAACGAGGCGTACCGGATACCTTCGGGATTGCTTTCCGCCAACTCGGCGAAGACGTTCTCGACCAGCCGACGGTTCTCGGCGGCGGTATCCGGTCGCATCTCGTAACGGACGACGAATGCCTTGCTCACAAGAACCTCCAGAACTAGGGCCGCGGCGCGCAGGCGCGCCACGGCCGGCTACCCGGTTCAGCCGACTACCTGACCGACGATAACAGTGCACACCGGCCGCGGACCGCGCGGTCAATGCCACGGCATCGTCGGGAACCAGCCGTAGCCCAACCTTGCCGGTAGCCGGATGGCCCAGTAGACAAAGGTGAACGAGCCACCGACCAGCCAGGCTGCCGCCGTCATGGCCACCACCCGGTTGGGCTTGCGGCTCAACCACCGGGGCAGTCCGGTCACCAGCAGCAGCAGGAAGAGCAGAACCATCAGCAGCATGTTGCCGGCGGCCACCAGCACGAACGCGGCGGCCCCGAAGGCGGCGTCATGGTTCGCGGCGGCGTGCGCGAACATCAGGTGGAACAGCGGCCATGGACGTCCGATCAGGAAACCACCGATCAGCACCCCCATGAAGACCTGCGGCGCCGGTTCCCACCGGATGGCCAGCCGGGCCAGCGGATCCGGCACCGCGCCGAGTGCGGCGGCACCGAGGTAGAGCATGACCAGCCCGATCAGACCGAACACCACCAGCGACTGCAGCAGCCGGACCGGAAAGTGGTGCGCGCCCACGGTGGCTGTCGACAGCTGCGGGATCCGGCTGCCCAGTGACGCCCCGATCGCTCCGTAGAGCCCGGCGGTTACCAGCGCGCCGACGGCGAGCCAGCCAAGCGGTCGCAGCGCCTGCCGGACCCGTCCGGACAGCGTGCCGCGGTCGTGCACGATCGGCGCGACCGCCGCGAAGACAGCGATGTTGCAGGCGGTGAAGGTGCCGGCCACCCCGACCACGAAGGCGAACACCAGCCCGGTGATCGTGCCGGACAAGCTCGTCGTGGCCGCATCACGGCCGAGCAGGCCGTGCACCACGTTGACACCGATGTCGTCGTCGACCAGCTGAGGAGACCACAACGCCGCTATCGCGAGGCCGATCACCAGGCTGACCACGGTGATCCGCGCGCGGTGCGCGCCGATCGATCGCCGCTCGATGGGTGGGACGGGCTGCCGCATCGCCGGAGGCAGAGCTCTCGTCATCCTGATACTCCTCGCTCGCACAGCTGCCCGCCGGTCGGGTCTGAGCGCAAGTCTGCTGGTGGCCGATGCGCTCGATAACTCCCAGATTGCCGTCCAGGCCGCCTGCGGATTCGCCGACCTATCCGAGCATTCGCCGGCTAATCCCCGCCAGCCGGGCAAGGCGGGAGAGGACAACACGACGTCCGCGACGCCAGTCTGTGTTGACGCGCACAACGCCGATCGCGGGCCGGGTCGAGGACCGGGTGGTTCGCCACAGCAGGCAACGCGGACATCACAGGAGAGGACGAACCCGTGGCCCAGTTGGATCCGATCGCCGCGCTGAATGCTGAGTGCGATGCCCTCGACGGCATCCTCGGCAACCTCGGCCGCTATGAATGGAACCTGCAGACGCCGGCACCTGGTTGGACGATCAGCCACCAGGTCGCGCACCTGGCAGCGACCTTCCAGTTGGCTGGTTTGGCGGCGAGTGATCCGGAAGCCTTCAAGGCAGGGCTGGCCGGCGCGGCTGACCGTAGCTTCGACGCCAACGTGCTGTTGGCCTTGAAGCGCTACCTCAACGATCCGCCCGAGGTGCTGTTGCGGCGTTGGCAGGCCGAGCGAGCCGATGCCAGCAAGGCGCTGGCCGCGGTCGCGCAGGATCAGCTGCTGCCCTGGCTGGTGAACCCGATACCGCCGCCGGTGCTGGTTGCGGCCGGCATGATGGAGGCATTCGCGCATGGCCAGGACATCGCCGACACGGTCGGGGTTCGTCCTGAGCGCACCGATCGGATCCGGGTGCTCGTCGAGTTCGCGGTGCGTACCTGGAGCTTCGGGTACCTGGCCCGCGGCGAGACGGTGCCGGAGGTCGAATTCCGATTCGAGCTGGTCAGTCCGTCGGGGCAGGGTTGGACGTTCGGCCCCGCTGATGCCAGCGAGCGGATCACCGGCGCCGCCGTGGACTTCTGCCTGCTGGCGACCCGGCGCCGACACCGCGCCGATCTGGAGCTGACCGCCACCGGCGATCAGGCCGACCACTGGATGGACATCGCGCAGTGCTACCGGGGGACGGCCGGCGCCGGCCGTCGGCCAGGCCAATTCACCGACTGAGTACGGCCTGAGGAGAGTAGGAGCAGACGGATGGAACCAACCCTGGACCCTGACACGATCATGACGTTGGAGGCCTTCGCCGACACGATCGTGCCGGGCAACAAGCGATTCCCCGAGGATCACGCCATTGCCGGCGTATCCGAGGACGGTGGCGCTGTAGCCGCCGGCGCGCTGGAGCTGCTGCAGAGTCCGGCCGGCGGCCTTGCCCAGTGGCTGCCCGGATTGGCCCAGTTGCTGAATGGCTTCGCCCGGATAGTGGTGCAGCAGAAGGGGATCCGCGCCGAGGCGGGCACGCCACCGTTCGTGCTGCTGAACTATCAGGACCGAGCCGCGTTGATCCTCCGACTGACCGCGCTGGACAACTCGGAGCGTCAGGGCTGGGTCAACCTGGCCATGTTCAGCAACATGGCCTTCGACAGTGCCGCCCACCTGCACACCACCGACGCGCTGGCGGCCGGGCATCCCGGCCTGCTCACCATGGGATTCGCGCCGCCGGACCCCGACGGCCTCTGGCGATTCCCCTCCTATTCCTACGGGCGTGCGCTGGCCGCCTCCCATCCCGGCACGACCGCGACCGGGAACCCGGCATGACCGCGCCCGAGAAGACCGACATCCTCGTCATCGGCAGTGGTTTCGGTGGCGCCATCGCCGCCTACCACCTGGCCGCCGGCGGTGCCCGGGTGGTCGTGCTGGAACGCGGACCGTGGTTGGACGCGACGGAGTTCGACCAGGACTTCAAGCTGGGCTCGTCGGCCACCAGGATCTTCGACTTCACGGTCGGCGACGGCATGAGCGTGCTGGCCGGTAACTGCGTCGGCGGCGGCAGCGTCGTCTACTTCGCCACCATGCCCCGCGCTCCTCGGTACACCTTCGAACGGCAGGGCAGCATCGGCCGGCGGATGTGGCCGTCGGCAATCACCCGCGACACCCTGGATCCCTGGTATGACCGAGTCACCGAGGCGCTGCCGGTCAGCGAGCAGCGCTGGGAGACGGTGCCGTTCGCCGGTGGTCTCTGGGCCGCCGCCTGCGATCATGCCGGCCACACCTGCAACGCGGTTCCGGCGGCCGTCGACACCTCGCTCTGTACCAATTGCAACTGGATGATGTCGGGCTGCAAGTTCGACGCCAAGCGGTCACTGCTGCTCAACTACCTGCCGGCCGCGCTCGCCCATGGCGCCGAGATCCGGCCGCTGCACGAGGTGCAGCACATCACCCGGGTGGAGGCGGCCGGCGACTTCCGGGTGCAATACAACGTCCTGGACGAGGTCGACTACCGCCAGATCGTCGACAGCGGGAGCATCGAGGCCAAGATCGTCGTGGTCGCCGCCGGCACCGCCGCGACGCCGCTCATCCTGCGTCGCTCCGAGCCGTACCTGGGGCCGTTGCCGGATGCGGTCGGTCGATACTTCTCCGGCAATGGGGAGCGCTTGAACACCGCCGTCCTGAACGAGGATCGGGTCCGCGACGTGCTTGGGCTGGACCGGGGGGACGGCGTGGCATTCGAGGCGGCCCAGATCGGCAGGGGGCCGGTCGCCGCCTGCTGGGACTGGCTGGACGGGTCACTGCCGGAGCACGAGCGGTTCTCCTTGGAGCAGTTGTACTTCCCGCCGGGCCTCGGCACCGTGCTCGCCCAGGCGCCGGACTCCGACGGCCCGACCTGGTTCGGCAGGGAGAAGAAGGAGATGCTGCGCCGCTGGAAGTCCTGGCTGACCATCTTCACCATGTCCGAGGACGACAACGAGGGGGTCTTCGGCCCACCACCACCGACCGGAAACGCGATCCGGGTATCCCAGCAGATGTTCGGGATGGCCCCGCTGCGGTATCGGCCCACCGAGAAGACCGTGCGCGGCTGGGCCAAATCCGACGCCGCCGTGCGCGACATCCTGGAACGGGATGGGCTGGCCCGAGTGCTGCCCTGGACGAACGAGGTGGTCGGCGCCTACACCGTGCACCCGCTGTCCTCGTGCCGGATCGGCGACGACCCGGCCACCTCGGCGCTGGATGACCGGCATGAACTGCGCGGCCACCCGGGAATCTTCGTCACCGACGGCTCCGCGGTGCCCGGTGCGTTGACGGTCAATCCGGCCCTGACCATCTCCGCGTTGGCCGAGCGGGCGATCCCCGGCATCGTGCGGGCGGCGCAGGAGCGCGGCGTCGATGTCCGCTACGGGGCGCCGGGGCCCGCTGCCGAGTCGACCGGTCGTCCGAGCCGGCCGGCCGCGCAGCCCCTGGCGGCAGAACGCACCTGATCAGGTAAGGGGCAGCAGATGCCCGATGCCGTGTTGCGGGTGGCGTTACGTCGAGCGATCGGCCAGGTCCGGTACCTGCAGCCTGTTCCACCGAAGGCCGCCGATCCCTTGACCGCCGCGACCTACCAGCAGCTGGAGTCGGATTTCGGAATGCTGGCGCCGCCGGTCGCGCTGCACGCGGCTGTGCCGCCGTTGCTGGCGGCTTGCTGGCTCATGTTGCGAGAGAGCCTGGTCGCCGATGCGCCGGTCTCGCGGGCAACTCTCGAGGCGGTCGCCGCCGCGGTCTCGGCCGGCAACGCCTGCCCGTATTGCGTGACGGTGCACGGCGCGACCGGGCAGGCGTTGGCCAGCATCGGTGACGGCAGGCCCGAACCGCTGACCACCGAGGTCGTCAACTGGGTGGACCTCGCGGCCCGCCGGCACACCGCCGGCTATCCGCCGGGCGACGCCGCCGCGGCAGCGCGGCTGGTGGGGGTGCTGGCGACGTTTCACTACCTGAACCGGATGGTGAACGTATTCCTCGCCCGATCCCCACTGCCGGGCGCGCTGCCCGGCATGCTGCGGGCACCCGCATTGCAGTTGCTCGGCCGGCACGCAGGTGCCACCGCCGGCCGTCATCACCCGGCCGGTGAGTCACTGCCCCTGCTGCCTGCCGCGACCCGCCGGCACCGGCCGGCCTGGGCCGCCGCCGACCCGATCCTCGCCGAGGCGTTCGCCCGAGCCACCGCGGCGATCGAGCAGACAGCGGACGTCCAGGTGCCGCGGTCGGTGCGGCAGCTGCTCACCGAGCTGCTGAGCCGCTGGGACGGCCGACCCGCCGGCCTCGACACCCGATGGCTGGACGAGCCGCTGGCCGGGCTGCCGGCCGGGGATCGGCCGGCCGGCCGGCTCGCCCTGCTGACCGCGTTCGCCTCGTACCGGGTTGAGGACTCTCAGGTCGCGACCTTCCGCCGGTCACACCCGGGCGACCCGGCCCTGCTTGGCCTGACCAGCTGGGCGAGCATGGCCACCGCGCGGCAGATCGCCAGCTGGATTTCGGCTGATCATGGCGGATCTGCGCAGCATCGCGGCAATGCGTAAGAAGTTCTCCGGCGCATGCCCCTGCATCCTTTGGTGGTCATAGGACGGCTTCGCCCACCGCATTGCGGTCGAGGATCGAGTTCGCCCTCACATCATCAGGCAATCGTCGCAATGCTGCTCTTGCGAAGGGCTGGAAATGTCAAAAACTCGATCACGGCTGCGAAAGCTGGCTCCGGCACTGGCTGCTGTCATCGTGCTCGGCTCGCTGTACGCGATAGCTCAGACCAGGGTGGCCAGCTACGGAGCCGCCACGGCGGCTGACCGATACCGGTTCACCGAGATGCCGATCGCGTTGCCGCCGCATTACAACGACCAGCGGATGAACACGATCCGTCCGGTCAACCGGGCGTATCAGAAGATCGCCGCCTGGATCTCCTCGGTCGGGGCGAGCATCGCCATGAACGACCTGGCCGGACACGGTCGGGCGGACGGCATGTGCATCGTCGACACCCGGACCAACGAGCTGGTCATCACCTACACCCCGACCGCACCGGCCGAGGACAGGTTCACCCCGTTCGTGCTGGACGCCGCCCCGCTGCCCATCGACAACACGATGGCACCGACGAACTGCACGCCAGGGGATTACAACGGCGACGGCCGGATGGATCTGCTGGTCAGTTACTGGGGCCGAACCCCCGTCCTGTTCCTGGCGAAGGCCGATGCCAGCGGGCTGTCGGCCGATGCGTACCGGCCCCAAGAGCTGATACCGGAAATCTCCCTCGACGGCAGATATCACGGGCCACGGTGGAACACCGACGCGATCTATGTCGGCGATCTGGACGGTGACGGCCATCCGGACCTGATAGTCGGCAACTACTTCCCGGACTCCGACGTGCTGGACCCGAACGGCCTGAACAACGTGGTCATGAACAACTCGCTCTCCACGGCACGCAACGGCGGCGGTGACCACGTGTTCCGCTGGCTCGCCGGGACAGCCGGCAAGCAACCGACCGCGGCGTACCTCGAACAGTCGGCCAGCATCCCCTATCACCTGTCAACCGGATGGACGCTGGCGATCGCCGGGGCCGACCTGACCGGCGGCGGCCTGCCGGATATCTACCTGGCCAACGACTTCGGACACGATCACCTGCTCTACAACACCTCCACTCCTGGCCACCTGGTCTTCGCCGAGGCCAAGGGCCGGCGGGCGCCGACCACGCCGAAGTCGTTCGTGCTCGGCAACGGCTCCTTCAAGGGGATGGGTGTCGACTTCGGCGATCTCAACCACACCGGCTCGTTCGACATCACGGTCAGCAACATCACCACCAGATGGGGCTTGCAGGAGAGCAACTTCGTCTTCATCAATCAGGCAGCCGACGAGAACCAGATGAAGTCATACCTCGAACGCGGCATCGCGCCGTTCAGCCAGCAGGCCCAGCAGTACGGCATGGCCTGGACCGGCTGGGCATGGGACGTGAAGATGGCCGACTTCGCCAATGACGGCAACCTCGAAGTGGTCCAGACCGACGGCTTCGTCAAGGGCGACATCGACCGTTGGTCCTGGCTGCAGGAGCTGGCCATGACCAACGACGACCTGCTGAGCAATCCGGCGATGTGGCCGAACGTGCGCCCCGGTGACGATATCGCCGGACGGCAGTCGTTGGCCTTCTACGCCAAGGGATCCGGCGGGAAGTACGTCAACATCAATTCTGAGCTGGGACTCGCGGTGCCCACCCCGACCCGCGCCATCGCCACCGCCGACACCACCGGAACCGGAACTCTCGACCTCGCCGTCGCGCGGCAGTGGGGACCGCCGGTGTTCTACGCCAACAACTCGCCGAACCGCGGCAACGTCCTCGAGTTGCATCTGTACCGGCCCGCTGCCGGCGACGCGGCCTCGACCGACCTGTCCGCCCTCGGCAGCCCGGCCTATGGCGCTGACGCCACCGTCGTCACCTCGGACGGCGCTCGGCAGATCGCCCAACTCGACGGCGGCAGCGGCCACGGCGGTTACCGAAGCTTCGATGTCCATTTCGGCCTCGGCAGCCAGGCCGGTCCGGCAACCGTGACGCTGCGCTGGCGTGACACGGCCGGCGGTCGCCACCAGCAGGTGCTGCGGCTGCAACCAGGCGTACACAACCTCGTTCTCGGTGCCACGGCACAGGAAGTGACCCACTGATGACCATCACCGTCTCCCACGCCGCGGCAGGCACCGGGCCGGCCCCCGCCGAGCGCCCGGCCGGGCCCGCGACCAAGCCGGCCAAGCAGCCGGACACCCGCTACATCGCGCTCCGCAACTTCGCCATCTCCATCTCGGTGCTCAACGTCTTCGGCTACACCATGCTCGGCTTCGAGCAGCCGTGGCTGTGGCCACTGTTGGCGGTGCTGGTCGGCTACGCCACCGAGATCACCTTCGAACTGATCAGTTCGTGGGTGAATCGTCGCCAGCCACGCTTCCTGGGTAAGGGGGCTCGGGGGGTGTACGAGGCCTTGCTGCCGTCGCACATCACGGCGCTGGCGGTGAACATGCTGCTCTACTGCAACAACCAGTTCTGGCCGGTCGCCTTCGGCGTCGTGGTCGGGGTGTCTGCCAAGCACGTGCTGCAGGCACCCATCAACGGGCGGATGCGGCACTTCATGAATCCGTCCAACCTCGGCATCACCGCGGTGCTGCTGTGTTTCAGCGGCTGGTGCAGCATCGCGCCGCCGTACCAGTTCAGCGAGAACGCCAACACCTACTTCCGGGTCATGATCCCGCTGATCATCGGCACCTCCGGCACCGTCATCAACGCAATGCTGACCCGCAAGGTCCCACTGCTGGTCGGTTGGATGGGCGGCTTCGCGATACAGGCGTTCGTCCGGCACTGGATCTGGCACGTCTCGCTGTTCTCCGCACTCGGCGTGATGACCGGCATCGCATTCGTGCTGTTCACCAACTACATGATCTCC
This sequence comes from Jatrophihabitantaceae bacterium, assembly GCA_045807085.1. Lineage (GTDB taxonomy): Bacteria > Actinomycetota > Actinomycetes > Mycobacteriales > Jatrophihabitantaceae > Jatrophihabitans_A. The sequence continues at coordinate 10,470 of JBJMIB010000031.1, forward strand.
GACCCGGGCACCACGCCGTTCAAGGCACGCAGCCAATTCATGTTCGGCTCCTCGGTGGCCCTGGTCTACGCGGTGCTGATGCTCTTCAACGTGGTGTACACCCTTTTCTTCGCCACCACCCTGGTCTGCCTGCTGCGCGGACTCGGTTGGTGGGGGGCCTACTTCATCGGCAAGCTCCGGCGGCCGGCACCAGCGGTGCGTGCCGAGCAGGTTGTCGGATCTGAGCGCACCGAGGTGGTAACGGCATGAGCAGCCAGCCAATCGCGGTGGTAGGGGTCTCCTGCAGGTACCCGGACGCCGCATCTCCAGCCGAGCTGTGGGAGAACGTGCTCGCCGGCCGGCGCGCCTTTCGCAAGCTGCCGCCGGAGCGGATGCCGCTGGACAGCTACTACTCGCCGGACCCGGCCGCGCCGGATCGGTTCTACTCGATGATGGCCGCCGTGATCGAGGGCTTCGAGTTCGATCGGGTGCGGTACCGGGTCGCCGGCAGCACCTACCGCGCGACCGACATGACGCATTGGCTGGCGCTGGACACGGCCGGCCGGGCGCTCGCCGATGCCGGCTTCGAAGACGGTGCGGGGCTGCCCAGGCGGTCAACCGGCGTCATCATCGGCAACACGCTGACCGGGGAGTTCAGTCGGGCCAGCATCATGCGGTTGCGCTGGCCCTACGTGCGCCGGGCGGTCGGCAGCGCGCTGCGGGACCGCGGCTGGGACGACGCTTCGCTGACCGGTTTCCTGGCGGAGTTGGAGGACCGCTACAAGGCGCCGTTCCCCAGCATCGATGAGGACAGCCTGGCCGGTGGACTCTCCAACACCATCGCCGGACGGATCTGCAACCACTTCGACCTGGCCGGCGGTGGCTACACGGTCGACGGCGCCTGCTCGTCCTCGCTGCTCTCGGTCACCACCGCCTGCAACGCGCTGTCCAACGGCGAACTGGACGCCGCCATCGTCGGCGGCGTCGACCTGAGCATCGATCCGTTCGAGATCATCGGTTTCGCCAAGACCGGTGCGCTGGCCAGCTCGGAGATGCTCGTCTATGACAAGAAGTCCAACGGGTTCTGGCCCGGTGAGGGTTGCGGGATGCTGGTCCTGATGCGCGCCGCCGATGCGCACCAGCAGGGCCTGCGCAGCTACGCGACCATCGCCGGCTGGGGTTACTCCTCCGACGGCCGCGGCGGTATCACCCGGCCGGAGGCCGCCGGGCACCTGCTCGCGATCGAACGGGCATATCGAGTAGCGGGCTTCGGCATCGACAGCGTCGGTTACCTGGAGGGCCATGGAACCGGCACGGCGGTCGGTGATACCACCGAGCTGAAGGCGTTCAGCCAGGCCCTGCGATCGGCGGATCCGGACCTGGCTCCGGTGCCGATCAGCACCCTCAAGGGCAATATCGGCCACACCAAGGCCGCGGCTGGGGTCGGTGGCCTGCTCAAGGCCATCCTCGCCGTCCACCATCAGCTGATTCCGCCGGCCACCGGCAACACCCAACCGCACCCGGAGCTCACCGGGGACCGGCCGGCGCTGCGGATTCCGGTGACCGCCGAACTCTTCCCGGCCGGCCGCCCGATCCGGGTCGGGGTGTCCTCGATGGGCTTCGGCGGCATCAATACCCACGTGGTGCTGGAGCAGGCAGCCAGCGATCGAGCTTCCTCGATCGATCCCGGCCACCTCGGCCTCACCCGGTCACGACAGGATTGTGAGCTACTGCTGCTCGACGCGGACAGCAATGCCGACCTGCGCGGCAAGGTCGCTCAACTGCACCAGTTCGTCGGCAGGATCTCCATCGCCGAGTGCGGTGACCTGGCGGCGACGCTGCAGGCTGAGTTGGCTGACCGGCCGTTTCGAGCGGCGGTGGTGGTTACCGGACCGGTGCAGGCCGAGAAGGCCCTGGCCAAGCTGCTCTCGCTGCTGGACAGCGGCGCCCGCACCGCGACGGATCCGGGCGCCGGAGTGTTCCTGGACAGCAGGCGCACCGCGCCGCGGATCGGTTTCCTCTTCCCCGGTCAGGGGGTCGGACGTCGTGGCGACGGCGGTGCGCTGCGCCAGCGCTTTGCCGAGATCGACGAGTTCTACCGCGCGCGGCCGCTTCCGGAAGGCGCCGACCTGGTCGACACCGCGGTTGCCCAGCCTCGAATCGTCACGTCCTCGATCGCCGGCCTGCGGGTGCTGTCCAGGCTGGGCATCGAGGCGGTAGCCGCCGCCGGGCATAGCCTCGGCGAGCTGACCGCCCTGCACTGGGCCGGCGGCATGGACGAGAACACGCTGTTGTCCGTCGCCGGCAAACGTGGCCGGATCATGAGTCAGCGCAGCGCCGGTGCCGGTGCGATGGCGAACCTGGTGGTCGGTGCCGAGTCGGTAGCCAGCTACCTGCAGGGCACCTCCGTGGTCATCGCCGGCTATAACGGCCGGCGCCAAACGGTCGTCTCCGGAGCGGTCGACGAGGTGGCCCTGGTGTGCCGGAAGGCCGAGGCCGACGGCATCACCGTGATGCCGATCGCGGTATCGCACGCCTTCCACTCCGAGCTGGTGGCACCGGCCGCCGAGGTGCTGGCGGCAGCACTGGTCGAGGAACAGTTCGGCCAACTGAAGCGGCCGGTGATCTCGACCGTGACCGGGCAGGCGCTGTCGCCGGAGGCGGACCTGATCCAGCTGTTGACCAGCCAGGTACGGCAACCGGTCCGGTTCACCGAGGCGATCGGCGCGCTGGCCCACGAGGTCGACCTGCTGATCGAGGTGGGGCCGGGCAAGGTGCTCAGCCAGCTGGCAACCGAAACGCTGCCGGGCATCCTCGCCATGTCGATGGAGACCGACAGCCTGTCACTGGCCGGCCTGCTCCGTACGGTGGCCGCGGCTTTCGTGATGGGTGCTCCGGTGCGCTACTCCGCGCTGGTGGACAACAGGTTCAGCCGGCCACTGCCGCTGGACAAGGACTTCGGGTTCTTCATCAACCCCTGCGAAGCAGGCGTGACCGGCCAGCCTGCATTGCCGGCAGCGGAGATCCGCCCGGCGGTTGGTTGGGTTCCGGCGGTGGGTTCGGTGCCCGCGGCGGTACCGGCCGGCATCGCCACGGTGCCCGCGCCGGTACCGGCCGGCATCGCCACGGTGCCCGCGGCGGCGGATCTTCCGCTGCCGGCCGGAACCACCGCCGGCTCGGCGATCGAGGTGCTCCGTCGGCTGGCCGCCGAGCGTGCCGAGTTGCCGCTGGCGACGGTCCGGCCGGACAGCCACCCGCTCGATGAGCTGCACCTCAGCTCGATCGCGGTGGGCCAGTTGGTCAACCAGGCATCCCGAGAACTCGGTGTGCCGGCGCCGGTGACCACCTCGGCCTACGCGACCTCGACACTGTCCGAGCTGGCCGAGATGCTCGACCTGCTCGGTCAGACCACCCAAGCGGCAGAGTCGGCGCCTGCCGATCCGGCCGGGGTCAGGTCCTGGGTCCGCGCGTTCGGGATCAGCTGGCTCGGCATCGAACCGCCGCCGATGCCGAGTCCCGGGCCCGTCGCCGGCCGCTGGGAGCTGTTCGCCGACCAGGATCATCCGCTGGGCCGGCCGTTGCAGGACGGCCTGCAGCGTGCTGGTATCGGCGACGGAATACTGCTCTGCCTTCCCCCGGAGGGCGGTGTCGAGCAGGTGCCGCTGATGCTGACCGCCGCCCGGGCAGCGATCGCGCTGCCCGCCCCGGCTCGCTTCGTGGTTGTCGGTGACCGGCGCGGCGCCGCCGGTCTGGCCAAGACCCTGCACCTGGAGGCACCGACGGTCCGCACCACCGTGGTCAGCCTGCCGTTGGCCGAACCCACCGAGGCCACGCTGGCCGACACCGTCCGGGCCATCGTGGCCGACGTCGCGGCGACCGCCGACTTCAGCGAGATCCGCTACGACGCGGCGGGGCACCGGCGGCAGCCGGTACTGCGCCCGCTGGAGTTGGCTGCCGGCGAGCTCGGCATGCCACTGTCGCGGACCGATGTGCTGCTGGTGACCGGTGGCGGCAAGGGCATCACCGCGGAGTGTGCCCTGGCCCTGGCGCGTACGACCGGCGCGGCCGTCGGCCTGCTCGGACGATCGGATCCCGCTCAGGACCCGGAGCTTGCGGCCAACCTGCGGCGTCTCACCGCCGCCGGCGTCCGGCATCACTACCACGCCGCCGACGTCACGTCACGGTGCCAGGTGCAGGGGGCGATCGCAGCCATCGAGGAGTCGCTCGGGCCGGTGACAGCAGTGCTACACGGGGCCGGCCGCAACGAGCCGCGGCCGCTGACCTCGCTGGACGAGGAGACCTTCCGCGACACCCTGGCGCCCAAACTCGACGGCCTGCAGTGGGTGCTTGCGGGCCTCAACCCCGGCACGTTACGGCTATTGGTCAGCTTCGGCAGCATCATCGGCCGGGCCGGCCTGCGCGGTGAGGCGCACTACGCGACCGCGAACAGTTGGCTCACCGAGCTGACGGCGGAGATCCAGCGGGACCATCCCGACTGCCGGTGCCTGGCACTGGAGTGGTCGGTCTGGTCCGGCTCCGGCATGGGTGAGCGGCTTGGTGTGCTCGAGTCGCTGGTGCGGGAGGGCATCACCCCGATCCCGACCGAGGCCGGCATCCAGATCCTCCAGCAGATCCTGGCTGATCCGAGCACGCCGACCGAGGTGGTCGTGATGGGCCGGGCCGCTGGGCTGCCGACGATCTCGCTGGAGCCGGCGGAGCCGCCGCTGCTGCGATTCCTCGACCGGGTGCAGACGCACTATCCCGGTGTGGAGATCGTGGCGGACACGGAACTGTCCGCCAACGGTGACCTGTACCTGGCCGATCACCTGCTCGACGGTGACCTGTTGTTTCCGGCGGTGCTGGGGATGGAGGCGATGGCTCAGGCGGCCGGCGCGCTGACCGGACGGGCCGACCCGCCGACGCTGTCCGAGGTGCGGTTCCTGCGCCCGATCGTGGTGCCACCGGACGGCAGCATCACCTTGCGGATCGCTGCCCTGCAGGAGTCCACGGGCACGGTCGAGGTGGTTCTGCGCAGTAGCGAGACCAGCTTCCTGGCCGACCACTTCCACGCGAAGCTGCACTATCCGCAGCAGCCGCCCACCCCCGTTGTGCCGCTCGGCATGGCCGGGCCACGGCTGCCGCTCGATCCGATGGGTGAGCTGTACGGCCGGATGCTGTTCCAGGGCGGTCGGTTCCGCCGGTTACTCGGATACCGGCAGCTGTCGGCGACCGGTTGCGTCGCCGAGCTGTCCCACAACCGAGGCGACGACTGGTTCGGCGGCTACCTGCCCCACGAACTGGTGCTGGCCGATCCGGGCACTCGTGATGCGGTCATGCACTCGATCCAGTCCTGCGTGCCGGACGCGACCCTGCTGCCGGCCGGTATCGAACGGCTCTGCCTCGCCGATCCGAAGCTCGCAGGCGACGCCGAGCAGCTGACGATGTCAGCTCGGGAACGCTGGCGCGATGGGGACACCTACCTCTACGACGTCGACGTCTACGACCCGGCTGGCAGCCTCGTCGAGCAATGGCTGGGCCTGCGGCTGCAAGCGGTCCGAAAGCAGGACGGCACTGGCCCATGGTTACCGGCGCTGCTCGGTTCCTACCTGCAGCGGCGGCTCGAGGAGGTGCTGGGCCAGCCGCTGCGCTGCGCGGTCCAGCCCGACCCGGACGCCGGCAGTGGCATCACGCTGCGGCGTGCCCGCACCGCATCGGCATTGGCCTGGGCCACCGGCACCGAGGTTGCCGTCAGCTACCGGCCGGACGGCAAGCCGGAACTGATCGGCGGCCCGCGGGTGTCCTCGGCCCACGGGCCGGGTCTTACCTTCGCGGTCGCCGCCGACACACCGGTGGCCTGCGACGTAGAGCTGGCCTTCCAGCGGGACAAGCGGGAATGGACCGGATTGCTCGGCGCCGATGGGCTGTGGCTCAGCGAGGTGCTTTCCAGTAGCCGCCAGGAGCCGTTGACGGTCACTGCCACTCGGGTCTGGACCGCCATCGAGTGCCTGCGCAAGATGGGCCACGCGAACGTCGACACGCTGACCGGTGGCGAGCCACGAAACGACCACTGGATGGTGCTGCGAGCTGGCAACGCGCGGATAGCGACGCTTGCCACCAACGTCCATGGCCTCTCGGTGCCACTGGTGTTCGCGGTGCTGATCGAAGAGGAGAAGTGAGCATGCCGGACTACTACGAATACCAGCACCTGGTCGGCTTCGAGGAGACCAATCTGGTCGGCAATGTCTACTACGTCAACTACCTGCGCTGGCAAGGCCGGTGCCGGGAGATGTTCCTGCTCGAACGGGCACCGACCGTGCTGGCCGAGCTGCAGGACGATCTGAAGCTGTTCACGGTTCGCTGCGAGTGCGATTTCCTCCGGGAGATAACGGCATTCGATCGGCTGTCGATCAGGATGCGGCTGCTGGATCTGACCCAGACCCAGATCGGGTTCGGCTTCGACTACGTGCGGCTCCGCGACGGACAGGAAGATCTGGTCGCCCGCGGCCAGCAACGGGTTGCCTGCATGCGCGGGCCGAACACCGACACCCGGCCTGCTCGGGTGCCCTCGGAATTGCGGCAGGCGCTGGCCGAGTATCAACTGGTTCCGGCCCAGCCGGTCGGGCCGGGCGCCGGGCGCACGGCCGCACTGAGCGAGGTGCTCCCGTGACTCAGCCGGCCCAGAGCGATGACAAGCCGGCCAGGTTGGCGCCGCTGGTCGCCGACAGTGGCTTTGCCAGCGGGGAATTACGCGCCATCTTCGGCATGTTCGCCACCGGGGTGACGGTGGTCACGGCAGCGGCGACGGCGGCGGCCAGCGCGCACGGGATGACGGCGAACTCCTTCACCTCGGTATCGCTGAGGCCGCCGCTGGTGCTGGTATGTGTGCTGCGCGCGGCCAAGATGCACCAGGCGATCCTGGACGGCAAGGTGTTCGGTATCTCGGTCCTGTCCTCCCGGCAGCGGCCGCTGGCGCAGTACTTCGCCAACCGGCGGCCGCGCGACGGCCAGGAATTCGACGTGGTCGACTGGCAACCCGGTGCCCATACCGGTGTGCCGATCATCGGTGGCGCGTTGGCCTGGCTGGAGTGCCGGCTGGATTCGGTCTATGACGGCGGCGACCACTCCATCTTCTTGGGCGCGGTGCTGGATCTGGGCCGAAGCACCGACGCCGACGCGCTGCTCTTCTTCGGTGGTGAATACCGCCGGCTTGGCCAGGGCGACGGCTGGTAAGGGCTTCTGCAGCCGCGGTGTATGCACGCGAGCCGCCTGAGATCCAAACCCACGGCCGAGCAGACCACCGGACCTGAATTCCAAACACCTGAACCTGAAGTCCAGGTTAGCCGGTGCACTGCGAGGCAATGGCAATTTCTGACGTAGATGCCAAAGAGGACTTGTTGTATGAAGCTCGAGCGCAAATACCAGTTGGCGGCCTGGCCTGGGTTTTTCTCCCAAGTGAGAGGGCCCTAGAACCTTCTCGATACGCCCGGCAGTTCTCGTGTATCCACGCTTGGTGGACGGCCGCAATCGTATCTTCGAGATTGCTCAATGTCTACGAGATGGCCATAGCTAACGCCAAGCATATCGTCCACTGATTACTATTGCGGATCAGACCTTATGTGCAGTTTACCCCTATGTAGAGAGCGCAATCCTGGTTCAACTGCCCTGATACCTCGTCCGCATTGAAAGAGCAACAGCGAAAGCTGAGGCTCTTATAAGAATGCGCTGACAGCCCGGCAGATCTGCGCCATGGCTGTGCGGTTGTACGCATAAACATAATCCACCGCCGATAACCCCAGCTCGCGCGATTTCGCGTATGAGCGGTCAAGCCGGCATCGCATTGACGTGCGCCAATTTGCATGGAGGAAGCCATGACTGCTGCCGTTTTACGGGCCATTGACACGATGTGGGAGAAATACGATCAGCCGCTATCGCTTTCTGAACTGGCCGACGAGGCATTGTTCAGTCGCTTCTACTTCTCCCGAATCTTTCGCACTGAGACCGGTACCTCGCCGGGCCGGTTCCTGACCTCGATCCGCTTGTTCCGTGCGAAGAACCTGCTGCTGGAGACCTCGTTAAGCGTCACCGACATCTCCTACCTCGTCGGTTACAACAGCCCGGGCACGTTCTCCACCCGGTTCACGCTCACCGTGGGTATGTCGCCGGCCCGCTATCGGCACGAGGCCAAGACCGGTTTCCGCTCACCGGCCTGGCGCCCGCTCAGCGATGAGACCGCCGGCTCCATCGAGTTCACCGCGCTGCTGCCGGTTACCGACCTGTCGACCCGTACCTACGTGGGCGTCTTCGGGCAGCCGTTCCAGAGCGCTCCCATCGCCTGCGAGATCTTCGAGCGCCCCGGACGCTACCGGGTGGCCGGGGTGCCGGACGGGGACTGGACGATCCGTGCGGTCACCGTCGCCACCGCGGAGCTGACCGCCAAGCCATGGCAGCGGCGGCCGCTGCTGGTCTCCGATCCGGTCCGGGCCACCGTGCGGGCCGGCTGCGGCACCTCGTCGGTACGGCTGATACTGCGCCCGCATCGGGGCACGGATGTGCCGGTATTGCTGATCATTCCTGAACTGGACAGCTTCCAGCCGCCGCTGCGGCAGCTCGATCGGTCGGCCGGCAACGGCTGAAGGGGGCGTTGCCCCGGTGCGTTCGCTGCTCAGATCCGGTGCACGGTCATCGGCAGACCACCCCGGATCCGCAGCGAAAGCATCGGCTCGGCGATCACCGGCCGACCGGGCAGCTTGCGTAACTCCAACTGCCGGACCACGGTGCTGAGCACGAAGACCGCCTCCATCATCGCCAGGTTGCTGCCGATGCAAACCCGCCGACCGGCCCCGAACGGCAGGTAGGCGTAACGGGGTCGATCCGATGACCGGGTTCGGTCGAAGCGCTCGGGGACGAACCGCTCGGGATCCGGCCAGTACCGAGGATGGCGATGCATGATGTACGGGCTGACGATGACGTCCGAACCTGCCGGTACCGGATAGCCGTTGATCTCGTCATCGGCCTGTGCCGACCGCGGCAGGATCCAGACCGGGGGATAGAGCCGCATCACCTCCTCGACGACCATCGTGATGTAAGGCAGCCGGCTCAGGTCGTCATAGTTCGGGGCTCGGGTTCCGAGCACCGCGGTGGCTTCGGCGCGCATCCGCCGCGCCACCGCGGGGTGCTCGTCCAGCAGGTGGAACGCCCAGCTCAGGGTGCTCGCCGTGGTCTCGTGGCCGGCCAACAGCAGGGTTGTCAGCTCATCGCGGCCGCGCTGCCGGCGGACCTCGCCGGTCTCGGCTCGGAGCGAGGTGATCAGCCGGGCCAGCGCGTCGTCACCGACCAGCTCGCCACGCCGTAGCCGATCGGCGACCAGCGCGTCGACCACCTCGCCCAGCCGGCGCTGGGCTCGCCGGAAACGCAGTTGTTTCGGTAGCGGCAACCAGAGCGGCACCAGGCCGAGTGAGACCATCTCGAACATCGCCTGGTCCTGCACCGCCTCGAAGGAGTGCCCGATGCCGGCGTAGCCGTCAAGATCGGCATCGAGCAATGTGCGCCCCAGCACGCCGAGGGTCAGGTTGGTCATCTCGGCCGTGATGTCCACCGCGCCGCTACCCGCCCGCAACGAGAGCCGAGCCACCCAGTCAGCCGCCTCGGCGGCTACCAGCTCGGCCTGTTCGGCAATCCGCTTGGCCTGGAAGGCGGGCTGCATCACCTTGCGCTGCGCGGCCCATTGCTCGCCGTCGCTGGTCAGCAACCCGTCGCCGAGCGCCCGCCGAGCTTGCGCCAGGCCGATGCCCTTGTGGTAGTTCGCCGCGTTGTCCACCAACACGTGCTTGATCGACGAGGGTTCGTTGAACACATACAGGGTCTTCGGCCCGACCCGGAGCCGAACCGCGTCCCCGTAGCGGGCGGCGGCCAGGTTCATCATCCCCAACCGGTCCGCCACCAGCAGCCGGAGCAGCTTCGGGGTCGCGCGCAGCGGCGGACCAGGAAAGCGCCGCGGCACCGGCGTGGCCAGCGTAGCCGGACCGGTCATCTCAACGCCGGTCCGCCAGCGGCCAGGACGCCCGCCAGCGTCCGGCGCCAGATCTCATAGTCCGGCAGGTCATCCTGCTCGTCAGCCGCGACCGGGCGGCTGTCGAAGCTGAGCTGCGCAGCCGCGGCCGGTGTGATGCCGCACAGCAGCTCGGTCGCAACTTCGGTGTGCGGGACGACCAGGCCGGCCTCGACCCGGGCGGTGGCGGCGAAGACGGCACCCTGCATCAGCTGTGGACGGTAGCCACCCGCCCGTTCGGCCAGCAGCGCCAGTTCGGCGATCTCGGCCCCGCCGGCGTAGGTGGCAGCCAGCCCGGCACCGCTGTACAGGTCAGGGTGCCGCTCGGCCGGGAAGCCGCCGATGAGGGCGGTCACCCGCTCGACGTCGGTTCCCCCGACGAACCACAGAGCTCGGCCGATGCCCTGGTCGATGGCGTGCTGGGCATACCAGCGCGGGCCTTCGGCCGGCCACGGTATCGCCGGTTCCTGGTAATGCTCGGTCACGTACTGCTGGGTGTGGAAATACGCCTGGTGGAAGCCGTAACCGTCCAGTACCAGCCACCGCATCAACGGATCGGCGACGGTGATCCGCGACCACCGAAACCGCGGCAACCTGGCCATCGCCCAGCCGACACCGACGTACACCATGTAGGCGTGTTGGCGGCCACGGCCGGCAAGCAGTTGCGCGACGTGGCTGCTGCCGCCGATCGGCAGGCCGTCGCGGACGGCGAATGCCATCGCCGCGCCCTCATAACCGAAGCCGCGCACCTCCCGGTCCAGCGACTCCAGGCGCTGCTCGGCCTCGACGACGCCGCGAGCCTCGGCCGCATATCCATAGCCGGTGAGGAACGTCGCGCCGATGCGCTCCAGCCGTGCCTTGGCAGCGGCGTCCTTGCTGTAGAAGCCACGCACATCCAGTCGGGTCTCGGACATGCTCGGCGTCAGGATGCGCCGGCGGAGCGCTCGGATGTTGAGCACAAGGGTTCCTTTCGGATAGACGGGATTTTCATCCCCGGTGCGGACGGTCGGTCGCAGCCGCGAGCGTGCGCCGAATGCGCTGCCGCCATTGTTCGAACGCCGGCTCGAGACTCGACTCCGGCCCGTCGGGCTGCTCGGTTCGATCGGCAAGTTCGGTCAGCTCGGTGACCGAGCGCCCGGTTAGCGCCAGCGCACAGTCGGCGGTGTGCGGGGGCAGGTAACCGGCATCGGCCCGGGCCTTGACCGCGAACACCGATCCCACGGCGAGTTCGGCGCGGTGGTCGCCGGCCAACTGGGCCAGCAGGTCCAGGGCAGCGCCCGGCGCGCCGCCGGCAAAGGTGGCGGCCAGGCCTAGGCCGCTCCACAGATCCGCCCGGCGCCGCGGCACGAACCGGTTCACCGCCTCGGCAGCGGCTCGGCAATCGCCGCCGTGGATGAACCACAGCGCGCGACCGATACCCTGATCCACCGCTCGCGGGAAGTACTCCGGGTGGCCGTCCCACGGGTAACTGTCCGGGATTTGCTGACGATCCACCCAGCGCTCAGAGTCGAAATAGGCCAGGTCGAAGCCGTAGCCGTCGACCGCCAGCCAGCCCAGCGTCGGGTGATAGCGGGAGTGCGAAAGGTCTGGCAGCACCCGCCGCCACAATGGCCGGGGCAGCCGGGCCATCGCGAAGCCGACGCCGATGTAGGCGAGCAGGACGTGCCGTTCACCCGGACCGGTCAGCAGCTCCCGGGTTCGCTGGCCGCGCACCGAGTCCAATATGGTGCAGGCCATCGCCGCGCCCTCGTAGGCGAAACCCTGGTGCTCCGGATCCACCAGCCGCAGCCGGCGATGCAGGTCGGCGACACTCGCGCCGGCGATCGCCCACTCGAATCCGCACACCACCGCCTGGGGTATCGCCTCCAACTGCTCGGCGGCCGCCGAGCCGGCGGCCGGGAAGCCACGGCCGGCGAAACTGACCCGGTGCAGCGACGGCGCAAGCACCAACTGGCGCAGCATGCCCAACGCGGATGCCATCATCGTCTCCTCGGATAGGGCGCGGCTGACCGATGGCCGGGCACGGTGGCTGGCTGGTGGGAGGGGATGCGGCGAGCCTGTTCAGGCAGCGATCGGAGTGTTCTGATAGGCGGTGATCAGCCAGCGGCCGTCGACCCGCCGGAGCAGCCAGCTCGCCCGGATGGCATTGGCGGCCGGCACCTCCGACTCACCGTCGGCCAACACGCCGCCCTGGGTCAGCACCAGCACCACATCGTCGGCCAGCGGCTTGACCGCCAACGGCGTTCCGGTGACCTGGGTACCCCGGTACGGGCCGCTGAAGGCCTCCGCCATGAAGTCCCGAATCCGCTGGCGACCGGTCAGGTAGACGTCGCCCGGCAGGATCATGCTGCCGTCTTCGGTGAAGGTAGCCGCGAACGCATCGGCATCCTTGGCATGCCATGCCGCGACGATGCGACCGGGCACCTCCTCGACTTCGGTCTGGTCTGCGGTTGCCGCATTGCTGTCAGCCACGAGAAACACCTCATTCATTAGCTATTGCGCAAGCCCTGGGACGCCTCGTCCGGGCAGATCGAGAGGAGTCAGATCCCTCCTTCACATGCTTTCCCGCCCACCGACGTTGCGCATCTCTGACCGTGCTCCGCGGTGGCCGGACGGCTACCGGCCCAATGCCGCGAGCCGGATTACCGATATGCCCCCGCCTGAAGCTGGAACAATTCCGCATACAGGCCGCCATGCTGGATCAACGTGGAGTGGTCGCCGGTCTCCACGACCCGGCCGTCCTGGATCACCACGATCAGATCGGCCATCCGCACGGTGGAGAACCGGTGTGATGCGATCAGGGTGATCGCGCCGGTCAATTGCCGGGCCTGCTGGGCCTGCTCCGCGTAGCGTTCGAACAGGCGGTGCTCCGCCTCCGGATCCAGCGCCGAGGTCGGCTCGTCGAGGACCAGCAGCAGGGGGGTCTCGCGCATGAGCGTTCGGCCCAGGGCCAACTTCTGCCACTGGCCGCCGGAAGGTTCGGCGCCCTCGGTGAAGCTGGTGCCGAGTTGGGTGTCCAGCCCATCGGCCAACTGATCGATGACATCGGTGGCCTGGGCGCGTCGCAACGCCGTGCGGACGGCCATGTCGTCACCGATCCGAGGCACGTCACCCACCCCGACCACGTTCCGTGCGGAGAGTTCGTAGCGGACGAAGTCCTGGAAACCCGCGGTGATCCGCTCCCGCCACTGCTCGGCCGGCAGCCGCCGCAGGTCGACTCCGTCGATGAGGACCTGGCCGGCAGAGGGTTGGTACAAGCCACACAGCAGCTTGATGAGGGTGCTCTTACCGGCGCCATTCTCACCGACGATGGCAACGGTGGAGCCTGCCGGCAGGGTCATCGACACATCGCGCAGCACGTACTTTTCGGTGCCCGGATAGCCGAAATCGACACCCTTCAGTTCGATCCCATGCGACAGGTACTCCCGCGGCACCCGGTCCACCGGCACCTGGTCGGCCACCGTGACGAGGGCACGGATGGATTCCAGTCGGCCCAGCGTGGCAACCACCCGTTGCAGGTCGCTCAGCATGTTCACGGCCGTCACCAGCTGCTGGTTGACCTGAGCGGCCAGCACGATCACCAGCACGACATCACCCACGCTGTGCCGGCCGGCGATCGCCTCCCGGATCACCAGGATCACCGCGCCGATGTAGGCGAGCCCGAAGACCAGTTGGCCCACCGCGCGAGTCGCGATCGCGCGAGTGTGCGCCTGCCACAGGCCACGACTGGTCGTGGCCCACAGTGCCGCGTGCCTGCGTCGCAACTCCTCGCTCAGCCCGAAGACCCGTAGTTCGCCGGCGTACCTGGGCGATGAGGACAGCCGGAAGAGGTTGAGCGCGACCCGGGTCGGCTCGGCGGTGTCCGTTCTGGCCTGGTCGAGGATCCGCTCGGCCCGCCGGCCGGCGAGTAATGGTGGCACCGCCGCCGGCGGCAGCAGGAGCAGCACCGGGTTCAGGTGGGCGAGCAGCACGGCGGTGAAGACCACCGCCAGGATCAGCCCGAAGATGTTGAACAGCGCGAACAGGGCGTACGGAAATCGCTTGCTCTCCGGGTGCAGGACGGTCAGCATGTCGGCGTAGTCGGCCCGCTCGTGATGCTCCATCCCGACCGATCCGTTGGAGAGGATCATCAGCTGTTCGCCGAAGTCCAGCTCAGCCAGTTCGGCCAGCTCGTGATAGACCACGAAGGCAAAGACCACGAACGACAGGGCAACGATCGCAAGGGCGGCGACCGCTGCCCCGTAGCCGGTGGCGGCAAGCTGCCGGCCCGAGACGATCGCGTCGGTCATCAGCCCGAGCGAGACCGCGATCAGTGGTCCCGCGGCCGCGGCCGACATCATCAGCACGATGGCGGTCATCGTCTTGCGGTGGCTGAGCCGCCAGGCGAATCGGAGCAGCTGCCAGGAGCCGGCCAGCGTGTGTCTCATCGCGGTAGCCGCACGATCTCATCGGCGGCCATGCTGTCGTCGAGGTCGGTGAACCGGTGCGCCTGCAACCTGAACAGGTATGCGTAACGACCATTGCTGGCCAGCAGTTGCTGGTGACTGCCCAACTCGGTCACCCGGCCGTTCTCGAGCACCACGATCTGGTCGGCCTGTCGCACCGTCGAGAACCGGTGCGAGATCAGCAGCGTGGTCGCACCACGCGCGGACTCGGTGAACTCGGCGAAGAAGCCGGCTTCGCCGCGCACGTCGAGGCTGGCCGTCGGCTCGTCCAGGACCAGGATCGACGAGCCATGCCGGAAGGCGAACAGCGCGCGGGCCAAAGCCACCCGCTGCCATTGGCCACCAGACAGATCCACGCCATCGGTCAGATGCCGGGCGAGTGGGGTGTCGATACCGCGAGCAAGCCCATCGAGCATCTCCCGCAGGCCGACAGCCTCGATGACCGCGCGGATGCCGGCATGGTCGTCGCGGTGCGCGATGGCCCCGAAGGCGACGTTGTCGGCCGCTGACATCTCGTACCGGGCGAAGTCCTGAAAGATCACCGCGAGCTTGGCCCGCCACAGCTCCACCGGATAGCCGCGGATATCCACGCCGTTCAACCGGATCGTCCCGCCGGTCGGCTCGTAGAGCCGGGCGAGCAGCTTGACCAGGGTGGTCTTGCCCGCCCCGTTCACCCCGACGATGGCCGTGCACCGGCCGATCGGAATCGTCAGGCTGAGGCCGTCGAAGATCATCCTTTGTTGTCCGGGATAGTGGAAACTGACATTGTCGAAGTGGATGTTGCCGGCCAGCTCGGCCAACTCTGCCCGTGCCACCTCCTCAGCCAGCTGAGCAGCGCCGGCGGCGGAGTTGACGGTTTTCTCGGCCGCTGCCAGCGCGTTGGTGAAGCGGCGCACTGCGTCATAGGCATGCATGCCGACCGCCGTCGGCAGGTCGGACTCGCGGTAGTGCTCGCCGAGTCGCAACGCTGCCAGGGTGGCCGAGCTGACCATCACGAAGCTGGTCAAGCTCAGCTCGGGGTGCGGACCCGACGCGCGATGTCCCAGCAGGGCAAACACCATTGCGCTCACCAGCAGTCCCCAGCTGGTGAACCACAGGTAGGGCCACAGGTAGATGCGGCGGCGCGCCTTCCAGATCGGTTGCAGCCAGTCGAGGTAGCAGGAACGCCAGAAATCTCGAAGCCAGCCGATCAGGCCGAACACCCGGATCTCCTTGGCCGCGCCGGAGTCCACCGCCAGCGCGCGCACGTAGTCACTCTTGAGTTCCGCCGGATAGAGCTGGAAGCGGAGTTCGGCGTACTTGCGCAGGCCACCACGCTGGCCGTACCGGAACAGCAAGACCGCGACCACGAGCCCGGCCGCGGCCAGCCAGGAGAACTCGACTCCGACCACCACGGCATACCCGGTCAGCTGGGTGTACCGAGCCACCAGCGCCAGCAGTCCGGCACAGGCCTGGCCCGGGCTTTGTACGAAGCTCTCCAGCTCGCGGGCCGCGGTCCGCAGGTCCGCGACCACCCGCGGGTTCTCCAGCGCGCCGATCCCGACGGTGTCGGTCGAGGCGGCCATCACCTCCTCGATCAGCCGGCCGTCGACGCGGCGAGCCAGCAGCTCACTGATCGATTCGCGCACCGGAGCGACGAATTGCTGCCCGATGAAGGCCACCGCCGCGACCAGGAACGCGGTGAGCAACGCATGCCAAGCAGCCGAGCCGGAGCCGCCTTGAACCGCCGCCGGAACCCGGCCGACCACCACGGCCGATGCGATGACGAACACGACCGGCAGCACACCGAGCAACAGATTGACGAAAAGATCGATGGCGATCAGCGCGGCACCGCCGGTGCGAACGGCCAGCCGGGCGGTGTTGACCCGGGCCATGACCAGCCGAGCGGTGTTGACCCGGGCCACGACCAGTCGTGCCGGCGTGGCCGGCAGCAATCTCCGCACCTCAGGTCTCCGTCATCCGTCGATCGACCGTGAGGATGCGGAATTCCGAGGTGTACCGCTCGCCGTCCCGGTCCCGCAGCCACAGCTGTGACTGATCAGGAAGCATCTCGGTCAGGTTCACCACACCATCCGTCTCGGCCGCCGACCGGCGAATCGCCTTGGCCAGCAGATTGACGTACGCCAGGCTGCTGAAGTCGACGAACGTCGGCTTGTCCTCGACCGGGACGGTGTAGAAGGCCCGCTCGGGCAGGCCGTGCCGACGCCACCAGCTTCGGGCGCCGAGGAACCGGTCGGCCTCCGATCGGGCCGCCGCCCAGGGCAGCTCGTCGGCCCGGAAGGTCCACGATTCCCGGGCGATGACGAGTCGGTCGATCGTGACCCGAGGATTGTGCGCGCCCCGGGCCAATGGCTTGAACGCGTTCACGGTCACCCCGGACAGCTGCTCGCCGAGGACCGCGGCCAGCGGCGCCTCGAACGCGCCAGAACGCGAGCGGACGATCAGTTGGTCGCCCTCCCGGTGCACCAGGAGGTCGGCCGCGGGGATGATCGGAGCGGGTGGCGTGGCAGCTTCGGGATACATGGTCCAGTAGGTGTATCCAGGCGACAGCAGCGCCGATGGCGGCGATGTCCGCGAACTCACGTGCGAGCCGTCCTTGGCAGCTATCGCGTAGATCCGCCGGCCACCGAGGTCCGATTCGGCCGCGGCCAGCAACGATGCGGGGTCGTCGTGCTGTTGGACGAAGAGCCGGGCTTCCATCGTGTTGAAGGACAGGTGTAGCTCGCCGAGCACGAAGAGGTGCTCGTCGCGTTCGATCGCGCCGACATCCTCGGCGGCGAGCATGAAGTCGGGCGAGTGATGGATCGCCGTGGCCCAGGGCAGCCGGCGCGCCGGGAACGACTCCGCCACTCGTTCGGCCAGCTCCTCGCTGTGCAACCGCAGGTTGCTAGCGTCCGGCGGGATCCGCAGGATTGCTGCCCAGCGCCGTTGGAATTCCGCGACGGCATGCCGGGTTGGCCCCGGCAGGCCACGCGGGTTGTAGAACAGTTGCGGCGTGGCCAGGCTCAGGATCGAGGCCAGTGGAACTGCGGTGCTGCCGAGCTGTCCGGCCCGACGCTGGTAGAGGCCGAGGAAGTACTGGTGGTATTGCTGGCCGATCTCGGCGACCAGCCAGCGAGCGCTGTCGAGCAGCAGGCACAGCGGCCGCGAAAGCTGCTCCCGCAGCGCAGGCCCCAAGGCGGCCCGCGCATCCCGGACGGTGTCCTCATAGACCAGCGAGCGCCCGGCATAGGTCTCACCTGGCCGGCGTTCGCCCGCCATTCCGGTGATGGCCTGAAAGCAGTCGCCGAGCTCGGCGAGGGCGGCTTCGAGCGCCACGTCGTCGCCAGCGCTGGCACTGACCTGATCCCGGGCGGCGAGCAGGCTCCGCAGGGTGTCGAGCGCTCGCTCCCGCACCTCCTGCTGGGGAATCCGCGCCAACCGTGCCTGCAGGCTGCGCTCCGGCCATGCCTCGATGGTGCCCACCAGGTCGAGCCGCAGTAGGCCGCGAGCGACCAGCGCGTCGAGTTCGGCCAACAGGGTTGTCTGGTCGCCGAGTTCTCCGAACTCCGACCGGGCCAGCTCCGCCGCGATGTCTTCTACGGTGCGAACACCGTCCACCAGCGCCAGCAACCTGCTCTCGGATGGGGTGAGCGACACCGGCGGCCGGCCCGGCAGGTGCAAGGCCGCGCCGTCGAGCCGATGCGCGGCGTACAGCCGCGGCGCCAGCCATGGCCGCAGGGTGGCATCAGCGGACAGCGTCCGCGCGACAGCGTCTATCGCCCAGGTCTCGAAGTACACGGTTCGGCTGGCGAGGAAGCGCTCGCCGAGGTGTACTGCCAGCGGCAAGCCGGTGTCCATCCAGCGCGCCCAGCCGACCGGGCCGACGAAGCTGATCGTGTCGTTCTTCATGCCGTAACGCTGCAGGTAGCTGGCCACCGTCTGCTCATGGTTGCGACCACGCACGTTGCGCGGTTCACCGGCCGCCAGCTTGTCCAGGCACAACTTGACCAGCTTCGGGTTCTGCCAGGCGACGGCCTCTCGAAACCGGGGTGATTGCGCAGCCTTCCTGATCGCCGCGGCCAGCCGGTCGGTGGCGCAGCGATATTCCTCCAGAAAGGCCTCCCGCCGGCTAGGGTCGCCGACCGCCGCGTCGGCGGCGGCGGCGAGCCGCGGATCGGTCAGCGCCTGGGCGGCCTCGGCCGGAAAGCCCGCCCCCCGCAGCACCACATCCCGCCAGGTGGCCCAGCCCTCGCTACCGAGCGGGATCAAGTGGGGCTTGTCCTCGGTGCGCATCAGCCGGCCTGCCGGTCGATCTGGTCAGCCAACGCGTCCAACGTGGAGTGGTCGAAGAGCATGAGGACGCCTAACTCGACGCTGAACTCGGCGCGCACCTTCGACATGAGCTCCACCGCGGTGAGGGAGTTGCCGCCCAGGTCGAAGAAGTCCGCGTCTCCCGCGATGTTGTCGCCTTCACCGAGAACCGCGGTCCACAACTGGCGTAGCCGGTCAGCGGTGCCGGCTGGCCGCGTCGGGCGATCGGAGACAGCGACCGCGGCCATCCTGGCCTCCTCGACTGCGCCAGCACCGGCCGCGACACCGGACGGTGCCGAATTCCGCGACGGTTGCTGCCAACCGGGCACGCTGGCCAACGCGGGGCCGTCGGCCTGTTCGGTGATCGCCGGCACCACGGCCGGCTCGATCCAGTGCCGCGCCCGGTCGTACGGGTAGCCGGGGACCGACGTCCGGCCGACGTCGGCCAGGCCTTCCACCGCCGCCCAGTCAACGGCGTGACCCGCCGTCCAGACTGCGGCTACGGCGGCCAGCGCGGAGCGTGTCTGCGCCAACGGTTCCGCCGGCCGATGCGCCAGCGTCGACACCGTCCGGTGTCGGCCGGCGACCACCGTCGGGTGTCGGCGCACCACTTGGGTCAACGTCTGGCCTGCTCCGACCTCGATCATCAGCAGCCGGCCCGATGCGGCGGTGAGAGCGTCCAGGGCGTCGGCGAAGATCACCGGCTGGGCCAGCTGATGTGACCAGAACCCCGGGTCGACGGCCTCGGCCGGGCTGACCAGTCGGCCGGTGATGCCTGAATAGAAGCCGATCGTGGGTGGGGCGAGGCGCAGCCTGCGCAGCGTTCGGTCGAAGTCCGGGACGGTCGGCGCCAGGCTCGGACCGTGCACCGCATGGGTGGCCCGAACCGGCCGGCAGGAAAGACCAGCGCGTTCCAGCGAGGCGGTAGCCTCGGCCAGCGGTCCGGCCGGCCCGGCCACCACCAGTTGCCGAGGGCCGCTGACCACCGCTACCCAGACGCCCGCGGGCAGCAACGGTTCGACGTCGGCTCGCGACGCGGACACGGCGATCAGGCCACCTGGCGGCGAATCCTGGATCGCCTGCGAACGGCTCACGACCGCCCGCACCGCATCATCGAGGGTGAAGACGCCGGCCACCAGGCCCGCGGTCATCTCGCCGATGCTGAGGCCGAGCACGGCGTCCGGGGTGATGCCCCAGGACTGCCACGCCCGCGCCAGGGCGTGTTCGACCGCGAAGGTCAGCGGCAGGGCGGTCAGCGGCGCATGCAGCTGGGCCTCGCTGCCCTTGCGCCACCACCGGCGCAGCGGCAAGCCCTCGGCCTCGAACAGATCCAGGCATTCGTCGAAGGCCCTGGCGTAGCTGGGCGAGGAATCAAAGAGGTCCTGGGCCACCCCGACCTGCTGAGCACCCTGACCCGGGAAGAGGAAAGCGATCCGGCTGTGCTCCCCGGCGGCCGACGAGCCGAACCGGCTTGCCGGATCGGGGTTACGCAGCAGCCTGGCCGTCGTTGTCGCATCGGCCGCCACAACCGCGCCCCGGTGGGTGTACGGGGTGCGGCCACGCTGCAGTGTCGCGACGCTCTGGACGAAGACCTCGTCTCCGGCGGTGCTGAAATGCTCGGCGAGACGCCCGCGGTAACGCTCGGCAACCTCCGGCGTGTGGGCGGACCAGACGACGATATGCGGACGCTGCTCGATCGGGACCGGCGCGGCCGCGGGTGCCTCCGCCACGATGGCATGGGCGTTCGTGCCGTCCTGGCCAACGACGTTGACTCCGGCGACTCGTGGCCTGCCTTCCTGGCGTGGCCACCGGGTGGCGCGAGTTGGGACGAAGAACGGTGAGCCGTCGAGACCTAGCGCGGGGTTCGGGTCCTCGTAGCCGAGATTGGCGGGGATGGTCTCGTTCGCCAACGACAGTGCCACCTTGATCAGCGAGGTGACTCCGGCAGCATGACGGAGATGGCCGGTGTTCCCCTTGACCGAGGTCAGCGCACAGCGGTCGGCCTCGGTCGCCGCCAGCCGTTCGAAGGCCGCCTTCAACGCCGCCACCTCAGTGCGGTCGGCGGTCGGGTTTCCGGTTGCGTGCGCCTCCAACATGCTCAGATCCGACGGATGCACACCGGCTAGCGACATGGCGCTGGTGATCGCCGCGGACTGTCCCAGCACGTTCGCCGCGCCGCCGGAGCTCACCCTGGCCGACCCGTCGTTGTTGACGGCCGTCGACCGGATGACGGCCCAGATGTGGTCTCGATCGGCGACGGCATCGATCAGCCGCTTGAGCACCAACACGCCGCCGCCGGAGGCGAGAACCGTTCCCGACGCGGCCTTGTCGAACGGTCGGCAGTGACCGTCCCGGCTCAGCTCACCACCCGGCTCCCATCGGTAGCCGTGGCCGAGCGGCAGTGCCACCTCCACGCCGCCGGCAACGGCCAGCTCACATTCACCGGCGAGCAACGATGCGCAGGCCAGGTGTACGGCTACCAGCGAGCTTGCGTCGTCGGCCTGGACTGCCAAGCTAGGTCCGTGCAGACCGAGTTGGCGCGATACCAGACAGGCCAAGCGATCCGGGGAGTTCCATGCCGTCAACCCGGTCGCGGGCGTGCTGCGTAGATCGATCTCCTTGCTACGCCGGACTAGTTCGAGATACTGGCTGGCGCCGGCCGAGCCGAAGACACCGACGTTCGTAACCTGTTCGACGTCGTAGCCGGCGTCCTCCAGCGCGGCGTGGGCGCACTCGAGGAAGAGCCGAGCCTGCGGGTCACAGATACGCGCCTGCCTGGGCGTCAGGCCGAAGAACCGAGCGTCGAAACCGTCGAGTTCCGGCGCGGTCGCGGTGGCCTTGACGTAGCGGGGGTCGGCGAGCACCTCGGCGGCGACACCCAGGGCCAGCAGCTCGTCGTCGGACGGGAACCGGATGGACCGGAGTCCGCCGCGCAGGCCGGTCCAGAACTCACCGACATCCAGGGCTCCGGGGAACCGGCCCGCCATGCCGATGATGGCGATGGGAGCGCGGCGAGATGAGTCACTCATGCCTGGCCTCAGATCTCGGGGATGCGACGGTCACAGCGTTTGCCACTCGCGATTCGGATCGGTCATGGCCGTCGCCAGGATCCGGCAATAGTCGGAGATCCAACCCGCCACGGTGCGCTCCTCGAACACGGCGGTGTTGAACTGCACTCCGCCGCCGAGCACGCCGGCGGGTGACATGCCGGAGTTCCAGGTCACCCCACCGGGCAGATGCTCACTCACCCGGGAACGCCTGCGGATGATGTGGGCACCTTCGGCGAGCTGGAACGGTTCGCCGGTTGCGGTCAGCGATGCGTCCCAGTAACCGAAGACCAGGTAGGAATTGAACGGATGCGCCAGCGGCTCGGTGACCGCCGGTACCGTCTCCAGGACCTGCTGAGACGGAGCCTGATGCTCATACGCGTGCACGCAGGTGGCACGGGTAGCGAGGACGACATCGCGAAAGCTCCGACAGCTGCCGAGGTTCGTCCGCATCATCAGGAAGTTCAGGAACAGGCCCACCGTGTCCTTGAACTGCGGCTCGCCGCGGCCGTGGAACATGGTGCTGATCGCGGGATCGAGGCTGCCGCTGATCCGGTGCGCGAGCACGCTGAACGCTGCCAGCATGACCATGAAGCCGGAGCACCGTTCGGCTTTGACGAACCGGGTCAGCGCTGCCGTCACCTCGCTGTCGATGGTGAAGAAGTGCTGGATATACGGTGCGGTATAGACGCTGGGTATCGGATGATCGGTGGGCAAGGTGAAGATGCGCGCGCCATCGAGTTGCTCCCGCCAGTACCTCATCGCGGCGGGCTGAGCGGGGTTGGCAAGTTGCCAGCGGGCGTAGTCCTGGTATTGCGGCGCGTCCGGCAGGCTCAGCGGACGCTCCCCGGTCCGCGCCGCGTAGCACGCGACGAGATCCCGCACCAGCAGGTTCATCGACCAGCCGTCACAAGCGGAGTGATGGGTAACCAGGGTCAAGACCGAGTCGCGATGGTCGAAACGGGTCAATCGGGCTCGAAGCAGTGGCAGTTGCTGGAGGTCGATACTGCTTGCCTCCGCCTCGGCGAGCTGCTCCTCGGCGATCCGCTGCCGCGACAGGTGGGGCGTCGGCGGCAGGTCACGCACCGTCAGCGGTACCGGCGACGGGGGATACACCTGCTGATAGGGCGGTTGGCCGTCACGCACGATGATGGTGCGCAGGATTTCGTGGCGCGCCACCACATCGTCCAGAGCGGTCCGCAGCGCCGCCGTGTCGATGGATCCGGTGATTCGCAGCGCCCTGGACATGATGAACCGGGGATGGAAGGCACCTGACGACCCGGGCTCGCACCACAGCCGCTGTTGCCTCGATAACGGCAGGCAGAGCTGAGCGGTCATTCCCATCTCCTCAATTCTCGGATTCGCCTTCTCAGATTCGCCCCCGGCCTGGTGGTCTGGAATCGTGTCTCGGCGATTCACCGAGAAACTGCTGATGCGACCTCCCGATGGCTTGCCGTGGCGATCAGCGCGACCAGGGCGTGGCGCTGCTCAGTGCGAGGTCGGCAACGTGTCACCGGAGTACCAGGCTCCCTGGGAGTTTGCCGGCCAAGCTATGCAGATTCTGTCCACCCTGGGTACGGCCGTCATCTCTTGGCGTGCCGTATGAACGATCCCCGGTCCGCGACAGCCCCAGCGCCCAGCCGGCGACCGGCGGGCGGCACCACTCAGCCGGTGCCGTCCGGCGAGAGCTCCAGGGTGCCGGTGGCCACGCTCGGCCTGGTCAGCTCCCCGTCATACAGCTCGAGTGCGTAGACGGCAGGGGAGTGCGGATCAGAGCGGAAGCCGTCCTGCCGGGGACGGATCCGGGCCGCCGGCAACGCCAACTGACCCTCACCAGGCCCACCCGTCGACCGCCGCCCACGCGCCACTCCGCAACACAGCTCTCAACACCGGCAAGATCATCGGGCGGAGGGTGACTGTCTGACCCGACAAACGACGGCCCGAGCCGGCAATGTATTGCCGGTGACGGTGGACTACATGACGGCTCGGACGCCTGGCTAGTACACGGACCTGATCGTCGACCAACAGTGAAGGCAGTCGACCCCGGCATCGGTGCCGTGGATCTTCTCGCGATGCTCATCGGCCTTGATCAGCGGCCGGACGACTTGGAGGTTGATCGGTCCGCGGACCTCGCACTCCCAACCGCCCTGGTCCGCGCGAAAGGCATCCGTGATGATCTCGGTCCCGGCTGCACGCAGGGCATCCACCAGCGGCAGCAGGTGTGCCCAGTCATACGGAAGGTAGAAACCCCAGACCCCGGCCGACAGCTCTCCCGCTGCGAAGACGGTGGCGTCACGGTCCTCGCCCCCAATTCGATAGACGCGGAGCGCATGACGCTGGTTCGGGTACGAAGGGTGAGGGACAACGATCGATCGATTCAGATTCGTCCACTCGTATTCCCACGGGTTGATACCTCGGAGGCTGATGCTGCCGCCTTCGAGGGACACTCCTACTGAGAACCAACCAGGCGTGGACTCTCCAATGTGCTCCATGGCTACCAGTCCTGGCACATGTGAGGGCCTTCCAATCGCCGGTCAAGCCGCGGGCATGGTGGGTAGCGCCCGGCCACCGGGGCACGCGGTCGAGGCTAACCCACCCGAGGACGCGAGCTGGCACGTCGCGCCGCGACTGGTGGTGGGTCAAGTTTGTGGGTGGCTTACCGGCCGCGCTCAGTCGAGGTCCGGTCTCCGCTCAGTCGAGGTCTGGTAAGGGGTCGGGCCGGCGGCTACCGCCGCCGACCCGGCAGCCGTCTCAGGTGACCCCGTCGTAATTCCACGCCCCACAGGCAACTATCGTGTCGGTGCTCGCTACGCCGATGCAGGCCCGGATCGGGATGGTGTAGCCCTCGGAGAAGTTGTAAGCGACACTGACGCAGGTGCCGGCGCCGTGCGGATCCCAGAGGCGGATGGTGCCTCCACTGGGCCTGATGGCCTCGCCGGCGACCGCGTAACCGTCGGGGGCGTTGTCGCAGACTTGCAATGTATCGCCGACGTTGTGCCAGTTGACGGTGCCGGCCGGGCAGTACGAATCGCACACGCGCGCACTCGAGTCCACCCCGGCCAGCGCCGCCGGCGCGGTGCCGAATATCAGGACGCCCGCCGCGCCGATCACGGTCAAGAGTGTGGCAAGCCTTTTCATGGTCTGGTCTCCCCCCTGCGAGGTCCGGTGCACCTTGGTGAACCGGCTAAAAAGGATAGTTCTGACAGGGTGGACTTACATTGTTCGATTGTCAATAGCGCCGACCCGAGGCCGGTTCTTAGCCGCATCCCGTGCCAGTTGGCAGGACTGACCAGTGTCGGCTGCGCCGTGCGAACACTTGCGGCGTGAAATGTTTGCCCATGACATCGGTCCGGCCGTCGAAACCCTCGTTGGACCTGGCGAGGCGCAACGAGTGACCCTCATGTCGGACGGCTGGCGACCTTGATCAGGCAATGCACGCCGGACATGCTCACGCCGTGGGTTGCGGCTGTCGAATGCCGGTACGTCTCAGCCGGTCGTGGCCAGCGCGGGTTCCGGGTGGCAGCTCTCCAGCCGTGGACGAGAGGTCTGGACCGGCCGGCCGCGCAGCCGGCGTTCCAGTGGTCGCTCCACCCGCTCGGCGAGCAGGCCGGCGAGGGCGATGGCCGCCACCAGCAGCAACACCGAGCATGCCGCCTGCACCAGGGTGCTGCCAGGTAGGTAGGCGTGGGCCACCTGTTTGATGATCAGCTGGTGGAACAGGTAGAACGCGAACGACCAGACACCCAGGCGAACCAGCCAGGCCGGTGCCGGCGTGCCACCGGCCAGGTCATGCTGAGCGGCCGCGGTGATCACCAGCACCCAGGGCAGCAGCATCAGTGCCACCGGCTGCAGGTACATCGGTGCCCAGCCGGCGAGCAGGTACACCGCCACCGCAAGCGTCGTGGCCGGCCAGAGCGGGACCCGGCTGACCGCACCACGGGAGACCAGCAGCGCGAGCAGGATGCCGGCCAGGAACTCCAGGAACCTGGCCGGCGGGAACAGGTACATCAGCCAGTACCGGACACCGGATCCGGATGCCGGATGTAGCAACAGCGGCCAGCCGATCGCGGCCCCGAGCACGACCCCGAGCAGGGCGGCGGCGGATCGGGTCTCCAGCGCTCGCAGCCGGCCGATGACCAGCGGGAAGCTCAGGTAGAAGAATGCCTCGCAGGACAGCGACCAGAGCACGGCATTACCCGCGAAGTGAATATGATCATCCGGTATCCATGCCTGAACGCCGAACAGGGCGGGAATCTGGTAGGTCAGCCTGGACTCCCCGGTGACCAGGTTGAGCGCGACGCCGCCGATCCAGGCCAGCAGGTACAGCGGCAGTATCCGGGCGATCCGGCGGCGGTAGAAGGAGGCCGTGCTGTCATCGGGCCGGCTGGACCAGGTGAGCACGAAGCCGGAGAGCACGAAGAAGAAGGCCACGCCGGACGAGCCCTGGGTGCTGAGGTGCCCGAAGCCGGCGCTGGGCAGCATCGCCGAGTGGGTGTGGTGGGTGAAGACGGCAAAGGCGGCCAGCGCCCGGATGCCGGTCAGCGAGTCGAGCCGGCTCGGAGCCGCAACGGAAGTAGTCGGCATGGCCTTCTGTCCGTGCTACGCACGCCGGCAACGCCACCGGCACGAGGTAGGCCCGGCTGGTTTCTGGGCCGAATCGGCGCGCGCTACCGATGAAACCGGCACCCGCTGCGCTCTGCTTCCACCCTACCCGATCGGCACCGGTCCGGCTCGCCGCTGTCCGCTGAGGCAATATCAATTAGCATGGATTATATGGCTATTCGAGTTTGCCAAACTCGATTGGCCAGTGATTTACTGGCAATCCCCGTCGCCCGGTCAGCTTCGCGTTATGCGCAGGGTGACAAGTTCGAAGGCACGCAGGTCCAACTCGAATGGATCCTCCGGTTGCCTGGCGAGCCGGCGTTCGAGCAGGTCGGTACGCAGCGCGCCGGCGGCCGGGAATCCCGGCGTCAACCGACCGCGAGCACGGCCGCCGCGGGCCTCATAGAGCCGGACCATCACATCGCCGGAGCCGTCCTCGGCGAGCTTGACCGCCTCTACCACGATCGCCGCCGAATCCACCGTCACGATCGGCGGCACCACCTTGCCCGGCAGGTGTCGCAACGGCAGGTTGACCCGGTAGCCCTCGGCCACCCCGGACAGCAAGGTACCCACCGACAGCGAGTGCCTGAACACCTGCTGGCCTTGGTCAGCCATCGGATCGGGGAACGTCGGCGCGCGCAGCAACGACTCCCGTACCAGGGTGGTGCTGCCGCCGCCCGAGCGGGTGCTCCGGGTGATGTCGTGGCCGTAGACCCGGTCGTTGGCGACGGTCACGCCGAAGCCCGGCTCGGCAACGTGCACCCAGCGGTGCGCGCAGGTCTCATAGCGAGCCATGTCCCACGAGGTGTTGGCGTGGGTAGCGCGCCGGACGTGGCCGAACTGCACCTCGGAGGCCGCGCTGTCGGCGTGCACGTCGAACGGGAACGCCAGCTTCAGCAGCTTCTGCCGTTCCCGCCACAGCACTGTCGTCTCGATATCGAGAGAGTTGCCGTCGAGCGACAGCTGGATGCGCTGCCGGACGGGGGAGGAGCCGACCGTCCGCTCGACCAGCAGCACGTCCCCGTCCAGCCGCACCGAGTCGGTGCGCACCGCCTGGATCGGCATCCGCCGGTAGCTGGCGTCCAGGTCCCAGGCGTCCCACCGATTGGGCGTGTCGCGGAAGAACTGCAGTTCGTTGCCGCGTGCTCCGGGTGGTATCGCGTCCCGGCCGCTGTCGCGCTCGACGAGTGAGATCAGCCGCCCGGCATCGTCGAATCGAGCGCTGAGTTCGAAGCTCCGCAGCAGGAACCCACCGTCGCTGAGTTCGGCGCTACGCTCCGCCACGCTGACCGGGCCGGCGCTCAGCGCGGGCACTCCCGCGACCGGGAACGGCGAGGCGTTGAACGCCACCTGGTCCGAGCTGTCGGTTCCGGCGCCCAACCGCGCGAGCGAGGTTGCGATCAGCTGCTCCAGGGACTCGGCCAACTCGGCGTAGTTCCGCTCGGCCTGCTGATGCACCCAGGCGATCGACGAGCCCGGCAGGATGTCGTGGAACTGCTGCAGCAGCGTGGTTTCCCAGGCCGCCCGCAACTGGGCGCTCGGATACTCGGCGCCGGTCCGGACGGCGGCGGTGGCCGCCCATAGCTCGGCCTCCCGCAGCAGGTGCTCGCTGCGTCGGTTGCCTAGCTTGGTGCGCGCCTGCGAGGTGTAGGTGCCGCGGTGGAACTCCAGGTACAGCTCACCGGACCAGACGGCGGCATCCGGCAGTTCGGCGGCCGCGCGCTCGAAGAAACTGGTCGGGGTGCCGAGCCGCACGCTGGGTGAGCCTTCCAGATTCGCCTTGCGGCGCGCGGTCTCGATCATCTCGCGGGTCGGGCCGCCGCCGCCGTCGCCGAAGCCGTAGGGCACCAGCGACAGGTCAGACCTACCCCGCTCGGCGTGCTGACGCTCCGCCCGAGCCAGGTCGGCTGCCGAGAGGTCGGAGTTGTAGGTGTCCACCGGTGGGAAGTGGGTGAACACCCGGGTGCCGTCGATACCTTCCCAGAAGAAGGAATGGTGCGGCATTCGGTTGGTGTCGTTCCAGGAGGTCTTCTGGGTCAGGAAGTACCGGCAGCCGGCCGCGGCCACGATCTGCGGCATGCCGGCCGAGTAACCGAAGCTGTCGGGCAGCCAGACCTCGGTCGGCTCGATCCCGAACTCGTCGAAGAAGAAACCCTTGCCCGCCACGAATTGGCGAGCCATCGCCTCACCGCCCGGCATGTTGGTGTCCGCCTCGACCCACATGCCGCCGACCGGAATGAACCGTCCCTCGGCCACCCGGGCCCGGATGCGTTCGAACAGCTCGGGATAGTGGTCCCGGGTCCACTGGTACTGCTGGGCGCTGGAGGCCACGAAGACGAAGTCCGGGTAGCGGTCCATCAGCTCCAGCACGTTGGCGAAGGTCCGGGCCACCTTGCGGACCGTCTCCCGGACCGGCCACAGCCAGGCCGAGTCGATGTGCGCGTGGCCGACCGCGACCACCTGATGCGCGCTTGCCACGGCCGGCGCGGCCAGGACCGGGGCCAACGCGGCCCGGGCGGCGCCGGCAGTGCCGCTCACATCGTCCGGATCCAGCAGGTCCAGCGCGCGCTCCAGGGCCCGGGCGATACGCGCGTGCCGCGGGGTGGAGTCGGGCAGTTCGGCCAGCAGCCCGTCGAGCACCCAGAGGTCGCGTTCCAATGCGCAGACCTGCTCGTCGAGCAGGCCCAGCCGGGCGCCGGCGAAGCGGTACAGCGGCCGCTGCGGCGCGGTAGCCGGATCGCCCATCGGTGTCGGCTGGAAGGTCCAGCCGGCGCCGATGTCGGGGTTGGCCGCCGCCTCGACGTACAGCGTGCAGGACTGGCCGGGTGGGGTCTTCAGCGGCACGTGGGTATTGCGTGGCTCCAGGCCCTTGACGATGCGACCATCGGCGCTCCAGACCAGGCCCTCAGCCTGAAACCCGGGGCTGCCGGTCGCGAAGCCGAGGTCAACCAGCAGTTCCACCGGCACGGTCGCCGGCCAGTCGGACGGCACCGTCGCGGTGATCCGCAACCAATGGGTGCTCCACGGCCGGCCCCAGGATTGGCCTTCGGCCAGCGGCTGGAACGGCTTGCCCGCGATCTCGGCGAACGGCACCGGCTCGTCCGGCACCTCCCAGGCGGTCACGGCTACCGGCACGCTGGCTCGATAGCGCGCGGGCAGCACCCGCTCCCGGTAGCTGCGCTGAACCCGGGCCGTCAGCTGGGCGAGGTTGTCGTGCATATCGTGGATAATTCCACCATGCGCAGGCATGAGTTCGAGAACGTGGCGACGGTGCTGGTGAACCCGGCCGTCCTCAAGGACTTCGAACTCGACCTGATGTCGCACGACTTCCGGGTATGGGCGGTGCACACGGTTGCCACCTTCGCCGACGCGCCGCGGCTGGCCATCCAGATCCGCCGTTCGCTGATCGACTGGAGCAACGGCCGGTGGCAGTCAGCGGCCGACTGGACGCTGGTCTGGATCACCTTCGGCGAAAGCTGGCTGGACGGCGACGAGCCGATCCCGTGGCCGGCGCATGCGGCGCTGTGGAAGAAGCTGTCGGAGTATGCCGCCCACGTGCGCTACAACTTGGGGCTGGGCGGGGTGCCGCGGCTCAGCGTGCCGCGCGAGGCCCAGTAGCCCGCAAAGCAGTTGGCTGCCACCGATCCGAGGACCGGTGGCAGCCAACCGTTACTGCTGTGGACTATTGGAGTTAGAGAGCGGTTCTCCAGATCCCGCGGCCGTAGGTGGCCACGTACAGCTTGCCGTCCGGACCGGCCACCACCTTGGTGGCGATGGTGGTCGGCACCGCGTCCCGGGACCAGGCCGGGCTGCCCGAGTGCAGGCTGGCCAGCGTCGTCTCGATCACGCCGAGGTCGGTAGCCATCACCACCCGGCCGTTGGCCGCGATCAGCATGTTGTCCACCGGGATGTCCGGCAGGTTGCCGCTGACGTCGGTCCAGCTCGCCTGCTCGTTGCCGTTGGCGTCCACCGCACCGGTTGCCGTGACCTTCCACAGGTGCCCGGTGCCGGCGGCCAGGTTGCCCGGGCCGTCGGTGAAGTTACGCGAGAAGCCACCGAAGAGGACGTACGCGCTGTTCGGGTCGGCCGGGTCCGGGGTGACCCCGGTGACCATCCGCAGCGGAACGTTGCTCGGCGTCGCGATCTGGTGGTAGCCGGTACCACCGGCGTTGGACAGCAGGCCACGGTTGAAGCTGGCACCGGGGTTGCAGCCGCCGCACCAGCCGGCCCACACCGTGTGGTTACGGCTGGCCAGCGAGGTGATCGAGTGACCCGCCCCGCTGTCGGCCGCCTGGGCCCAGTCGGCACCGCTGGTGGTGGCCCAGGTCTTGGTGTTGACCCAGACGAACTCACCGCCGGCGACCCAGGTGTTGGCGTCGGTCTGGTCGATGCTGAACGGGGCGATGAACCGCGGCAGCGGGTCATCCGGCCCGATGTTGATGATCGCACCGTCCGAAGCCGGGCTGCCGTCGGCCTTGCCACAGTTGGTGGTCATCTGCAGCGTCAGGGTGACGTACTCGCCCACCGTCCGGCAACCGTTGTTCGGGTCGACCAGCTGGTCGCCACCGTCACCGCCGAACGGCGAGACCTGGCCGGGGTTGGCCGGGTCCAGCAGCGACACGCCGTTGTCCTGCAGGCCGCCCCAGACCTGGACGGAGCCGGCCGGAGCGCCCGGCTGGACATCCTTGCCGACTGCCACCGAGTAGTACTGCAGGGCGTCCAGCTGACCGGACTGCGACAGCGAGGTCCAGGACGTGGTGCCCTGGGCGACCGAGCGCCGGTAGAGGCCGCCGTCGTTGCCGACGAAGACCTGGCCGGCCGAGGAGCCGGTGCCGAAGGCGATCGCGTGCTGGTCGGAGTGGACCACGTTGCCGTCGCAGGTGTTCTGCGAGTCCAGGTAGCTCCAGCAGCTGAAACCGAAGTCCCAGTACCGGCCGATGGCGTTCCAGTTCAGGCCGCCGTCCCAGCTCTCATAGACCTCTTCCAGGCCGATGTAGACGTGGTTCGGGTTGGCCGGGTCGACCCCGACGAACTGGTTGTACCAGGCCTGCACGCCGGGTGAGTAGCCACCGCCGATGCGCTGCTTGCGCTCGGCCGAGCCGCTCTGCGAGAGCTTGGAGACGTTGGCGATCTGGTCGTACGGGCCGGCCACGGCTCCGGTGCGGGAGACGTAGACGCCGGCCAGTGCGCTCGCCGCGCCGGCGTTCAGCGCGGCCGGTGACTCCAGCGTCACGTACAGCTGGGAACCGTCCGCGGCGTAGCCGAAGGTGGCGTTGCCGATGTCCTTCGGGTTGATCGCACCGCCCGGGTTGATCTTCGTCCAGGTGGCGCCGGCGTCGGTGGACAGGTAGAAGCCGTTGTAGGCGGCCCCGCTGCGCCAGGCGACGTTGGCCAGGATGGTGCGGCCACCGGTGCCGGGCTGGACCGCCACGTCATTGGCGATGTCCCAGTAGCTGGAGTTGACGTCGGTGCAGACCGCCTGGCCGCTGCGGCACGGCGCCAGCACGTTCGACCACGCGGTCGAGGTCGAGCCGGTCAGCGAGTGCGAGTAGACACCGCGGGAGGCCGCGACGAACACCCGGTCACTGCCGGCGTCGATCAGCACCTTGCGGATGACCTGGCTTTCCAGCTCGGTGCCGCCGACCCGGCTGGTCGCGGTGAAGGTGCCGCTGTCCGGGCTGGCCAGCCGGTAGACACCGCTGCCGACGTAGGTGGTCGAGCCGGTGGTGCCGTCGCCGGTTGCCAGCCACAGCGCGCCGTCTGGCGCGATGGCCATCGAGCCGATGGACTCGGTGGGCAGCGCGTCGGTGATCGGCGTCCAGTGGGTGCCAGCGTCGCAGGAGCGGGACACGCCGCCGGCCGCCGCGCCGGCGAAGATGCAGGACGCGTCAACCGCGAGCGCCTGGATCCGGCCGGTTACGTAGCCCGCGCCGCCACCGGAGTTCGATGCGCCCGGATCGCGGTAGTTCGGGTCGTCGGCGTTGTAGGGCGTCTTGGTGATCTCGCTCCAACTGCCGGCCGCTGCCGGCAGTGCGGAGAGCTGACCGTAGGCGGCCGAGTACGCGCCCGGCGCGACCAGCCCGGTCGGTGCGGTGCGAGCCGCGTCCATTTCGCCGAATCGATCCATCAGCTCAGCTGACTCGCTGCTGGTATCGCCGCCGGAATCCGCGGCGTGCGCCGGTACCCCGACCGCCAGTGCGGCCACGCACGCGGTGCCTGCTAACAGGGCCAGCAGTTGCCGGCCCCTCGTCGATCTATTGACCATCCATAACCCCTCATCGGAAAGCCTCGGTCGCCGCGACGTTGGACACGTCCGCGTCCGGGCTGGTACTGCCCTGCCGGCGGCAGGACAGGGTATGACCACAGCGGTTCCGCTGGCGGAATGGCGCTGCTCGCACTGCTCAGCGCGCGGTGGACTGAGCGCTGAATTACTGGTAAGCCGAATTACTGGTAAAGCGAATTACTGGTAGATCGGAACGGTTCGGCAGGACGTCGGGCTAGAACGTGATGCCTCGGTCGGCGAACGCGGTCCGGACGATCTTGGCGGCCTTCGCGCCGTCCCGGGCCAGCGCGGTGTTGTAGATGGTCTGCGCGGCCGCGCTGAACGAGGTGTCGGGCGCGAAGCTGAACTGGGCGTCCACGATGGTGGTGTCCGCCCCCCGGCTGCCCAGGCCGAGTGAGATGTAGCCGTTGCGGATGTCCCACAGCGCCCGGCTCCAGATCATCCCGTCGTGGTGCACCTCGCCGTTCATGTCGGCCACCGTCAGGTCTCTGTCCAGCCGGCGCAGGCAGTGCGGCACCGTGCTGGTGTAGGAGATCGAGTCCCAGTCCGCCACGCAGGGCAGGTCGGTCTTGACCGGCCAGCCGTACTGCTGGGCGGCGTCGAGGCCGACCGTGACGCCGAGGTAGTCGCCCCAGGCCTCACCGATGGAGCCGGCCTGCTCGCTGCTGCCGAAGCCGGGAACCTGCGCGGCGTGCACCGCGTGGCCGTACTCGTGCACGATGACCTCGGCGTCCTCGGCATCGTCCACGCCGCCCTTGCCGTACCGGATCCGGAACGGCTTGTCGGTCTGGTAGGAGTTGTCGCCGCCGTACTGGTCGACCTTTACCTGCTGCTGCTGGGCGTTGACCGGCGGCAGCGTCGAGCCGAAGCCGAGTGACTGCAGGTATTCCTGCGCCTGGTTGATCCAGAAGTACGCCATGACCTGCTCGAACTGGTCGGCGCTGCGGTCGTAATTGAAGGTGTTCGTGCTGGAGTAGGCCGGCGTGCCGGTGCTCGACTGGACGCTGACCCACTTGCCGGACAGGTAGCCGGAGCCGTCCAGGTTGCGCAGCTGGACCGTCGCGTACTCGCTGGCCGGCACCGCGGTCGCCGAGTCCTGGTCGTCCACCAGGTTCTCGTTGCCGCTGGATTGAACGGGGTTGACCTTGAACACCGTGCCCGTGCCGGTGCTGCCGGCCGCACCGGCACTGCCGGTGTTAAACGGCAGCATTGCCAGGGTCAGGGCGCACGCCGTTATGGCGATGCCGGTGGTGCGCAGTCCAAACAAAATATCCTCCGTGTGTCTGCAAGGTGTCCGGACCGCACCTACCGGTCGGGATTCCCGGCGATTCTGTCCCCTTGAACCTGCCGGGTCAACATGCGGCGTTCAGGAGGGTTGCTGGAACGGTCGCATTGTCATACCGCTTCCACCGCGAACCGCCTGAATCTCACCGTTTGATCCGAAATCATACTGCATCGGTTCACCGATCGAGCCACCGCCCGGCCCGCTGACCATCCGCAGGGTGCGCTCGTCGACGACCTCCAGCGCCACCGCGTCCTCGGCCGGGTTGACCAGGGTCGGATTGAGCGCGAACAGCCGCCCATCGAGCAGGGCAACGTCTTGGACGCCCCAGAGGAAGGAGAACCGGCCGACGTAGCGGGCCGCCGCCGGCGCGGGCCGGTGGGTCGCGGCCGCGGCCAGATCCATCAGCCGGAACAGCGCGGCGGCCAGCGGCTCGGCCGGCCCGTCGATGGCATTGGTCAGCACCGACACCACCGTCCGCCGCTCGGGGCAGCCGAAGGTCCGGGTGATGTGGCCGGGGTAGCCGCCGCTGTGACCGAACAGCTCGTGCTCGCCGATCCGGTTCAGGAACACGCCGAGGCCGTAGCCGGACTCGGCCGGTTTGACCTCCCACTCGCGGTGCCGGAGCTGGCGTTGCGCCTCCTCGCCGAGCAGCCGGTCATCGCCGGGCAGCAGCGCGCCGTAGAAGCGCACCAGGTCGGCGGCGGTGGCGAAGAAGCCGGTCGCCGCGGCCAGGGCTCGGGTGTCGACGTGTTCGATCACCGTTCGCTCGGTGGCATAACACAGCGCGCTGTGCCCCGCCGCGTACTCGGCCGTCCGCTCCGGGGCCAGTTCCGGGCCGGTGTCGGCCAGTCCGAGTGGCTGCACTATCTCCCGGCAGATCACGTCTTGGAAGCTGGCCCCGGCAACCTGCTCGATGACCAGCCCGAGCAGCCCGTAGGCGATGTTGGAGTACTTGAACCGCTCGTTGCGGGGCAGCACCGCCGCGTTGGGCTCGGCCGCGATCGCCAGCAGCTGGTCCCGATCCGGATAGGGCCGCAGCAGCTGCCAGAAATCGCCGTCCGCGCTGTCCCGGATGACGCCGCCGCCGTGGCCGAGCAACTCGCGCAGGGTGGTGTTGGCCACGGCGCTGCCGGTGAGTTCCGGCAGGTGGCTGGCAACCGGGTCGTCCAGTCGCAGCCGGCCGCGTTCGACCAGCCGGAGCACCAGCACTGCGGTGAAGGTCTTGGAATGCGACGCGATGCGGAACAGATGCCGCTCGGTCAGCGGGTCGGCGCTCGATTCGTTCGCGGTGCCTAACGCCGCCGACAGCCGCTGCCGGCCGTCCTCGGCCACGCAGACCTGGACGCCTGGAATCCGCAGGTACCAGCGCCGGTAGTCCAGCCAGCTCCGGTAGTAGTCCAGCGTGTCCTGGCCAACCATGCGCATACCTTCCGCCGTGTCGAACCCGCCCCGACCGCGGCCGGCGGAAGTCAGTGTGGCCTAGCTGATGGCGCTCCGCACCGGCGGCAGGTCGGGCAGCGCGCCGGTCTCGACCACCTCACTGGCGATGTCACGCAGCTTTCGGTGCAGCAACTGGCTGGCGGTGCGCAGCAGGTCGAAGGCCTGGTCCTCGGTGACCTTGTGGATCGCCATCAGCACGCCGATGGCGGCGCCGATCCGGCGGCTGCTGTCCAGCGCGGTATGCAGGTTCTCGTTGTCGTGCTCGGTCTCGTAGAGCGCCACCAGGGTGGAGGCATGAGCGGCGAAAACGGTCGCCATGGTCAGGTCGTCCTCGCCGAAGGCGGCCGCCTGGTCGGCGAACAGGTTGAGGGCGGCGGCTTCCTCGGCGGGCAGCTGCATCGACAGCACGCTGCGCACCGGGGTTCGCTCGAGCACGGCCGCGGTGTAGCTGGGCCAGCGGGTCTCCCGTTCGACATCGAAGAGCAGGTAGTCGTTGTTGTCCGCGGCGGCCTGCAGGCAGGGCCCCTCACCGCACTCGTACTGCAACTGGTCGGCCTGGGCGGCTATGTCGTCGGTGTAGGCGATGCTGCGGCCCTGCTTGCCTTTCAGCACGGTGATGCTGGCCCAGACGCAGCTGGGGATATGCTTGACCGCGAGCTGGACCAGCCGCCTGAGCGCGGCGTCGTTGTCGCCCTCGCCATGTATTTCTGAGCCAAGTTCGCCGAACTCCTGAGCGAGTTCGATCATCTTGTCGCCGTCCACACCGCTGCCCTCCTACGAGTCGCGCCTACCGGTGCGGCACGTGCGCGGGCGTGCCTGACCTGGCGCATATCCTAACGGTTGGCAGGCATTGTTTTCGATGCGCTCGAGGGGCACCCAACCGGCAGCCAGGCGTAGAGTGCCTGTGTCGAGGGTTCGTGCAGTTCGGCCAGGGACTGCCGTCCTCGGTGAGACACCTGAGAAAGCGGCTCGGCTCGGACCATCTCGGTGGGCCGGCGGAGCCGCGTGAGGACCGGTCATCTCCCACCCTATTGACCCCTCTCACCAGTTCGGCTCCGGCGGGCGGGACGCCGCGACCGCCGGGTGGATGCACGCCTGGCTGAGCAGGCCCGGGCTAGCAGGTCAAATCGCCGCCGGGCTGCCGTCACGGCCGATGACCGTGCTGCGCGGCGTCATCGACCAGACCGGGATATCCCGGGAAAGCTGCTGGCTGCGGTACTTCACCTTCGGGGGCGCCGCCGACCCGATGGAGTTCGAGGCGTACCTGGACGAGGCGCTGGTGGTGGGCACCGGAGATCACTCGATGATCGACCAAGCGGTCTGGGAGATCGAGCAGGGCTGGAGCTGAGGCGTCAGGTGAACAGCCGAGGTGGGGACGGCGGCCGCCCGGTGAAGGATTCGATCAGATCGGCGGCGACAGCTGCCATGGCTCGGTTCGAGTTATGGGAGACCTCCCGCAGCACGCCGAACGCCTCGGCGGCGGTGATGCCGCGGCTGCCCATCAGAATGCCCAGCGCCTGGTCGATGACGGAACGGCCGGCCAGCGCGTGACGCATCTGCGCCTGCAGCTCGATCTCGTCCGCTCGGCGCAGCACCAGGGTGAGCGCCATGGCTGCCTGCCGGGCGAACGCCCGGGCCAGCGCGGCATGGTCGGCGTCGAACACCTTCGGCCGGCGGTTGTACAGGTTGAGCGCGCCGCACACCGCGCCGCCGACGATCAGGGGGAATGAGAGCGAGGCGCGGACGCCGTGCGCGATCGCGTAGAGCCGGTAGTCTCCCCAGCGGGTCTCGGCCGACATGTCCGGAACATGGACCTCCTGGTTGATCTCCATCGCCTCCAGGCATGGCCCCTGGCCGTGGCCATACTGGATCTCGTCGACCCGCAGGGCGAACGCGTCGCTGTTGGCGACCGTCATCATGCCCAACTCACGGCGCAAGGTGATGCCGCAGGAAGAACCGCCGACCAGCCCGGCCGCGACCACCGCGACCTGGTGCAGGAACTGGGTCAGGTCCTCGCTGTCGAGCAGGAGATTCTGCAATTCCTGGTAGCTGGCGGCCAAATCCCCGGTGGCTGGCCCGGCGGCCGGCTGTTCGGCGTCGTCGGCGGGCAGGGTGGGGCCGGACATGCTGCTCCCCAGCGACCGCCGGCCGAACCCGCTCGGCGATCCGATCGCTTGCGGTGATGTTCGCCAAAGGCGGCGCGACCTTGGTCGGCAGCACGCGAGGAACCCTCGGTAGCCACACAGTAGTCCTCGCGCCGCGATCGACTCCATTCACACCAGCCGCTAATCACACCAGCTGTTACAGCGGTAACGATCTTTCCAATCTTCTCCTGCCGGAAAGCACCGAATTGCGTAACCGTCGCGGATCCCTTGTCGTTACTTACAGAAATCCAGATTTCTATCCTGCGAAGGGCGGCTGCGGTGAGATATTGGTTTAGGACGAAAGGCTTTCGGCATATAGCGGCGTCCGCATTGGCGGCACTGGCGAGTGCTGTCGTCGTCGGCTCGATGGCCCGGGCCGAAGCGGCAGTGCCGGGTGCTCCCAGTCTGGTCGACCATCCGTACCGGCACGGCGTCGTGCCCACCCTGGACGCGACCACACTCGGCCTGGGCTTGAACAACCTCAGCTATGGCGGCGGCATCGCCGGCGTCGGTGTGACCACCGGAGCTCCCCGGGTGTATCTGGTTTTCTGGGGATCTCAATGGGGCACCGCGAGCACCGACGCCAATGGCTATACCACCTTGTCGGGTGACCCGCAGGCGACCGCCGCGAAACTGCAAGGGTTCTTCAAGGGCCTGGGCACCGGTAGCGAGACCTGGTCCGGCGTGATGACCCAGTATTGCCAGGGAGTTTCGCCGGGCACCACGACCTGCCCGGCCGGATCGGCCCGGGTCGGCTATCCCACCGGCGGGGCGTTGGCCGGGGTCTGGGTGGACGGCTCGGCCGCGGCTCCGGCACAGGCGACCGGTAAGCAGATCGGGGCCGAGGCGGTCAGCGCGGCCGGTCACTTCGGCAACACCTCCTCGGCGTCGAACCGCAACACGCAGTACGTGGTCCTGTCTCCGAGCGGCACGCACCCGGACGGTTTCAACACCACAACCAGCCAGTTCTGCGCCTGGCACGATTACACCGGTGACACCTCGCTGTCCGGCGGCGCCCCGAGTTCGCCGTACGGCCCACTGGCCTTCACCAATGAGCCCTACGTCACCGATGCCGGTTCCAGTTGTGGATCCAACTTCGTCAACAGTGGATCGGCCGGTATCACCGACGGCGTGACGATCGTCGAAGGGCACGAGTACGCCGAGACGATCACCGACCAGTTCCCGGCCGGTGGCTGGACCGACTTGACCGGCGAGGAGAACGGCGACAAGTGTGCCTGGATCTCCTCGGGACAGGGCGCCGCGCAGAACATCCAGTTGACC
Source organism: Jatrophihabitantaceae bacterium (assembly GCA_045807085.1). GTDB lineage: Bacteria > Actinomycetota > Actinomycetes > Mycobacteriales > Jatrophihabitantaceae > Jatrophihabitans_A. Next base: position 49,317 of record JBJMIB010000031.1, read on the forward strand.
ACGGGCAGTTATCCGGTCCAGTCGACCTGGGCCAACGACTACAACAACAACTCCGGCGGTTGCGAGGTCGCGCACCCCGTCATGCAGTGAGGTGACCGGCTGCCCGTGCGGGTCGTCCGGCTGGACGTCGGCGCGGGCAGCCAGTTTGCCGTGGCACGAGCCGGGCCGATGATCAGGCCCGACGATCAGGGCACTTGTCATCGAAGCCAGTTAGATAGCATATACAGATATAACATCTTTAAGCGTAAGTTAAAGCGCCTCTGCAACCCGTCGGAGGCCGTCATGCGACGCTATCGATACCTTGCCATCGTTCTCGCCGCGAGCGGCCTCCTGCTGGGGGTGACCGGCACGGCCGGCTCCGCACCGGTTGCCTCGGCACCGGCCGCCTCGCTGCCGGCCGCGCCGCGGCTGGCGGCAGCCGAGACCGCGCTGGTGACCCTGCAGGTGCCCAGCCGAGCCGCCGCCGAGGCGCTGGTGGCCTCGGGCACCGATCTGCCGGTGCGAGCGTTACCCGGCGGCGCCTACCTGGTCGACGCGGTGCTCACCGGTGCGCAGGTGGCCAGCCTGGTGAGCCGCGGCGCACGTCTGATGCGGATCATCGAGCGCGAAGGGGACGGCACCGCCAGGTATCAGGAGAGCGTGCAGGCCGCGCGGGCTCGCACGGCGGCCGGTCTCAGCACGGTCAGGGCCGCGACCACGGCGGACGGCGTGGCGACGGTGGTGAGTACCGACACGCTGCACTTCCTGCAGGGCTACTGGTGGACCAGCAAGGGGCAGACCTTCGTCGGCACCCAGGTTGCCACCACCGCGACGAACGACCCGGACGTGCAGATCACCGTCACCTGGCGGACCGCTGACGGCAGGAGCGGCTCCTATCAGCTCGAGCGCTTCATCGACGCCAACGAGTACCAATACCACTTCGCGCTCCCGCAGCCGGTGCCGGCCAGGCCGGTGTCGTTGACCGCGAGTTCGAGCCTGGGCGGTCGTACCCAGACGACACCGCTGCTCTGGCCAGGTGTCCAGCCGCCGCCGACGCCGGCCGGCTACCAGCGGGACTTCATCTCGGCATACATGACCCCGGAGGACGTCAAGGCACGCATCCAGCGACTGGCCCGGCAGTATCCCGCGCTGGTCGACGTGATCAACCTGCCGAACAAGACCCAGGGCTATCGCCGCACGGCATCGGGCTACCTCGGCAACCCGGCCAGGGCGGCGATCATCGTGGAGTCGGTGAAGTTCGGTGACCAGGGTTGGAACGGCGTGCGGGTCCGGACCGTCAAGCCGGCCGCGCCGAACCGACGGCTGAGTGCCCGCTATGCCGACCGCATGCTCACCGTGAGCCTCGCGACCGGGCCGCGGGGCGCCGTCATCAGCACCACCAACCAGGTCGCGGCGTTCATCACGGCCAAGTTCGCCGGCACGTTCCATGCCTATGTCGAGCAGGGGTCCGCCCGCAAGGTCATGCCGGTGGCAGGGCCGACCCGGCTGACCGATGGTCTCAAGGCCGGCCCCAACGTGCCGCGTGCGCCGTGGACGGTGCAGGCGCTGCGGATCGGCGTGCATCGCGATGGTTCCCGGATCGGCGTGCTGGCCTACTCGCAGGAACATGCGCGGGAATGGGCGGTGCCGCTGGTCACGCTGGAGTTCGCCGAGCGGATGCTTGCCAATTACGCCACCGACCCGGAAACCCACGCGCTGCTCAATGACGTGGATATCTTCGTGGTACCGGTCACCAACCCGGACGGCGCCAACTACTCGTTCAACGACTACAACTTCCAGCGCAAGAACATGGACAACTACTGCAAGGGCGCGCTGCGCGACCCGGTCCACCGGGACGAGTGGGGCGTGGACGTCAACCGCAACTACGCGGTCGGTTCGCTGTTTGACGGCTACTACGGCGCCAGCCTGGATTGCCTGAACGAGGTCTCCGCCGGCACCGGCGAATTGTCCGAGGCGGAGAGCCGCAACATCATCGCGCTGGCGGGCGCGCATCCGAACATCAAGTACGCGATGAACGTGCACTCCTACGGTGGCTACTTCATGTGGCCGCCCGGGGCGTACAAGTTCGATGGCCGGATCACCCTGCCGCGTCCCTCGATCCAGGAGTCGGCGGAGTTCCTCTCGGCCGCGCAGCAGATCGTCTCCGCGATCTCCGGCTACCGGGGCACCGTCACCTGGCCGGCGCAGACCGGGCCCGTTGCCGACGTCCTGTACTCCGCCGCCGGCAACTCGGCTGACGAGCTGTACTACGAGGACAGCATCTTCGCGTGGGACTTCGAGGTCGGCAACTTCATCTGGAATCCCGCCACCCAGCAGTGGGATGGCCCCGGCTTCCAGCCGCCGTACGCCGAGGCGCACGCGGAGGCGATGGAGTACGCCGCCGGCCTGGTGCAGCTTGTCCGGGTGGCCAAGCAGTACCAGCAGACGCACCCGGTGGCGGCTGCCGCACACTGACCGCCGGGTCGCCGGCCGGCTATGAGCTCCCGCTCGTCACAGGGCCGGCGACCAGGCTGTCCAATCCTCGCCGGGCCCTACCTGCGCGGTGGAGTAGAGCGCGTTGTCACCGTCCAAGACCCAGATCCGGACCGTCCCATCGTTCTGCTGGGCGGCCGCGAGAGCGGCCACGTTCGACGGAGATGCCCCATTCCACACGCCCGACCAGGATGACCAGGGGCCGCCAGGTGTCTCCTGGTAGGTGGAGCGCAACTGCCCGTTGGTGTCGATGCCCCAGAGCTGCGCGCCGCGCGAGCCGCCCTGCTGCGAGGCGGTGACCGCCTGCAGGGGCGGTGCTGATGACCAGCCCGCGCCCGACCAGCCCGTCCAATCCCCGCCTGGTGAGGTTTGGGCATTGGAATACAGGGTGTTGTCCGCGTCGATGACCCAGATCCGGACCGTCCCGTCGTTCTGCTGGGCCGCCGCCACCGAGATCAGTGCCGGCGGGGAGGAGCCGTTCCACACGTCGGACCAGGCCGACCACGGCCCGCCCGGAGATTCCTGGTAGGTCGAGCGCAACTGCCCAGTTGTGTCGATGCCCCACAGTTGCGCGCCGCGCGAACCGCCCTGCTGGCACGCCGCGACCATCCGCAACGGCGGCGGTGCCGACCAGCCCGCGCCCGACCAACCCGTCCAATCCCCGCCCGGTGAGGTTTGGGCATTGGAATACAGGGTGTTGTCCGCGTCGATGACCCAGATCCGGACCGTCCCGTCGTTCTGCTGGGCCGCCGCCACCGAGACCAGTGCCGGCGGGGAGGAGCCGTTCCACACATCGGACCAGGCCGACCACGGCCCGCCCGGAGACTCCTGGTAGGTCGAGCGTAGCTGGCCGGATATGTCCAGGCCCCACAGTTGCGCGCCGCGCGAACCGCCCTGCTGGGACGCCGCGACGAGAGCCAGCGGGGGTGCGCCGCGCCACGGACTGGTTCCGGCAGGGATCCGGGTCATTGCCGGCTCGATCGTCCAGTGATCGCCATCCGGAGCCGTCGTGATCCAGCCGGACTCCACTAGCCAACGTTCGTCGCGGGTGAGCCGGGCTCCGGTGTAGAACGCGTTCACCAGGTAGACCTGGTCACCGTAGTGCAGCGGTTGGTCGGTACCGGTGAGCTTCTGGACATTCCACTTCTGCTTGGCGGCGTCGTCACCGGCGAGGTACTCGTCGTCGTAGTAGCAGTCGTGTGAATCGGCCCAGGCGCCCAGTAAGTTGCGGGGACCCAGCCCGGCTTCTCGCGACACGATCAGGACCTGGTCGTTGTTGTTGATCTGAGCGGCCGGGTCCGGCGCCTGGGTGACGAAGGTGAGCACCGCGGGCTGGTCCCCACCGGTTCTGGGAAAATTGGCCGCGATGTCGAGGTCGACGCAAATACCGATCACCGAATCCGGTATCACCGAGCCGCCGCCAGCCGCCTTCATCGTGGTGTAGAAACCGCTCAGATACTGACCGCTCTGATTCTTCAAGAGGAATGCGTCGCCGTACTGGACCAGATCACCAACCGCGTGCGGGGTATCGAGGAACGCCAACGCGGTTTCGTCGGTCCGGGGCTGGTCGAGGGTGAGGGCACCTTCAAAGGTCGGTGCCGCCTGGGCTCGCGCACCGAAGGAGGCGACCTTGTCGCCCTGGCCCAGCCAGTTGAGCACCGTGGCGATGACCGAGGTGTGGTCGTAGGGAACGCTGCTGGTGGATCGGAAGACGGTCTTCTTCTGGACGTAGGGCGAGACAATTATCGTTGGCACCCGGGCCCCGAGGCGATCGAAGGCGAAGCCGGTGGGGCTCTTGAAGGGCGGCTGGCCGTTCGGGGCCCACGGCGGCTGCACCACACCGGGCTTGAGCGGGTCGGTCACATGGTCGAAGGAGCCGACGAACTCGTCGAAGGTGATGAGTAGCAGGGTCCTGTCCCAGGCGTCCTTGTTGGCGATCAGGCTGGTGTAGACCTCCTTGACGAACTCCTCACCGATGAGGATGTTGCCCGGCGGGTGGTAGTCGTTGCCCAGCACGGTGAATAGCTTTTCCTTGGTGGGATTGTCGTTCGTGGTGTGCGAGATCGACCAGAACGGCTCGAGGTAGCTGAACCTCGGAAGTTGCCCGGCACGCGCCAACCGGTGGAAGTCCTCGAGCTTGCCGAAGTGCTGTGCCGCGTCGGGGATCTTGGCCTGGATCTGGGGAAACAGCCGCCAGGTGTAGCAGGAGCCCAACTCGCCGGACGTCAGCTCCTCGAGGTACTGGGTGTAGGGCGACAATGCCGCGAGCAGGGCCGCGGCGGTGACCGCGAGCAAGGGGAAGCCGGCGATACCGAGCAACGGGATGAGCAGGGGCAGCCCGGTCAACAGGGTGGAGATCTTCTGTGGCAGGTAGCTGGTCTGGTAGAAGACTGCCCAGTCGACTCCGGCCTCGCTGAGCGCGTTGAAGATCGTCGGGGCATCGACCCGATCGTCACCGATCGCCATCCCGAGCTCGGCCTCGATCGCCTTGGCCTGCGGGTTGGTCTCGAGGTCTCCGTTGTTCACCATCCCGTTCGAGGTTGCGCACATCAGGAACGCGCGGTTGGGGTTGGTCTGCGACGGGACGGAGGCGAACCAGTCATCCGATACCGCATAGTGCTTGGCGAGCTGGTTCAGGACGGGTAGTTGCCCGGAGGTGAACGTCTCCAGGGTCATCGGGGCCAGCCGGGCAAGTTCCGCGTTCTGGTAGCCGAGCCCCTGCAGGACCTCGACGAAATCGGCCAGCACGCCCGTCATCGTGATCGACGCGCCGGGCGGAGGCGTGGGCGTTCCGTAGAACTGTGTGTTGATATGGGCAAACTCCTCGCCCGGGGCAACGTCAGGAACGGTGAAGCCCTGCACACCGCGGCTGGGTTCGGCAGTCAGCGTTCCGTTCAGCGCGGTATTGCGGAACTTGTCGAGATCGACGTGTTGGAGCCCCCGGAACTCATCGCCCGGAACTGCCGGGGGAATATTGAGCGCCGGCGCGTCGTGCTCGTAAAGCCAGCCCAGCATGCTGTCGAAGGAACGGTTTTCCAGCATCAGCACTACGACGTGATCGATATTGTCAAGCGACATCCGAGCCTCCGACGGTTGCTTCGCGCATCTCGACGCCACCGCGTGGCGCGCTTCGCGTCAGCGGGCGGGGCTGGAACCGCTGCTAGCCCTATACCCAGCCCGTCCGTGAGGCTCTAACCGATGGACCCTACGCGGCCCGCGGGGCGGCGGATAGGAGCATGCGAGTGGGAGTTAGCGCGCGGGACGGCCGCGATTCGGACGGGCACTCCTGGAGAATGCCGCCGCTCCGCCGAGCTGCCCGCTGGCGCGGGAGGCGCCGGTACGGGCCATGCCACCACGGGCGGCGGTCGCTTTGCCGTTGGGCGCGGCTTCGCCAGCCGTACGACCCGCGCCGGCGGCCCGGGCCGAAGGGGCGTGCGAACGACCGCCGGTTCGGCCCGAGCGGGCTGCCGTGGCCGGGCGACCGGAGCGGGGCGAGCGGTCCCCGCCACCGACCCGCGGCGAGCCCTGGGTCACTGGCGCAAGGTGCGTCATGTCGGCCGGCTTGACGAAGGTTCGGATGCCTGGCACCAGCATCGACAACAGCTCGTCACCGGGCCGGACCCGCGTGGTGGTCGGCGAGATCGATGCCCGCCGGGTCAGGGCGCGCACATCCGCGACCTGGTCATCGGTCATCAGCGTCACGACGAGCCCGTCGGCGCCGGCGCGGGCGGTCCGCCCGGAGCGATGCACGTAGGACTTGTGCTCGACCGGCGGGTCGGCGTGCACGACGAGGGTGACGTCATCGACGTGGATGCCGCGGGCGGCGATGTCGGTGGCGACCAGAGTGGTGACCCGGCCCTCCGAGAAGGCGAGCATGTTGCGTTGGCGGGCGTTCTGCGCGAGGTTGCCGTGCAGTTCGACAGCAGGAATTCCGGACGCTATCAGGTCCCGGGTGAGCCGCTTGGCGCGCTGCTTCGTCCGGGTGAACACCACCGTCCGGCCGGGTGCGGCGGCGAGGTCGGTCAACACCTTCAACCGATCATCGGACCGGACGTGCAACACATGATGCTGCACGGTGGAGACCCGTGACTCGCCCGAGTCAACGCTGTGGGTGACCGGGTTGTGCAGGAATTGGCGGACCAAGCCGTCCACGCCGTGGTCCAAGGTCGCTGAGAACAGCATGCGCTGCCCACCACGCGGGGTCTGCTTGAGCAGCCGCTGCACGGCTGGCAGGAATCCGAGGTCGGCCATGTGGTCGGCCTCGTCGAGCACGGTGATCTCGACATTGCCAAGGTCGGCGTGCCTGCCGCGGATGTGGTCCTCCAGCCGGCCGGGGCAGGCCACCACGACGTCGATGCCACGCTGGAGTGCCTTGAGCTGAAGGTTCGCGCTCACGCCGCCGAAGACGGTGGTATGGGTGAGCCGCAACACCTTCGCGAGCGGTGCGATGGCGCGGTCGATCTGGCTGGCCAGCTCGCGGGTGGGCGCCAGGATCAGCGCTCGCGGCCGGCCGGGCACGGTTGGCGTGTTGCTGGCGGCAAGCCGGGACAGCAGCGGAAGCACGAAGGCATAGGTCTTGCCCGAGCCGGTACGGCCCCGGCCCAGCACGTCCCGGCCCGCCAGTGAATCGGGAAGGGTGGCGGCCTGGATCGGGAACGGCGTGGTCACGCCGTCGGCGGCGAGGACGTCGACGAGCGCGGCGGGCACGCCGAGGGAGGCAAAGGTGATTTCGGACAAGTTTGAGGTGGGGCGGTCAGCCGCCATGGTGAGGTACTCCGTAGCTAGAAGAATCGTCCTGCCCGGCGCAGACCCGGTGGTCGCGGCGCGTGGTGGCGAATCGAGAAAGGTTGCCCGAGGCAGAACTGTGCGGGCAACACAATTATCTTACATGCCGCCGCGGCCTTGATCGCACCACCCCCGCTGCCGATCTTGCTGAGGGCTCGATCAACTCGATCGATCGACCGACCGACCGACGAAGGGTAGTGACTGTGGAAACGCCGATGTGGCAGGTGATCTCGAACGGCCGGCCGGTGGGCGAATTCCCCGAGCACTACCTTGTCCAGCTGGCCGCCGGAGGTCGGGTCGATCCGAACGACCTGTTCTGGCGACGGGGTATGACCGTGGCGGCGCCGGCGCACACCCTGGCGCCGTTCGACAGGTATCTACAGGGACCGCGGCTGGGCGACGACCCAGCTATGCGGTGGTTGCTTCCGGTAGGCCGTGCGCCCTGGGCAATCGCGGCCGGTTATCTCGGGTTGTTCTCGCTCCTGCTGGTCTTCGGACCGTTCGCGGTCGGTGCCGGCGTGCTCGGGCTGAGGCAGATACGGCGCAATCCCCGGCTGCACGGCAGGGGCCGCGCCACCTTCGGGATCATCGCGGGCTCGCTGGCGACGCTCGTATTGCTGCTGATCGTGCTGAGCGCAGCCTAGGTTCACTCGGGTTGTTCGGCGCGGGCCTTCAGATCGGCCAATCTGGAATCCCATTGCGCGGCGAGAGAGGAGAGCCAGTTGGCGGTCTCGGCCAGCGGCGCGGTGTGCACCTGGAACAGCACCTCGCGGCCGACCCGGGCTGAGCTGACCAGGCCCGAGGCATGCAGGACGCCGAGGTGTTTGAGCACCATCTGGCGGCTGACCGGCAACTCCCGAGCAAGAGCCGAGGCACTGGCGGCCGGGCGGGCAGCCAGCGCCTCGAGCACCTGCCGCCGGGTAGCGTCGGCGAGCGCACCGAGAACAGTCTCGACGTTCATCGCGGTGACGGCTCAGACCTCCGCTCGAGTTCGGAGCGATTCGAGTTCCTGGGTCCAGCCGCCGGAGTTCGATTCGAAGCTCTGGCTCTTGAGATCGTCGGGTGCCTCGAGCTTCGCGAAGCCGCTCTCGACCACTGATACGGCCACGCCGTCCTCGGTCGGCGTCACCGTGAACTCGATCAAGGTGGTACGGCCGGCGGATAGCTCGTCGCCAGGAAAGGTGCTCGCCCAGCGGAACGCCGCGTAGGTCATCGGCCGCAGTTCGACGACCTCGACCGGAAAGCGTCCCCACTTCTCCGACTCCCGCACTACGACGGTGCCCGGGGTGCGGTCGGCCTGGACAGGGTGGTCGGTGGGCACCCACCAGCCGGGTTCGGTGAGGAGTTCCCACACCCGCTCGAGGGGTGCGGTGATGGCGATGCTGCGTTCGATGGTGTCCTGCATAGTGGCTCCTCGGTGGCTCCTCGGTTGATGGAAATTCTGCAACCAGAGAGTTGCACATGGAGTGAGTAATTGCAACCTTAAGGTTGCAGAAGTAGGTGCATGGCTGACGACGACCGAGAAGTAGAAGGGGCCGGCAGGCACATACGGTGTACGCTGCCGGCCCCTGTGAAGGAAACCCTTCGGGTGACAATGTGAAGTTGGTTATGTACTGTCTGTCATCTAACTAGCTCATGGTCGGGTCAGTGCCACTCGTAGTTGTGCATCGGTGTCACCTCCTGTTCCTGGACCGCGTCGGGTCTTTCACGGAAAGGCACGGGGTTGATCAGAGTGAAGACGTGGCCGGTGTGGCAGCAGCGGCGTCGTTTACTAGCGCTTCTCGCCGTGGTCGAAGTCCTCGCGCTAGCTGCGCCGGTCGTCACCTGGTCGCCTGTGTCCAGGGCGGATCTCGACCTAATCCTGATGTTGGTATCTCTCAGCATCACCTACTCTCTGTTCGTTATCGGCTGGGAGAAGGCTAGAAGGCTCCTTCTCTTCGAGCACACACCGGCGATGATGCCGAACGTCCTCGGGACGTGGTGCTTCGCGGCGGCGATCATGCTTCCGCCTGCGTCAGCCGCCGCCGTCACTGCGATTTCGGTAGCTGGCGGATGGCCGGCGTACAACTCGGCGGGCACGAACAGGGTCCACAGGTACGTCTACAGCTCCATGAGTTCCGTATTGGCTGCGGCCGTTGCGAGTCGAGCCTTCCGGGTTGACCTGCCCCTTGCCGCCGGCCTGCCCATAGCCGCAGCGAGTTGGCTGCTGATCGGCGCCGGCACCACAACGCTTGCGATGTGTGCATCCGGTCAGTTTGGCGCGGCCAGAGCGATGCTGCACCCTAACCCCCATCGTCTGGAAGTCACCACGATGGCTGTGGCGATCGTCGAGTACGCCTTGTATAGCGTTGGATTGCCACTACTTGTCTGGACGTCTCTCCCTGTCGCGGTTGGGATCCAGCGCTATTTCACCCGGGCCGAGCTGCAGTCGCGGGAGGCGGGCGCCCGCCCCATGGACAAGCAGGCTTGGCTCGCTGTCACGAAGGTGATTCTGGAAGCAACCGCGACGGCCACCATAGTCCGTATAAGAACTGTCGATCCCGCGGCGGCGCGAACCGTGGCGATGGTGCAGGGCGGCTGCGACGCCATCGGCAACTTCGGTGACGAAGGTTTGGCAATTCTGCTGCCAGATTGTCCGCCGAAGCAAGGTGATGCGATCGCTCGCCGGATCCATGTCGCGATGATCCACCACAAGGTGCCCTGCATAGTCGCTTCCGCGTCGACGCCACGCGACGGTCAGTTGCTGGAGCATTTGCTAGCGGTTTGTGAGGCTGAGCTGGTGCTGGCCAACGAGTCATCGAGGCGCCCGACAAGTCAGAGCTAAGCCGGGTCCAGGACGCCGTGTTGCCCGGTAGCTGAGAGCGCCGCCAGTGCCACATCCGACGAGATCGGGTGCGGTCAGTCGATCGAGCCGCTTGGCGGGCTGCGCCTGCGGCCGCTCAGCTGCCCGACAGTCGCTCCAGCACCGGCGCCAGTTCGCCAATCTCGCCCAGCAGGACGGAGCAGATTCCGAGCTCCTCGCGCAGCTGCAGAAATTTCTCCACGAGCCGGTCTACGGATCCGATGAAGAGATGCGGCGAGTCGATCACCTCGTCCTCGGTGAGTTCGACGCCCGTCCGGGACCGCAAATCGTCGATGACCCGGCGAGCCTCGCCCCGCAGGTTGTCGGTGACCACCACCGGCCACCCCGACGGATAGATGTTGAACTCCAGGGCTTCGAAACGCCCACCGGCGGCATCACGCACCCAGCCGATCTTCTCTCGGGTCGCGGCCAGCGTCAGCGATGCGGCATCCACCGTGGCGTTCGTCCGGATGCGAGGCGCCAACCCGACGATGTCGGCCTCTCGCCCGGCCAGGGTTAACGTGCGCCGCCCGCCGCCGCCGATGAAGAAGGGCGGATGCGGCCGCTGGACCGGAACCGGCTCGGCGGTGTAGTCCGTGATCGTGTAGTGCTCGCCGGCGAAGCTGAACGGTACTCCGCTGAACAGCCCCTTCAGCACGGTGATGGACTCTGCCAGTCGCGCTTGCCGAACCGGGACCGGGTCGAAGCTGATGCCGATGGCGTCATACTCGGGCTTGTTCCAGCCGGCACCGATCGCGAGATCGACTCGGCCGCCGGACAGGACGTCGATGCTGGCGAGGTCCTGGGCGAGCACGGCCGGATGCCGCAGGTCGTTGTTCATCACGAACGCCGACACCCGCAGCGTCGACGTTGCCGCGGCCACCGTTGCCATGGCCACCGCGGGAGACAGCTGCCCGAGCAGGTGATCCGGAATCACCAAGGCGTGGTAGCCCATCTCCTCCGCGCGCCTGGCGCGGGCAGCCAACTCGGGCCCGGTGACGGTCTCGTGGACATCGGCTAGGAAGCGGAAGGGGCGCATACGGCCCATTATGGGGAAGGCGGCCGTCAGGCTGAGACAGGGATTGCCCGCCACCGCGGTAGCTAATTGACGATGGCAGTCGGTCCTGAACATCGCTCGGCAGGTGCGCCACAATTGTGGCCATGAGTACCGAGTCGCTACGGACGGCCGAGACCACCTGAGTGAGATGGTCGATCGGGTGCAGTGTCACCATGAACGGTTGGTGGTAACTCGCAATGGTCGGCCGGCGGCCGTCCTGATCAGCCCGGACGATCTGGCCCAAACTGGAAGAGACGATCGACGTGCTGAGTGACTCTGACGCGCTGGCAGACATCCGTGAGGCGGATGCTGCCTACGCGCGTGGCGATGTGGTGCGCGGCGTGGAGGCGGCTCGCGGATTGCGCGGGTGAGTGAGCAACCGTACGAGCTGCTCGTTACGCCCTCCCGCGCAAGGAGCTATCGCGAGCAAGCTGCCCAAGCCGGTAAGGGTCGCGGTGATCGAATTCCTCACAACCGCACTGATGGAGAATGCGAGGGCTCGGCGGACTCAACATTGGTGAGGCGGGCTGGTGACTACGACGTCTGCGTCGTCACAGAACGGTCTGCAGACCGCACTACTGGGCTCAGCGACGAGTAGTGGAACGAACGCCGAAGTGTCGAGTAGCCTCACCGCCGATGCTCGGCTACTAGGTCGCTGACGGTGCCGTTACTCACAAGCGGTTCGGTGGAAGACCGTTTACGGCGGGCTGCGCTGGTAACCCGCCCTTCGGCGATCAGCTGCTCCAGCCGACTTGGCTGATCCACCGGGATTATCCGGGCGATCCGATGGCCGTGATCGGTGATGGTCACGACTGCGCCGGCTCGGACGTCGGCCAGGTGGCGGCTCAAGCTGTCACGCAGTTCCTCGATCCCGACGTCCACAATGCCTCTCAGGTGGCTAGATTGGTTAGCTCGGTTCTAGCCACTGGCAGAGCTGATGCAGTTGCTGGCGACCAGCGAGACCCAAGTCTGCCAGGCATACCACCGTTCAAAGGCGTGAGCAAGTCAGAGCCGCTGAGCACCCTGATGCTGGTCGGTGAGGAGTTCGCTCGGTTGCCGGATGACGGGTCGTGGAGACGGTCACTTTCGTCGGCGAGGTCGCGGCTGGATAACCCGACCCGGTTCGCACTGCAGGACCAGAACGGCCTGTAGACACCGAGAGCAACGGCCTGCTGGAAGTGGCCAGCCGTACAACGACTTGCCGCCGCGAAGCGCCCTCTCCTGACAGTCAACGGTCAGGAGGGCGTTTTTGCATGCTCCGACCACATCAACTTCCGTGGTATGCCAAACTCACGCCGTGCATAGAACAGCGTTCGCGCGTGCGCCACACTCATGTCGTTGATCGTGCTGGCGGGCTGTGGAGGGAAGGCACACACGGCCACCACCGCCAGCGCTTTACATACGAACTCGTCGGTACCATCGTCGCGGCCACCAGCACCGGTCATCTGGACGCAGCACCAAGCGGCGCACCAGTACCTAGTAATCGTGGCGCCGTCCAACAAGCTCATTGCCCAGTGGGGTGCTCTTGGTGACGGGAAGCCGCTCAGTTCCTACACCAAGCTTGCGGCGCTGCTGGCGAAATCTGATGACCAGTTCGCTCGCAGCCTTACCGCTGGACGTTGGCCGGCCGACGTTAAGCCGAAGATCAACACGCTGGTAACGACCATAATTCACGAGCGGTTCGCCTGGAAAGCGGTGGCGGCGGCAAAGACGGTGGATCAGGAGGTCGCCGCTGTCAATGATCCGGCTCTAAATAACAATGCCGGCCCGGCAGCAGCCGACGCGGTGCGGATCGCGCTCGGGCTGCCCTCCAACTGAGAAGGCCAAGTCGTGGCTGATGGCGTGGCTCATGCGCTACCGAGCCCGAAAGCATTATGTGCCGGTGTGCTTGTGCGCCTGTGCTTGTGCGCCTGTTGGGACAGCTTTCCAACTCTGACTGCGCCTAACCGTTCTCCGTGTCTGAGGCGAGCCTCGGCGACGATATGCCCCGGACTGGTGTGCTCAGTCATCCGCAGGAAGCAGGAGACCTCGACCGTTATGTAGATGCCGGAGGAGGAAACGCCTCGAACTTAGCGTCAGCACCGAGCTGCCTTGAGAACCCAAGGTTGATGCCTGCCTGAGCAATTCTTCCCCGGCCCGCTATATCTCCGGAGGAGCGGCTGGTGGCACCCAACAGCTGCCAAGCCCAACCGGTACTGGGCAGAGTAAGTTTGCTGGTGAACTGAGTGTTCAGCCCGCCGAACCAGGAGGACATGTTGCAACGACTGCCGGCCGACTTTGTAGCAAGGCTAGACATAACGGCTGCGGTAGTGTCGGAAACCGAAACCTGGCGAAACTTGCTACCGCCAGAGCCTTGGGTGGAAGTTGTTAAACGCGATATATCCGGGCTGACAGAGTATGTCGCCGCTCGCCTTGAAGCTGGTGCCTACAATGCCGTCGGGATCACCGCCAATGCTCGCAAGGGGCTCCGAGGCACTCGACCAATCGCTATTGTGGGAATTGGAGAGCGCATCGCCTATCGGGCACTTTGCGATTACGTTCTGCAGGGCCAGCCGAGCGCTGCTCGTGAACGAGATGATTATCGGAAATTTGCGAAGGGTCCGATCGATGCCGCCTACGCCGGCATGAAGCGACAGGTCGGGTTACGCCTTGGCGACTCGAAATTCTCCCATCTTGTGGAGGCCGACATAGCCGCTTTTTACCAATACGTAGATCATGGCGTATTGCAGAAAGAGCTTGAGATGCAGACGGGCAAGATCGGCGGCGTTCAGTATCTAGTCGAACTCTTAGGTGAACTCCAGGGTGCATCGTATGGCCTCCCGCAGTTGCTTGACGCCTCAGACGCACTCTCCGAGGTGTATATACGTATTATGGAACGCGATATAGTGCGGCGTGGGCTTCAGGTATGGCGGTACAACGACGATTTTCGTGTGGGAACGACCTCTTATAGCGACTCTGAAGATGTCATAGAGCAGTTGGCAGATGCCGCACATTCAATTGGTCTTGTACTCAACGAGTACAAGACTCATACAATTCGCTTCATATCGTACATGCTGAGGCACGTCTCGCCAGAGGTCGCTAAGAGCGACGAGCCGTTCGACCCAGAAGATGTCCAAGTCGAACCCGAGTACGAGCTTGATGACGATGAGTCCGCAGCAGAGGCCGAAGGCACTCTCAAGAGACTCGACCTGCCGCCTGGCGACGAAGATCGAATCGATCTCAAAGCGTTATCCGTAGACGATCTACGTCAGATTCGCGGTGCTGTCAATACTCTTCGTAGGCTGAAGAGGCCCGAGGCTCTGCCACGCGTGGTGCACCTATTCATATTTGCACCCTCGTTGACACCCCGTCTTTGCGAATATTTAGCGGATTTGTATGCAATGAATATGACCGAGGTGGAGCGAATATGGGACGCGCTTTCAAAGGAGCATGGAGAAAAACTGAGTGAGTGGCAAGTTCTTTGGCTGATTGACATCGCGAGACGGCTCAAGCTCCTCGGCCATAAGGACGAGCGCGTCGAGTTTGTTGAGCAGCAACAGCTTCGCGGTGCGCATTCTGTGCTGCATGCAGAGTCGATGCTCGCACTCGCGGAGGTTGGTCATTCGAACTTCAAAGAACTCGATGCCGCGCTGCGAACCGAACCTGAAGCACTTGCTCCTTGGTACGTATTGGGTATTCGAGCACTAGCCGATGCTGGCCATGTGACCCAAGACCGCTTCGCGGCTGTCCGAGATTCCTCACCGCTCTACAAATTGCTACTTGAGAGCTGAGCAGCTCTTGACTGCTCCGATATCTCCAGTTTATGCGCTTACTGAGAACGCGCTGCTTTTGCTCACTCACGCCCAATCATCTATAACCGCGTCGCCTGCAAGCACTGCGACGATTGGCCGAATTTATGGCATAGGGCGACTGGCGGGTAGTGGTCGAATTGATGACCAGTACATTTTGTTTCGTCTGGTCTCAATCACTGAGGCATACATCGATGCCCTGTCGGTGCAGTTAGTCTCACGCAACGTTGATTTGTCAGTGACGACCCAGAGCCTCCTTCTCGATGAATGGCAAATTTCTTCGAGTATGTCATGGGCCAGGCGCGAGGATGCGTATAGCTTGCACCATGGGATTAAATTGGCCTCTTGCGCTCGGTACAAGGATGTAAAGGCAGCTATTGCGGTGAGGAACTCTGTTGCCCACGGGCTTGGCAGGATTACTCCACTTCAGCGAAATACTCGCAATCTCGCTACGGAAGTTGGCCGTATTGGTGTTACTGTGGGTGGGGGCCAAATGCACCTAAGTTCCAGTACAATTTCGATGACAGCTGCAGCGTGTAAAGAATTTATACTAGATATCGATGCCAAAGCGAAATAGGCATTCTTGAGTAGCGCCCTAGCGGTCAGAATCTCCGCCGCTCGTCCCTGCTGAATCAATCATGCCTCGTCACGGTTCGACATTAGGCAGTATTGTCTGGCTAACCCGCCGAGCGCTTATCGGTCTTTCTGTGCGAAGTGACCAACAGGCACGTTCGTGAGGGATGACAGATACCTTGTAGGAGCAGCCGACAACTGCCACTTCCGAAGCGATAAGTCAAAATTACAACGTTTGCACCTGTTGGGACAGCTCTCAAACCCTGACGGCGTCTACCGTCACGCGCTAATGGGCGCGCCATCCGTCAGGCGTCGCCAGCGGTACAGGACTAGAGGCGACTGAGATCGACGTCTTGGCGCGTCTATACCTACCACTAGATCGGACTGGTGCGAGCATGGCGGCGCGGTCAGGATCGGGAGCGAGGAGGGCATGCGGTGAGTTATTCGTTCAGGATTCACCTGTCCCTCGGTAGGCGAGGACACGTCAACGAGCAGAGCCACGAACTGATTCTTCAGAGCGAAGACGGGCGCAGGGTGAAGCTCCGCGCCGCCGTAGACAACGAGTTCCTGGCCAACACAAACGGTGTCATCTTGACCGGCTCGGGGTATCCCGACGAGGACACTGCACTTTCGGAGGCTGAACGGTGGCGAACCGCCTTACTCGTGGGTTTCGCATACGGCGGGATTGGTGCCGATGTGGGCGCCCGGCAGGAGGGCGTGTCCTGGGGTAGCTACTCCGATGAAGGAAAGATGGCGGTCAGGCAGCTGTTAAACATCCCCGACGACACTGTGGTGTTCCAAGATCGTCCCGGGGTTATAGTCTTTCCCACGACGCCTAACGGTCGATTCGTTCGACTCTCGGCCGTAGGTAAGAAGAGCCCTCTTCCAGATCAACTTGTTGACTCAATCCGTCGTGCCTACCGGACAGCGCCACTCGCAACCCCAGCAGAGTTGCTCGCGTTTAATCTCTTCAACGAAAGCCTGAATCTCGACACGCCCGACGTGCGCTTTGTCTGCTTGATGATGGCGATCGAGTGCCTGCTCGACGCCGAGCCACGAGGCATGGCAGCTACGTCCATCGTGGACAACGCGCTGCACGAAGCTTCGATGCTTCCGGACTCCGATTTAGACAAGGCATCCCTGATCGGCTCGCTGCGCCATCTTAAACAAGAGTCCATTGCCGCAACCGGCCGCGAGCTCGTTGCCAAACTTGAAGGCCTGACGACTTACCAGGACGAGAGCCCGGTCAAATTCTTCAACAAGTGTTACGAGATTCGAAGCCAGTTGGTGCATGGACATACACGTGCCCCGAGCCGTCAGGAAGTCGACTTACGAGCTGCTGGGTTAGAAGTTCTCGTAGCCGACTTGTTGAGCCTCCCGGTGCTCGGCTTGCAGCCTGGTCGTGCTGCTAACAGTGCGCCGTAACCGTATCGGCGACCGGCTTCCGCCCTACTCCTGCACCCGTGACAGCGTCGGGACTGGCGCGCAAGCTAGCCGCCAGGTCGAGGCGAGCTGAACGGCAGACCCAGCGGCCAGGGGACCGAGGCCGATCACGCGCGAAACAGAACCTATTCGAGCAGTGCCCTCAGCTGTTCGACGCGGACTTCGACCTGGCGGATCAATCGTACGGATTCGCCATCAATGTTTTCGACTTCATCAGTTGCGACATACAGCGGCCTAATTCCGTTCTTAGCCGGACCGGCATTCCAGATGTGACCTACGACCAAGTTGTCATCGGTGAAAGCTGAGCCGTCGTGGTCGGCTGCTGACATAGCGCCATCTCATTTTACATACCTTGCCATACCAACCATTTTGGCGCACGGAACACTACATCCATCGCAACGGCTGCTTCACTCTGCTTCGATTTCGCAAACTCATCCGTTTTCGCCATCACTACCCTAGCCCCTACATAACCTTCCTACAGCTCCGAGAATCAACGCCGTTAGCTGTGTGATTCTGCATGATTAGGTCAATGGCAGCTGTTCGGGTGCATAGCCGCAGCTGGCGGTGGAGGAAATCCCTACCCACCCTAGCCAAGGCCGACAACTCAAGTAGGGGTCATCTTCGTCGCGACGGTGCCGGCGCGGTCGGCCGCGTGCGCGAACCGGGCGAACGCTTCGTCCGTCACTACGTCGCCATCGCCGACACCCACCTGGCACTGGTCGAAGCTGCTCGGGTTAAAGGCTGGAGCTGCTGCAGGTAGAAATCGAACCCGCCACCTGGCGTAGTTACACCGGCCTGGGTGGCAGCGTCGAACTGCTCAAGCCTCGACCTCTATGCGGTGACTGCCAACGGCGAGTTTGAGGATCACTGGTTCATCGAGGTCGACCGAGCCACCGAAAGCATCCCGACCTTGATCCGGCAGTGCCGGCAGTACGAGGCCTATCGCCGCACCGGCAGCGAGCAAACCGATAACGGCCTGTTCCCGCTGGTGCTGTGGGCGTACCCGGCTCCTGGACGAACTCCTCCGCGAAGAAATGACGGCCTACCTGAGCGAAGCCGCCGCCACCCGCACAAGCGCTACCCGCCGCCTACAGGTATTACAAGGTCAGCGGCGCAAGCTGCTCGACGCCCACTACGCCGGTGCGATCCCGCTGGAGCTGCTCAAGTCCGAACAAGACCGGCTCACTGCCGAAGTCGAAGCCTGCGAGCGACGACTCGCCTCAGCCAACGCGGCCGCGGACACGCTTGAACAAGCCCTCAGCCGCTGCCTGGAGTTCATCAAAGACGCCGCCACCCGTTACCGCACCGCACCGCACCGGCCGCTGCTCGTCGCCGCATGAACCAAGCACTCTTCGAACGCATCGAAGTCGAAGAGGACGGCACCGTGATCGGCTACCTCGCCGGACCCGACCGCCAGCTGCTCAACCCTGATCTGGTCATCAGCGCGCCAGCTACAGCCGCCGAGGGCGAAGAGCGCCAAGCCACACCCGAACCCCTTGAGCAGGCATGGACCTTCGACCCGTCAGCCTGGCATCACGGCGTCCCGGCCTGGCTGTCACGCCAGCGCCGCTGGCGGCAACGCACCAAAAAGCCCCTGCCGTCTCACGACGTCAGGGGCTCAGCCCGGACCCCAAACCGGACATTCTCATATGGCTGGGGTTGAAAAAGGATCATGTGGTGCGCCGCCAGGGACTCGAACCCCGAACCCGCTGATTAAGAGTCAGCTGCTCTGCCAGTTGAGCTAGCGGCGCGTTGGTCGCATCCGGTGGTGCTGACCGGACACGAGCGAAGACATTAGCAGACTCGCCAGGCGCCCAGTTATCCAGCCTATTGCGCTTTCTGTCCGCTTTGCTGATAATCAGTCACTCTGCGTAACCGATACGAGTGACGGGCGAGTCGGCGACGCCGAGAGGTCGGAAGAGGCACCTAGAAAGGGGTCTGGCGATGACGGTTCACCGAGCGGCGCCGGGCACGGTCAGTCCAGTGACACCGGGCACGGTCAATCCGGCGACGCCGGGCACCGTTAGGCCGGTGACGCCGCTGACCCAAGAGATCCGGCTGGCCACCACGCTGACCGGCGGCGTCAGCCTGGCCATCTGGATGGGCGGCGTCGCCCGCGAGATCGACCTGCTCACCCAGGCATCCAACCTGCGCCGGCTCGACGACGCGGCGCAGCTCACCCTCGCCGATTCGGACCCCAGGCGGCGCTACCTCGACCTGCTCAACCTGCTCGACGTCACCGTGGATGTCGATGTGCTGTCCGGCAGCAGCGGCGGCGGCATCAACGCCGCATTGCTGGCCTACGGCCGGGCGGCCAAGCGGGACCTCGGCAAGCTGCGCGACCTCTGGCTGGAGATGGGTGCCCTGGAGACCCTGCTGCGCAACCCGGCCGACACCGAGTTCCCGTCGCTGCTGCAGGGCGACGCCGAGATGTACGCCAACCTGCAGCGGGCACTCCCGAAACTGCCGATGGTCACCAACCCGTCGGCCAACACGGTCTCCACCACGCTGTTCATCACCACCACGCTGCTGACCGGCGAGGCCAGCCGCTTCACCGACACCTACGGCACCCTGGTGCAGGACGTCGACCATCGCGGCGTGTTCCGGTTCACCCAGCACACACTGAGCCAAACCGACGCGCTCGCGCTGGCCGCCCGCAGCAGCGCCTCCTTCCCGGGCGCGTTCGAGCCGTCCTACCTGCCCTACGCCGATCCGGTGCCAGCGGCCGGGCCGGTGCCGGCCCGCCCGCCGGTCGGCGCGCTGGCCAACATCACCCGAAACCACTGGGCCGCCGACGGCGGCCTGCTCGACAACCAGCCCATCGACGCGGTGCTGCGGACGGTCTTCCAGCGGCCGGCGCGGCGGCAGGCGCGCCGGGTGCTCCTCTACGTCGTGCCCACCGCCGGCCCGGACCCGGAGCCGGCCACGGCCGGGTTGCCGGCCGACGACATCGGCCGGCCGTACACCATGATCGACGGCCTGCTCAAGGATCTCGGCGCGGTGCTGACCCAGTCGATCGCCGCCGATCTGCGTGCCATTCGCGAACACAACGAGCGAGTGGGAGTGCGCACCGACATGCGACAGCGGCTGGCCCAGCTCGCTGTCGAATGCCGGATCGGCCAGGGACCAGACGACCTACTGCTCACCGACGGCTTGTTCGCCGACTACCGCTCCCGCGCGGCCGACCGGTTGGCCGGCCAGCTGGTCCCGGAGCTGCTGCGGCTGCTCGGTAGCTGGCCGCGGACCGACGCCGGCACCCCGGTCGACCCGCGCAGACCCACCCTGCCCGAGCGATGGGGCGCCGTCCTGTTGCCCGGCAGCACGGTCGAACAGGACTGCCGGCGGTCGGTGCAGTCGGTGATCGCCGAGCGCTGGCCGGACAAGCCGACCGATCTGGCCGGCCTGGCCGGCTTCGGCCAGGACGCCTTCCACGGTGCCAAGACGATCGCATTGTCCATGCTGCGCTGCCGATTCCTGCTCGCCGGCTGGGACGATCCGCGATCGAGTGAGCAAAGCACCGAGATGCTGGTCCGGCTGCTGACCGCACTGCACGCCGCCTTCCAGCCCGCCGAGCACGTCGACGTCGAGGCATTCGTGCAGGCCCAGGCACAGCGGTCGGACATCCAGGCGCTGGCGCTGCCGGAGGCGGTCGGCGAGCTGGCCCGGCGCTACCTGGACCTGATGGACCAGCCCGCCGCCGGACCCGCCGAAGCGGCTGCCGGCCAACCCAGTGCGTCGTCCGATCCGGAAGCCGCCGGCCTGCTCTCCGCCTGGCGGCAGGTCGCCGCTATCGTGGCCGAGCTGATCGCCGATCCGCTGGTGACAGCGGTGCCTGCCTGTCCCGCCGCGGCGATCGGGTCGCGCGCCGAGCAGGTCAGCGCCGCCGCCGAGCGACTCAGGACCTACGCCGAGTACCTGCGAGGCGCGGCCGACGACCAGGCCCGCGCACTGCGGCTGTTCGCGCTGCACGCGGCGCACCGGGCGATGCTGCCGACCGATGCCGAGGTCGACCAGCCGGTCGAGTTGATCCAGTTGAGTTCGGACACCCGTACCCTGCTCGACCTCGGCCGGGCTACCGCCGCCAGCAAGCTCACCGGCCTCCAGCTCGACCACTTCGGCGCGTTCCTCAAGCGCTCCTGGCGGGCCAACGACTGGATGTGGGGCCGGCTGGACGGCGCCGGCTGGCTGATCCACCTGCTGCTCGATCCGCGCCGGATCAACACCATCGCCATCGTCAAGGACGGCTCACGGATTACCGGATTCCTCAGCCAGCTCGCCGAACTCGGGATCCCCGAGCCGCCGGCCGGCAGGGGTATCGCGGTCAGCCCAGCGACCGACGGCGCCCAGCGGTTGCTCAACGCCGACACCATCAAGGCCGAACTGGCCTTCCTCGACGATGCCACCGCGCCGGTCCCGGTCAGCCTGCCGCTGACCGCGCTCTGGGTCGCTCGTGGCCGCCAGCAGCAGGTGGCCGGTGAGGAGCTTCCGGTCCTGGCCCAGACCATCCTGGACCCGAGCCAGCGGGAATCCGCGTCCACCGCCGCTCGCAGCTGGGCCAACTCGGTCCAGCAGGCCGCCCCGGCCGACCGGGAACGCGACGCCGCCGCGCTGCTGGCCAGCTGCCCGGTGCCGGACGAGCGCCTGCGATCGGAACTGGGTACGCCGCTGATGATGCGCACCGCCGCGAAGGCGGCTGCGGTGACGGCGGCGGCGGTGCGGGCCATGCCGCAGGTGCCAGCACCCATCCGGCCGCTCGCCTCGGTACTGCGAACCGTCACCCTGGCCGGCTACCGGGTTACCGACCTGGTTAACGCCTGGCCACGCCGGATGATCCTGGCCGGCCTCGCGCTGTTGCTGATCGGAGCCCTGGTGGCCACCGGCCAGTCCACCGTGTTCGGGCTCACCGGCGTGCTGATCGCTGCGGTCGGCGGCTACCTGCTGGTTTTCGGTGCCTGGCAAACCAGCCGGGCGGTGCTCGGCGCGGTGCTGTCCGCAACCGTCATCGGCGCGGCTGCCTCGCTGACCGTCCCCGTCGTGCGGCGCGGCCTGTTCGGCGTCCGCGGCGGCGAGGCCGGTTGGCTCAACGGCCGGGTGCTGTGGTTGGGGGAGCAGTGGTGGCATCCGATGGCCGGTCTCGGCGCGGCCCTGTTGACGCTGACCCTGATCGGCATCGTCTTCACCCGGCGGGGCAGCTCCCGCTCGCCCGGCTTCCGGTTGCCCCGGGCGGTCTCGATGCTCGGTGCGGTCCTGACCATGCTGGTGGTGCTCGCGGCGCTGGCCATCGCGCTGAGTATTAAAGGCAGTTAAGGATTGGCCCGACCTTCGAACCAGGTTGCTAGGCTGCGGCTGGCGATAACCCGACAAATACCCTGAAAGGGCACTTCGTGAGTGCGGTTTCCCTCTCCTCCCGTCCTGTCGTGCTGGCCGACCTCATCCCGGGCGGCCGGGTCCGGGACGCCGTCCTGGTGCTCGGCGCCGCGGGCCTGACCGGGCTGTGCGCGCAGGTCAGCATCCACACGCCGCTGTCGCCGGTGCCGTTCACCCTGCAGACGTTCGCGGTGCTGCTCAGCGGCGCGGCGCTGGGTTCGGCGCGCGGCTTGCTCGCCATGCTGCTGTACCTGGTCGCCGGCGGGCTGGGCCTGCCCTGGTTCGCGCACGGCAGCGCCGGCTGGGGTGGCCCGTCGTTCGGCTATCTGGTCGGCTTCGTGCTGGCGGCCGCCGTGGTCGGCTGGCTGTCCGAGCGCCGGGCCGACCGGCACGTGCTGAGCACCGCCGCCCAGTTCCTGCTCGGCAGCGCGCTGGTCTACCTCATCGGCGCCGGCTGGTTGGCCCACGAACTGCGGCTGCCCGCCGGCCGGGCGTTCGAGTTGGGGGTGCGGCCGTTCCTGGTCACCGATGCGATCAAGGCAGCGCTGGCCGCGCTGGTGCTGCCGAGCGCCTGGAGCCTGATCGAGGACCGCGACTCGGCCGAGTGATCGCAAGAAACCGCCGATGAGCAGGCTGATGGGCCGCCAGCAGGAAGGCCGATGACCTAGGTCCTGCCAAGTTCCGGGCATTCGACTCATGATCAACCGAACCGATGGGGAGACTATGGGGTTATCCCAATGAGGAGGGGATGACCATGACCACCCAGCAGTCAGTCCGCCCGATGGCGGATCACCCGGAACTCGCCGAGGTACCCGGCGGAATGCTTACCCAGTTCGCGACCCGAGCCCTAGCGACGCTGCGCGTCACGACCGGATTCGTCTTCCTGTGGGCGTTCCTCGACAAGACCTTCGGCCTGCACTACGCGACCCCCTCGGCACGGGCCTGGATCCACGGTGGCTCGCCGACCAAGGGCTTTCTCAGCTCGGTCCACGTCGGCCCGTTCCAGTCGGCCTTCCACTCGATGGCCGGAACCTGGTGGGCTGACTGGATGTTCATGCTGGGCCTGCTCGGTCTCGGTGTCGCCCTGATCGCCGGCGTCGCGATGCGGATCGCCGCCGCCTCGGGCGTGCTTCTGATGGCGCTGATGTGGTTCGCCGAGTTCCCGCCGGCCCAACACGCCGCAAACGGCGCGCCCACCGCCTCCACCAACCCGCTGGTCGACTACCACTTCCTGTACGCGGTGGTGCTGATCGTGCTGGCCGCCACCTACGCCGGAAACGTCTGGGGGCTGGGACGGATCTGGGCGCGGTTGCCGTTCATCAACCGGCACCGCTGGACGCTGTAGGTCCGCGCCGGCCACGGCCGGCAGCCGGACTCGTGGTAACCAAGCTACGACGAGCAGCAGAAGACGGGCACATGATTCAGCCCCCGGCTCCGGCCGGGGGCTGAATTCGTTTTGGGGTGAGCGACGGGGCTCGAACCCGCGACATCCTGGACCACAACCAGGTGCTCTACCAGCTGAGCTACGCCCACCATCGAACGCTCGCCGGTGACGCCCGGCGAGCGAGGTCAGTCTAGCGTTCCTTCCGGGCTGGTCACGACCGGGTAAGTGGGCGTCGCCGCGCTGGCCGCGGCGATGATCGCCGCCGCCGCGGCACTGGCCTCCTCGCTGCCCGGGCCGGGCGGCGGCACGAACACGGTGGCCCGGTAGTAACGCAGTTCCTGCACGCTCTCGTGGATGTCGGCCAGCGCCCGGTGGGCCAGCCCCTTGGCCGGCTGGCCGAAGTACACCCGCCGGTACCAGCGCCGGGTCAGCTCCTTGATCGAGGACACGTCGATCATCCGGTAGTGCAGGTAGCCGTCTAACTCCGGCATGTCGCGGGCGATGAAGCCACGGTCGGTGGCGATCGAATTGCCGCACAGCGGCGCGGTCCTCGGCTCGGGCACGAATTGTTTGATGTAGGCGAGCACCTGACGTTCGGCCTCGCCCAGGGTGATGGTGGACGAGCGGACCAGTTCGGTGAGCCCCGAGTTCTCATGCATCTGCCGCACGAACGGCACCATGGTCTCCAGCACGTCGTCGGCGCAGTTGATGACGACGTCAAGCCCCTCGTCGAGCACGTTCAATTCGCCGTCGGTCACCAGCACGGCTATCTCGATCAGCGCGTCCCGGCTGAGCTCCAGCCCGGTCATCTCGCAGTCGATCCAGACCAGCCGGTCGTCCCTGCCCTCACGTTCGGTCACCTGACGGAGCCTAGAGCAGGCCCACTAACCTTGCTGCCAACGGTGATGGACAAGCCGGCAGGACGATCAGGAGGAGGCGCGATGGAGCGCACACTGCTCAGTTCGGCGGAGCTGGACCAGGCCCGCGGTGAGTTGGCCCCGGACTGGCTGGTCGACCCGCATCAGCTGTCCCGGACGGTGCGGTTCCCGGCCTTCCTGACCGCTGTCGCGTTCATCGACGAGTTGGCGCCGATCGCCGAGCGGCTGGACCACCATCCGGACCTGAGCCTGAGCTGGCGGACCGTGACGCTGCGGCTGAGCACCCACTCGGCCGGCGGGGTCACCAGCTACGACATCGCGCTGGCCCGCGAGCTGGATCCGATCATCGAGCGGCTGAGCTGAGCCAGCAGCAACTGCCGCTACCCGCCGCGCGGCGTTATGGTGAAGGTGCGGCCGTCGGGCAACGGGCAGGCCGCGGACGGGAAGCGGGTATTCACCGATGACCGAGCAGCGAGACGACCGCGCGGACCCCGACGCTCCGGAGGCGGGCATAGAGACGGGCTCGGCACCGCAGCCGCTGGATTTCCCGGGCGCGGGTGAGGAGCCACCCGGTCGTCCGGACGGCGATCAGGATCCGGATCGGGGCCTGGCCGAGCCGCCCGATTAGCCAGGCCGCCGCGCTGGCAGCACATCGCTGGCAGCCGCCACCGCTCGTCCGCCGGAAACCGCCGACGGAGCAGCCATCTTCGAGAAACAGCCTCGACGCACCGCGCCTCGCCCGACCCGGTGCTGTCCGCCAGTCAGACAGAGGAGAGGCCATGAAAGCCCTTACCTGGCAAGGAAACCAAGACGTTCAAGTGCTCGACATGCCGGATCCGGAGATCCAGGAACCGACCGATGCGATCATCCGAGTGACCTCCACCGCGATCTGCGGCTCGGACCTGCACCTCTACGGCGTGCTGGGGCCGTTCCTCAAGCCCGGCGACATCCTCGGCCACGAGGCGATGGGCGTCGTCGAGGAGGTCGGCAGCGACATCACCAACCTGCGGGTGGGCGATCGGGTGGTGGTCCCGTTCAACATCTCCTGCGGATCCTGCTGGATGTGCTCCCGCAAGCTCTTCGCCCAGTGCGAGACCACCCAGGTGCGCGCTCAAGGCAAGGGCGCCGCGCTTTTCGGTTACACCTCGCTGTACGGCTCGGTGCCGGGTGCCCAGGCCGAATACCTGCGGGTGCCGCAGGCACAGTTCGGTCCGGTCACAGTGCCGGACGGCACTCCGGACGAGCAGTTCCTGTTCCTGTCCGACATCCTGCCGACCGCCTGGCAGGCAGTGGTGTACGCCGATGTCCAGCCGGGCAGCAGCGTGGCGGTCCTGGGCCTCGGGCCGGTTGGCCAGTTCGCCGTCCGGATCGCGAAGCACTTCGGAGCGGAAAGGGTGATCGGCGTCGATCTGGTGCCCGAGCGGCTGGCCCTGGCAGCGCGCTACGGTGCCGAGACGCTCGACCTGCGGCAGGTCGAGGACGTGGCCGACGCGCTGATCCAAATGGTGGACGGACGCGGCCCGGACGCCGTGATCGAGGCCGTCGGCATGGAATCGCACGCCCAGCACGGCACCGCGCTGGTTCAGAAGCTTACCGGCATGCTGCCCGACGCGCTGGCCCAGCGGGTGACCGACCGGTTCGGCATCGACCGGCTGGACGCGCTGAACGCCGCGCTGAAGGGCGTTCGCCGGGGCGGCACGGTGTCGGTGAGCGGTGTCTATGGCGGCGAGATGGATCCGCTGCCCATGATGGAGATGTTCGACCGGGGCATCCAGTTGCGAATGGGCCAGGCGCACGTCCGTCGCTGGACCGATGCGATCCTGCCGCTGGTGCAGGATCAGAACGATCCGCTCGGCGCGCTGGATCTGGTGACCCACCGGCTGCCCCTGGCCGAGGCGGTCAGCGGCTACGAGATGTTCCGCAACAAGCAGGATGGCTGCATCAAGGTGGTTCTGAAGCCGTGACCGCGGCGGCCGATGCGCGCCGGCGCCGGCGTGCGACGAGGAGGAACAGCCAATGAATCGCAGTGATCAGCCGGCCGAGCGACCGGACGACGATGACGTGCTCGATCCGGCTCAGTTCGACGGTGAGAGCTCAGACGTGGGCGGGCCGGCCAGCGCCCTCGGCACCGGCGTGGAGAGCGCGCTGACCGGTGGGGTCGAGCCCGAGTCCGGCGACGAGGGCCGGGCCAGCAGCCAGCCGCAACCGGCCGGCGACTGATCCCGCCAGCGGTCGCTTCGCGGTCCCAGTGCGAGGCTGCCACGCGATTCCGGCCGGTGTGCAGGTGAGCCGGCAACGCTGCCGGAACAAGCGCTAGGGTGGAGTCAGGCTGAGCCAGAGCTATTCCCAACGGGCCGTATATGGCTTGTGAACAAGGGGAAATGATGGCAGAAGACAACCCCGGGGCCGACCGACTGGCCCTGATCACCGGCGCATCGTCCGGAATCGGTTTCGAGCTGGCCCGCCAGTTCGCCCAGCACGGGTTCGAGATCCTGATCGCTGCCGAGGACGACGAGCTGCGGCAGGCCGAAGCCGCGCTGGCGGCCAAGGGCGCCACCGTCACCGCGGTGCGGACCGACCTCAGCACGCCGGCGGGCGTGGAGGAACTGCTGGCCGCGCTCGGCGGCCGCCAGCTGGCCGCGGCCGCGATCAACGCGGGGATCGGTAACAGCGGCGCCTTCATCGACATCCCGCTGGCCGACGAGCAACGGCTGCTGGGGCTGAACATCGGCGCCACCGTGCACCTGGCCAAGCGACTGCTGCCGGCGATGGTCATGCGCGGTTCCGGCCGGATGCTGTTCACCACCTCGGTTGCCGCGAAGATGCCGGGGCCGTACTACGCCACCTACGCCGCGTCCAAGGCGTTCGTGCTGTCCTTCGCCGAGGCGCTGCGCTATGAGGTGAAGGACAGCGGGGTCACCATCACCGCGCTGATGCCGGGCCCGACCGACACCGAGTTCTTCGACCGTGCCGGGATGGACGACACCCCGGTGGCCAATGCCAAGAAGGACGATCCGGCCGAGGTGGCTGCCGACGGCTTCGAGGCGCTAATGGCCGGCAAGGATTCGGTGGTGGCCGGTTCGGTGAAGAACAAGGCGCAGGTGGCCGGCGGCCGGCTGATGTCGGAATCGGCGAAGGCTGGCGTACACGCCAGGATGACCAAGCCGGCAGACCAGTAGCCGGCCTCAGCCGGCGGCACGCCGGATGGCGAACATATAGCAGCCGTGCACCACATTGCGGCTGTGCAGGAACGCCACCGCCGGATCTGCCAGTAACCGGGCGGCAACCGCCTCCTGGCCCTCGCCTGGTTCGACCAGCTCGCCGCCGACGATAGTGCCGTCCGCGCCGTAGGCGCGAAAGACCTGTGGCCGAGTTCGGAACTCCGCCGGATAGCCGTCGGTCGCCGGGCCGGTGCAGCCCTCGGCGTGCACGAATACCGGCCCGGTCTCCAGGTAGGCGCCGGCTGGTCCGGGCGGTGCGACCGAGGCCAAGGTGATCCGCTCACCGACCCTGCTCTGGCGCAGGCAGCAGCGCAGCGGAGCGCCGCCGTCGGAATCGGTGAAGGTGCGCCAGCCGGTCATCGGCAGGTCCGGCGGCAGCGGCTCGATCACGATGGTCGGACTGGTGATGGTGTCGTTCGGCATGCTGTCAGTCTGTCGGCTGCCGGGTGGCCGTGCTAGCGGCTTTCGGACAGGCCGATCTGGTCAGACAACGGAGCCCGCGCGCCGCCCTCAGACGCCGGCGACGGTCACGATCGCATCGGTCAGGAAGCCGGCGAACAAGCCCACCAGCACTCCGCAGGCAAGCAGCTCCGGCCGCTTGGCCCGAGCCGCCACGCCGAGCAGCTGGCAGATCACGTAGATGATCGAACCGGCCGCCAGCGAAAGGAAGATCACGCTCAAGGCGTCGCTGGTGAAGCCACGCCCGATCACCGTGCCGACGAAGGTGGGACCGCCGCCGATCAGCGCGAGGGTGAGCAGGAAGGCCCAGCTCGGCCGGATCGGGACGCCGTCCCGATCCAGGTCGCCGGCCAGCGGCGAAACGATGCCGAAGCCCTCGGTGGCGTTGTGCAGCGCGAAACCGATCACCAGCACCACCGCCAGCGACACCTCGCCGCTGGCAGAGGACTGGCCGATCGCCAACCCCTCGGCGAAGTTGTGCAGGCCGATGCCGACCGCGATCATCAGGGCCAGCCGGCGGGCCGGCGACCAGCTCGCGATACCGGTTGCGCGGTACGGCCGCTCGTCCACCGACATGGCGCCGGGGCCCAACCGGCCGGCCGGCGGCCGGCTGCGGCGCAGGTGGCGGTCGTAGCCGACCAGCGCGAACTGGCCGATCGCCAGACCGAGCATGAACAACGCCCCGTAGCCGAAGGCCGGTGCCAGCCCACCCGTGTGGTCATGCGCCGCGCCGAGTGCGGCGTCCACCGGCTCCCAGCCCGCCGACAGCACGTCCCAGACCAGGAACAACAGCACTCCGATGGTCACCGCCCCGAGGAACAGCTTCAGCCCGGGCGCCGGCCGACGCAGCCGGCCGATCGGCAGGCCGAGGACGATGGTGGCGCCGGCGATGAAGCCGAGCAGCAAGGTGGTGGGCAGACTCATGTTTCCTCCAAGAACCTAGGTAAGGCTTACCTAACTAGGGCGAGGAAAGCAATTCCGTTCTCAGGTTTGTCAGGTTATATCACCCTTTCCCGGCTGTCACTGGTGGCGCCGGCAGGACCGCCGGGGCGCCGAGCAGCCAGCCCAGACAGGCCGCGGTGATGGACTCCGCGCACAGCAGCCCGATCAAGACCACGATCTGGAATCGCGCCGCGCTGGTGGCACTGGCGCCGCCGAGCAGGGCGCCGACGAATGCCCCGGGCAGGGTCACCAGGCCAACCGTGCGGGTCTGGTCCAGCGCCGGCACGAGCGCCTCGAAGATCGCGTCCCGGGCCAGCGCCCGAACCGCCTGCCGGGGCGTGGCACCGATGGACAGCCACGCCTCCACCTCATCGCGCCTGCGGTGCAGCGCGTCGGCAAGCTTGCGTCCGGTCAGGGTGGCCGCGGTCATCGTGCCGCCCAGCACGATGCCGGATACCGCGACCAGGGTGCGGACGTCCCGGCTCAGGGTGGGCAGGCCGACGATGATGCCAATCGAGACGATCGCGCCGGCGGCGCAGGACAGCACGGTTGCCGACAGCGCGCCTCGATGCATCGAGATTCGGCGGCTGGCGGTCCAGGTGGCCACCGAGAACATCACCGCCAGCACGGCGATCACCGTCAGCGGGGCGGCGAACACCCCGCGCAGCGCGGCGGCAACCAACGCCAACTGACCGACCGCCCGGGCCGATGCGGTCAGCACCGCCCGCTGCAGCCGGACGCCGGCGGCGCGCAGGGCGAGGCAGGCGATCAGCAGCAGCGCGAGCAGGCCGACGGCCAGCCGCAGATCCGCGGTCACCGAATGCCGGCCGCTGCTGGCGAGGCCAACGATGCTCAGCCGGACGGCTCGGCGCGCCGGCGCCAGAACGGCCGGCCAGCCGACCGGCGTGCCGCACCGGCCAGCAGCAGCGCGGCACCGGCGGCCGCCGCGGCCAGCGCGAGCGGCTGCCCGGCACCCTGACCGCGGGTCACGGTGACCGCGTCGAAGCCGGCGCCGGCGAAGCCGAGCGCGCACAGTGCCGCCAGGCCCGCGCCGATCAGCGGCTCGGCGGCCGAGGTCGGGGTGTGTGGCCAGCGCCGTTTCAGCAGCCGCCGGGCGGCCAGCGCGAGCACGCCGAGAATGCCGGCGAGCACCGCGTTGCGCAGGAAATCGGCGGCGTGGTCGGCGGTCATCGCCGTCAGGCAGTCGTGACTGGACGGGTAGCCGGCCAGCCAGCGCCGGCAGTCGGCCTGGCTGTAAGCGCCGGCCGGAAACGGGGTGGCGATCGCCGAGGCGCCCCAGATCGTCCGGATGCCGGCGGCGAGCGCGCCGGCCAGGCCGACGAAGATGCCGGCGACGCCGCCGAGCTGCAGGACGGCCAGCACCAGCCGGTGCCGGACCGGCCGGGACAGTCGGGCCGAACCCGCCGGCCACGGCCGGTCGACCGCCCAGGCCGGCGGACCCATCCGGCGGACCGCCTCGGCCCGGGCAGCCTCGGCCGGCATACCTTCGGCCCGCAGGTCCCGCGCCGACTCGGCCAGGTGCGCCTCCACCTCGGCCAGGGTGCGTCGGACCTGGCGCGGTGAGCCGGGGGCGCAGCTGAGCACGCCGTCGAGGTATTCCTCGACCGGATCGTCGGTCGGCGGGGTCATGCCGGAGCTCCCATCATCAACTCCGAGACCATCGAGCTGAACCGGCGCCATTCGGCGCGCCGATCGGCGAGGGCGTGCTCGCCGGCCTCGGTCAGCGCGTACACCCGTCGGCGACGGCCCTGGCGCTGCTCGGTCGAGGAGCTGAGCAGCCCGTCCTGCTCCAACCGGTGCAGCACGGGGTAGACGGTGCCCTCGGCCAGCTCGAGCTCGCCGCCGCTGGTGTGCCGCATCCGCGCGATCACGCCATAGCCATGGGTGGGGCCGACCGCCAGCGCGGCGAGCAGCAGCGCGTCGAGATGGCCACGGATCAGGTCGCCCTTCATACCTAGGTAGCCTAGGTATGAAGGCCTGGCCTGGTCAAGTGCCTGAGCGGTGGCCGAGCTGTGAATCGTGGCCGGTTGGCCTGTGAAACCTGGCAGATCCCGGCCGCTGATCGGGCATGCTGTTCCCATGCCCGCATCGACCGCCGACCGCGCCAGCCTGCTCCGGGCCGACGGCAGCCGGCCGCTCGCGCTGGTGGTCGATGACGAAGCCGGCCTGACCGAGGCGCTGGTCAGCGCGCTGCGCTTCGACGGCTGGGAGGTCAACGGCGTGCTGGATGGCCGGTCGGCGCTGGCCAGCGCCAGCGATCGTCGTCCGGACCTGGTGATCCTCGACGTGATGTTGCCGGATCTGGACGGCTTCCAGGTGCTGCGGCAGTTGCGGCAGCTCTCGGAGCAGATCTGCGTGCTCTTCCTGACCGCCCGCGACTCGGTCGAGGACCGGATCATCGGCATCCGGGCCGGAGGCGACGACTACGTGACCAAGCCGTTCAGCCTGCAGGAGGTGCTGGCCCGGGCGCGTGGCCTGGTGCGCCGGGCCGGGCTGGCGCTGACCCAGGCGGGCCACCCGATCCAGGTCGGCGACCTGGTCATCGACGAGGACTCCCACGAGGTCTTTCGCGGCGGCCAGCTCATCGAACTGACGCTGACCGAGTTCGAACTGCTGCGCTTCCTGGCCTCCAGCCCGCGCCGGGTGTTCACCAAGGCGCAGATCCTGCAGCACGTCTGGGACTACGACTACGGCGGCCGAGCGCACGTGGTGGAGCTCTACATCTCCTATCTGCGTAAGAAGATCGATGCCGGCCGGCCGCCGATGCTGCACACCGTGCGGGGCGTCGGGTACGTGCTCAAGCCCGGGGAGCCGTGAGGATTCCGCTGTGGCAGCAGCGGAAAAGCCTTCGGGTGCGGCTGACCCTGCTGCTCGCCAGCATGCTGACGCTGGCCTGTGCCGCGGTCGGAGTGGCCACTACGGTGGCCCTGCACACCTATCTGGTGCATCGCTTCGAACAGCAGTTGGCGCTGGCCGGCGCGCGCTACGCCGGCGCGCTGGAGATCGAAGACCATGACCAGGACAACGCCGAGACCTCGACGGTAGGACAGGCGGTCGGCACGCTCGGTGCCCGCATCGTCAACGGCGAGGTGACCTCGGTCGGGGTGATCACCGCCTCCGAGGTCCCGTACGCGGTCGGCGCTGCCGACCGGCAGCGGCTCGGCCGGCTGCGGCCGTCCGGTCACAGCCAGGTGATCGGGCTGCCCGGACTGGGCCGCTACCGGGTGCTGGTCAGCACCGGGGACGAGGGCGACCTACTCGTGATCGGGCTGCCCGAGCACAACCTCGCCGAGACCCTGCGGCACACCATCATCGCCGAGCTGATCGTCTTCCTGGTCGTGCTCGCCACCATGACCGGCCTGGGCGCGTTCGCGATCCGGCGGTCGCTGCGGCCGTTGGAACGGGTGGCCGCGACCGCCCAGCGGGTCTCCGAACTGCGGCTGGGCAGTGGCGACGTGCACCTGGTCGAGCGGGTGGCCGACGTCGATCAGTACACCGAGGTCGGCCAGGTGTCGGCAGCCATGAACCACATGCTGGAGCGGGTCGAAGGCGCGCTGATCGAACGGCAGCGCGGAGCCGCCCGGCTGCGGCAGTTCGTCGCTGACGCCAGTCACGAACTACGCACGCCGCTGGCGGTGGTGCGCAGTCACAGCGAGCTGTTGCAACGGATCAGCCCGGATCTGCCCGAGCAGGTGCGCCAGTCGCTGCGCCGGATCGACGCGGAGTCCGGCCGGATGAGCAGCCTGGTCGAGGACCTGCTGCTGCTGGCCCGGCTCGATGCCGGCCAGCCGCTGGAGCACCAACCGGTCGATCTCAGCCTGCTCGCGGTCAATGCGGTGACCGACGCCCGGGTGGCCAGCCCGGCGCATCGGTGGCAGCTGGAGTTACCCGAGGAGCCAGTGATCCTGCTCGGCGATTCGCACCGGCTGCAGCAGGTGATCGCCAACCTGCTCAGCAATGCCTGGATTCACACACCGGCCGGCACCACCATCACGATGCGGATCACGACCGTGGATCCCTCGGTGCCGCCCGGCGGCGCCGGCATCCGGGACGGCGCCGGGATCCGGGACGGCGCCGGGATCCGGGACGGCGCCGGGATCCGGGACGGCGGCGCGGCACGGCACGGCGCCGTAGTGCGGGATGGCTCATCGGCACAAGGCAATTCGGCGACGCCGCGGGGCCCGGCAGTGCTGCTGTCGGTGCACGACACCGGCCCCGGCATCCCGGCGGGCCTGCTGCCCACCGTCGCCGACCGATTCGTCCGCGGCGACGGGGCGCGCACCCGGAACATCGCCAGCAGCGGCCTGGGCCTGTCCATCGTGGCCGGCGTGGTGGCCGCCTCCGGGGGGACGCTGACCGTCGAATCGCAGCCGGGCAGCACCACGGTGAGCGTGCGGTTACCGGCGATCAGCCAGGCCCAGCGGGCACCGGGATAGCCATGCCGGCCGGCGATGATGACAGAGTTGTGCCGCGGCGGCGAACATCGCCTCGCGCGATGCTGGTCGAAGCTCGGTGCGCTGGGACGGAGGCAGAGTGGAGCTGGCCGACTGGTTCCTGACGCCGGCTGAACGCGGCAATCCGGATACCGAACTCGATCGCCGGCACGACGACGGGCAGGCCTGGACCGCCGGCAACCTGGTCACCGCCCTGCCGCACGGCTCCAACTACTTCGCCGAGCTGTTGCGGGCGGTGCGGCAGTTGCGGGCCGGGGACCTGCTGCTGTTCACCGACTGGCGGGGTGATCCCGATCAGCGGCTCGAGTCGGACGTCTCGGTCTCCGAGGTGTTCGCCGCCGCGGCAGCCCGTGGCGTGCTCGTCAGGGGCCTGATCTGGCGCTCGCACCTGGACCGGTTCTCCTTCAGCGAGCAGGAGAATCGGCATCTCGGCGAGGACATCGAGGCGGCCGGCGGGCAATGCCTGCGGGACATGCGGGTACGGCCGGGCGGCTCGCACCATCAGAAGTTCGTGGTGCTACGTCACCTCGGCCGGCCGGAGCTGGACGTGGCCTTCGTCGGCGGCATCGACCTGTGCCACAGCCGGCTGGACGGCCCGGACCATCACGGCGACCCGCAGCGGCAGCCGATGGCCAAGGTGTACGGCCCGCGACCGCCCTGGCACGACCTGCAGGTCGCGCTGCGCGGCCCGGCGGTGGACGACGTGGAGACGGTGTTCCGGGAGCGCTGGGACGACCCGACGCCGCTGACCCGCAATCCGGTGGACCGGGTCAGTGACCTGCTCCGGCACGAGGACACCAAGCCCGGCCCGCTGCCCGAACGGCTACCCAGGCCGGCCGATGCCGGCAGCGCGCACGTCCAACTGCTGCGCACCTACCCGTACCGGCGTCGCGGCTACCCGTTCGCCAGCCGGGGTGAGCGCAGCGTCGCCCGCGGCTACCACAAGGCGGTCGGCAACGCGCGCAGCCTGATCTACCTGGAGGACCAGTACCTGTGGTCCGAGCGGGTGGTCGACTGCTTCGCCGAGGCGCTGCGGCGCGGCGGTGAGCTTCGGCTGATCGCGGTCATCCCGCTCTTTCCCGATCAGGACGGCCGGTTCTCGCTGGCGCCGAACCTGATCGGCCGGGCCCGCGCGCTCGATCTGCTGTACCAGGCCGGCGGCGAGCGGGTCGGGGTGTACGGCATCGTCAACGAGCGGCAGGTGCCGATCTACGTGCACGCCAAGGCCTGCGTGATCGACGACCTGTGGGCCTGCGTCGGCTCGGACAACCTCAACCGGCGGTCCTGGACGCACGACTCGGAGCTGGCCTGCGCGATCATCGACGACCGGCCGGACCCCCGCGAGCCGGCCGTGCTGGACCGGTTCGGCGCCGGCGCCCGAGTGTTCGCCCGGCAGTTGCGGCTGCTGCTTGCCGCCGAGCACCTCGGCCGGGACCCGGGCGAGATGGCCGACCTGGTGGATCCGGCGGCGATGTTCGCCGCGTTCTCGGCCGCCGCCGACGCCGGGACGGAATCCGGCCGGGGCCGGCTGCGCCACTACCCGCGTCCCCAGCTCAGCCGAACCACCCGGGCCTGGGCCGACCCGCTGTACCGGCTGGTCTACGACCCGGATGGGCGACCGGCCCGGATGCGCCGACGCGGTCAGTTCTGACCCGGCGGAGGCCCGGCGCGCCGGGCTGGCGGCTGCGTCATCGAAACGTTTGACAACGGTGGCCGGCGCGCCCAGGCTTAAGAGCGCGATCCGCGACTCATCCGCGACCGGCTCTCCAGACCGGCGGTGAGGAACTTCCGGATAACAGTGCTAGCGCTGCCCGGGAGCCGCGGCGACTCCCGGGAGACCCCCCGCTTCCTACGGGGTCGTCGTCGGCGCCTGCGAATCGGTCGGCCTGGCCACTAGGGCTGGTCGATTGTGGACGGAATATTCCGGTCGGTCGGATTAGATCCGGGACTTTAGTCCTATCCGAACCGGGCCCTTCGGCCTTGCCGCCGTAGCTCGAACAAAAGATGATGGGAGCACGAGCCCGGAAAATAGGCCCCGGATTCGACGACTGGCCGGTTGCGTGCACAACGCCGCCGGCCAGTCTCATGTTCGCAGGCCGTCAGGCCGTCAGGCCGTCAGGCCGACAGGGCCGTCAGGCCGACAGGCCGACAGGGGTCGGGACCTTGGTCCCACCAAGCCGGGTCATTTGCCCGTAGCTGTGGCTCCGGCCTGGAAAGCACCATTGACATCGAAGGCCGGAAAACAGTCTCCGGAATTCTCGAAAGGCCTGACTGGTAGCGTGCGCGGCGCGACCGGTCAGGCCTTTCGCTTTGTCTGGACGGTCACTGCCGATGCCGGTTGCCAAACCCGGCCCGAGTCGGATTGGCTGCAGGCGTGCGGAATCCCAAGCTCGGCGGCCCCCGGCTCATCCTGGCGCCGGACAAGTTCAAGGCAACGCTGACCGCCGCCGAGGCCGCCGCCGCGATGGCGGCTGGCGCGCGGCGCGCGCTGCCGACCGCGGAGCTGGTTCAGCTGCCGGTCGCCGACGGCGGCGACGGGACGGTGGCAGCCGCGATATGCGCGGGCGCCCAGGCCCGTCAGGTATCCGTGCGGGACGCGCTTGGCCGGCCGGTGTCGGCTCGATACGCGGTGCTCGGCGACACCGCCATCGTGGAGTCGGCGCAGGCTTGCGGGCTGGATCGGGTGCCGGTGACCCCGGATTCGGCGCTGGGTAGCCACAGCGCCGGGGTCGGCGACCTGATCGCGGCCGCGCTGGCTGACGGCTGTCGGGAGTTGGTGATCGGCTTGGGTGGTAGCGCCTGCACCGACGGCGGCGCAGGCATGGCGCGGGCACTCGGGGTGCGGATGACCGATGGCGCCGGCCGGGAGCTGCCCTACGGCGGCGGCGCGCTCACCGAGCTGGCCGCGATCGATATCGCCGGCCTGGAGCCGCGGCTGCGCCAGTGCACGGTACGGATCGCCTGCGACGTGACCAACCCGCTGCTCGGCGCGGCCGGCGCCGCCGCGGTGTTCGGCCCGCAGAAGGGGGCCGGGCCGGCCGAGGTGCGGCGGCTGGCCGCCGGCCTGGTCAACTACGCCGAGCAGGTACGCCAAGCCTGCGGCATCGATATCGGCCGGCTGCCGGGCGGCGGCGCGGCCGGCGGGCTGGCGGCCGGATTGGTCGCCTTCGCCGGTGGCCAGATCGGCTCCGGCAGCGATTACCTGCTGCGGCTACTGGGTTTCGCCGAGCTACTGGCCGGCAGCGCGCTGGTGCTCACCGGCGAGGGTTGCCTGGACGAACAAAGCCTGGCCGGCAAGGCCCCCGCCGGAGTCGCCCGGCTGGCCGGTCGGCACGGCGTGCCGGTGTTGGCGGTGGCCGGTCGGGTGCGGCTGACGCCGGCCGCGCTGGCTGGGGCCGGCTTCGCGGCGGCGTACTCGCTGACCGACCTGCTCGGAGCGGACCGGGCCGAGCGGGACGCGGCCAACGCGCTGGCTGAGGTCACCGAGCAGGCGGTTCGGCAGTGGGATAACCGGGTACTCGGCGCCGCGGCCGGCCGGAGTGCCGGATGACCGCGCCAAGCCCGCTTTCCGTGCTGGTCACCCAGCCGATCCACGACGAGGCGGTCGTCGCCATGCGCGCGGCCGGTGCCCTGGTGCGCTGCCTGAACAGCCCACGGCCGCTCGGCAGCGCCGAGCTCACCGAGGCCAGCCGGGGTTGTCAGGTTTTGGTGACCCTGCTGACCGACACCGTCGACCGCGCGGTGCTGACCGGCAACCCGCAGCTGCGGCTGGTCGCCAACGTGGCGGTCGGCTACGACAACATCGACATCGCCGCCGCCCGGGAGGCGGGCGTGCTGGTGACCAACACGCCCGGCGTGCTGACCGACGCCACCGCCGACCAGGCGATGGCGCTGATCCTCGGCTGTGCCCGGCGGCTGGTCGAGGCCGACCGGTTGCTGCGCGAGGGCAGCTTCCCGCCCTGGACGCTGCTGCAGGAGCCGATGGGGACGGACGTGACCGGCCAGACGCTGGGCATCGTCGGGATGGGCCGGATCGGGGCGGCGGTGGCCCGGCGGGCGCAGCTCGGCTTCGGCATGCCGATCCTCTACACCTCACGCCGGGAGCAGCCGGCCGAGGCGGCCGGGCTGGCCGCCCGCCGGGTGGAACTGGACGAGCTGCTGGCCGCGGCCGACTTCGTCTCGCTGCACACGCCGCTGACCCCGGCCACCCGCCACCTGATCGACGAGCGGGCGCTGCGGCTGATGAAGCCGACCGCGATCCTGATCAACACCGGCCGGGGTCCGCTGGTGGACGAGGCGGCACTGGCCGGGGCGCTGGCCACCGGTCAGATCGCCGGTGCCGGGCTGGATGTCTTCGAGTTCGAGCCGGCGGTGGGGGAGGCGTTGCTGGCCTGCCGACAGCGGGTGGTGCTGACCCCGCATATCGCCAGCGCGACCGACTCCACCCGGCGCCGGATGTCGGGGCTGGCGGCCGAATCGGTGATCGCGTTGGCCCGGGGTGAGCAGCCGGCCAACCGGGTGGTCTGACCGGCTGACCGATCGGGGCCGCCACTGGGCCGGATTCGGCTGCCCGACTGAGGCCGCTACTGGGTCGGATTCGGCTGACCGCACGGGGGCCGCTACTGGGTCGGATTCGGCTGCCCGACCGCGTCGTGCAGCAGCCCGGCCACCGCTCGCACGCCGGGTTGGCTGGCGAAGTCGTCCAGCAGCACCGGCAGCGGAATGCTCCAGTTCGGCCGAGCGGTGGTGCCGGGCATGTTCGGCCGATCCGGCGCGACCAGCGCGTCGTCCAGGCTGGCCGCCAGCATCAGCGACGGCGCCTGCGCCAGCAACCGGTAGGCGGCGGTCACCGCCTCGATCGGCTCGGCGCCGGTCGGCACCGCTGCCTGCTCGGTCAGCAGGCTGCGTAGCCGGCTGGTGGCCGCCTCGTCGGCGGCCAGACCGGCTGCCCGCTGATCGGCCAGATCCGACCCGCTCCACAACCCGGCCACCGTGGGCAGGTCATGCGTGCTGAGGGCGGCCAGTGCCGCCACCGGCCAGCGGTCGGGTGGCTGCTGCTCGAACCACAGCAGCCGGTAGGACAGCACGTTGCGGGCGGCCAGTTCCTCCCGCACCCCGGGCTCGACGGTGCCGAGATCCTCGCCGACCACCGGCGCGTTGGCCCGATGGCTTTCCAGGGCCACGATGTCCAGCAGGTCCGAGGCCGGGTATCGGACGTAGCCACCCCGGTCGGCAGGGCCGCCGGCCGGCACCCACCACAGCCGGAACAGGCCCATCACGTGATCGATGCGCAGGCCGCCGGCGTGGGCGATGGTGGCCCGGATGGCCTCGATGAACGGCTGGTAGCCGGCCCCGCGCAGCCGCCACGGCACGAACGGCGGCAGTCCCCAGTCCTGACCGGACCGGTTGAACGGATCCGGCGGTGCGCCGACCGTGACCCCGGTCGCCAGCAGGTCCTGATAGACCCAGGCGTCGGCGCCGTGCGGGTCCACCCCGATCGGCAGATCCTGTAGCACCGCGGTGGCGCCGCCGCCCACCGAACTCAGCTGCCGTTCGGCCTGCCACTGCAGCCAGCAGACGAAGGCGATCTCGTCCGGTTGCTCGTCCGGCAGCTGCCGGGCCAGTTGGCCGGCCGGCGACCGGGCAGCTGCCGGCCAATCCGGCCAGGGCGCCCGGTATCGCTCGCTCAGCACGCACCAGGCGGCGAAGTCGGCCACGCTCTGCCCGCGCTCACGGCGCCAGGCGGCCAACTCGGTCGCCGACCGGGCGCCGGTGGCGTCGAACACCTCGCGCAGCGCCGCCCGCTTGATCGGCCAGATCGCTTCCCGGTCGAGCCGCGGCTCGCCGGCCGCCCGAGCACTGTCGGCAAGCTCCGTAAGCCGGCTACCGAGCACCTCGACGGCACCGGGTAGCTCGGGCACCGCCAGGTACAGCGGGTTGAAGAACCGGCGGCTGGACGGAAAGTACGGGCTCGGCTGCTGCGGCAGGTCAGCGGCGGTTGAGCCGCCGGCGTGCAGCGGGTTGACCAGCACGAAGCCGGCACCCTGTCCGGCGGCCAGGACGGTCAGCCGGCGCAGGTCGGCGAAGTCGCCGATTCCCCAGCTGTCGGCCGACCGGGTCGCGTACAGCTGCGCGGTCCAGCCCCAACTACGCCGAGCCGGCCGGACACAGCTGCCGGGGGAGACGATGAGCCGGCGGCGGCTGCTGCCGGTGACCAGCCAGTGGTAGCCGTACGGCAGCCTAACCGGTTGACCGGGGGAGAGCTCGCGCCGCTCGCCGCACTCCAGCAGCACCTCGGCCGGCGCTGGTGGTTGCCAGCCGTCGCCGGACCGGATCACCAGCGGCGCCTGCCGGACCAGCTCGGGGTCGGCCTCGCCGATGGCCGTTCGCAGCGCCACGACCGTTTCCTCGTCGAGCCTGCTTGGCCGGTCGGCGTTGTCCAGGTACTCGTGCTGAATGCCGTACCGGTCACTCGGCTGGGGAGCCGCCGCCATCTGTTCGCCTCACCAAGGTAGGCGCGCTGGCTGGCTGGCTTGGCAGCGGCGCGGTCGGCCCATCCTACGGTCCGACCGGCGACCATCGCGCTCGCGCAAATGTCGCCGCGACTCAGCTGGCGTCGGGCAGTTGGTCGCCGTGCACCACCAGCACCGGGCAGCCGGCGTGCTCGGCCACGTGCGCGCTCACCGAGCCGAGCAGCAGGCTGGCAAAGCCGCCGTGCCCCCGACTGCCCACCACCAGCATCAGCGCGCCCGCGCTCTGTTCGAGCAGCACCCGGGCCGGATGTCCTTCGACGACGGTCAGCCGCAGGTTCGCCGGCCGGTCCGGGCCGAAGACGGCGTCGATGACCTCGGTCAGCACCTTCTCCATGTCGTGCTTGGGGTCGAACTCCATCGGGAACGCGGCGGCGCCCCAGGCGGTGCCCATCGGGAATTGCCACGCGGTCACCGCGTCCAGCCGCGCGCCGGCGGACTCGGCCAGCCGCTGCGCCCAGCGCAGCGCGTGCCGTGACCGCATCGAGCCGTCCACGCCCACCACGATGCGCGGCCGGCCGGCATCCTCGGTCGGTTCGGCATCCTCGGTCGGTTCGGCATCCTCGGTCGGTTCAGCGGCAAGCCGGGCACCGGTGATATCGGTACTGGTCATCGTCATGCTCCTGAGGTCAGGGCGACCGGCATCCCGGCGCCTAGTGATTCCGGCTCTCGCGCCGGTCGTGGAATGCCGACCACCGCCACCGGGCACGGGCTGTGGTGCAGCAGGGTGGTGGTCACCGGGCCGAGTCGGGACGGCCAGCGGTCATCGGGATGCCGGCAGCCCAGTACCAACAGTTCGGCGTCGAAGGCCAGCGCGGGCAACGCCGCCGTCGGTGCCTCGTCGACCAATCGGGCGTCGATCGTCAGCCCCGGGTGCTCGGTCCGAATCCGGCTCACGGCATCGCGCAGGATCGTCGCCTCATGCGCGCGCAAGCCGGGCGGTCCGTAGGTCGGGCTGCGCCGGGACCGTCCGAATACCTCGTAGGCGCGTACCGCGGTCACCCGGCTACCTCGCTGGGCCGCTTCCGCGCAGCCGAATTCGAGTGCTGCCCGGCCACCGGCCGAGTCGGTGACGCCGACCAGGATACCCAGTTCGCGGCCGCCGCTCGGGTCGCTGTTGCCGACCACCACCACGGTGCCGGCGGCCTGCCCGGCGACCCGTTGGCTGACCGAGCCGAGCAGCACGCCGGTCACCCGGTTGGCGCCGCGGCTGCCCACCACCACCAGCGAGTGTGGCCCGGACAACTCGCTCAGCACGTCGGCCGGCCGCTGGTGCCACAGCATGGTGGTCACCCGCAGAGCCGGATGATGTGCCGCCACCGTGGCGATGGCCTCGGCCAGCAACCGCTCCCCGTACATGGCGGCATCCGCCCGGATCATTCCCAGAGTGGCCGAGGAATAGGCGGCGCTGTCCACCACCGCGCTGGCATACACCACCACCAGCCGAGCCGATCGATCCTCGGCCTCGGCCGCTGCCCACTCGAGCGCCCGCGCCGAGCTGATCGAGCCGTCGATACCGACGAAGATCTCGGTGTGGTTCATGGCTTACCTCCAGATCACAGTCCGGCACTTCCAGTGCATCAGCTGGCCAGCTCCCGCTCCGCAGGCTTTGGTCCTGTGATCGCTGGGTATTCCGACCGGGAAGGTCCCGACGATGACTCCGTCAGCGCGACTAGGCCCGATTCGGGCCGAATGGCCCGCTGATCGGGTCGCCGGGACGGGACCTCTACCGCCGCATCCGGGCCTTTCGGCACAGGAGGGAAGGTGCCGGCTGCCGCCAGGATCGGAGATGACCGAGTGGGCAGCAGGCCCGCCCGTCAGTCTCTGAGGAGAAGGCCATGCAACGCAAAGCACTCGACCGGCTGGTCAGCCTGATCGGGCTCAGCCTGGCGGCCATCCTGGTTGTCGCCGGCGCGCTGCTCACCTGGGCGCACACGTTCGTCGGCAACGAGGTGCACAGTCAGCTGTCCGCCCAGCAGATCTACTTCCCGCCGCAGGGCAGCAAGGCGATCGCCGCGCCGGAATACAAGGAAGTGCAGAAGTACGCCGGCCAGCAGCTGACCACCGGCCCGCAGGCCAAGGCCTACGCCGACCACTTCATCGCCAACCACCTCAAGGCAATCGGCGGCGGCAAGACCTATGCCCAGCTGAGCTCACAGGCACTTGCCAACCCGACCGACACCAAGCTGGCCGACACCGTCAACACCATGTTCAAAGGTGAGACGCTGCGTGGCCTGCTGCTGAATGCCTACGCCTTCGACACCATGGGCACCATCGCCGGCATCGCGGCAATCGCCGCCTTCATCGCCGCGGCCGTGATGCTGGTGCTGTCCGCGCTGGGCTTCTGGCACAGCCGGCGTACCCCGCCCGCCGAGGCGGCGTTCGCCACCCCGGCCCCTCGGGCGCCGGCCGGCGTCGGCTGACCGACTCCAGCAACCGCCCGGGCCCGTGTCTCCACGACACGGGCCCGGGCGCTGTTCAGCACCTGAGCGCAGGGCGGACGGCTGCCGAGCGATGCCGCGGTGGCCGTCCGAGTCCGGGGCCTGGCCAAGCGATTCGGCCGGGTGCCAAGCGCCGCTGGACCTGGACATCTGGGCCGGTGAGGTGCTCGGTTGCCTGGGGCCGACCGGTGCGGGCAAGACCACGCTGAGCCGCCTGCACGGCGGGCTGGACGCTC
Organism: Jatrophihabitantaceae bacterium; assembly: GCA_045807085.1. Taxonomy (GTDB): domain Bacteria; phylum Actinomycetota; class Actinomycetes; order Mycobacteriales; family Jatrophihabitantaceae; genus Jatrophihabitans_A. The sequence goes on from JBJMIB010000031.1 coordinate 92,210, forward strand.
GCTACCAGGCCGAATTGATCGAGCTGTTCCAGCCGGATCCGTTGCGCAAGGTCGGCAGCTATTCCACAAGGTCGGCAGCTATTACAAGGGGAATCGGCAGCAGGTCAGTCTGATCGCGGCGTTGAGCATCGGGGCCGAGCTGCTGCTGCTGGACGAGCCCACCAGCGGACTGGATAGGCCAATACTGGTAAGGGCAACTCAGTCGACGAGCAACTCAGTCGACGAGCAGCTGCGCCAGTTCCCGCCGCCGAGAGGCGGGGGTCGCCGGCGCATGGCCGACCCGCAGCACCAGGTGCGGATAACCGGACAGCCTCAGCAGGGCGCGCAGCCGCTGCCGGGACTCCGGGTTCTCGACGGACTGGGTGAACAGGCTGATCGCGTAGCCCTGCCGGGTGGCCTGCAGCCACAGTCGCTGCAGCGCCTGTCCGGTACGCAGCCAGCCTGCCGGGTCGTCCTCGGCGGAGCCGAGCAGGAACAGGCACTGGTTCGCCGCCGACCGGGTCCGGGTGGGCAGCCAGCCCATGCCACGGCTGTCGAAGTCGCGGACCGGCAACTCGTCGGAGGACTCACCGGAAACCCGCGGCACCGACATCGCCTGCACGCCGTCCGGGCGCCGCGGATCGTCGGTGGTCCAGGCCCGGATCTCGGCGCGATATGCCGGATCGAGCAGTTGATCGGAGTCGGCATGCCTGGTGAGCTGGCTGACCAGGATGCGGTCGGCCAGACTGGCCAGCTCGACCAGCTCCGCCCCCTCGGCCACCGCGGCCTGCGTCAGCGCGTAGCTGACCTCGACCGGCACCTGGTCGCCGAAGTACTCCCGCCGATTCGACCGGCGACGCGAAATCCAGGGTTGCAGTGCGCTGATCGGCAGCCACGAATCGGTCGGCGGCCCGACCGTGATGCGGGCCACCAGATCGGGCCGGGGTGGATCTCCCAGCTCGCTGACCACCGCTTCGTAGCCCGCCGCGGCCAATGCCACTCGCGCGTTGAAGACGGCACAGCCGCAGCTGATCATCAGTTGCCGGCCGTCCGGGTCGATCACCCGCAACTGCCGCGCGGGATCCCGATAGATCTCCAGCGCTCCGTCGTGCAGGCCGAAGCGCCATGGCTGGGTGTTGTGCACCGAGGGCGCCAACCGTGCCTGTTCGGCTGCCTCTCGCAGCAGGGCGCGAGTAGTCGGCAAGCTGACGACCGACGACGGCTCAGCTGCCGCCGTGGTCCGGCCGCCTTCGATGGTCCGTGGTTGGTCGGTCATGTCGGCCCCTGTCGATCGGCGGATTCGGCCTACTTCAGTTCATCACCGATACCGGCTGCGAGTCAGTGCCGAAGGTCCATTTCGCCGCCCGTCGAGGCAACGGCAGTTGGGGACGTACGTCCCTGCCGTCGGCCTCGATCGGCTGGTGGACCGGAATCGAGCTCCGCGCCGTACCAGGGGAAGAATCATGAGTGAGCCGCAGGCGATCGTCGGAATCGACGGGTCGGTAACGGCTCGATAGGCGATGTTATGGGCGGCCGCCGAAGCCAGCCGGCGCGGTGCCGAGTTGGTCGTCGCGCACGCCGGCGATGCCGAGGCCGGCGCTCGGGCCCGGCTGCTGCGTCGAGCGCCGTGCCCAGTGCTGCTGGTGGGTGGTTGCCTACCGGCTGAACCGATCCGGCCGGAACTCGGCGGCCAGCGGCTGGGCGGAACCGAACACCTCCCGCGCGACGAGTTCGCCGAGCAGTGGCGCGAGGGTCACCCCGCTGTGGGTGACCACCACGTAGAGCGAGTCGATGCCCGGCAGCCAGCCAAGCACGGGTAGCCGATCGCGCGGTATCGGTCGCACACCGAAGTAGACCTCGGCGGCGGCCACCGTGGTGGCGGCGGGCAGCACCGCACGCAGCCTGGCCAACACCGTCCGGACGGCGCCGTCCGCGCTTGCGCCGTCCAGGTCGTGGCAGTGCAGCAGCAGGCCGCCGTCCGCGCCCGGCCGGATGCTCAGACCGGGCGCGTGCAGCACCCGGCGCACCGGCTCGGGCACCGGCGTGGTTCGGATCAGCAGGCCGGTCACCCGGCCGTCCTGGGCGGGCTCGATCATCGGCACCCGCGCACCTGCCTGCCCGAGCAGCGCGTTGGTGCCACGCCCGGCGCAGCAGATCACCGCGTCGGCGCCGATCCGCTCACCGGAGCTCAGGCGCACCCCGCGCACGCAGCCCGCAGTGCCCAGGAACCCTGTCACGGTCAGCCCGAACCGGATCTCGGCCCCTCGGTCCTGGGCGCCCCGGCGCAGCTCGGCCAGCAACCGCTCGGCGAAGACGTGGCCGTCTTCGGGGTACCAGATCAGCGGCTCCATGGCATCGCCGAGCCACAGCCCAGGTTCGAGTTTCCGGCGTACCTCGGCGGCGGTGCATTCGACCACCGGATAGCCCTTGTCGCGATACCCGGCCGCGGCGGCGGACAGCTGCGCCGCCCCATCCGATGAGTCGGCCCAGTGCAGGTTGCCCTGCCGGAAGAACCACTGCTCGCCGGTGCCGGACTCGGCCAGCCGTCGATGCGCTGCCAGCGCGGCCAGGGTCAGCTCCCAGTACGGCCTCGAGCCGTTGTCGACGGCGTTGACCCAGCCGAAACTGTGCGCCGACAGGCCGGCCGCCGGATCGGACCGGTCGAGCAGCAGCACCGAGGCCCGGCCGGCCAGCTGGTAGGCGAGGCAGCTGCCGACGGCTCCGGCGCCGATCACGACGACCCTCACCGGGACTCGGCCGCCCTGCCCAGGCCGCGGCCACACAGGTAGCCGCCGACCAGCGCCGGCCCCAGCGTGCCGCCGGAACCGGGATAGCCCGGTCCCATCAGGCTGGCCGCCACGTTCCCACACGCGAACAGCCCGGCGATCATGGTTCCGTCGGCCCGCAGCACCCGGCCGGCGTGATCGGTGAGCACGCCGCCCTTCGTGCCGAGCGTGCCGGCAAGCACCTCGACGGCGTAGAACGGCGGTTCCTCGATCGGGCCCAGGCAGGGATTGCCGGGCCAATCCTCGTCGCCGTAGTAGCGATCGTGGGCGGTGCGCCCCCGGCCGAACGCCGGGTCCGTTCCGCGCCGGGCGAAGTCGTTGAAGATCCCGAGGGTTTCGGTGAGCGCGGGAAGGTCGATCCCGGTCCGCGCGGCCAGTTCGCCGATCGAACTCCCACGACACAGCCAGTCCGGCGCCGGCCCGGCTGCCGAATGATCCGCGCTCGCCGGGTCCGCGCTAGACGGGTCGGCACTCGTCAGGAAACCAGCCGGATAACGCCGTCGATAACCCTCGTCGAAGAGCAGCCAGGCCGGGCTGTTCGGGTGCTGGTACCCGGCCGGATCGAATGCCAGCAGCGCCTTGGTCAGATCGTTGTAGTTGAGCGCCTCGTTGACGAATCGTCGGCCGTACCGGTTCACCATGATCGAACCGGGCAGGCAGCGCTCCGCGACCAGGTGCCGGGACAGCTGCGCGCCGTCGTAGGTCTGCTCCGGCGGGCAGACCACCGGTGCCCACCAGGCCTCGCTCATCGCGCCCAGGGCCGCGCCGGCCGTCATGGCCATCGTCAGGCCGTCCCCGCTGTTGCCGGGTGGGCTGACCGGGACGATGTTGGCCTTTCCGAGAAACGCCTGTGCCAGCTCCCGGTTCCACTCGAACCCGCCACTGGCCAGCACCACACCGGTAGTTGCCTGGACCACCGTCGGGCCGTCCGAGGTCTGCACCCGGACGCCGGCCACCCGGCCCTGCTCCAGCTCAAGACGGTTGGCGCGGGCACCGGTCCAGAAGCGCACCCCACGTTCGTCGCAGGCGGCGACCAGCGCGGCGACCAGTGCTCGGCCCACGGTCAGCACGCGCCGGCGTTGGCGCGTCGCGATGAGCTCGCGCTGCTCGGCGTTCGGGGTGCGCCAGCGGTGCTTCTCCTCATACGTCAGGGCGGTGAAGTGCGGCCCGGCGCGGATCCGGTCGGCCAGGCCGGGCCGGGACGCGGTCTCGAACGGCTCGTTGTCCAGGGTGCGCCCGCCGTTGCGGGCGCCCGGCCATTCGCAGTGGTAGTCCGGCCGGTCGATCGGGAACAGCCGAACCGGCGTGCGCGCGTGCAGGTATCGCAGCAGCTCCCGACCCAGCTGGACGAACTGCGTCAGCCGCCACGGCTCGACCGTGCCCTCGGTCACCCGCTCCAGGTAGCGCAGCGCGTCCTCGCCGCTGTCCGGCACGCCGAAGGCGGGCATCAACGGGTTGTCCGGCAGCCAGAGCATGCCGCCGGAGACCGCCGTGGTGCCGCCGAGCAGCGGCGCGCGTTCCAACACCAACACCTGCCGGCCGGCGTCGGCGGCCAGGCAGGCGGCCAGCAGGCCGGCGCCGCCGGAGCCGATCACCACGACGTCAGCCCGCACGTCGGTCAGCCCGATGACCGGCCGAGGTGAAGCTTGCGGCCGGCCCGTCCCAGCCCCGGATCGGCTCGGCGTTTAGGGTGAGTAGGCGGGCTGGCATGCCGCGGCGAACCCGGGCCGCGGCATGCCGCCGGGTGAGGAGAGGCATGGACGTCGAGCAGCGCGGCGATGCGCATCCGCTGATCCGAGTGCTGGCCGAGCACCAGCCCCGCACCGCGACCGAAGCCGCCGAACTGGCCCGGATCCGGTCGCTGGCCCGCGAGCCGGCGGCGCTGAGCCGGTCCACCCCGCTGCACATCACCGCCTCGGCCCTCGTGGTGCACCCGTCCACCGGCCAGGTGCTGCTCCGCTGGCATCCCCGCCAGCGCGGCTGGCTGCAGGTCGGTGGGCATCCGGACGAGGGTGAGACCGACCCGCTGGCCGTCGCCCTGCGCGAGGCCATCGAGGAGACCGGGCTGGACGACGTGACGCCATGGCCGGACGGCAGGCTGCTGCACGTGGTCATCGTGCCGGTGCCGGCGAGCCCGAGCGAGCCGGCGCACGAACATGCCGACCTGCGGTTCGTGCTGCGCACCGAGCAGCCGCGGGCCGCGCGGCCGGAGAACCCGGAGGCCGCGCTCCGCTGGGTCGAGATTTCCGAGGCGCGCGAGGTGGTGCGGGAGGAGAACCTGCGGGAGACGCTGTCCCGGATCGAGGAGCTGTTCGCGGTCGTGCGCTGACCGAGCCGGGCCCGACAGCACCGCCTCATCGATCGGCTTCCAGCTTTTCCAGCAGCGCCTTGACCCGTTCCGGACGCAGCGGCAGGGCGCCGACATCGCCCGGCAGTTGCAGCGCGTCGCGGACCGCGTTGGCGATCGCGCCGCCGCATCCGGTGGTGCCACCCTCGCCGGCTCCCCGCACTCCCAGCGGGTTGGCCGACGGCGGCGCGTCCTCGAAGACGGCAACGTCGATGTCCGGCAGCTCGGTGGCCCGCGGCCACTGATAGTCCATCAGGGTGGTGGCCAGCGGCTGGCCCTGCTCGTCATAGCGGAACTCCTCGAACAACGCGCCGCCGATACCCTGCGCGGCACCGCCCACCAGCTGTCCCCACACCAGCTTGGGGTTGATCGCCCGGCCGATCTCGTAGCCGATCGCGTAGCGCAGCAGGCGGACCGCTCCGGTGTCCGGGTCCACCTCCACCTGAGCGCAGTGCACGCCGTACGGATAGGTCATCACATCCACCACGAAGGTGGCTCGGCCGGTGAGTCCCGGCTCGTGACCGTTGCGCAGGTGTCGCAACTCGTGCGCGGCCCGGGCGAGCTGGGGCAGCGTCACGGCAGTCTCCGGAACCCCGCTGACCATGAACCTGCCCTGCTCCAGCCGCACGTCGGCGGCGGCGGCCTCCAGCAGGTCGGCGGCCAGCTCCTTGGCCTTGCGTACCACCTCGTCGGCCGCCAGCTTGACCGCCGAGCCACCGACGACGGTCGACCGGCTTGCCCACGAGCCGGTGCCGTCCGGCACCAGGTCGGTGTCGGACAGGACCACCGTGACCGATGCCGGCGGGATCTGCAGTTGTTCGGCGACGATCTGGGCCATCGCCGTCTCGATGCCCTGCCCGACGCTCGTGCCGCCCATCATCACCCGGACCGCCCCGGTGTAGTCGACGTCGACGACGGCGCTGTCGTGCGGGCCCAAGCCGGCCTTCTCGACGAAGAAGGCGCAGCCGGTGCCGACCAGCCTGCCGGCCGCGCGGGCGACCGTCGCCTCGGCCCGCCACGACTGGTAACCGGCGGCGGCCAGCGCCTTGTCGAAATGCTCCAGGTAGTCCTTGCCGTCCAGCACCATCGGCGTCTGATAGATCGTGATCGGGCGGACGTGCGGTAACTCGGCGCCGGTGAGCAGGTTGCGCCGGCGCAGCTCCACCGGATCCACGCCCAGCCGGTGGGCAGCCACGTCGAGGGCATGCTCGCGGACGAAGGTGACCTCGTAGCGGCCGGGCGATCGGTAGGTGCCGGCCGGCGTCTTGTTCGTCGTCACCACATGCACCCGGGTCCGGTAGGCGGGCAGCCGGTACGGGCCGGGCAGCATCGTGGCAGTCAGCATGCCCACCGCCGCGCCGTGCGTCCGGATGTAACCGCCGTTGTTCTGCCACACCTCGTCGCGCAGCCCGAGCAGTCGATGCTCGGCGTCGAAGGCGAGCTCGATCCGGTGCTGCTGCTCGCGCGAGTGGTTGGCCGCCACCAGGTTCTCGGCCCGGTCCTCGCTCCACTTCACCGGCCGGCCGGTGCGCAGGCAGAGGTAGGGGACCAGCACGTCCTCCGGGTAGATCTCACCGCGCACCCCGAAGCCGCCGCCGGCATCGCTCTGCAGCATGTGCATCCGGTGTTCGGCGATGCCGAGCATGCCGGCCAGCACCCGCCGATTCCAGTGCGGCACCTTGGTGGCGCCCCAGATGGTCATCCGGCCGCTGGCCGGGTCGAGTTCGGCTACCAGCCCGCGTGGCTCCAGCGGCGTGCCGCCGTGCCGGCCGATGCCCAGTTCGACCGAGACCACCGCGGCCGAGCTGTCGAATGCCCGCTCGAGGTCGCCGTAGCCGATCTCGACGATGGCCGCCTCCGCACGCCGGCCACCCCACGCCTCGATCGGCAGGTCGGCGCTGGTGCGGGCATCCAGCGCGACCGGCAAGCCGACCAGCTCGAGCTCGATCAGATCGGCCGCATCCTCAGCCGTATAGGGCGAATCGGCGAGCACCGCCGCGACCGGATCCCCGACGTAGCGCACGAAGCCGGTGGCCAGCGCGGGCTGCAGGTAGGGGGTCAGGTCGATGCCGGGTACCACCTGCCGCACCGGGATCCGCGGCAGCTCGCCGCCGAGCTCGGCACCGGTCAGCACCAGGTGCACGCCGGGCAACGCCGCCGCCCGCTTGGTGTGGATCGCCTCGATCCGGGCGTGCGCCACCGGGGACCGCAGTACCCGCAGCCAGAGCTGGCCGGGACGCACGATGTCGTCGTGGAATCGGCCGTGGCCCAGCAGCAACCGCTCGTCCTCCAGGCGTGGAATGGACCTTCCGATGACGGTCATGGCAGCTCCCGGCCGGCAGCCTGGGCAACCGCGTCGATGATTCCGGTGTAGCCGGTGCACCGGCAGAGGTTGGCCGACAGCGCGGACCGGATCCGGTCGCGGTCGGGCCGCGGTTCGTCGCGCAGCAATGCGGTGGCCAGCATCAGGAAACCTGCTGTGCAGAACCCGCACTGCACGCCGTGGCAGTCGGTGAAGGCCTGCTGCAACGGGTTGAGCCGGCCGTCCGGCGCCAGCCCCTCCACCGTGCTGACCTCGGTGCCGTCGGCCTGCGCCGCCAGCATCAGGCAGGCTCGGACCGGGTCGCCGTCCACCAGCACGGTGCAGGCGCCGCAGACTCCCTGCTCGCAGCCGAGCCGGGTGCCGGGCAGGCCGGCCTCCCGCCGCAGCAGGTCGGCCAGGCTGCGGCGCGGCTGTACCGCGAATTCCAGCGGCCGGCCGTTGATCGTCAGGCACACTCGCACCGACTGCGCCGGGGACACGGTCATTCCGGTACTCCGTTCTCCAGCGCGGCGGCGATCAGCGCTCGGCTGGCCAGCGCGCCGGCCAGCGCGCGCCGGTAGTGCGGATCGCCGTGGATATCACCCGGCGGGTCGACCGATTTCCGCACCAGCTCCCGCACCTGTTCGAGCAGTGCCTCCTCCAGCAGCTCGCCGCGGATGAGGTTCTCCACGTCGGGCAGGCAGATCGCCCGATCAGCGGCTCCGGCCAGCGCCAGCCGGACCAGCCGCACCCGGTTCCGCTCGTCCAGTTCCACCACGGCAGCGGCGGCCACGATCGCCCAGTCACCTTCGCGCTCGGAGAACTTCCGCACCGCGGCGGCCGGCAGCGGGCCGGGGATGCGCAGCTCCAGCACGATCTCATCCGGGGCCAGCGCGGTCCGGTACGGCCCGAGGATGAAGTCCGCCGCGCTGAGCACCCGAGTGCCGGTGGGGCCGGCGATGACTATCTCGGCGTCGAGCAACACGGAGAGCAGGCACCATTCAGATCGTGGGTCGGCGTGCGCCAGGTTGCCGCCCACCGTGCCGCGAGTGCGAATCGGGTACTGACCCGAGGATGCCGCCACCCTGGGCAGCAGCGCGAACCCGTCCCACAGCCGTGCGTCGTGGGCACGCTCGACCTCGGCATGGCGGGTGAGCGCGCCGACCCGCAGCGTGTTGCCGTCCCGGCTGAGGTGCCGCAGCCCGGCCACCCGGCACAGGTCCACCAGCATGCTCGGACGGACCAGGCGCCGGTTGAGCAACGGCACCAGGCTCTGCCCACCGGCCAGGGCACGGGCATCCGGGGCATGGTGGTTCAGCAGGGTGACGGCCTCCTCGACCGAGGCTGGGCGGGCGTATCCGAACGGCACGGGCTTCATCGGGGTCTCCTGCTCACTCGGCCTGAGCCGGCGCTTGGGTGGTAGTGGCAAGGCGTGGAGTGCCGGCAGGGCACTGCGCCCGGAACAGCTCGGCGACCGCGAGGTCGTACTCACCGCTCATCCGGAAGGCCTTCTCGGCAAGGGAGATCCGGTCGGCCAGCGGCACCGCCGCCGGCCGGTTACCGCCCGCCTCCAGCGCGCGCAGCAGCGGCCGGTAGTCGGCCGGGTCGGTGAGCGGGATGACGTGCGCGCAGTTCTTCGCCGCGGCGCGCAGCATCGCCGGGCCGCCGATGTCGACCGACTCGCGGAATGCGGCCAGCTCGCCGGCGCCGGCGGTGACCGGCAATCGGTAGTAGTTGCAGCAGACAAGCTCGACCGGTTCGATACCCAGATCGGCCAGCTCGCGAACGTCGGATTCGGTGTGTCGGGCCAGGATGCCGGCCATCACCGGCAGCGTGAGGGTCTTGACCCGGCCGCCCAGAATCGCCGGCACGCCGGCGATATCGGCCACCCGACCGACCCGGCAGCCGGCCGCCGCGAGGGTGTCGCGGGTGCCGGCGGTCGCCACCACCTGCCAGCCGAGCCGGACCAGGCCGCCGGCCAGCACCTCGATATCGCGCTTGTCGCTTACCGCGAGGATGGCCAGCATCGGCGCTCCTCGCAACGGCGGGTGAACGGGCGTGGCGGCTGGGCTAGCACGGCCGGAGCTCCGCCGCCTGATACCGGTCGATCAGCGCCGCTCGATGCGGGCCCACCGACAGGTAGCGCACCGGCACCTCCAGGCATTCTTCGATGCCCTCGACATAGGCCCGGGCCTCGGCCGGAAGCTGGTGGTAGCAGCGGACCGAGCCGAGGTCGGCATCCCAGCCCTCGAACGTCTGGTAGCTGGGCTGGCACCGCTCCAGTTCGGTGGGGCTCACCGGGAACTGCCGGATCGCGTGGCCGGCCAGCCGGTACCCGACGCAGACTTGCAGCTCACCGATCCCGCTGAGCTGGTCCAGATTGGTCAGGGCGATCTCGTCGGCGCCCTGCAGCCGGACGCCGTACCGGGTGGCCACCGCGTCGAACGCGCCCAACCGGCGTGGCCGGCCGGTGGTGGCGCCGTACTCCTGCCATCGCCGGCGCAGCCGGTCGGCCTGGTTGGGTTCGAACTCGGTGACGAACGGGCCGCTGCCGACGCAGCTGGCGAAGGCCTTGGTGACACCGACGACCTGATCGACCCGGGCCCAGGGCAGGCCCATGCCGACCGGGGCGTAGCCGGCCAGGCAGTTCGAGGAGGTGGTGTAGGGATAGATGCCGTAGTAGAGGTCGCGCAGCGCGCCGAGCTGGCCCTCGGCAATGATCGAGGAGCCGGATTCGTAGCACGCGGTCAGCACCGTGCTGGCATTGACGACATGCGGTTCGAGCTGGCGGCCCATCCGCAGCGCCCAGTCCGTCAGCTCGGGAAGCTTCACCGGGTCGGCGTGGTAGATCTTCGTCAGCCGCTCGTTCGCCCATTCGATGGCCCCGCCGAGGCGTTCGTGCAGCGACGCACCGTCGAGCAGCTCCCGGACGAGCAGGGTCTTCTTCATCACCCGGTCGCCGTAGCCGGGGGAGATGCCGCGCCGGGTCGAGCCGTAGGCGCCGCCGCCGAGCCGGGCTTCCTCCAACTCGTCAAGGGTGCGGTGGAACGGAAAGCAGATCGAGGCGGCGTCGGACAGCAGGATCGAGCCGGGGTCGGTGCCATGACCGGCCGCCAGCATCACCTCGTCGAGGAAGCTGTCGATGTCCACCGCCATCCCGGGCCCGACGATGTTGATCACCCCGGGCCGGAACACGCCGCTGGGCAAGGTGTGCAGGGAGAACGTGCCCTGGTCGGTGCAGATGGTGTGCCCGGCGTTGGCGCCACCGTGGTATCTGACGACGACGTCGGCCTCGGCAGCCAGGTTGTCGACGATCCGGCCCTTGCCCTCGTCCCCCCAGTTGAGCCCGACCACCGCGGTGATCCTGGCGTCAGGGCACCGCATAGCGCCAATCCTCATCCGGTGAAAGGGTGAACGATGCCGAGCGGATCGCGGGGTAGTCCACCTCGTCGGTCAGTCCCGGCGGGCACCGGCCAGCCGCATGGGTCTCGAGCGCGTCCAGCAGGAAGCGCCTGGTACGGGCGATCGCCCGATCGCTCTGGCCGGGATTCTCCAGCGTCCGGTCAACGATCGGGCCCATGCTCTCCTGCACGGCGATGTCCTGCATGGCAAGGCCGCGGATGCCGGAGAAGCTCTCACCGGCCGCCATCGCGGCTCGGTCCTGGCCCCAGGCGTTGTGCCGGCCGAGACCCTCACGCAGGTTGTGCGGGTTGACCCGGTCGAGATCCAGGCCGAACTGGGCCGCGAAGAACGTTGGGTCGACCGGCTTGTCCTCGTTGTACCACAGGTACCACATGATGGTCTGGTGGTCATTGATCGGAACCCAGGCATGCCACAGCCGATCACCGTTCGGAAGCTCCGGCACGATCGTGTACCACGGCATGATGAACGGCTTTATCCGCACCAGGCTGGCGCCCGAGCGCATGCTTCGGATCGCCGCGAACCGGATGCCGTAGGGCTGGTAGTCGAGCTCGTCGTGCGGTGCCTGGTCGTCCAGCAACTCGTGCAGCGGTCCGTTGCGTGCCTCGGTCTGGTGCAGCAGTGACACGTGCGCGGAGTCGATGTCGGCTTCCAGGCCCTGCAGCCAATTGCATTCCATCAACGCGACAAGGGCGAATACCTGCTCCGGTGGCAGCTCGGTGAACGCGAAGCCTGGGAACCGCGCCGGGGCCTCGCCGACGCCACCGAGCCAGACCCAGACCAGCCCGCCGGACTCGACGACCGGATAGTGGCGAAGCGTCACCCGAGCGGCGAAGTCGACCGTCCCCAGTGGTTCGGACGGTGTTTCGAGCACGGCGCCGGAAACGTCGAACTTCCAGCCGTGATAGATGCAGCGCAGCGCGCAGTCCTCGGTGCGGGCCAGCGTCAAGGACGCCCCCCGGTGCGGGCAGGCCTCAGCGAAGCAGCCGACCCGGCCATCGGCCACCCGGAACAGCACCAGCTTCTCGCCGAGCAGTTCGATACCCAGCGGCGCGCCGCCCGGCTCGGGCAATCGGTCCGAGCGCACGGCCGGCATCCAGTACTGCCGCAGCAGCCGTCCCATCGGGGTCCGCGGACCTACCCGGGTCAGGGTGGTGTTGACAGTGTCCGTCGTCACCGGATCTCCTCATTAACGGCGGCGTCGAGCATGCTCAGGCGATCTTGGAAGGGTTCTGGGTAACCCGATCGGACAGCCACGCTCGGCGCAGGCTGTGGTACGGCTGGTCCGCATCGCCGGTGGCCTCCAGGTAGGCACCGGTCAGCTCGGATGCCTCCCGCAGCGCCGCCGGCCAGTTCGTGCCGGCGAGCCGGCTGGCGAGCAGGCAGCCGATCAGCACGTCGCCGGCGCCCACGATGACCTCCCGGCGGCGGATTCGCGGCGCTGGCTGGATCAGCAGCTGCTCGTCCCGGGCGGGCACCAGCATGGCGCCGTCGGCACCCTGGGTGACCAGGCAGCGGCCGTTCGGCGCGGCGATCCGGCGAGCCGCCCGGCATATCTCGGCCGGCTCGGCCAGCGGGCACTCGGCCCACAGCGAGAGTTCCTGCAGGTTCAGCGAGACCAGGCTGGCCGGCGGTCGTTCGCCGCGCAGCTTGCCGACCTCGTTCGGGTCGGTGGACACCACCCAGAAATCCCGGCCGCGCTCGGCGGCCGCGCCGGCAAGCCAGTCCATCGTGGCGCGGTCGCAGTCGGTGGTTGCCACGACCACGCTGGCCTGATCGAAGAGCTGGCCGCAGCCGCTCAGCAGCCGCGGCGTCAGCAGCCGCAGCGCCTCGTCACCGAGGAAGTGCATCCGGGCGACCGAGCCGTCGACCAGCTCACCGTGGAACAGCGGCAGCGGCGTCCGTCCACCGAGCGGGAACCAGTCAACCCCCGCCTCGACCAGGTGGCCGGCCAGCGCCGAGCGCAGTTCGCCGAGGTAGTCGGCGGTGATCAGGATCGGCGCCGCGTCACACGCCGCGAGCGCGCACGCGACGTTGTGCGCCACGCCGCCCCAGCGCAGGGTCACCGGCGGCACCCCCCGACCGAGCGGGCCGGAGTGCAGGACATCGAGCGCCGCGGTGCCGACGACGATGGGACGGCGCCCGGACCGGACCTCAGGCACGGCTGTGCTCATTGATCGCCTGCGCACGCTCGGCCACCCGGGTCCACACTTCCGGATTCAGCAGGTGGGGTGGCCGCTGCCCGCCCAGCGCGGTCACGAGCTGACCGGCCGCCGACAGGGCCAGCGCCCGCTTGGTCTGCACGGTGAAGTCGGCGACATGTGCCGTGAGCATCAGGCCGGGTACGTCCAGCAGCGGGCTGTCCAGCGGCGGTGGCTCGTCCTCGTACACGTCGATCGCCGCGCCGGCCAGCCGACCACTGCGCAGTGCCCGCACCAGCGCGTCGGTATCGACGACCCGGCCACGGGAGGTGTTGACGAAGTACGCGCCGGGCTTCAGCTGCCCGAAGGCCGTGCTGTCGAACATGTGCAAGGTCTCGGCGTTCAGCTCCGGGTGGGCGGTGACGAAATCGGCCTGGGCCAGCAGTTCGGGCAGCGTGTCCACCTTGGTGGCACCCACCGCTGCCATCCGCTCGGCGGGCACGTAGGGGTCATAGGCCAGCACTCGCATGCCGAAACCGGCCGAGGCGCGGTGCGCCACCGCGCTGCCGACGAAGCCACAGCCGACGATGCCGAGCACGCTGCCACCCAGCTCCACCCGGCGCGTGCTCACCCGACGATCCCACGCGATTGCCAGGCCATCGCGGGCCACCGCGGTCAGGTCTCGGCTGATCGAGATCATCAACCCGAGCGCGTGTTCGGACACCGGCTGCGCACCGAGCCCGGGGTTGTTCGCCACCGCAACGCCGGCGGCGGTCGCGGCGGGAAGGTCTATGTTGTCCACGCCACGGCCGCTGGACAGCACCGCGAACAGCTGCGGCGCCGCGGCGAAGGTCTGCCGATCGATCCGGCTCGGATACCGCGCGATCAGCCCGTGCGCCTGGCTCAGCGCGTCCGCCAGGCCGGCCGGGTCGTCCTCGGCGACCGGGTGCAGGGTGGCGTGTTCGGCCAGCAGCTCGGGGCCGGCGGGGTCGTACATGGCGCCGAGCAGCACCACGTTCGGTCTCACGGCCGGGCTCCGGCCGGCGCCGCGTCGTGACCGATCCTGCCGGCCATCTCCGCCAGGCTCCGCTCGGTGGCGGTGGCCAACTGGTCGACCTCGGCGGCGGCCATCGGCGTGGAGATGCAACCCAGTCCGCTCTCACCGAGCAGGATGCCGTTTCCCAGCAGCGCCCGGTAGAGAACCGCCACCGGCGGCGGCCCGGCCGTCGGCCGTGGACCGACGATGCGGAACAGCGACCCCATTCCGTTCACCGTCCAGCCGAGACCCTGCGCGTCGATGGCGCGGCGAAGCAGCTGGCGTGCCTGCTCGCCGAGCTGGTTGATCCGGCTGATCTCGTCGGCGGTGAGCAGCGACATGGACGCCAGCCCGGCGCTCATGCTGACCGGATTCCCGTTGTAGGAACCGGAATGTGGCAGCGGCGGATGGCCCTGGCTCGGGTCGAAGACCGACATCGGGTCGCGTAGCCCGGCCACCGCGCCGATCGGCATCCCGCCGCCGATCACCTTGCCGAGCACGGTGAGGTGCGCGCTGCCACCGAGTGCGTGGATCGCTCCGTGGTAGCCGACCCGGAACGAGCCGACCTCGTCGGAGATGAGCAGTGCCCCGCTGCTGTCGCAGAATTCGCGCAGCACCCTGAGGTACTCGCTGGTGGCCGGCAGCAGGCCGAGCCGCCAGGGCACCGGGTCGATCAGCACGCAGGCCAGCTCCGCCGCGTGCCGGCGCAGCACCGCCAGCGAGCCGTCCGGGTCGTTGAACGGGATGGTCACGGTGTCATGCCGCACCCCGTCGGGCAATCCGACCGGGGTGCCGGCGCTACCGACACCCTCGTTGTCGATGGTGACCGCGTCGTAGGCGCCGTGGTACGCGCCGGCCAGCTTGGCGAGCATCGGCCGGCCGGTGAACGCCCGAGCCGCCTGCACCGCCATCATCACCGCCTCGGTGCCGGTGCTGGTGAAGCGGATCTGCTCGAATGTGTCGTTGCGGGCGCAGATCGCCTCGGCCAGTTCCACCTCGAGAACCGTCGGCAACCCGAAGCATGAACCGCGACCGATTGCCTCGGTGACCGCCCGGACGATCCACGGGTGCGCGTGACCGTGGATCAGGCTGGTGCTGTTGTTCAGGAAGTCGATGCGCTCCACCCCGTCGATGTCGGTCACTCGCGCGCCCCGGCCGGACTGGGCGTAGAGGGGGTACGGCGAGGTGAACACGGCGGTGCGGGTGTTGCCACCCGGCATCACCCGAAGCGCGCGAGCATAGGTTGCCGCGGACTGTTCGGACGGGATATCGGCGGTGACCGGGACGTCGATGATGGTCATGTGGCTACCTCTTCGGGATGCCGGGTGAGGGCAGCGGGCAGTGGACGGTCAGGAGCGCTCGGCTCCGGCGTAGCGGGTGGGAGAACCGTGGCAAGGCTGACCGGGGTGCCGGCCGGAACCCACCGGAGCAGCCCGTCAGCCAACTCGGGATCCGGTAGCAGGGCAGCCGAAACCTCGCTCGATGCCGGCTCGCCGAGTCCGACGGCGCGGGCCAGCCGGTCGGCGATGGCGGGCGTGAGCGGTGCCGCCGCTGCCGCGAAGGCGCGGACCGCCATCAGCTCGAGTGCCATCCGGGTCCGGGCCATCCCGTCGGCGGCCGGGCCGTCCAGGCCATCGGCGCAGGATTCGGCGAAGCGGTGCGCCCGGTTCACGAACGTGCGCAGGCTGTCCGCTGCCGCGGCCAGCGACAGATCCTCCGGCCGGTAGGCCAGCCGGATCCCGGCAACGAGTTCGCGCAGATCCTCATAGAATCGTTCCGCTCCGGCGTCCCAGCCGCCCGCTTCCGGCGCCACCGCGCCGAAATGGCTGTGCAGCCTGGCGTCAACTCCAGCCAGCCATGCCCGCCAACTCTGCCATTCGGTGCGGGCGAACTCGGCGTACTCCAACGAGGCGAAGTTCCGCCGGCGGATATCGGGCCGAGTCGATGCCAGGTACAGCCGCAACTGGTCCTGGGTCTCGGGCTGGAAGGCGTCCCGGGCCCAGATCGCATGTGCCCGGCCGGTGGAGAATTTCGCGTTGTCCAGCAGGTAGAACTCGTTGCAGATCATGGTGTCCGGCAGTGCCGGGCCGGGCTGGAGGCAGCCGAGCACCGCGGGAAAGACGATCGCCCGCAGGAAGGCATTGTCGAAGCCGAAGAAGAGGACGGTGCGCGGCTGCTCCGTCTGGACGTACTCCAGCCAGCCCGCGCCACCTTCGCCGCGGGCCAGTTCGTCCAGCGCGGTGATGTAGCGGGCGGCCAGTTCGAATGCCGAGTACATCCGCTGCTGGCTCGCCCGCCGGCCGTTACCGGCCAGCGGCACGTCCAGCGGGATACCGTCCTCGGCGGCGATGGATACCGGCAGATCCGGCAGCGGCCGGGCGAGCACCCGGTTGGTGTAGCTGCGCAACCGGGCGCTCATCGCCACCGAGGACAGGTACTGGGTGATGCGTTCGCGCAACGGTTCCAACGGAAACACGTAACGGGTCAGGTCGCGCCGGACGGCGGGCGATCGGCAGCTGGCACAGTGCGGGTCGACCAGGTCGATGTCCGCGAACGGCATCGCGCATGCCTCACACTCGATACCGGCGGTATCGGAGGATCCGCAGTGCGGGCAGGAACCGGCGAGGTAGGCCTCGAAGAGGTAGCGCGCGCAGTGCTGGCAGTAGTTGCTGGGCAACGTCTTGACGACGACCGCCCCGCTGGCCAGCACCTGCTCGAAGACCTGCTGGGCCAGCTGCCGGTAGCGCGGCGCGGACGGCCGCACGAACACGTCCCAGCCGACGCCGGCGGCCGTCAGCGAGCGCATGATCGCCTCGGTGTTGCGCTCGGCGAGCTCGTAGAAACCGATGCCTGCCGCGGCCGCGGCGGCGCTCACCTGGCTCTGGAAGCCCACGGTGCCGAGCAGCGTCCGGACCGGCGTGCCCTGCGAGATCAGCCATCGGCGGGTCACGTCGGCGGCGAGGTACGGCCCGGCGATGTGCCCGAGATGCAGGTCGCCGTTGGGCGTGGGGAAGGACGGCAGCAGCACCACCGGCCGCTGGCTGTCCGGCTGCGGGCGAGTTCGCTGTTCGTGGGCCACTGCCAGTGCGGCCAGGTCCTCCCACCACAGGCTCAGAAAGTTCAGCGGCTGCTCGTCCGACACGTTGCGCAGGCTGTGCGTGCTCAGTGGGGTCAGGCATACCGCATCCCCGGCCTGCACGGCTTCGACCCGGCCATCGGCCCGGACTTCACCGCGCCCGGCCAGCACCACCCAGACCTCGGTGTCGTGGTGGTTGTGCGCCGGCGTCGTCTCGCCCGGCCGCAGGGTCACCCGGCGAACGTTGAACGGTGGCCTGGTCGTCTGCGCCCAGGCCGGGCTGGCGCTGCGGAGGAAGGTCGGTAACTCGAGCTCGTCGAGCGTTCGCGGAATTCGGCTAATTGTCATCGGTCGGTACCGGGCCCCGGCGCTCGAGCAAGCGGGCTGGGCCGCCCCTCCTCTCGAAGATGCTCGCGACGGGATCGCCGGCGGCCTTGGCCAGCGCACGGTCCGGATTGACCCTGCGCTCCGCCCGCGGTTCCCGTTCGACGATGGTGGCTTTCCGGCTCGGTGGGCCCTCCTCCCAGTCAAGGGCGCCGCTCACCCCGCTGGTGTCGAAGTGGGCATGGCCCAGCAGGCTGTTGGCGATGACCGCGCTGCGCCAGGCGAGCAGGCTGAGGTTCGGATCGGCGATGCCGTACTCCTGGCGTACCGCGTTCTGCGCGTAGATCTGATTGCGGGACGGGCCGTCCCAGACCAGGCTGAAGTCCGGCCGGACGGTCGGCCGGCCGGCTCGGAGCTCCAGCCGGCTCGACAGGCCACCGAGGATCTCTGGCAGCTCCTGCTGGTATCCGGTGGCGCAGACGACAACGTCGACCGTCTCGGCGGAGGTGTTTCCGGTGACCGTGGAACGCCAGGTGGTGGCCAGGCCGTCCGGCGCGGCGGTGATCGCGATCAGGTCCGCGTCCAGCATGATGCGGCACGCCCGATCGGCGCCCTCCAACAGGTCGAGGTCGTAGAGCCGGCGATAGATCGCCCGCAGCAGCGTGACCGAGATTCCGTCACTGGCCATCCGCTGCTCTTCCAGCAGGGTGCTGCGCTGCTCCACCGGCAGCGTGTAGAAGTACTGGCTGTAGTTCGGCAGGAACAGCTCGTCGACGAAAGGGCTGTCATCCAGCGGCAGCAGGTTGCGCCGGCGGGTGCACCAGAGCACCGAGGCCGGCCGCTGGGTTGATTCGGTCAGCAGGTAGTGCACCACCTCCGCGCCGCTCTGCCCGCCGCCGACCACGGCGACCCGCTGGCCCGCGAAGTTTCGTCCGGTCTCGAGCAACGAAGCGCTGTGGAACACCACCCGAGGGTCCTGGCCACGGGCGCAGGCCGGTAGCCATGGCCGCCGGCCGACCCCGCTGACGATATTGCGGGCATGCAGCGCGCCCTTGGTGGTATGCACCACGAAGCGGTCTCGTTGCCATTCCAGCCCGAGCGCCTCGGTGCCGAACTGCAGCCGGGGGAGCCGGCTGGCAGCCCAGCGGAAATATTGCTCGAACTCCTTGCGCGGCACCCGGCTGCGCCCGGTGACGAGCAGCCGGTAGAAGCGGCGGGTATCGACCAGGAAGGCCAGGAAGGAATAGGGATTGGTCGGATCCACCGGTGTCACCAGATCCTTGAGGAAGTGCACCTGCATCTCCGCGCTCGGCACCATCAGGCCGGCGTGCCAGCGGAATGACGCGCTGCGCTCGATGAAGGCGCCCAGCGGTTGCTCCGGCACGCTGGTCAGCAGCGCGGCAAGGCTGAGGTTCGCCGGCCCGATTCCGACACCGACGACGTCATAGACGGTTTGCGCCCTGGTCATACCGGGGCTAGCCCGCGTCGTTGGTCATCCGCCGACGGTTCGATCTCTGCGGCCGGTGACCACCGGACACCGGCGCGTACCAGCGTGCTCAGCAGCTGATCGATCTGCGCATCGGAGAAGACGAGATGCGGTGGTTGCCAGCCCGCATCGCCGACTGCCCGGTCGGCGAGCAGTCGAACGGCGGCGGCCAGCGTGAAGCCGGTCGTCCGGGCGGTCGCGGACAGCGACGTCGCATGGTCGAAGTAGTCGATCAGCAGGCACCGCAGGCGCACCGTCCGGCCATCGCGCCGGCCCTGACCGGTGATCTGCAGGACGACCAGGTCCTCCTCGCCCACCCCCGGCCGGGCCAACGGCTCGAGCACCCGCTCGACCACCCGCTTGGGCACCACGGTTGCCTCGTCCACGGTCACCGGTTGCTCATCCAGCAGCCCCAGCTCGGCCAAGGAGTGGACGATGCCCGCGAAGCCGGGCCACCGCAGCGTCTTCTGCGTGCACCGCGTGGCCGAGCGCAGCGCCGGATGTTCGGTCAGCCAGCCGACCATGCCGTCGTGATATGCCTCCAACTTTCCGACTCCGTCGATGCGAACGACCTCCAGGCCGGAGAACCGCGGCACGGCGCTGAGCCGGCCGTCGGTGACCGTCCAGGCCGGGCGCTGGGCGACGGCCAGGTGGTAGTCGCGATCACCGCCGAAGAAGCTCCGGTGCCGCAGCGGCGGCTGCGGGAACCGGGGGATGGCGCCGCAGAGCACCGAGATCGTCTCGACTCCGGGTAGCTGGCTGGCCAGGCGGGCCGCGAGTAACTCGGTCAGGCCCGGCTCGAGGCCCACCGGTAGCAGCAGCGGTACGCCGGCCGCCCGGGCTCGAGCGTCGATGCCGGCAAGCTCGGCGACCGGTGGTCTGGTGATACTGGCGGCCGGCACCCGGGCGGCCAGCACCGCGTCGATGGCCAGCTCGGTAGCCGGCCAGGGCACTGCCATCGCTACCGCGTCCTGGCCGGTAACCGCCTGCTCCAGGTCGGCGCGGACCACACTGGTCCGACCGGTGCGCTCGGCCAGCCAGCGAGCAAGCTCCTGGGCGCGATCCTGCCGCGGGTCCACCAGGGTCAGCCTGCTGAGCTCATCGCTCATCGCCAGGCCGTAGGCGACGGCCCGGCCCATCCGTCCACAGCCGAGCAGCGTTATCCGCATGGCCCGCCCTCCCATACGTCACCGCGACGTGCGAGGGCCTCAGCGACGGTTGCCGGCGTCACGGCGTGATCTGCACCGTCACGTCGCGGCCGGCCCGTTCCAACAACTCATCAAGGCTGTCGCGGTCGGCGTGGCGGGCACAGATGGCGGCGACCCGCTGCAGCACGAACTGCTTCGGTGGCAGGGCAATCCGCGTTCCCACCGGGTGCTCGATGAAGAGGTGGTCATACCCGGGCTCGGCGAACATTCCTTCGACCCCACCCAGGCCCTCGAACCGGCCTGGTTGCTCCGCGAGCACGAAACGCACCCCGGCGTGCAGTTGGCGGTTCGGCTCCAGGCGCAGTGGCTCGCCGACGGCGGCGCGGATCACGTTCTCGAAGAAGTCGATGCCGGTCGCCAGCGGGATCAGATGGGAGGCGATGTAGTCGCCTGCCGGGCGTGCCGCGATCTCGATGAACCGGAGCCGCCCGTCATCGCACTTCAGCTCCAGATGGAAGGCGCAGTTGTCCAGGCCGAGCGCGGCAACCACGTCCTTGGTGCACGCGCCGACCTCGGCGATCAGCTCGGCCGGCAACCTGCTCGGCAGGGCGTGCTGCAACTCCAGGTGATACGGCGTGCTGGTCAGCTTGTCGGTGACGGTCACCAGGTGGGCGTTACCGGTTACCACGAGGCCTTCCACGCTGATCTCGTCGCCCTCGATGAACTCTTCGACGATGAACTCCGCGCCGAACTGCCGGAAAACCGGATCCACCTCGGGCCGGGCGAACTCGGTGAGGTGACCGATGGCGGCCTCCAGATCAGCTGGCGCACGCAGCTCGAAGATGCCCTTCGAGCCGGATGCCCCGGACGGTTTGATCACCGCCGGCAGGCCGATATCGACCACCGCGGCGCGCAGCTCGTCCAGTGAACGCACCCGGGCGAACCGGGGTAGCAGTCCTCGCAGGTGTCGAAGGGCAAGCTTCATCGCGTACTTGTTGCGCGCCTGCAGAGCGGCTGCCGCGGACATGCCAGGCAATCCGAGATCCGTCGTGATGTCTGCCACGAGTTGGACGTCGAGTTCGGTGAAGTTGGCTACCCCGGCGATGTCGTGCTCGCGGGCGATCGTGCGCGCCAACTCCACCGATATCCGACGGTCATAGGTATCGATCGGATAGTGCTCATCCAGCAATATCCGTGCGAAATTGGGCGGGGTCGCTCCCATCAGCACAACTCGATAACCCAAGCGGCGGGCCGCTAGCAATGACTCGAGTCCCTCGCGGGGGATCCGCCTTAAATTGACAAACAAAACTGACTGGGCGGTCACGGAAATCCCCCCTCGGGGGCAGCCACTTGGAGTGGTCGGAACCAGCACCTGGTAAATGTGTATTAGATGTCATCCCTGCGCGGTTGGCAAGGCGCTGATCTCACTTTTTCGATCTTCCGCCAGACGCCATGGCTGCTATCGCCAGCCACCTCGCGAACCTGACAATCTTTCCGATGTAGACGAACTAGGGGCTGTGGCGGATTATCCGCAGACAGCAGGGTTGAGCCTTCAAACTTTGCTTGCTGCAGTCAACGTTATTGGTTGCGGTTGACACCGACGACATCCGCGGTAAAGGATTCAACATCATCGGATCAACAGCGCGCCGCCCGATTTGGGCAGGCGCGCACTGCCCGGTTCGATCGACGCACCTCCCGGTTGGATTATGCGGGGGAAGCCGTGAAGCGATGGTCGACGAAAGACCTACAGGTGTTACGTCCGGCTGCTCCAGGGGTTCCCGGCGACGGCCTATTTACCTTTACTGACCGGTACTCCGTGTATGACTTCGGAGTCATGCCGGAGGAGATACCCGGCAAGGGCACGGCATCCTGCGCAATGGCGGTGAAATCGTTCCAGCTGCTGGCGGCGGGCGGGGTGGCCACGCACTTCGTGGAG
Source organism: Jatrophihabitantaceae bacterium (assembly GCA_045807085.1). Lineage (GTDB taxonomy): Bacteria > Actinomycetota > Actinomycetes > Mycobacteriales > Jatrophihabitantaceae > Jatrophihabitans_A. Next base: position 114,191 of record JBJMIB010000031.1, read on the forward strand.
CAGATCGCCGACGACACGATCCGGATCCGGTTGCTGGACGTCGATGTGACCGGCCGATCGACCGGACCCGGCAGCCTCATCCCGCTCCAGGTGATCTACCGCAACGCGCTGCCGGCGGAGTCATCGGTCCATCGACGGGTGGCGGCTGGCGAGCTGGCTCCCGAGGCGGTGCCCCCGTTCGCGGCTGAGCGGCCGTGGTTGAGCCGCGCGATGATCGAATTCACCACGAAATTCGAAGAGGTGGACCGCTTCGTCAGCCGCGATGAGGCGAGCGAGGTGGCAAGTATCCCGGGGGCCGGCCTGGACCGAATCGAGGAGCGCACCCGGCGGGTCGATGAGATCCTGTCGGCGCACAGCGACCGCGTCGGGCTTGCCCTGCTCGACGGCAAGGCCGAGTACGGCCTCGACGCCGACGGCGAGATCATGCTGGTCGACCATGCTGGCACGCCGGATGAGAACCGGTTCTACGTCGATGGCATGCCGGCCTGCAAGGAGCTGCTCAGGCTTGTGCATCCGGACCTGCGCCGCATCGTGCGGCAAGCGGTCAGCGCCGGGATTGCCCGCGACCAATGGCCCCGGCCATCCCGGTTAGAGCTGGCCGTGGTGGCTGCCGTCGCCCAGGTATACCGGAGCCTGGCGGCTGCCTGGGTGGGCGCAGCAGCCGACGCCACAGCCGGACTGTCGGGTGCGCTACGGGACTTCTTCACGGTCGCCGAGCTTGCCGCCCCGGCCGAGGGCGTCGCGTCCCGGCCGAGCGGCTCCTTCCTTGCCTTGCTCGGGACCGGTGGCCAGCCGCGGAGCCGGAATCAGGGCTGGTCGTGACCGAAGCCGACCCGCCGACCTCGGCTCTGCCGAGCACGGATGGCTGGGCCGTTCGGGTGACCGCCCCGGCCCGGCTCAGCTTCACGCTGATCAGCCTGGACGCGTCTTCGATGCGCAGGAATGGCATAGCTGCCATGGCCGTCGACAAACCCTCGGTCACCGTGGAGGTCAGGGTCATCGACGGAGCCGACTGCGAGATCATCGGGGCGGCCGAGGAGACCGCGGTCGATCTGGCACATGCGATGAAGTTGCTGCAACAGCAATGGTCCGGGCCGCCGGCGCGGGTCGAGGTTCTGCAATCACTGCCGGAACACAGCGGATTCGGCTCGAAGACGACCACGCTGCTGGCCGTCGGTTATGCCTATGCCCTGCTCTGCGGCCGTAAGCCGGACCTTCGTGGCCTTGCCGAGCTGCTGAACCGTGGCCGCACCTCGGGCGCCAGCACCGGCCTGGCCGAGTTCGGCGGATTTCTCGTCGATGGCGGCCACCGCAACAAGTCAGAATTCCGGTCCGCCCCGCGGAGCTACCTGCTGCCCAGCCGATTCGCCCAGCCGGCGCCACCGCCGGTGCCGGTCATCCGGCTCGACTTTCCGGCCTGGCCGGTGCTCGTGCTGGTCACACCCGGTCGACACCTCGGCGGCACCGCGGAACTGGACTGGTTTCGCTCGGTCACCCCGATTCCGCCGGAGGAGTCATGGCGAACCTCGCACCTCGTCCTGATGGGGTTGGCACCCGCAGTGGCAGAGGCAGACTACGAGGCGTTCTGCGCCGCCCTGAACGAGATAACCTTCACGAGTTACTTCAAGCGCGCCCAGATCGCGGTGCAGGGCCCCGGCCTGACGACGCTGCTGGAGACAGCGCGAGACAGCTCGGTCATCGACGCGATCGGCCTGAGCGTGACCGGGCCCGCGTGCTTTGCGTTTTCTCGTGAGCCGGCCAGAGCCGCCAGGTGGGCTGAACAACTTCGAAGCGGCGGCCAGCTCGAGAGTTACTGGTTCACCAACGCGAATAATCGCGGGCTGAATGTGAGCTTGGTGCCATGACGGCATCTTTCTGGAGAGGTTCCTAAGCGGCAAACCGTACTGGCATCGTACGCAAAGGACGCGACAGGGTCGCACAGTGTTCAAGCAGCCCTGCAGGCGTTTATGACCCATTTTCGCCGCTGTTTTCAAACACCTTGCCGAAAGAGAACTAACATGTTTTTTTCTATTGTTGACTGCGTGGTAGCGCGGTATGTTGGCGGCTCCGGCAAGTTGTCGTGATGGCCCTCAGGAGGACCCGATGACTCAGTCCAGGCAATCAAATGTGGATGCTTTGGCCAGCGCAGTGGCGGCGCGTCTGGTTTCAGGGCGCGCGACCGCATCGCCGGTCACGGCCCTAGCGTCGTCTGCCGCCGTTTCGCGGCTCGCGAGCGCGGTCGCCAGCAAGGTGACGCTCTCGCAGAGCCGGTTGGCCTCCGGCGGGCTGGCCTCGTCCCGGTTGGCGTCGGCCCGGTTGGCCTCCGGCGGGCTGGCTTCGGCCGGCCTGGCCTCCTCCCGGCTGGCGTCGGCTCGGCTGGCCTCCGGCGCACGGCTGGCCTCGGGCGCACGGTTGGCCTCGGGCGCACGGCTGGCCTCCGGCGGGCTGGCTTCGGCCGGCCTGGCCTCCTCCCGGCTGGCGTCGGCTCGGTTGGCCTCGGGCGCACGGTTGGCCTCGGGCGCACGGTTGGCGTCGGCCGGCCTGGCCTCCTCCCGGTTGGCGTCGGCCCGGTTGGCCTCCGGCGGGCTGGCCTCGGCCAGGTTGGCCTCGGGCGCACGGTTGGCCTCGGGCGGCTTGGCCTCGGCCCGGTTGGCTTCGGGCGCGCGGTTGGCGTCGGCCGGCCTGGCCTCCTCCCGGTTGGCGTCGGCTCGGTTGGCCTCGGGCGGGCTGGCGTCGGCCCGGTTGGCCTCGGGCGCACGGCTGGCCTCGGGCGCGCGGTTGGCCTCGGCCGGCCTGGCCTCGTCCCGGCTGGCGTCGGCCCGGTTGGCCTCCGGCGGCCTAGCTTCGGCTCGGTTGGCCTCGGGCGCGCGGCTGGCCTCGGCCCGGGTCGCCTCGCCGGCCGCGGTACTGGCCTCGCCCGCCCTCACCTCGCGGCTGGCCAGTGCAGTCGCGGCACGACTCGCCTCGCCGGCAGCTCAACCTCGCTTGGCCTCGGCTGCCCTGACGTCCCAGCTCGCGAGCGCGGTGGCTTCCAAACTCCGCCCGTCCACCCAGTAGTCACTGCCGGCGGGGGCAGCGTCAGCAGGCGAAAGCGCGACGGCTATGCGACTCTACGAGGTGCCGCAAGGCGCGCTACGGGCGCTGCTCCGAGCCAGGCCTGTGAAATCGGTAATTGCTGCCAACCGCGTACTGAAAACGTGGGACTGGCAAGGCTTGGCCGATGATGCAAATGGCCATAATGTCGGCGTACTCATTTACCAGCGACTGACCGAGGCCGGCCAGTTGGATGCAGTGCCGGACGAGGTGGCCGCGGCCTGGTTGGCTGATGCACGGCACGCCGCGTTGCAACACGGTCTGCAGTTGCGCGATGCGCTGGCCGTCAGTGCCGAATTTGAACGCGAAGGCATCCGCCATGCCTTCGTCAAGGGCCTGGCATATGCGGTGTCTCTCTACGAACCGCGGTGGGTTCGGTTCGGCGGCGATGTCGATGTCCTGGTGGACCGGGAGAATATCGAGCGCGTGCGGACCCTGATGAAGAAGTTCTACTTCACCCAGGCAAAGTTCAGCCCGGACCACCAAAAGTTCTGGACGGCTTCACCCGAGGAGATCCGCGCCGTCGAGAACCAACATTACGAACTGGCCGAATTCAACAAATGGGTAGAACTTCTCGACCCTCCGGAATGGTTGTTGACCGAACCGTTTGTGCCACGCAGCCCGTTCGGCTTCGGTTGGCGCTCGGACAAGCCGTTCTTCTGTTCATCAATTGACGTGCACTGGGCATTACACTTCTTGTTCGCCGACTCGGGGCCACTGGATGAAGTACGGCAGACCGATGCCGGCATCCCGGTGCTCAGCCCGGAGTGGAGTCTGATCTACAGCATTTTCAAGCTTTACGTAGAAGCTTTCGATCGGCCACGCTTCGGCTTCACGCATGTGTCCGATATCGTTTCGCTGCTCGCCACCGACATTGTTGACTGGAACAAGGTGGACCAACTTGTTCAGCAGCACGGGCTGGAAGCGGCGGCGTATTACACGCTGGCCAGCTGCCAGGCACTAGCCGGTACCGCGACGGTTCCGGAACAATTTATGCAAAGGTGGAGCGCCATCGCTCCGCCGGACGATCAGCAATCTTCGCGGCTGCCGATTGACTTCGGCGATTTCGTGCCCTACCTGGCCGGCGATCGATCGGTGAGGAGCCTCGGCGCGCCGCAACAGAGCACCGTTCGATCCAAGCGCTCCTAGATCTGAGAACGGAGGGTCATGACCGCGAACCATTCGTCCGAGCCCGATCCGGCTATTGCCTTGCTGGCGAGCCAGATCGCCGATGAGATAAGCCGGCAATTGGGTACCCAGCAGGCCGATCCCGAAGCGGCCATTCGAGCGACGGCGCGCGCAATCGCCGTCAAGATCCGAGACAACGAGCGACGCCGCAAGGAATTCGACGCGATGGTCGACCAGCTCGCCGAGGCGGTGGGCGAGGAACTCGAACGGCTGGATTCCGAGCCGCTGGAAAGCGAGTCGGTGGACGCATCGAGCGCGCTGCCCAGCGATTCGCCCGGAGGCACCGGCAGCTCACAGACCGACTCGCAGGACGTTTCGTACTCCCAGGGCACCGAGCCGTGATCGGTGCGGGTAAGGCCCGAACCGGCCCTCGCACGGCAGGCGGCCGGTGGGCCTGCTCATCGATCTAGAAGGTATCGATGGCGCCGGGAAGACGACTGTCGCCCAAGCCCTGGTGGAATCGCTCGGCCCGTCCCGGGTGCGGATGGTTCACCACAAGGAACTGGGAAGCGAACAGTCGACCGAGGCGCGCCTGCTCCGTCAGCTGATCTGGCCCGCGGCCGAAAGCTCGCTGAGCCTGCTGCCGTCCCGGACCAGGGTGCTGCTACACGCTGCCTGGATGGTGCTGATGTCCGAGCAGGTGCTTGCTCCGCTGCTCGCCGGCGACGAGATCGTGGTGGTCGACGGGTGGATGCACAAGATGCTGGCGCGCCTGGTGGTGGACGGCTATTCCGAGCCCTACCTGCGCGAGGTCTTCCAGGGGGTGACCCCGCCGCAACTGGTTGTGCTGCTCGACCCGGGCGCCGAGCTGGTGTGGGAGCGGGCGACCGGCAGCGGGCGGAAGTTTGGCGCCGTAGAGATGGGCAAGTACGCCGGATACCCGGTGCTCGGACGGGATTCCTACCTGGACTACCAGTCCCGGTTCGTCTCCCAGCTGCGGTCCTCGCTCGCCGACGCTCGGATACCGGTGCTCGAGATCCGAGAGGATCTCTCGGTGGCGGCAACGTGTGAGGTCATCGAGCGGGCGATTGGGAACGCTGCGCGGAGTTGATCGAGGCCGGCCCAGCCCGGCCTCGATCAACTCGGAAACGCTGGCCGGCGTCTATCCACGCACCCCATCGGCGGCGGGCGCCTGCTCGGCGGCCGCACTCTGCACCGGATCCGGCGGTGGCGGCAGCAGCGGCTGCGAGCCGGGATCGGCACCACCAGTGTCCAGTCGGAACGGCGGGTACTCATCACGCATCAGCAGCACGTAGGCGGCCACCCGGTAGCACCACCGGTTCAGGCCCATCACCAGATCGAACAGCTGCCGCGGGTACTCCCCGGTGACCAGCACGAACACGGCGCCGATGATGGCCAGCACCGCGATCAGGCCGCCGCCGCCCACGATCCGCAACGAGCCGCTCCAGCCCAGTCCCCAGCCGCCGGTGAGGATGGAGACGATCACCAGGTGCGGTAGCGCGAGCAGCCACCACTTGATCAGCACCAGGCCGCGCGACAGCCGCTCCGGGTAGTCCACCTCGAACTCGGCGGGATAGTTCGGATCCGGTCGCAGGGTGAACGGTGGGTACCGATCGGTGCCGAAGCAGTCGATCGCGTAGAACGCCACCCGCCAGCTCCAGCGGAGCACCCCGACGTTGAAGTCGAAGATGCCGCGTGGGTAGCGCCCGGTGAACAGGATCGCGAAACCGGCCACCACGGTCAGCACTACCGCGGCGATCCACAGGAAGACGAGCACGATGACGTGCGGAATGGCGAGCAGCCATTTGACCAGCCACAGCCAGCGGCTCAGCGGCGGGTCCAGGCGTCCGGTCAGCCTTGCCGGATACGGCTTCTGCATAGTGGTCATGACTCGAGTACACGCCCGTGCCGCGCGGCGCGATAGAGACCAAGGTCCGGGCCTGACCAGACCATCGCCGCTGGTGGCCGGTGGTCCGAGGCGATGACCATGAGGATGTCGGCCTTTGTCAAGGCAAACCTGTGGCGTGAGGAGAAGACCATGCGCTCGCTGATCGTCTACGAATCGATGTACGGCAATACCCGGCAGATCGCCGAAGCGATAGCGGATGGCTGCCGCCGGGCCGGCGAGGCAACCACCGTGCGGGCAGCCGAGTGCGAGCCGGCCGAGCTGGCCGATCTTGGCCTGCTGGTGGTCGGCGGGCCGACCCACGCCTGGAGCATGAGCCGACCCAAGACCCGGGATGCGGCCGTTACCGATGCCGCCCGGGGCGCGCCGCGGTTGGAGGCCAAGCCGGGCGAGCCGGGCGTGCGTGAGCTGCTGGCGCGGTTACCTCGGCTGGACTGCCCGGCAGCCGCCTACGACACCCGGATCGGCGGCATGCCGGCTATGGTCACCGGCCACGCCTCGGCTGGCATCGCTCGCCGGCTGCGTGGGCTCGGCACCGAACTGTTGGGCAGGCAGAGCTTCCTGGTCACCCGGGACAACCGGCTGCAGCCGGGTGAGCTGGAGCGGGCCCGGGCTTGGGGAGTCGAGCTCACCGAGCAGCGAGCCGGCATCGCCAGCCGCCGATCACACTGAACTGGCCGCTTGAGCGGCTGGCCGCTTGAGCGTGGCTGGCCAGCCGCATGAGTTCGGCGGTTCGAGAGGGCCCGGAGGCAGTCGCGCCTCCGGGCCCTCTCGTCCTACCTTTCAGTTGTCCTGCCGGAAGACGGTGCCGGGCCGCGATCAGCGGTCGGCGTTGGCCGGCCAGCGGAACTGGTGCCGGGCTGGCACGGTCGGCCGCCACCGGTTCGGGCTCGAGGACTCGAGCAGCAGCCGCCGTTCCGCGCTGGCGATGGTGTTGCGAACCGCCTCTACCGCATCCGGGTTCACCGAGATCGAGGTGATGCCGAACCGGACCAACTGCTCGGCGAAATCAGGCTGGTTGGACGGCGCCTGGCCGCACAACGAGGAGCTGATGCCGGCGGCCTGGCAGGCTGCGATGATCCGCTCGATGGCGTCCAGCACGGCCGGATCGGCCTCGTCGAACAGCTCCGCGCAAACCTCGGAATCCCGGTCGACACCCAGTATCAGCTGGGTCAGGTCGTTGCTGCCGATGGAAATTCCCTCGATGCCCAGCTGGGCATAGGCCGGAATCCAGAAGATCACCGACGGCACCTCGGCCATCACCCAGACCGGCAGCGAGCTGGCGGTCGGGTGCGCCCGAACCAGATCCAGGCAGCGCTGCAGCTCCCAGGCGGTGCGCACGAACGGAATCATCAGCCGGATGTTCGGCGTCTCTGCCGCGACGCGGCCGAGCACGTCCAGTTCCAGCCGGAACAGCTCCGGATCCCGTACATACCGGTAACAGCCCCGGTAGCCGATCATCGGGTTCTCCTCGTGCGGCTCGTACTGCTCACCGCCGGCCAGGCCGCGGAACTCGTTGGTACGGAAGTCGATGCTGCGATACACCACCGGCCGTGGCGCGAAGGCGGTGGTGATCCGCAGCAGGTTCCGCGACATGGCCGAGACGAATCGCTCCTGCTCGCCGTGCTCGATCAGCGCGCGCGGATGCACCCCGGCCAGCGCGTCGGCGACCATGAACTCGGCACGCAGCAGGCCGACCCCGTCCACCGGCAATGCCGCCACCTGCTCGGCGTGCTCGGCCACCGCCAGGTTGACGTACAGCCGGGTGCCGAGCGGGCCGGCACTGAGCATGGCCGGTACCGCTGCCGGGGCGCCGGCCGGCAGCACGGTCGGCTGGCTGACGCCGGTCAGCACGCCCGCGTAGACCTTGCCGGCCGCGCCGTCCACCGTGACCAGCTGACCGTCCCGCAACACGGTGGTCGCGGACCGGGTGCCCACCACGCAGGGCACGCCCAACTCGCGGGAGACGATTGCCGCATGGCAAGTCATGCCGCCGCCATCGGTGATCAGCGCGGCCGCCCGGCGCATTGCCGGCACCCAGTCCGGGCTGGTCATCGGCGCCACCAGCACGTCACCGTCGCGCAACTGGTCCTGCTGGCTGGGCGAGTGCAGCACCCGCACCGGTCCGCTGGCCCGGCCGTGCGAGGCGCTCAGTCCGCTGATCAGCACCTGGCCTTGACTGGCAACCGAGGGCTGCGCATGGTTGAGCGTGGTGATCGGACGCGACTGCACCAGATAGGTGGCCGTCTCGGTGCAGGCCCACTCGATGTCCTGCGGTGATCCGTAGTGCTGCTCCACCGACCTGCCGAGTTCGGCCAGATCCAGGATCTGCTGGTCGGTGAGCACCCGCCGGCGACCCTCGGACTCGCTCAGCGTGACCTCCTGGTCGGCGCCGGTCGGGCCACGGACGATCTTGAAGCTCTGCTGGCCCTGCCGGGCGCTCAGGATGCGCGGTCCGATCTTGGCCACCACGTAGGTGTCCGGCTCGACCGCTCCACTCACGATCGCCTCGCCCTGCCCGAACACGGCTTCGATGATCAGCCGGTCGGTGGCGCCGGTGGCCGGGTCCGCGGTGAACATGACCCCCGAGGTCTGCGAGCCGATCATCAGCTGGACGACCACCGCGATCGCCGGCTCCGCGCTGACCCGTTCCTCGACGCGGTAGGCCAGCGAGCGCTCGCCGTAGAGCGAGCACCAGCAGTCGGAGATCCGGTCGAACAGCTCCGATATGCCACGGACATTGGTGAATGAGGCGTTCATGCCGGCGAAGGAGGTATCACCGGCGTCCTCGCTGACGCCGGACGAGCGCACCGCGACCCGCACGTCCCGGCCGAGCTGGGCATAGGCCTGCCGAATGTCATCGGCGATGCCGGCTGGCAGCACGCTGTGGCCGATGGCATCGGCCGCCGCCGTGCTCGCCTTGGTGAGGCTGGCCGGATCGTTGATGTCCAGTTCTGCCAGCAACCGGGCCAGTTCGGCGCGCACGCCGGCCTGCTGCATGGTTTCCAGGTAGGCCTCGCTGGTGATCACGAAGCCACGAGGCACCGGCAGCCCGAAGCAGGTGAGCTGCCCAAGGTTGGCTGCCTTGCCACCGACGGAACCCGCGTCGGATAGGCCAATTTCGGTGAACCAACGAATGGTTTGCATGACTGAGGCCTTTCTCGGCGAAGGCGAAGGTGCCGGATGCACCCCATCCTCGCCGCGTTGATGAACCCGCTGATAGAGACCGAAGGGTCCGTCCAGCGGGACCTCCGGCCCTGTTCGGTGCCGCGTCGTCGGCGATGCAATGGCATCCGACGGACTAGCGAGGCGGTGGGTATGGATATCCGGATGCACGGTCGCGGCGGGCAGGGAATCGTCACGCTGGCCGAGCTGACCGCGCTGGCCGCGTTCGACTTCGGCCATGAAGCGCAAGCCATCCCCAGTTTCGGCTCGGAACGGATGGGCGCGCCGGTGCTGGCCTGCTGCCGGGTCAGCGATCGGCCGATCAGCAGCCGGCAGCCGGTCACCCGGCCCGATCTGGTGGTGGTCTGCGACCCCACGCTGCTGCACTCGGTGCAGGTCTTCCAAGGCTTGGCGGCGACCGGCTGGGTACTGCTGAACTCCTCCCGACCACCAGCCGAGCTCGGCCTGTCCGAACTGTCGCAATGGATACCGCCCGAGCAGCTGCTCACCCTGCCGGCCACCGAGCTGGCCCGGCAGATCGCCGGCAGTACTCGGGCGAACAGCGCGCTGCTCGGCGGCATCGCCGCCGTCAGCGGCCTGTTCGGCATGCCGGCCGTGGGCCGGGCGCTGCGCCGTCGGTTCGGCGAGCAGCTCGGCGATGCCCAGCTGGCGATCGCCGAAGCTGGTTTCGCCGCGGTCAGCGCGACGCTGGCGGCCAGCCATGCGTGAGTTGATGGAAGGATCGCAGGCCATCGCCGAGGTGGTCCGCCGCTGCCGGCCGCAGGTGGTGCCGGCCTACCCGATCACCCCGCAGACGCACATCGTGGAGCGGCTCGGCCGACTGATCAAAGCCGGTGCGTTGCCGGCCAGCCGGTTCCTGACCGTGGAGTCGGAATTCGCCGCGATGTCGGTCGCCATCGGCGCCAGCGCCACCGGCTCCCGGACCTACACCGCCACGGCCAGCCAGGGATTGCTGTACATGGCCGAGGCGCTGTTCAACGCTGCCGGCCTCGGCCTGCCAGTGGTGATGACGGTGGCCAACCGCGCCATCGGCGCGCCGATCAACATCTGGAACGACCACAGCGACTCGATGAGTCAGCGTGACTGTGGCTGGATCCAGTTGTATGCGAAGGACAATCAGCAGGCGGTGGACCTGCACGTGCTGGCCTTCCGGCTGGCCGAGCAGCTGTCGGTGCCGGTGATGGTCTGCGTCGACGGCTTCGTGCTCACCCATGCCTTCGAGCCGCTGGAGCTGCCCGAGCAGGAGTTGATCGACGGCTGGCTGCCCGACTACCAGCCGCGGCAACGACTGGACATCGACGATCCGGTCACCATCGGCGCCATGGTCGGGCCGGATGCCTTCACCGAGGTGCGCTACCTCGCCGATGTGCAGCAGGTTTCGGCGATTGGCGTGCTTGCCGAACTGGCGACCGACTATGCCCGGCAGACCGGTCGGGGGTTGGCGGCGGTGTCCGGTTACCACACCGAGCAGGCCTCGACCGTGGTGGTCGCGCTCGGCTCGGTCACCGGGACCCTGCGGCCGGTGATCGAGAAGGCTCGGGCCTCCGGTCAGCAGGTCGGGCTGCTGGAGCTGACCCTGTTCCGGCCGTTCCCGTACGCCGAGGTACGCCGGACGCTGGCCGGGGCGGACCGGGTCATCGTGCTGGAGCGGGCCTTCGCCCCCGGCGCGGGCGGCATCGTGGCGGCGGACGTGCGCACGGCGCTGGCCGGCCTGCCGATCGGGATCGACACCGTGATCGCCGGCCTGGGTGGCCGGAGCATCGGCGAGGAATCGCTGCTGGCGATGCTCACCGCCCAGCAGGCCGGAGAGAGCGTCAGCTTCCTGGATCTGCGGACTGAAGTGGTCGAACGCGAGCTGGACCGGATGGCGCACGCGCCAGGCTCGGTGACCCAGCGGCTCGTCCGCGAGTCGGCGCCTCCCGGTTCCCGGCTGCATTGAGAGGCTGAGATGACCCGTACCGAGATGAAGTTCTATCAGGTCGGCAGCAGGGCGGTCGGCAACCGGCTGCTGCCGCCGGCCGAGCGGGCCGAGCAGGCGAATGGGCAGCGCAAGAACGCCCTCGACTCGGGGCACCGGGCCTGCCAGGGTTGTGGTGAGGCGCTGGCCGCCCGCTATGTGCTCGACGCGGCGGTGCGGGCCACCGAGGGGCGGCTGATGGTGGTCAACGCCACCGGCTGCCTGGAAGTGTTCTCCAGCCCGTACCCGGAGAGTTCCTGGCAATTGCCTTGGCTGCACTCGGTATTCGCCAATGCGCCGGCGGCCGCCGCCGGGGTGGCGGCGGCACTGGCCGCGCAGGGCAGGTCCGAGATCCGGGTGCTGGCGCAGGGCGGCGACGGCGCCACCGTCGACATCGGGCTGGCCTGCCTGTCCGGCATGTTCGAGCGCAATGACGACGTGCTCTATGTCTGCTACGACAACCAGGCATATATGAACACCGGTGTGCAGCGATCCGGGGCGACGCCGGTGGCGGCCTGGACCGCGACCACCGCCGCGGTCGGCACCGAGCCCGGCAATCCGCACGGGGTGGGCAAGGACCTGCCGCGGATCGCCATGGCACACGACATCCCGTACGTGGCCACCGCGACCGTCGCCGAACTGCACGACCTGGAGGCCAAGGTTGCCAAGGCGATGACCAGCCGCGGCGCCCGGTACCTGCACGTGCTGGCACCCTGCCCGCTGGGTTGGCGTAGCCCGCCGGCCGAGACCATCCTGCTGGCCCGGCTGGCCCAGCAGTGCGGGCTGTTCCCGGTCTTCGAGGCCGAACACGGCGAGGTCACCTCGGTGCTGCCCATCCGGCGGCGGGTGCCGGTCGAGGATTACCTGCGCCGGCAGGGCAGATTCGCCCACCTGTTCGGCGAGCAGGCCCGGCCCGAGTTGCTCGACCGGGTGCGGCAGACGGCTGAGCGGAACCTGCGCCGTTATGGCATCACCGAGATCGCGGACGGCTCAGCGGCCGGTGCCGGCCCGGAGCCGGGTGACCCCCAGGAGGCGCGGCCATGACCGAAAAACCCTTTGCGATAACGCTGAATCCGGATTCCAGCCGGGCCAATCACACTGGCAGCTGGCGCACCGAGCGGCCGGTCTATCTCGACCGGCGGCCGCCGTGCAGCCATGCTTGCCCGGCCGGTGAGCAGGTCCAGACCTGGCTCTACCAGGCCGAGGACGGCAGCTACCAGCAGGCCTGGCAGCAGATCGTGGCGGTCAATCCGTTCCCGGCGGTGATCGGCCGGGTCTGCTACCACCCGTGCGAGACGGCCTGCAACCGAGCGCAGTTGGACGAGGCGGTCGGCATCAATTCGGTCGAGCGCTTCCTCGGCGACGAGGCGCTGGCTCAGGGTTGGCGGTTGCCGGCACCGGCGCCGGCAACCGGCCGCCGGGTACTGGTGGTGGGCGCCGGACCGGCCGGCCTGTCGGCCGCCTACCAGCTCCGCCTGCGGGGCCACGCGGTGCGGGTGCTGGACGGGGCCGAGCAGGCCGGCGGCATGATGCGCTACGGCATCCCCACCTTCCGGTTGCCGCACGATGTGCTGGACGCCGAACTCGGCCGGCTGCTCGAGCTCGACGTCGACCTGCGCCTCGGCCAGCCGGTGACCGACCTGGCCGGGCTGCTGGCCGAGCAGAACTTCGATGCGGCCTTCGTCGCGGTCGGTGCGCAGCTCGGCCACCGGGCCTACATTCCAGCGGGCCAGTCGGCCCGGGTGCTGGATGCCCTGTCGCTGCTGGCTGCGGTCGATGGGGGAGACCGGCCGCGGCTCGGCCGGCGGGTGGTTGTCTACGGTGGCGGCAACACCGCGATGGACGCGGCCCGCACCGCCCGACGCCTCGGCGCCGACGAGGCGCTGGTGGTCTACCGCCGGACCAGGGAGCGGATGCCGGCCGAGCAGATCGAGGTCGAGCAGGCGCTCGGTGAGGGCGTCCGGATCCGCTGGCTGTCCACCATCACCGAGGTGGACGACGGCCGGTTGACCGTGGAACGGATGGAACTCGGTTCCGACGGGGTGCCCCGCCCGACCGGCCAGCTGGCCGAGCTGCCAGGCGACTGCGTGGTGCTGGCGCTGGGTCAGGACGTCGATCACCGGCTGGTCGACACCCTGCCCGGTATCGAGTTCGCCGCCGGCCGGGTGCAGGTCGACGGCGACCTGATGACCGGCCAGCCCGGAATCTTCGCCGGTGGCGACGTGATACCCGGCGCCGGCTCGGTCACCGCGGCCATCGGACACGGTCGGCTCGCGGCCAGGTCCATCGACGCCTGGCTGCACCAGCGGCGGCCGGTGGCCGAGCCGGTCACCGAACCGGCCACCTTCGACCTGCTCAACCCGTGGTACTACTCCGATGCCCCCAAGTCGGTCCAGCCGCAACTGGCCGCCGCCCGCCGCACCGCCGATTTCGCTGAGGTGGTCGGTGGGCTGGACGCCGGCAGCGCGCTCTACGAGGCGCGCCGGTGCATGTCCTGCGGCAACTGCTTCGGCTGCGACAACTGCTACGGGATGTGCCCGGACAACGCGGTGCTCAAGGTCGCCGACGGTCACGGCTATGCCATCGACTACGACTACTGCAAGGGCTGTGGCATCTGCGTCGCCGAATGCCCGTGCGGTGCGATCACCATGCGGCCAGAGCTTATTTGAGTGTGCGGATCAGCTCGCCCGGCCTCGACCGGTCCGGCCGAGACCGCCGATCAGGGAGGAGACAGCCATGTCGATCAGGATCGGCATCAACGGTATGGGACGGATAGGCCGGGACTACCTGCGCTATGCCCTCGACAGCTCGGATCTGGAGGTGGTTGCGGTCAATGACCTCATCGACACCGCGACGATCGCCCAGCTGCTGCGCTTCGACAGCACCTTCGGACCGCTGCGGCATGAGCTGGAGGTGGCGGGCAACACCCTGCTGGCCGGCGATGCCAAGATCGCCGTCAGTACGGCCAGGCAACCGGCCGAACTTGACTGGGGCGCGCACGGCGTGCAGGTCGTGATCGAGGCGACCGGCAAGTTCCGCACCGGGGAGTCGGCCGGGCTGCATCGTGGCCGCGGTGCCTCCCGGGTGCTCATCTCGGCTCCCGGCAAGGCGGTGGATGCCACCATCGTGATGGGCGTCAACGACCAGACGTTCCGGCCGGACAAGCACTTCGTGATCTCCAACGCCTCCTGCACGACCAACTGCCTGGCCCCGATGGTGAAGGTGCTGCACGAGGCGTTCGGCATCGAGCGCGGTTACCTGACCACGGTGCACGCCTACACCAACGACCAGAACGTGCTGGACGGGCCGCACTCCCATCCCCGCCGGGCCCGGGCAGCGGCGGTCAACATCATCCCGACCACCACCGGGGCGGCCCGCGCGATCGGCGAGGTGCTGCCGGAGCTGGCCGGCCGGCTGGACGGCGTCGCGCTGCGGGTGCCGGTGGTCGACGGCTCGCTGGTGGATCTGGCGGTGCTGCTCGAGCGGGACGTCACCGCCGAGGCCGTCAACGACGCCTTCCGGACCGCGGCCGAGACCGGTTCGCTGGCCGGGCTGTTGCGTTACACCGAGCAGCCGATGGTGTCCTCAGACGTGATCTACGACAACTCGTCCTGCGTCTTCGACGCCGGCCTGACCCAGGCCAGCGGCCGGTTCGCCAAGGTGTTCGGCTGGTATGACAACGAGTGGGGCTACACCTGCCGGTTGGCCGACCTGACCAGGCTGGTGGCGGCCGGCTAGCGGCGACCGGTGGCGCTGGCCGTTCGGGCAGTCGGCCGGGCGCCGGCCGACTGCCCGCGCGGCCGGATCACCGTTCGGCATGGTGGCCGGCGACCGTGAGATCGGGACCACGGTATGGCGGCGATGGGACTTTAGACCCTGCTGCGCCGCGCCGGCCGGTCGGCAGGCTGGAACTCGACTACGAAGATCGGAGCAGCTATGACGGCCACCAGCACGTTGACCGTGGCCCAGGCGCTGCGACGAGCCGCTGCCCGGGCGACCCTGGCGCCTTCCATCCACAACAGCCAACCCTGGCGATTCGTCCTCAATAACGGTGTGCTGGAACTGCATGCCGATCGGTCCCGCCAACTGCACGTGCTTGACCCGGCCAGCCGCCAGCTGCTGATCAGCTGCGGCTGCGCGCTGTTCAACGCCCGGGTGGCGCTGGCCGGTGCCGGCTATGCCAGCACGGTGCGGCGGCTGCCGGAGCGGCCTCGCCCCGGCCTGCTGGCCCGGTTGTCGGTGGCCGGCGCGGACGACGGCACAGATCTGGATCTCGGCATCCTGGATCCGATCATCGAGCTGCGGCACACCAACCGCCGCCGGTTCGCCGAGGAACAGGTGCCGGCGGAGCTGGTCGACGATCTGGTACGGGCGGCCGAGGCCGAGGGCGCCGCCCTGCTGCCGATCCGCGGCGAGCGGCAACTGGTGGCAACCGCGGTGCTGGCCCAGCGGGCAGCTGCCATGGAGGAGGCCGACCCGTCCTATCAGAGCGAGCTGCGGGCCTGGACCACCGACGAGCCGCGGCGGTTGGACGGCGTGCCGTCGATCGCGGTGCCGCGTAGCGACGGTGGGTCCTATGACGACATCCCGATCAGGGATTTCGACCCGCGCGGCACCGGCGGCCTGCCGGCACAGACACATTCGAGCATCGACCAGTGCCTGCTGCTGCTCTGGACCCCCGGGGACAGCCCACTGTCCTGGCTGCGAGCTGGTGAAGCGCTGCAACGGAGCTTGCTGGAGCTGACCCGGCAGGGCTATGTCGCCGGCATCATGTCCCAGGTGGCTGAGCTGCCCGCGGTGCGAGCCATGCTGCGCAGCGAGCTGGAGCTGACCGGCGCGCCGCACCTGCTGCTGCGGGTCGGCCGAGCGCCGATGACCCCGGCCACCCGCCGCCGCCGGCTGGTCGAGGTGTTGGTCGAGCACCTTTGACCAGCCTGCTGTCGGGATACCATCTCCGGGTGACCGAAAGCGAACCCGTCCGTCCGGTCAGTGACTCCGACAGCCGGCTGTACGGGCCGCAGCTGCAGCTGGACGAGTTGTTGGCCCAGCTGATCGAACGAGCGCAGGACGTGCGCGGTGCGCACAGCCGGCTGCGCGGGCTGTTGCGGGCCAACAACATGATCATCGGCGACCTGGCGTTGCCGGTGGTGCTGCGCCGGATCGTGGAGGCAGCCTGCCAACTGGTGCATGCCCGGTACGGGGCACTGGGCGTGGTGACCGCCGACGGTGGTGGTTTGGAGCAGTTCATCCACGTCGGGATGGACGCCGAGCTGGTCGGCCGGATCGGGCACCTGCCGGAGGGCAAGGGACTGTTGGGCGCACTGATCGAGGATCCGGAGCCGATCCGGCTGCGCAAGATCTCCGACGATGCCCGTTCGGTCGGCTTTCCCGACAGCCACCCGCCGATGGACAGCTTCCTGGGGGTTCCGATCCGGGTCCGCGACGCGGTGTTCGGCAACCTCTATCTGGCCAGCCGAGAAGGTGGCGCCTTCACCGAGGAGGACCAGGAGCTGGTCAGCTCACTGGCCGGCACCGCGGGCGTCGCGATCGAGAACGCCCGGCTGTTCGAGCAGTCCCGGCGCCGGCAGAGCTGGTTGCAGGCCTCCACCGACATCACCCAGCAGTTGCTGGCCAACGAGGGCGATGAGCCGCTGCGGGTGATCGCCAGCCGCACCCAGCAGATGGCCGACGCGGACGCGGTGACCGTGGTGCTGCCGGTGGCCGGCACCGACCAGCTGATGGTGGAGGTGGCGACCGGTGCCGGCGCTGAGCAGATGACCGCGCTCAGCTACCCGATGGCCGGCACGCTGTCGATGCACGTGCTGGAGACCGGCGTGGCGGCGCTGGTGGCGGACATGACCGCCGACCAGGAGTACACCGTCCATCTGAGCGAGGTGGTCCCGATCGGCGCGCTGATGGCCTTGCCGCTGGCCGGCAGCCAGGGCACTCGGGGCGTGCTGCTGGTGGCCCGGCTGCACGGCCGGCCGAGGTTCACCGACGCCGACCTGGAGATGGCCACCACCTTCGCCAACCACGCCGCCATCGCGCTGGAACTGGCCGACGCCCGCGTCGACCAGCAGCGGGTGGTCCTGCTGGAGGATCGGGACCGGATCGCCCGGGATCTGCACGACCATGTCATCCAGCGACTGTTCGGCGCCGGCCTCACCGTGGAGAGCGTGGCGGCCGGGCTGCGCGACTCGACCGTCGACGAGCGGCTGAGCCAGGTGGTCGGTGACATCGACGACACCATCCGCCAGATCCGCAGTTCCATCTTCCGGCTGCGCGGCCCGATCGCGGTCGGCACCAGTCAGGTCCGGCTGCGGCTGCTGGAACTGATCGCCGAGCTGTCGCCACTGCTCGGCTTCGAGCCGCAGGTCAACTTCACCGGCTCGGTCGATCTGCTGATCACCGACGAGGTGCTCGAGGAACTCGAGGCGGTGCTGCGGGAAGGGCTGACCAACATCGCCCGGCACGCGCAAGCCAGCCGGGCGCAGCTCGCGGTGATAGTCGGCCACGGCGAGCTGCAGGTCGAGATCATCGATGACGGGGTCGGGCTGTCCGGCACGACTCGGCGCAGCGGCCTGGCCAACCTGCGGCGACGTGCCGAGCGCCTGGGCGGCGGTTTTGAGATCATCTCACCGGCACCAACAACCTCGCGCGCGGGCCTCATGTCCGCTCGAGAGACCTCGACCGAAAAGGGAGGGACCTTGATCCGATGGAGAATCCCGTTGGGCTCGACGTGAGTGAGGCTAGCCCCACCACCTCGATCCGGGTGTTCCTGCTCGATGATCACGAGATCGTCCGGCGTGGCATCGCGAACCTGCTCGCCGCCGAGCCTGATATCGAGATCGTCGGCGAGGCTGGCACGGCGGCGGAGGCGTTGGCCCGGATTCCGGCCTCCCGGCCGGACATCGCGGTGCTGGACGCGCGGCTGCCGGACGGCAGCGGCATCGACGTCTGCCGGGATATCCGGTCCAGCCAGCCATCGGTCCGCTGCCTGATCCTCACGTCCTACGACGACAACGACGCGGTGTTCGCCGCGGTGATGGCCGGGGCGTCCGGCTACCTGCTCAAGGAGGTGCGCGGCGCCTCGCTGGTGGACGCCATCCGCCAGGTCGCGGCCGGCCGCTCGCTGCTGGATCCCTCGGTGACCGAACGGCTGTTGGACAAGTTGCGCCAGCCGGCCGAGGTGGACCAGCGGCTGGCCGCGCTCACCGAGCGGGAGAAGGAAATTCTGGACCTGATCGCCGACGGCTTGACCAACCGGCAGATCGGCGAGCGGCTGTTCCTGGCCGAGAAGACGGTGAAGAACTACGTCTCCGGCCTGCTCGCCAAGCTCGGCATGCAACGCCGCACCCAGGCAGCCGTCTACGGATCCCAGCTGCGCGACGACACCTGAGACGCCTAAGGCGCTGCGCGAAGACGCCCAAGGCTTTGCCCGAAGATCTAAGGCGCTGCGCGAAGACGGCCTGAGGCTTTGCCCGAAGATCTTAGGCACTGCGCGAAGACGCCTGAGGCTTTGCCCGCAGATCTAAGGTGCCTCAATGCTGATGCGGGGTGCCGATCAGCACCACGGGGCAGTTGGTGTGGTGCAACACGGTCTGCGGCACCGGGCCCAGCCGGCTGCTCCACCGGTCCTCGCTGTGGTGCGCCCCGATCACCACCAACTCGGCGTGCTGGCTGGCCCGCAGGACCGCCTCCGCCGGATCGGTCCGCGACAACAACACCCGCACCGGCACGTCCGGATACTGTTGCCGGCAGGAGACCAGGGCGGCCGGCAACGCAGCCTCGTCCGGCGGCAGCGGTGCGTTGGTCGGCTGGGCTGTCCCTCGGCCGGTGGCCTGGGCACGTACGGCGGTGACGCTCACCCCTCGGCGGCGGGCCTCGTCGAAGGCGAAGCGCAGCGCCGCGGCGCCGGCCGCGGTGTCGGCGATCCCGACCTCGATGGTCGGATCGACGGCGGGACCGGCCGGTTGCTCCGGCACCACCACGACCGGGCAGTACGCCTGGGCGGCCACCCGAGAACTCACCGATCCGATCAGGCTGAGCAGGTTGCCGCCGACGCCGGTGGTGCCCAGCACCACCAGTTCGGCCCGCAGGCTCAGCTCGATCAGCGTGCCGGCCGGATCGCCGTGCCCGAGCAGCACCTCGACCGCCAGCTCCGGATGGCAGAACTGGGTGGTCCTCCGCAGCGCTGCCAGCAGCGTTGTGCCGGCCGGTCCGGACGGGCCGTCTCCCGGTGGGTGGGTCCGGTCCGGCCGGCGGCACATGCGCGATGAGCAGGATCGCCCCGCGCAGCTCGCATTCGGCCGCCGCCCAGCTCAGTGCCGACCGCGCACCATCGGTGTCGTTGACACCGACCACGATGCGGCTGCCGGCCATCCTGCGCTCCGTTCCCCGTTCGGCGTGGATCTGTTTCGGATCTATGCGGAATCTGTGCCGGCCGGGTCAGTGCTCGGCTGCCCAGGGATGCCCGACGGTCACCAGCGGGCGACTCGGTTCCAATTCCGGAACGACCAGGGTCGGCCGGTCTCGCGCGGTGACGACCGAATCCAGCATCGCTTCGAAGTAGTCCTGTTCGACGCCCGGCCGGGGTAGCCCGGCCACCAGCAGGTCGGCGGTCATGGCGTGCTCGGTGAGCACCCGCATCGGTTCACCGAACCGGAGCTCGGCCAGCACCGCGACGTCGGGATGCCGACCCCGCCAGCTGGCCAGGTAGTTGTCCAACATCTTCTGCTCCGCCGTCTCGGCGTAGAAGAGGTCGCTGTCCAGCGGGGGCTGCCACGGTTTGAGCACCAGTAACTCGCGGTGGTGTAGCCGGGTCTGGTCGAACGCGGCCTGCAAGACCGTCTCATCGGCTTGACTGCCACGCAGCACCGCCATCACCGTGCCGGTGCCGACCGGTTCACCGGCACCGATCACCAGCACCGGGCAGCACACCTCGGCCAGCAGCTGAGCCAGCACGGTACGGCTGCGGTCGCAATGCGGCGTGCCGACCAGCACCAGGTCGGCCTCGCCAGCGGCCTCGACCAGAGCGGCGGCGGCCGGATTGCCGACCAGTTGCTCGACCACCACCACGTCCGGCCGGAATCGGCGCAACCGCGCCGCGGCGGCACGCACGTGCCGCTCGGTCGCTCCGCGTACCAGGCGGTCGCTGTCCACCGGCAGTTGCCAGTCCGTCGCCGCGTAGGGGATCGGCCGGTAGCCGTGCACGATCCGCACGGTGTCAGCCGGGTTGACCAGGTTGGTCGTCCAGTCGATCAGGTGCGCGGTCTGGTGCCCGCTGATTCCGAGCACGATCCGGCGACCGTTGTTGATCATCGTCAAGCTCCTCAGGTACGGAACAGCGCCACTTTCAGCGCCCCGGTGTCAGCGGCCTGGCCGAACACGTCGTAGCCCTCGAGCATCTCATCGATGCCGAAGCGATGGGTGATCAGACTGCTGGTGTTCAGCTGGCCGCTGGCCAGCATCGTCATCAACCGGGGAGTGGAGGAGGTGTCCACCAGGCCGGTGGTGATCGTGACGTTGGAGATCCAGAGTCGCTCCAGGTGCAGGGTGACCGGCCGGCCGTGCACGCCGACGTTGGCCAGCCGGCCGCCGGGACGGATCAGCTCAGCGCACAGCTCGAACGACTCCGGGATACCGACCGCTTCGATCGCCACGTCGGCGCCGAGCCCGTCGGTTTCGTGCGCCACCGCCGCGCTGGCCGCTTCGCCCGGCGCGACGCAGATGTCGGCACCCAGCTGCTTGGCCGCCTCCTGCCGGCTGACGGACGGATCGACCGCGATGATGCAGCCGGCCGAGAACAATCTGGATTCGGCAATCGCCGCGAGCCCGATCGGGCCGCAGCCGACGACAGCCACGGTGTCGCCCGGCTGCACCCGGCCGTTCAGCACGCCGACCTCATAGGCGGTCGGCAGCACGTCGGCGAGCAGCAGGGCCGACTCGTCGGAGATCTCGGCCGGCAGCCGGTACAGCGAATTGTCGGCGAACGGCACTCGGACCAGTTCGGCCTGGGTGCCGTCGATCAGGTGCCCGAGGATCCAGCCACCGCCGTTGCGGCACTGACCGTAGCTGCCCTGCCGGCAGTAGCCGCATCGCCCGCACGGGGAGATGCAGGAGATCAGGACCCGGTCGCCGACCGCGATGTCGCGGACTCCGGTGCCGACCTGCTGCACGGTGCCGACGGCCTCGTGGCCGAGGATCCGGCCCGGTGTCACCTCCGGCACATCGCCTTTCAAGATATGCAGATCGGTCCCGCAGATGGTGACCGCGTCCACCCGGACGATCGCGTCGTCGGGGTTCTGCAGTTGCGGCTCGGGTGCGTCCTGCCAGCTGTGCCGGCCAGGCCCGTGGAAGACGAGGGCTTTCATGGCACTCTCCTTATTCCTAAGAGGTGATCAGGTCGCCAGCCTCGGCGACCCATGGCTGATCCGGCTGCTCGGCGGTGACCGCCGGCTCCGGCACTATCGCGACCGGGCAGGGTGCCTGGCGCAGGCAGTCGGCGATGACCCCGCCGAGCACGCTCGGAAGGTAGCTGGCATGCCGGTGCTGACCGAGTACCAGCAGGTCATCGGGGCGGCACAGCTCGCTCAGCAGGCCGGCCGGTCGGTCGGCCCGGACGACCGGAGTGGCCACGACCTTGGGCGTCCGGTCGGTCAGGTGGGCAGCCAGCAGGTGGCTTACCTCGGTCAACTGCGTGCACCGGGTCAGCATCGGATCGAGGCAGGCGGCCGTCGACCGGTTGCAGGCGCGGACCGCCAGCAGCGGCGCCGCCTGGCGAGCCGCCTCCTCGATCGCGAAGTCCAGCGCGCGGCCCCAGGTCGGCCGGTCAGCCAGGCCGATCACGATCCGGCGGGATGCCGCCGAACCGATGCCGGCCGGCGAGCTCGCGCCGGCCGCCGAAACGGGGACCGCCACCACCGGGCAATGCGCGCGTGCCGCTATCCCGATGGTGGTCGCGCCGACCGGTTGGGCCGTCGGCACGGCCATGCCGCGGCGGCCAAGCACAAGCAGATCCGCCTGTTCGGATATGGCCAACAGCGTCCAGACCGGCGAGCCTAGATAGACCCGGCCGGCTACCGGAATGTCCGGCGCGGCGGCTCGGACCAGTTCGACCGCCTCGTCGACCACTGGTTGGCTGAACTCGCGCAGCTGTTCGGGCAGGCCGAGCGGGCTCGGCTGGTCGGTGTGTGGTTGCTCGTGCACATGCACCACGAACACGCCACAATCGCGGCGGACGGCTTCGGTCGCTGCCCACCGCGCGGCGGCCCGACTGCTCGCCGAGCCGTCCACCGCGACCACAATCGCATATCGCTCGGCCATTGTGCTCTCCATACCTCGAGAGGTGTCGGTGGACCTAGCTCGATCATTGAATGGCGCCGGTACCCACCACAGGGCCGAAGGGCCTGACCTTCGCGATCCGGTGGCATGGTCTAAGGACCCTGTTAGGCGACTACGTACCGGACGAGCATCGACAGTGCGGAGGTGGCTTCGATGCATTGGAACTACGGTGAAAGCACAGGATCCTGGATCGGAATGGCAGCGGTGATGCTGCTCAGCTGGATCGTCCTGATCGCGGTGGTCTATGCCGTGGTGCGAGTTGGCACGGACCGGCCGTCCGCGACGGTCTCGGATCCGGTCAAGGTACTCGACCAGCGGCTAGCTCGCGGCGATATCGATCCCGATGACTACCGGCTGCGCCGGCAGCTGTTGGCCGACCGGACGCCGACGGATCGGTCGACCGGTCTGACGACCAAGCCTGGCTGAGGCGTGATGGCCGAGATGCTGGCGGTCCGGCCGCAGGACGGGCTCGGTCTGACCAATGCCCGGGCACAAGAACTGCTCGACGCGCACGGCCCGAACGAACTCGTGCTGCGGCGTTCGGTCGGCATCACGACCATCGTGTTCCGCCAGCTCTCCGATCCGGTGGTGCTGGTGCTGCTGGTGGCCGCCGGCATCACCGCGGCTATGCGAGACTGGCCGGACACCGCGGTGATCGCGCTGGTGGTGCTGCTCAACACCGCGCTGGGCGCGACGCAGGAACTGCGTTCGGAGAAGGCGATTGCCGCGCTGGCCGAGTTGACCGCGCCGCGTGCCACCGTGATCCGGGACGGCGATGTGGTTGATATCCCGGCCATGCAGGTGGTGCCGGGCGATCTGCTGGAACTGCGCGCCGGTGACATCGTGCCGGCCGATGCCAGAATCCTGCCCGGACTGTCACTATCCCTCGACGAGGCCATGCTCACCGGGGAATCGATGCCGCGGCTGGCGGGCGGCGACGAGCCGATCTTCGCCGGCACGGTGGTGGTGCGCGGACACAGCCGGGCGCTGGTCGACGCCACCGGCCGGGGCACCGCGCTCGGCGCGATCGCCGGCTCGCTGTCCGGAAAGCCGCGGGTGCTCACCCCCCTGCAACGTCAGCTGGCCGGCCTGGGCCGCTGGCTGGCAGTCGCGGCGGCGGTCGCGGCGGTCGCGGTCGCGGTGCTCAACCTGGCCGCCGGGCGTGGTTGGGAAACCAGCCTGATCCTGGCGCTCAGCCTGGCGGTGGCGGCTATCCCGGAGTCGCTGCCGGCGGTGGTGACGCTGTCGCTGGCCCTGGCCGCCCGTCGGATGGCGGCCCGTGGTGTGCTGGCCCGGAACCTGGCGGCAGTCGAGGCGCTCGGCTCGGTGACCGTGCTGGCCTGCGACAAGACCGGAACGCTGACCGAGGGCCGGATGACGGTCGCCGAGCTATGGGTGCCGGCGGCCGACGCCGCCGGCCGGCACGCGCTGCTGCGGGCCGCCGTGCTGTGCAACGACGCCTGCCAGGGTCCGGCCGGCAGCCCGGGTCCCACCGACGACCCGGTCGAGGTGGCGCTGGTCGAGGCCGCCCGCACCGCGGGGGTCGACTTGCTCGGGGTCCGCGCCGCCACGCCACGGATCTCCGAGACCCCGTTCGACGCCGAGTCGGCGATGATGAGCACCACCCATCTGCTGGACGACGGTTCGACGGTGAGCTATGAGAAGGGCTCGCCGGAAGCGCTGCTGTCGCCGGCCAGATCCGGCGGGGCTGCCGATCCGGCGGTGCTGGCGCAGGTGCATCGGCTGGCGGCCGACGGCCATCGGCTGCTGGCGGTGAGCTGCCGGACCGCCAGTACCGCGCAACTGCTCGGTCTGGTGGCGCTGGCCGATCCGGTGCGACCCGGTGCCGCCGCGATGATCGCCGGTTTTCGCCGGGCCGGGGTGCGCCCGGTGATGATCACCGGCGATCACCCGCTGACCGCGACCGCCGTCGCCCGGCAGGTTGGCATCATCGAAAGAGCTGGCGACCTCACCGTGCTGCCGGCCGACTTCGAGCACGATCCCGCCGCGGTGCATGGCAAGGCCGCGGTGTACGCCAGGACCCGGCCGCATCAGAAGACCGCCATCGTGAACGGCCTGCGCGAGTGCCGCGCCATTGTCGCGATGACCGGCGACGGCGTGAACGACGCGCCCGCCCTGCGCGCGGCCGACCTGGGCGTCGCGGTCGGACGCGGCACTGAGGTGGCCAAGCAGGCGGCCGACGTCGTGCTCACCGACGACGACCTGGGGGTCATGGTGCTCGGCATCGCCGAGGGCCGGCGGATCTCGGACAACATCGGTCGGTTCCTGCGGTACGGCCTCAGCGGCGGCGTCGCCGAGGTGCTGGTGATGCTGCTCGGCCCGGCGATCGGGATACCGGTGCCGTTGCAGGCCGGCCAGATCCTCTGGATCAACCTGCTGACGCATGGCCTGCCCGGCGTTGCCATGGGAGCCGAGGAGGCCGAGCCCGACGTGCTGACCCGTGGCCCTCGGCCGGTCCGGCAGCCGCTGGTGACAAGCTCGATGCTGGGCCAGATCGGCATCCTGGCCTCGCTGATCGCCGGTGTCTCGTTGGTCGCCGCACGGTACGCCTCGCATTCGCCGCAGTCGGTCATCTTCTTCGCCCTGATCACCGCGCAGCTGGCGCTGGCGATCGCGTTGCGGCCGGTGCGCTGGGATCGGCTGGCCAGCAACTGGCCACTCACCATCTCGGTGCTACTCAATCTGGGCCTGGCACTGGCGGCGTTGTACTGGCATCCGTTGCAGGTCCTGCTGCGAACCGGCCCGCTCAGCCTCGCGGAGTACCTGGTCGCGGTGGCTGGCGGCGTGCTGATCGCCGTGGCAGCCAGGATTCTCGGGCCGAGAGTGACTCGCAGGTGAGGACCTTGGGTCCTACCGGTCACCGGATCGTGGGTGAAGCCTGGGATACGAGGTGTAGGCGGGTACGGGCGAAGCCGACCGCCGTGCCGGGGGCGAGAGGAAGAAACCCATGGCCACTCCAGTAACCAACCGCCCTGCCGTACGAGAGGCGGTGCGGCTTGCCGCGATCCGCGCCACCCTGGCCCCGTCGGTGCACAACACCCAGCCCTGGCGGCTACACCTCACCGGCAACAGCCTGGAACTGCGCGCCGATCGGACCCGGCAGCTCACCGTGCTGGATGGCACCGGGCGGCAACTTGTGATCAGCTGCGGCTGCGCGTTGTTCAACGCCCGGGTGCTGTTGGCAGCAGCCGGCTATCAGCCCACGGTGCAGCGACTACCCGATCCAGCCGATCAGAACCTGCTGGCTCGTGTGACGATTGCCGATTCGAGCGCCGAGGTATTCGGTGATTCGCTACTTGCCCCGTTGAACGCCGTGGTGGAGATCCGGCAGACCAACCGTCGCCAGTTCAGCACCGAACCGGTGCCGAACGAGTTGGTGGACGAGCTGGTGGCGGCGGCCGAGACCGAGGGCGCCGGCTTGCTCGTGATCGACAAGCAGCAGCATCGGATCGCCACCGCGACGCTCAGCCAGCAGGCGGACGCCGAGCAGAATGCCGATCCGGCGTACCGGGCCGAGATGCGGGCATGGACCACCGATGACCCGGCTCGGCGCGACGGTGTGCCGGCTACCGCGGTGCCGCACGTCGATGCCGGTGCCGGCGATGACATACCGATCCGCGACTTCGACTCCCGTGGTACCGGTTTCTTGCCGACCGAGACCCGATCCAGCATGCATCAGTGCCTGCTGCTACTCACCACCACCGATGACTCCTGGCTGGGCTGGTTGCGGGCCGGCGAGGCACTGGAACGGATTTGGCTGGAGCTGACCCGGCGCGGTTATGCGGTCAGCCTGCTCACCCAGGTGATCGAGGTGCCGCGAACCAGGCAGCTGCTGCGTGCCGAGCTTGGCATGACCAGTCATCCACTGGTGCTGCTGCGGATCGGCAAGGCCCCGATCACCGCCTCCTCCCAGCGTCGCCGGCTGGCCGATGTGCTGGTGGAAGAAGGCTGAACCGGCTTACCCGGCAAGCTGCCGGTTGCGGGCCGCTCGAGCCAGTAGCCGGTAGACGCAGGACAGCCACAGGCCGCCGATCAGCCAGCCGCCGAGCACATCGGACAGGAAGTGCACGCCCAGGATCAGCCGGCTGAAGCTGATCGCCAGCACGATCAGCGCCGCCGCGATCAGTAGCAGCGCCCGTTGCCGTGCCGGGCGGCCCGGCCAGAGCAGCAGCACCACCAGCCCGGCTGTCACGAACGCGGTCATCGCGTGCCCGCTGGGAAAGGACTTGCTGGTGGCTCGATCGATGACCACCGCGACCACCGGCCGGTGCCGATCGACCAGCACCTTGGTGCCGCCGGACAGCATCGCCGCGCCGGTCATGGTGCCCGCGACCAGCGCCGCGGTCCGGCGCTGATGCCGTCGCATCAGCCCGACCGTGGCCACCGCGGCCAGCGCCCGCCAGATGTTCGGACCACCCACCGCGCTGAGGGTCTTCCAGAACCGGATTTGGTTGCGCCGACCGGCCAGCGCGTCGTTGAGGTGGCTGGCGACGAGGAGATCCAGCCGGTGCGGGGTAGCCGCCCAGCCGACCAGCCGGGACCGTCCGCTCTTCACGCGTCGCGCCGGCGCATCACGATCAGGCAGCTGAGCACCAGTGCCACGGCCAGCATGAGGATCAGTCTGCTTTCCAGCAATTGGAATGTCCAGTAACGGCTGGCCGGCTGGTACTCGGTACTCCTGAGCCGCGAGGCCGGCGGGCGGTGTTGCCCATAAGCCGGCTAGATCCGTGCTTGCGGTGGCGTGAAATTTCTTTGAGATAGCCGTTTACCACAGCACGAGCACAGGGTATGTTTCGTGCCGTCCAAATACAGTGTTTGCGCTAAGTCGGCCGTCGGTGCCCTTGCGGCATTCGTGGCTTTTGGCTGCCGCGTACCGGCTGAACTGGACTACCCATGAGCACGGCAGCGCGCTCTGGCTTGGTCAGGACGCGGCAGGCGCGTCCTGAGTGTCTGGAGGTCTTTGTGAGACGTTCCCTCTACCTGGCAATCGCGGCGGCAGCCGCGCTTGCCGTCGTACCTATCGCGGCGGGGGTCGGCAGTAGCCCCGCGCAAGCCACCGGAATTTCCTACAACCAGCTGAACAAGGTGCAGAAGCGGCTGCTCTCGGGCGGCTCCGCCATGGTCCTGCAGGACAATGCCGGGGGTTCTTCGAACTCCTCCTTCAACCCGACCTACACGCCGAGGGGCAACGGTGACAAGGGTTGCCAGGACAACATTGCCTCCAACGTGAAGGTCAACGCCAACTGCCTGAACATCACCGATCCGGATCTGGCCGGCCGGGGGCAAGCAAACAACGAGACCTCGATCGCCTACGACCCGAACAACCCGAACGTCATGATCGCCTCGGCCAACGACTACCGGCGCGGCGACGGCAACTGCTACACCTCCTACACCTCCGACGGCGGCCGGACCTGGCAGGACAGCACCGTGCCCACCGGCTTCACCCGCGGCCAGGTGGCCGACGTGGTCAACTTCGGCGCCAGCCGGGAGTACTGGCATGGTGGTGGCGACACCTCGGTTGCCTTTGACACCAAGGGCAACGGCTACCTGAGCTGCCAGCTGATCAACCGTGGCCGGCCGACCACCAACAACCCTGACGCCTCCAGCGCGCTGGTGGTCTACCGTTCCACCCAGAACGGCGGCGCGTCCTGGAACTTCCCGGGTCGCTACGTCCGGGCCAGCGCCGATGTCGCCGGCGCCGGCACCGCGCCGTTCCTGGACAAGCAGCTGATGACCGTCGACAACCATGTCGGTAGCCCGTTCCAGGACCGGATCTACGTCTCCTGGACCGAATTCGCGGCCGACGGCTCGGCCTTCATCTACGAGGCATACTCGGCCGACTACGGCCAGACGTTCTCTGCTCCGCACCTGGTGAGCACGAACAGCGCGCTGTGCGTGCAGACCTTCGGCGCCGGCACCGTCGCCACCACCGGTGAGAACTCCAACTGCAACGAGAACCAGTTCTCGCAGCCGTTCACCGGCCCCGACGGGAACCTGTACATCGCCTACGCGAACTTCAACAACGCGGTCAGCGCCGGCATCAACGATGACGAGGGCGACGGTGGCGACGACGCGGGTGCCAACGCGGCGGCGCCAGCCCCGGCAACGCCGGCCGACAACCGCAACCAGATGCTGCTGTCGAAGTCGGTCGATGGTGGCAACACCTTCCTGCCGCCGGTAAAGATCAGCGACTACTACGACCTGCCCGACTGCGCCGCCTACCAGCACGGCCAGGATCCGGGTCGGGCCTGCGTGCCGGAGAAGAACGCCACCAGCAACTCGATCTTCCGGGCCACCAACTACCCGTCCGGCGCGGTCGACCCGACCGATCCGAGCAAGGTGGTGGTCACCTTCGGCTCCTACATCAACCAGCACTCCAACGAGTCCAACGGCTGCGTGCCGACCGGCTTCTCGCCGTTCGGGACCAACCTCTACACCGGGGTGAAGGTGCCCGGCGCCTGCAACAACGACATCCTGGTCAGTGTCTCCTCGGACAAGGGCAACACGTTCACCGGCACCACGCTGGACCCACGGGTTATGCCGGTGGCAACGACCGATCCCGGCCAGGCGACCACCGATCAGTGGTGGCAGTGGATCGACTTCACCAAGACTGGCAAGCTGGCGGTCTCTTACTACGACCGGCAGTACGGCACCGACGAGGCCACCGGATTCTCCGACTTCAGCCTGTCCGGCAGCAACAACACGACGGACTTCGGTGTGCTGCGGGTGACCTCGTCCTCGATGCCGCCGCCCACCCAGTTCGGTGGCGTGTTCCTCGGCGACTACACCGGAATGGCGGCGCCGTCCAACGCCAACCCGCTGTGGTCGGACACCCGGACGCCGGAGTACTTCCTGTGCCCCGGCACCGGCACGGCAGGCAACCCGCCTGCGTTGTGCACCGCCACCGCGTCGAACGCGGCGGTGGCCAATGACCAGGAACTGCGGACCGCGAACGTTGCGGTACCGGGTAAGTAGTGCTCCTGGGTAGGTAATCAGCTCGGTCGGAGGGCGCTGCCGAAGAGATTCGGCGGCGCCCTCCGCATCTTCGGATGTGGGGCTCGGCGGAGCAGCCCGCGGACTTGTTGCGGACCGGCGAAGAGCAATCCCAATTACCGCGATGATTGCGCGAATGATCCGTCTCGATATCGCGCTCGATTCGTCGGACAGGGGCGCGCAGATCAGTTGGTCGCGAAGCTTACGCTCGGCTGGTGAACTACGACGTACCGGGCGAGAGCCTGGCGCTGATCGAGGGTCGGCTGCGACCGGCGCCGGAAGCGCGGTTGAGTCGTCGTCGTCGCCGCCTACCGCTGTGCGTGGACGTCGACGGGGGCTCCGCGGCGACCGTCTTCGCGCGCCGAGGGGTAAGCGGAACACCCGAGATCGACGTTCATCTCTTGTGCCGCATGCGCGGTGAGTGGCGATGGTTGGGTGGCGGCGGCGGATCGGGTGACCTGGTCTACTCCGTGCCGGACGGTTGGGCGAAGCTGCATCGCGGCTACTCCGCGGTGAGGGCCGGTGCGGCAGCGCCGGACGGTAGGTGGCTCGGCGCCGCTTACCTGCTCACCGATGGGTCCGTCAGCTATCTGTGCGTCAATGGCCGCGAGTTATCGGTCGAGGCCAATGGGTCGGCGTGCGTGGTGTGGACCGGCCACACTCCACCGACGGTCGCGCTGCTGTCAGCAGCCAAAGACGTTCTCGAGACTTTGGACCTGGGCAGCAGGTCCAGCGCGCCGGGATGGCCGAAGGAATGCCACTCCCGCCGGGAGCCTGAGCCTGACCCACGGAATCTAAAAGTTGCCTCTTGAGCGATCCACCCTCGGTGCGCCGCCGCCCTCAAGCCATCCGAACATCCCGCACGGTGCGCCTGGAACCGTCTCGATCTGCGCGTTATCGTGTGCGGCGGCGAACCGCCCGTATTGGTGTCGCGACACGTCGGCCGATCGAGGGATCTCGCGGAGGTCAGGCCAGCAGCGTCTCCAACCGCGCGTAGGTCGGTTCCATGCCCTCGACCATGCCGGAGTCGAGCGCCTGATCGCGTGCCTCGCGGTCGGGGTAGGTGTGCACCTGGGTGAGCAGGGTGCCCTCGTCGAGCGGGGTCAGCGTGATGACCTGCACCGTCTCGGGCCCGTCGTCGCCGAACATGCGTTCGGTGGTGACGAGCCGGTGCGGCGCCTGCGCGTCGCGGAGTTCACCGCCGAACTCGAAGCCGTCAGTGCCGTCCTCGCGTGCCCACCCGAGGCGGTATGTCTGGCCGACGGTCATCGTCCACTCGCACTTGGTCATGACCCAGCCGTCGGGACCGAGCAGCCATTGGCGCATGAGCTCCGGTTCGGTGTGGGCGCGCCAGACCTGCTCGACCGAGCCACGGATGATGCGGCTGATGCGGATCTGGGTCTGGCTGAGGACGTCGAGCGTGGTGCCGCGGCCGGCCGCGAACGACTGCAGGTCGGCGAGCACGTCGTCCATCTGCGCCATCGCGGAGCGCAGACCCTCCTCCATGCCCATCCCGAGCATCTGGGCGAGGGCCTCGGTCGACGGGAAGTGGCTGGTGGTGGTGACGCGAGACCCGTCCGACGTCGATTCGAAC
Source organism: Jatrophihabitantaceae bacterium (assembly GCA_045807085.1). GTDB lineage: Bacteria > Actinomycetota > Actinomycetes > Mycobacteriales > Jatrophihabitantaceae > Jatrophihabitans_A. The sequence goes on from JBJMIB010000031.1 coordinate 145,433, forward strand.
CAGAAGCTCATGGACATCGACGGCATGTCCGAGTTGGGGGTTCCGTCGGGATGGGTGAAGCCGTCGCGGACCTCGAACGACGCCACATCGCCTTCGGGCTCCTTGACCTCGGACCATTCCCAGTAGCCGCCGTGCGTCGACCCGTCCGGCCCGGTCATGACGTACGTGCTCACGCCGCCGGGGAAGGCGTCGTGTCGGGTGAAGGTGGCGGGGAACTGCGGCGGGCCCCAGAACTTCTCCAGCTGGCGCGGGTCGACGTAGGCGTCCCAAAGTCGGCGCAGCGGCACGGGGAAGTCGGCGACCACGGTCATGGTCAGGTTCTCCGGGTCCTTGCTGACGGAGGTGATGGGCATGGCGAGTCCTTTCAGGCGTCGTCGGCGAGGAGTGCGTCGAGGCGGTCGACGCGCGCTCGCCAGAGTTGTTCATAGGAGTCGAGCAGCGCTTGGGCGCGCTGGATCTGGGCCGGGTTGCCGCGGACGATGCGCTCGCGGCCGCGTGCGTGCTTGGTCACGAGCTGAGCCCCTTCCAATACCGCGACGTGCTTCTGCACCGCGGCCCAACTCATCGCGTATTGGTCGGCGAGTTCGGACACCGTCGCCTCGGCGATCAACGTGCGGCGCACGATGTCGCGTCGGGTGGCGTCGGCGAGCGCCCGAAATAGCCGGTCGATCTCGGCGTCGCTCAATGCGGGAAGTACAACCATTTGGTTGTACGATAGCAGCGCTTACTGAGGCCCGCAAGCGGTGAGACCTCGCCGCACAGTCCGGGTGGTTCTGGTGCGCGAGCCGCCGCCTAGCACCGAGACGATCGGCCGCGCGGGCTGCCGAAGATCGGACGCTCCCCGGCAGCCGCCCGTCAGCCCGACCGATGCCTGATCATGCGGTCGAGCGTGCACGCAAAGCCGTGCAGGTAGGTCCACCCGATTAGGTTCCAATCATGCTCGCGCCGCTGGCCACTCGCAGCAGGTAGTCCTGCTGCCCCATCTGCCCGCCCTTGAATGCGATTTCGAGGCCATTGCACGACGCGTGACGGCTCGTGACGACGCACGTCGGAGCTCCTGGGGCGGTGGGCACGAGCATGCGTGCGGAGGTGAGCCGCAGTGCCTGCGCGATCGCACCAGAGGTATCCCCGCCGCAGACAGCGATACGTCGCACAGCCGCCGAGGCCACGACCTGCCGCGTCATTGCGCCGAGCGCAGCGACAATGCGGCCCTGCGAGTTCCTGTCGAGCCCATCGTGGGCCGGCAGGTCGGTGCGGACGACCACGCTCTCGCCGTTCGTCAAGGCTTTAATCACGTGCTGAACGGTTGTCTGGTCGTCGAGGCGATTCGGTCCGGCACCAGTGACATCCCACCTGATCTCCCGAAATCCGGCGCCGACCGCGGTATTCAGCTGGGCGGCGGTCATCGGCGAGCAGCTGCCGGAGACCACCAATATCGGGTTGGCGGCGGGCGCATCGGGCCACCGATCGGAGGTGCCATATCCGTCGCGCTGCCATGCCTTCACGAGGGCGTATTCGACGCCCGAGGATCCGATTACGGCGGGCATCGCGCCGGTCTGCGCCGATCGCCACAACCAGTTACCCACTTCGCCGACCGCCCGTTCAGCGTCGATATCGACGACCACGAGCCTGGGCCCGTTTGATCCCGTGCCTTCCCGGTCGGCAAGCCCGGAATGCACGGCCGTGCTGTCGATGAGGCTCACCGGCATGTCGGTCTGGGCGGCGAGGTGCTTCGTCAGGTCCGCCTCAGTCATCGGCGTCACAGGGTGTCGCGACATGACCGGATGTCGGTCGATGCGAATTGGATGTGCCTCGCCGGGGGCTCGGGCAAACAGATGGCCGAATGCCGTGTAGCGGCCCAACGCCGGTACCCCGACGACGACGGGGATGGGCAGGCTGCCGCACAACCCAGAGATAAGTTCCGCCACCTTGCCGATACTGCCCATGTCTGGGGCGGAGTCGAAGGTTGAGCACACCTTGTAGTGCAGCAGAGCTGGTTCGAGGCAGAGCAGCGCGCGCAGGACGGGAGGAAGTTCGCGGTCCATCTGCTCCGGATCCATGGCGCGACTGGTTCCGGCGACGCCGACGACCTGGTAGCTGCCGCTCGCTGGATCGACGTCCAGGTGCGCCGGGTCGAACAGCAGCAGCGTTGAGATGCCCGCGCGCGAAAGGACATCCAGTACATCGGTTGCACCCGTGAAGTCGTCCGCGTAGAACGCCAGCAAGGGCTTCGGTGCTGACATCATCGGCTCCGTTCTCGGCTGGGGAATGCCGTCAGCGCCGCGGCGAGTTCCCGGTGATGCGCGGCGAAATCCTCTAGCCGTTCCCCCCTCTCGTAGGCTTCCCAGGCCTGCGCGAGGCTCCGTACACCGCTGGCCGGCCCGTCGGGATGTGCCCAGATGGCACCGCCAGCGAGCAGTAGGAAGTCGCAGTGACCGAGCGCATGAGCGGTGTGCGGGATGTGCTGCGCCGTCTGGCCGCTTGACAGCACGGGCAGCACGCGGTCGTCGGTGTCGGCTCGAAGCGGCCGCAGCGTCGCCGCGATGCTGCGGAGTACGACGGCGTCGCTTTCCCAGAACTTGCTCCGCAGGCCGGACACGTGGAGGTGATCGATGCCGACGGCACGCCAGAGGGTCTGGTATGCCTCGAACGCCATGCCGAGCAGTGACGACCGGCCGAGCAAGCCCCAACCCGCTCGGTGGCCGTGAATCGGCAGGTCGGTGTTCTTCCGCAGGTCGAGCACGGCGCTGAGGCCGACGATGTTCAGGTTGACCATCACACACCGGCCGCCCAGCCGCATCACGGTGTCGGCACGGCAGATCATCTCCGTGGCGGTGTCAGCTGTCACGTTATAGGCGAAGACTGGGCGGTGGCCAGTTCTTGCCTCGCACCGATCGAGGGCGGCCTCGACCGCTCGGACGCGATCGACGATGCGGTTGTAAGGCGGGTTGCAAAGCAGTTCGTCGTCCTTGATGAAATCCAGGCCGGCTGCTGCGACGGCTGCTGCCATGGCTGCGGTCGTCTCCGGGTCGAGACCGACGCTCGGCTTGATGATGGTGCCGAACAGCGGCCGTCCGACTGCACCGACGAGTCGGCGGGTCCCGCTGATCCCGAGCGGCGGCCGTGGTAGCTCGTCGAGCAGGCTCTTCGGGAGTGCGATGTCGAGTAGTCGGATTCCGGTCAATGAGGCGAGCTCGGTGATGTTCCCGGCAGCTGCCGTCAGGCAGGCGGACAAGGATGTCGTGTTGGCTGGCGGCCACCAGATGCGTGCGACGGCATGGCGCACGTCCGAATCCGGCGCGAGCTGTCGGGACGGCATGCCCGAACCCGGGACGCCGCCGACGATCCGCACGTCGATGACTCGTGCGCCGTGCTTCGCTTCGAGCTTCTGGTCCTGGCCAGGCGTCTTGACGAACGTGCCGCTCGATGCCTCGCCCGCGAGTTCGCGTGCGATTTCGATCGGGTCGCCGACCGTTTCCAACGCATAGGTCGCACTCAGCCCCTCCGGCGCGGGTGCGAGGGATGCCGCGGCCCGCTGGAGCGGGGTGTCATCGATCATTGGGCTGGCGTTGTCCGGCGCGCACGGCCTCGTCGACAGTCATTCCCGGTTTGACCCCGACACCCTGAGCCGCCTGGTTGACGAACGACACCCGTCCGTTGTGCCAGGTGTCACTGGCGTCGCCGATGCGGGCGGAAGTGTGCGCGACTGTGGCCGCGGGCACGTTCAGCGCATCAAGCATTGTGAGCGCCTGGATGCCCGCCTGGTCCTTGCCCACGCCGGCGTCGTTGAAGATGACCATCACGGCTGGGTGCCGCGTGGCGTACTCGCCCGAACTCGTGCCGCCGTGGCTGGCGGATACGACAACGGCGTCCTGGTCGGTGTCGTCGATGTAGGAGATCGAGTCCATCGCCACGACCCGAACCTCACCCACTGTCGCGATCGTTGTTTTGAGCACGGTGCGCTCCTTCCGGGTCTTGCCTACGAGGGAGTTAGGTGCCGGTGATGACCGACACCGCGGCGTCCAGTGTTTCCACGATGTGGTCGACCTGCGCTTCGGAGATGACGTAGGGCGGGCTGATCTGTATGTGGTCGCCGCCGGCGCCGTAATTGCTGCCGGGCACGCCCGGACGGACCAGCACGCCGCGCTCCTCCATTTCGCTCGCGATGCGCTGCGCTATTCGCTCCGAGGCCGGGAAGGGCGCACGGCTGTCTGGATCGCTGACGAACTCGACGCCCGCAAGCAAGCCCATCCCGCGCACGTCGCCGATCGACTCGTGCCGCTGAGCAAGGCCGCGGAGCTGCTCGTGGAGGTAGTCGCCCATCTCGCGCGCTCGTTCAATCAAGTCGTGACGACGCAGGTAGTCGGCAACCTGTGTGCCGATGAAACACGCTGAGGGCATCCCACTGTAGGTGAAGCCGTGAACGAAGGTGCCCGTGCCATTCCGGATCGCGTCGAGGATGTGGTCGGATGCGGCGACGGCACCCAACGCCACGTAGCCGCTGCCGATGCCCTTGCCCATCGTGTAGATGTCGGCGCGCACGTCCCAGTGCTGTAGCGCGAATGGCCGTCCAGTACGCCCGAATCCGGTGAGCACCTCGTCTGCGATGAACAGCACGTCGTACTTGTCGCAGATCTGCCTGATCTTGGCGTAGTACTCGGGTACCGGAGTGACGCCGGTGACCGTCGTCCCGATGATCGGCTCCGCGATGAACGCCGAGACCGTCTCCGGACCTTCTAGGAGGATGGCGCGCTCGAGGTCATCGGCGCACGCCAGTTCGCAGGTCGGGTAGGAGAGCTTGAGCGGGCATCGATAGCAGTAGGGCGGTACGACTCGACCCACCTGCATCAGGTACGGCGAGTAGATCGTCCGCCAGCTGGTCCGGCCGCTGATCGCGAGCGTCGCGAGGGTCACCCCGTGGTAGCTCAGCCAGCGAGAGATGACCTTGTATTTCTCCGGTCGACCGCGTTCGACGTGGTATTGACGAGCCAGCTTGATCGCGGTTTCGTTCGCTTCGCTGCCGCCGGAGACGAAGTACACGCCGCCGGAGATCCCCAGCAGGTCGAGGACGGTGGTCGCCAACGATTCCTGCCAGGGGCTGCTGAACGCCTCGCCGTAGACATAGCTCGTCTGCGCCGCGTGGTCGGCGAGTGCCCGGGTGATCTCAGCGACGCCGTGCCCGATCGTCACAACAGCTGCGCCACCGACGGCGTCCAGGTACCGGGTGCCCTCTTCATCCCAGAGTTCGCATCCGGCCGCACGGACGATCGTCTTGTACGTCCGGGTGAGATTTCTGTGGATCACGTTCGAGCGCGCGGCCTCGACGGACGGACCCGCGGCGACGTGCGGCATGACGGTGTACTCCTTTGACAGTTACCAGGGCAGATCAGCGGCTACGAGCTCCCGGGTGTACGGCTGGGTCGGGGTGCTCAGGGTCAGCTCCGTCGGTCCCCGTTCCACGATCACCCCGTTGTGCATGACGATCACCGTCTCGGTCAGCTGGCGCACCACCGACAGATCGTGCGAGATCAGGACGAGCGTGAGATCGTGTCGCGCACGCAGATCGGCGATCAGGTTGATGATCTGGGCCTGCACGGAGACGTCGAGTGACGACGTCGGCTCGTCGGCGATCAGCGCGATCGGCCCGACGGCGAGGGCGCGGGCGATGCCGACACGTTGGCGCTGGCCGCCGCTCAGCGCTCCGGGGCGTCGGGAGATCGTCTCGCCGGACAGCCCTACCTCGGCGAGGAGATCGACCGCGCGAGCGTCCGCCGCTCGCCGCGACGCAACGACGAGTCTCGCCGCTTCGGCGACGGCCTGCCGAGCGGTCAGGTACGGGTTCAGCGAGCCGTACGGGTCCTGGAAGATCATCTGCACACCGCGGCGCCGGCTGTCGGTGCGGGCCACCCGGGACCATTCGGTGCCGAGCACACATGCACTGCCCGCGCTGGGTGAGATCGCGCCGACCAGGATGCGGCCGAGCGTGGTCTTGCCGCTGCCGCTTTCGCCGACGATGCCCAGCGCCGTCCCGCGCTCCACCGAAACGCCGATGTCCGACAGCGCCGGCGGACCGTGCGGCCGGTACCGGTGCGTCACCGCGGCCACGGTGAGGATCGGGGCCGTCACGACGCAGCCCGCTCGTCGAGCGCAGCCCACTCGTCGAGGCGCAGGCAGGCGGCACTGTGCCCGGAAGGGAGCTGATACAGGGGCGGGACAGCCTCCGTGCACGCCTCGTGTGCGTACCGGCAGCGCGGCGCGAACGCGCATCCGCGCGGCCGGGACAGCGGCGTCGGCGGTGCTCCCGGGATGGCCATCAGTCGCGCGCGCGGCGCCGACGGGTCCGGCCGCGCCGCCCGGAGCGCACGCGTGTACGGGTGTCCGGGATGCTCGAACACGGCGCCCATCGGGCCCTGCTCGATCACCCGACCGGCGTAGATGACGGCAACGCGTTCACATGCCTGGCGCAGCACTGACAGGTCATGGGACACCAGGATCATCGACATGCCTGTGTCGCGGCGTAGCGAATCCAGCAGTTTCAGGATGCGATCTTGGACCGTCACGTCGAGGGCTGTGGTGGGCTCGTCGGCGACGAGCAGCACCGGCCGGCCGGCCAGCGCGAGCGCGATGGCCGCGCGCTGCCGCATGCCGCCGGACAGCTCGTGCGGGAACATTCGCGCGGTGCCGCGAGGGCGGGGCATGTCGACCTGCTCCAGCAGCTCGATCGTTCGCTGTGACGGCGAGGCATGGTGGTCAAGGGCGCGCACGGTCTCGCCGATCTGCGCGCCCACCCGGCGCAGCGGATTGAGGCTGTTCAGGGAGGCCTGTGGCACCAGGGCGATCTGCCGTCCACGTATCGGTGTCCAGTCCGGTTCGGGAAGCTGTGCGAGATCGTGCCCGCGGAACCAGATCTGGCCGGCGGTGACGCGGGCGCCCACCCGATGCCCGAGTCCGAGCAACGCCCGGCACGTCATGCTCTTCCCGGATCCGGTTTCGCCTAGCAGCCCGACGCATTCGCCGCGCGGAACCGAGAAACTGACGCCGTCGAGGACGTCCGCGGGACCTAGCCTGACGCTGAGATCCTGGACGTCGAGTATGAGCTCGGTCATCGCACGCCCTCGATCCGAGCCAACGAAGCATCGGCGACCAGCGACAGGCCCAGGCCGGTGAACGCGAGGACCGCGCCCGGGAACACGGTGATCCACCACGCGCTGGACAGCACCGCGCGCCCGTCGTACATGATCGTGCCCCACTCGGGAGCCGGCGACTGAATGCCGACACCGATATAGGACAGGGACGCCACCACCGTGATCACCGTGACCGCATCGGCGACGGCGTACGCCGCGACCACGCGCAGGATGGGAGGCAACAGGTGCCTGAACAGGATGCGCCGCGGCGGCAGGCCGAGCAGTCGCGCGGCCAGGACGAAGTCGCTGTCCCGCAGCGCCAGGCACTGCCCGCGCGCCAGCCGCGCGTAGAACGCCCAGTTACCCAGGACGATCCCGCACACCGCGGCCGGCGCGCCTGCCGGCAGCGGGCCGAAGCTGCGGGTCGATCCGACGATGACGACGAGCACCAGCACCAGCACCAGGAACGGGAATGCGATCACCGCGTCGACCAGGCGCATCAGCACAGCATCGACCGACCGCCGGCGGGCAGCACCGGATATGACACCGACCACGCCGCCGACGGCCATCGACAGCAGGACCGTTATCGCGGCGATCGCCAGGTCGAGCCGGCCCGCGCTGAACACGCGCACCAGGACGTCCCGGCCGAGGGTGTCCGTTCCGAACGGATGGCCTGCTGAGGGAGCGGAGTACGGGGCGGCGACGATCGCGCCCGAAGACTGCGTGGCGAGCAGCGGGACGAAGACCGCGGCTCCGATCACGACGGCAAGCATGCACAGCCCGACCAGGCGCGCACCGTTGCTACTCGCCCGCGCTCGCCTGGCCCAAACGCTCCCGATCAGCCCTGGTAGCTGCACAGCGACGGGCACCTCTGGCGGCACGATCATGACATCGGTGTTCATGCGCGGCGAGTCCTCGGATCGACGAATTGATAGAGCACGTCAGCAATGAGGTTGCAGGCGACGACGATGAGCGCAGTGACCAATGCGATGCCCTGCACGCACGGGTAGTCGCGCTGCTGGATCGAGGTGATGAGCTCCTGTCCGATTCCTGGCAGGCCGAATACCGCCTCGACGACCACGGCGCCGGCCACCAGGGCGCCGGCGTTCAGGGCGAGCAGGGTGATGACCGGCAACAGGCTGTTGGGTAGCAGATGGCGCGATATCACAGTGAATCGCGAAAGCCCCCGGGCGATCGCCGCCTCGTACCACTGCTCGCGCATGGTGTCGGCTGCTACTTGCCGGACGGTACGAGCCAGGATCGGGACGAGATAGCCCGCGAGGGCCAGGCTGGGCAGCATCAGGTAGCGAACGGCGTCCGGCCAGGCTGCCGGCCAGCCGCCGGCGGGTGCCCATCCCCAGGCGAGCGCCGGGCCAATGATGAGCAGCAGCCCCAGAAAGAAGGGCGGGCTCGCCAGCAGCAGGCTCAGGCCCACCCGGACGGTCAGGTCCGAGCCGCGGACCGGGTTGATGGCCGCGAGCAGGCCGAGGGGCACTCCGATCGCGGCAGACACGACGATGGTCGCGACGATCAAGGACAACGTGACCGGCAGGGTGTCCCCGATGATCGCCGACACCGGCCTTCCCTGCTGGACCAGCGACGAGCCGAGATCGCCGTGGAAAAGCCCGTTGACGTAGTGCCAGAACTGGGTCAGCAACGGATCGTCCAGGCCCAGCCGAGCCCGCAGGGCCGCGTGTGATGCCGCCGTCCCCCGGTTACCGGTCAGCGCGGTGACGGTGTTTCCCGGCGCGACGCGGACCAGGACGAAGGTCAGCACCACGACTATCGCCGCGACGGCGAGGAGACCGGCGCTGTGCCGGGCTAGGTGGCTGCGACGGGTCATGGCGCTCATCCGACGTCGACGAAGCCGCCGGAATCAAGGCTCACCGCATCATGGGGGAGGCGGGAGACAGTTCCCACGACGTGGGTCAGCACCGTGACGAACGGCTGGTACTGCCGGAAGAGCCTGGTGACCTCGGCAAGTGCGTCCGCGCGGGCACTGCCATCGCGGGTGATCGCGGCGGTCACCGCGGCACGCAGCTCCGGGGGTGGCCGGAATCCGGTGAAGTTGGCATTCAGCCCACCGTCGGTGGTGAGCGCATAGGTGAGCAGCCCGTCCGGGACGTCGTTGTAGTCGTAGAGAAATGTCTCTGCCAGCTGGAAGGACTCGTCGCCGAGCCGCTGGTTAACGGTCGCGTCGTCGACCTTGTCGAGCTTCACCGTGATGCCGATCCGGGCCAGGTTCTGCGCGATGATCTGGGCCATTGGATCGGCCCATGTGTCGGCGGACGAGTACAGGAGGGAGACCGTGCAGCCATGCGCGCATGACGTTCCGGCCAGGTCGGACTTCGCCGCGGCCACGTCCGGCGTGGTGGGAATCGACGGGTCGTAGCCGGTCAGGGTCGACGGCCAGAAGCCGGCCAGCGGGACGGACTTCCCATTCCAGATGGTCTGGTTGATCTGCTGCCGGTCGATGGCGGCGCTGATCGCGCGGCGCACGCCGGCTTCGTTGAGCGGTGGCTTGCTGTTGTTCAACGGGATCGAGATGAAGCCGTACAGCGGCGTCAGGGTTGCGGTGAGGGAGCGTGGCGTGTGCGAGAGCAGGCTCGGCGGGATGTCGTAGGCGAAGTCCAGCTGACCGGACTGGACCTGCGCCAGTCGGGTGTTGAAGTCAGCGATGGTGCGTAGCTCGACGCGCGCGGTGTGCGGGAGCGTGCCCGCATAGTGGCTGTTACGGGTGAGGGTCGCCGTCGGGCCGCCGCCCCAACTGGTGAGCGCATACGGCCCGGCCGAAATGGGCGCGTTGAAGAAGTCTTTGTGGTCAACCTTCGCGGCTGGATAGATGGTCATCTCCGGCTGCGACAGCACGACGGGCAGAGACGGGTACGGCCGGCTGAGGTGGAAGATCGCCGTCGTGGGCGTCGGCGTGTCGATCGAGGAGATCGGCGCCACGAAGCCCACGTACGCGTTTGCCTCGTCGGACTTGGCTCGGGTGAACGTCGCCGCGATGTCGGCGGAGGTCAGCGGGCTGCCATCGGAAAACGTCAGCCCGGATTTGAGGTTGAACGTCCACTGAAGCCCGTCCGGGCTCGCGTTTCCGGACTCGACCAGCAAGGGCGTCACCTTGCCGTCCCGACCCAGCGAATACAGGTTGCCGTCGATGAGGTGCAGCGCCGCCAGCGACGTCTGGTCCACCGCCTGGTCGGGATCGAGTGTCACGATCTTTTCGGCGAAACCGAGCGTGACGGTTGTCGGCCTGTCGACGGAGGTCGCGTTGCCGGTACCGCAGGCCGCCACGCCGAGCACCGCCGCGCAGATCGCCAGCACGGCCCGCCGGTTCACAGTGCACCTGCTTGGCTGGACCCGGCGCGGGCCTGCAGCGCCGGTTCGAGGAGGGCACGAAGCTTGTCCTGGGGCAGGCCTGGTGCCCGCCGGCCATCGATTCCGATCATGTCCTCGTTCGCCGTCAGGGAGTTGAGCACTGCCTCCTCGGTGGCTTGTACGACTGCCTGATTGAGCGGATCCGTGTAGCCCCAGGGGATGAACTCGAGTGCGTCCAGGCGATGCGGGGCCGTGCCGCGGAGCGCGGCGTCCTCCTGGGTGAACGCGTTCGGGTTCGCCACCGAGAAGGCCAGGAAGAGGTCCCCGGAGAAGTGATCACCGCTCGATCCGGTGCGGGCGAGCCCGTTGGTGGCACGACGCGCCAGAGCCTTGCATTGGTTCGGCAGCAGTGGCGCGTCGGTCGCCACGATGACGAGCACCGAGCCCGCTGCGCCGGCGATCGCGAAATGGCGTTCGACCGGATTGTCGTCGGCGAGCGCGCGGCCGACCGGGACGCCGGCGACGACGAACTCTGACCGAGCACCGAAGTTGGCCTGTACCAGGACGCCCACGGTGTACTCGCGGTCGCCGTAGGAGACGATCCGCGACGCGGTCCCGGTGCCTGCCTTGAACCCGTAGGAAATCATGCCGGTTCCGCCGCCGACCGATCCTTCCTCGAGCGGTCCGGTGCAAGCTTGCTCGAGTGCGTGCACGCCGTCCGCCACCCGGACGTGGCCCCCGTTGATGTCGTTGAGGTAGCCGTCCCAGGTTTCGGCCACGACCGGCAGCAGCCAGCCATCGCTGACGTCGGGATGATGCCGGTGCGTCCACTCCACGATGGCTGCGTGGCCCTGGCCGATCGCGTGGGTGTTGGAGAGCGCGATGGGCCCGGAAAAGGTTCCGGACTCCTCGATCCAGTGGGTCCCGGTCATCTCGCCCTGGCCGTTTTGCGAGTGAAACCCGGCCGCGCACGGATCCGCCGGTTGCTGGTGACCGCGCGGATGGACTGCGGTAATGCCGGTGCGGACCGCGCTGCCATCGATGTGCGTGACGTACCCGACCTCCACACCGGGCACATCGGTGATCGCGTTCCACTGTCCGGGCATGCCATCGAACGGGATGCCGAGGGCGCGTGCCCGCGGCATCCCGGTTGGCGTCTGCAAATGCGGAGACGTCATACACCCACCCCTACCGGCCGGATCCGCGTTGCCATCTGCGGATAGTCGACTACGAGTCCGTCGCGGTCGACCTGGACCTCTGCGCGAAAATCGTCACCCTCGCCGACCGACTCGAACAAGACCACGGCGGGCGTCTCACCTGCGTCGCAGACGTGGGTGTACCGCTGCGGTGACAGGTGCAGCTGGAGGTCCGGCACGGAGATCCAGACCATCAAGAAGTCGTCTGCCCACGATCCGGCCTCGGTCAGCCGGTGCCGCAGGATGGGCATGCTGTTGAACAGCGGAGACAGCCCGAGGTCGGCGTCGAGCGCGTCCCCGAACTGAGTGACGTCACCACCCGGGTCGGGCAGCGGGGCGGTCCCGGTCTGCGAGGTCTCGGCACTCCAGTTGCCACGGCCGTCGTGTCGCAACTGAAGGCTGCGAGACCAGCCTTCGCCGGCGGCGTTGACGCGAACGAGCCGGGTGACGAAGTCGGTGCCGGTGTTGAGGACGTAGTCGAGCCGGTATGGCTCTGGATCGCTGCCGATAGCCGTGCCCACCGCGGAGAGCTGGTCCGGCTCGAGATTCACCACCGCGACTTCAGAACCGATCGGATCTGACTTCGTCCACGCCACGAGGCGCTGTACGGGGCTTGCAGTGGCTGCCATGCGTACTCTCCGCTCTCTCTCTATTTTCCAATCTAGTTTGAAGAATAGGCTTGTGGCCTGTCAAGAGCCATGTATACTTGGGTATCCCTGCGCTTGCTGGCATAGGGGTCTTCAAATAGAGTTCAGATATGCCACGACCAAGAGACCAACGCGCTCGTCGGGAGAGCCTTCGCGACGCAGCGCTGCGCGTCCTCATCAAGCGAGGAGTCGCCTCCACCCGACTGAAGGACATCGCCGCCGAAGCCGGCCTGAACCCGGCCACGGTGCTCTATTACTTCCCCTCGGTAACTGATCTCCAGCTCGATGTGCTCCGCCGCGCGATGGATCTGTTCTACGAACGCCGGCGCAAAGCCACCTCCGGGATTCAAGACGCACGGGAACGCTTGCTCGCGATCGTCAAGGCCGGTCTGCCGTCGGATGCAACCGACGACGTAGCTCGGCTGGCGTGGGAGATCATCCCGTTCGAACTCCGCAACCCTGCCCTCGCCGATTTCGACCGGCTCTACGTCCAGCGCCAGATCGACCTGTACGTCGCGGCGCTCGAACTGGGCACCGCCCAACGCCATTTCAACCTCGCCCGCGACGTGCGGGCCATCGCGACCAACCTTCTCGCCCTCGAGGACTATCACGGGCTCCGCGTTCTCCTCGGCTGGACGTCGGCCGCCGATGCGCTGGACCTCGTCGTGGATTACGCCTCGCTCGCAACGAACTGCGACCTGGCGGCCCAACTCCGCGCTACTGCCGATCCTCAGCGCGTGGCTCTAGTGGACGCCGCCGACGCCCCCTAGCTAAGCCGCAACAGCAATCCTGACGGCGCGAAGCTTGCCGGAACACCGTCCATCGGACTGAAGATGCGAAACCGCGCGTGGGTCGCCGCGGGTGAAGGCCGATGTATCAGGGGAGCTCGCTGCGATCTCCGCTTAGGTGAAGTGGCGTCCGACGACGGGGGAAGGTCATGGCGAACCAGCAATTGCACGGGACCGGCGGGCATGGGCTTGGCGGTCTCAGCGGAGGCACCGATCCGTTCGGTCATCCGTTGCCTCCAGTGGTCGATCCGCCACCTATGCCCCCGCCGATCGACCCGGACGAGCTCATTCAGATCGAGTTGCTCAACGAGGCCGTCCTCAACTCGTTCGCGGCGGATACGAACCCGTGCAAGCCGTTCGAACCGAACAGGTTGCGCTGGAACATCACGATGCCGGTCCGGACGTTCGCGAACGCCGGCGTTCCGATCGACGTGCAACTTGTAGAGGTCGTGGAGGGCAGCACCAATCCGGGCTACGCCGACCAGTTGCCGCCGGTCGGCAGTCGGCCGGCCGCGATACGCAAAGCGACGACCTGGACGCTCGTCCTTGTTGCACCGAAGACCAGTCGGGCGCTGGGCTCGGTGACGATCGACGTCGACATGTCCGGCTTCCAGCACTTCGTCGCGGACTCGTTTCTCATCACCAAGCCGGTGGAGAGTCGGCTCAGCGCAGGCTTCCCGCCCGGCGGCCAGATCACCCTCCGCACGCCTGCGACCGTCGCGGTTCACCTCGAAGTGCTAACCGTTGATCTTGCGCTGAGTGTTGACGGCCCTGCGTTCTACAACCCGGACGCGTCCGTCTCCGTTTCATGGACGCTGTTCGGGCACGGCCAGGCATGGAACGATCCGCCCGACGGTGATGCACGGATCGAGTGCGACATCTCAACCGCCACCACGAAGGTCGACATCGGCTTCGGCTACACCGCGTTATCGCTGGGAGTCGCGAACGCCGTAGCCGCCGCTGTCGAAGGCGTGTCGGATGGCTACCTGTCACAGCTAGTCGGGCCGCTCATCGCTCAAGACATCGTCGAACTCCTGACCTACGTGATGAATGAGCATCGTCCGAGCGGTTGGGTCTTCCACCATCTGGACGTCGTACCGGACGGCCTCACCTTCTGGTACTGCCCGAGGTCCGTGCCGACGCACGGGGGGTCCCACCAACCTCCTACGATGAGCTTGGGCTAGAGGTCTCATCGATCAGACCCCTCCGCCCGACAGAGCAAGGCGGGCAGGTGTCAGCGGCACACGTCCTCGCTGGTTGGGCGTTCCCCTTCTGTGGCTACTGGACGATGTGGAACTCGATTCGATAGAGCAACGTGTCGGCTTGGATGGGACCAGCATGAGCGGCCCGACGACGCAGGGACTCGAGATCGGGTTCGCCTGAGCACCGCACATCGACCATGTCGATCGAGGCAAACGGAACGAGTTCGATCGAATCGACTTCGATCTGTGCGCTTCCGATCCGATAACGGCCACCGGCCTTGACTTGGGGCCTGCTCCACAGCCGGAATGTGACCGTGATGGCGCCGGACAGCACGTCCGCGCGTAGCTCGCGGCTGAATTCCACCAGGCCACGCTACCGGCGAGTGGATCGTCGCGAGCCCGGCTTGGCATCAGAACGCCTTGTGCAGGGCGAGCGGGTACACCGGGCCAGCCCCGGCCTGGCGAAGCAGCGCCGACGCGGCGGTCAGGGTGAAGCCGCTACGGATGACGTCGTCGAGCAGCAGGACCGGGCCCGACGGCACCGCGCCGGCAATCCGTAACCAACGCCTCGATGGCCGCCCACTGGTCCTCGCGCAGTCGGGCGCCCGGTCCGGCGAGCCGGGCCAGATGGTCTTCGGCCGTGGCGCGGGAGTCGCTGGCGGTCATGACCCCATCGTCGCTGACCCGGCGCGGCAACCGACATCCACATGGCTGCGGTCGCCCAGATCAGCCACCACGGCACCACCGGCCGGGTCTACTACCAGCGCAAGATCGACGAAGGAATGGCGCCGAAGTCCGCGCTGCGCGCCCTGAAACACAAGATCAGCGACGCGCTCTACGCCTGGATGATCACCGCCGCGCGACAGGCCGCACAACGGCTCGATCGAGGCAGCCCGGGAGGGCAAACGGGAAACGACTCTGCATCCAGCGCGACCGGCTCACACCCCGAACCAGCTCTCCGGAAAAGCCACTCCCGGACCTGACCAACTCTAAGTCCAACCGTACCTACAAGCCGAGCCCCGCACCCAGGAAAACCAGTCGACGAACCGCTTCTGTCCCCGAGTCCTCACGGGCGAACGTGGATGATTGTTTTTCCCTTGCGCCGCCCGGTCGGGTTGAGGGCGCCGAGGGCATGGTCGAGGGTTGCGATGTTGCCGATGTTCGTCCGCAGTCGTCCGTCCCGCACCCGCTGGACGATCTCACCCAATTGGACACGATCGGACTCGACAACGAAGTCGATCGCCAGGCCGTCCGCGAGCCGCGCCTCAGTCGGCCCGACGACGGATACCAGTGTTCCTCCGGCTCGAATCAAGCCCGCGGACCGCCTCTGGATGTCCCCACCGATGACATCGAAAACCAGATCGACGCCACCGACGTCTTCCAATGCCTCGTTGTCCAGGTCTACGAACTCCTGCGCGCCGAAGTCGAGCGCCTTCTGACGGTCGCCCGCGCGTCCGGTGCCGATGACGTACGCACCGGACTCGCGTGCGAGTTGCATCACCATCGTCCCGACTGCGCCGGCAGCGCCGTGCGCGAGGAGGCTCTGCCCCGCCCGAAGGCGGCCGTGTACGAACAGTCCCTGCCATGCGGTCAGGCCCGAGATTGGCAGACTCGCGCCGACGGTGAAGTCGACGTCGCCCGGCAGCGGCGCGAGGTTGCGCGCCTCGATCGC
>JBJMIB010000032.1:0-151147 GCA_045807085.1 Jatrophihabitantaceae bacterium
CCAACTCTCCACGCTCGACGGTGGCACGGCCGGATTTCTCGCCGCGGTCGATGAGGTCTTGGGCCTTCCACCGATACACCGTCGCCTCGGCCAGGCCCAGCTCGGCGCACACAGCCGAAACGGATCGCCCGGACCGAATCAGCTCGACCACCCGCCGGCGAAACTCACTGTCATACGTCCTCGGCATCGCGCCCTCCTCGCAGTCAGGACGCAGCCAGTCTCACAAAACAAGGTCAAATAATGGGGACCAGATCACCCGGATCAACCAGCTGGGGTCATGCCAGTCCTGCTCCGTTGCAGTGAACGGGTCGAAATCCTTTGGTGGACGTGGGCAGAGCCGCACCTCGTTCCTGCCGGAGGTTTCCTGACCGGTCATGGCACTCGCCTCCAAAATCTGGTCTGTCAACGGCGGCGCGAAATTCGACCTCTGCGCCATGCCACGCCCGAGTCATCAGCATGGCCGATAGGCGCGGCGTCCCTTCCCTCTGATCCTCGGTGGCAGGCCGTCACGGAACACCAGCTCACCGCCACTCGGCAGCAGTCAGTCCCGTTCCGCTTCTGACCGACCTCTAGGCAGCGGTAATAGGGTGTGCTTCTCTCAGAGCCGCTTGCTTCGGCCCCTGATACATCCGCAGCCGGGGTCTGCGTTTTGGGTCATCGCTGACGGCAACTCGGCGACGTCCTGCTGTCGGTCGCCGTAGACGGCAGCCAGGCTCAGGCCGGTCGGTGCTCAGGCGTCGGCTTCGATGGCGAAGGTGTTGCCGTCTGGGTCCTGGAACCACGCGATACGGCCACCGCCAGCTCTGGCGGTGATGCCCGCGGCGTCGTGCTCGAATTCGTCGTAGCGGGCGAACTCGACGCCGGCGGCGGTGAGCTCGTCAACGACCTGTTCGATGTCGCCGACGTACCAGGTCGCCATTGTCGCGGGCGACTTCCCGGCGGTGACGGACTGGTACACATTTAGCGCCGGACCCCCACCCGAGCCGTAGACGCGGCTGCCGTCGGCGATCTTGGCGCTGGGGCCGGATTGCAGCGCTTGCAGGCCAAGCTTGCCTTCATAGAACTCGGCCGCCCGCTGAATGTCGGACACGGCGATTGACGCTCTCACGTGGAAGTCGCTCAACGGCATGATCGAACCTACCAAGCCGATGAGAATCGCAGCATTCCTGGGACGTTCGCGTGCCTGGCGAGCCCGCTGCTGGCTTGCTGCCCGAGTCGGCGAGCGTTCTAGCCGAGCTGTTCTCCGGCGAACTCGCGTTTATGCTCGGCTTCATCGGTAAGGCTGACCGGATCGCCGGCCCGGTCCAACTGGAGATTGTCGGCTCGGGGTATGCGCTGTCGATCGCCGACTCGGTGACGCTCGTATCGCCGGTCGATCATCCCACCGCCTCGTTCACCGGACCCCTTGAGGCGGCCATCCGCCTGATCGCCGGGCGGCTGGGCCCGACCCACACACCCAGTGAGCTCACAGTCACGGGCAACATAACGCTCGAAGAGCTGCGGACCGTCTTTCCCGGCTACTGACCGCGCTGTTCAGCCGACTCGCCGACCCTCGCCCCATGCCCTGCCGGACGCAGGCGTGCCGGCGCTCGTTTGGCTGTCTCGGCGCACCGGAGCCGGGCAAGTCTCGTTCCGTGACCGCTGTTCGTCAACTACAAGCTCGCGAATGGCGGAAGTGCTCGGAGTTCTCGGCGAACGGCACGCAGATCGAGATTCGTTTCTCAGCCTGGCGGCAAGCGCGACTCGTGAAGATCACCCGCGCAGGGCAGAAGTGCCACGGTCACGGCCACCAGTTGCTGTTGCCATGTCAGGTATCACGGCACGATCTGTCGCACTCTTGATACCGACGGCGATCAGCACGCTGTTCTGCTGACTGGTCATTCGGCCGAGCGCCGTCAACATGGCTGTCGAGGAGGCGGGCATGTCGACGATGTGCGGCACGAGGACTGTCAAGATCGCAAAGCACCTGCATGCAGTGGCTCCGAGCGGCATCACCGCAGCGAGTATCGATGCGTTCGCGTACGGCCGCGCAGGCTCCGGCTCCGCCGTTGAGCTGCCAACGCCGGCGGATGACACTCTGCGAGCTTGGCTGGAGAACGATCCGATCCCAGCCGGGGCACCAGCAGTCGCTGCATCGCTGTTCCACGGCACGATGGTGTTCGTCCGGATGACCTTCCAGGAGCCCGGCGGCGCCTCGTCGGCCATGAGCCTGAGCGACGTCCAAGTCGCGGTGCAGTACGCGACCTTGGCGGTGAATCCGATCCAGCGCTACGCGTCCTTATACGGACCCAACAGCGTGAACGTGTCACCCAACGTGATCGAGTTCGACGCACAACTGGCAGGAAACTCGTTCACCATGTCCGACTTCGAGGGATGGGTCGACCAATGCGCGAGCACGGCGAAGGCAGCCGGGATCAGCAGCCCCTGCATCGTCATTCTCCACAACCGAGACCTACCGAACAGCCCGTCGTTCGT
This sequence comes from Jatrophihabitantaceae bacterium, assembly GCA_045807085.1. GTDB lineage: Bacteria > Actinomycetota > Actinomycetes > Mycobacteriales > Jatrophihabitantaceae > Jatrophihabitans_A. Next base: position 2,476 of record JBJMIB010000032.1, read on the forward strand.
GAGCAACCGCAACGCATTCCACTCGATGACCAGCTCCGGAAACCCGTACTGTTACTGCCTCGTATTCGGAGAAGGACTGTCCGTTGCCGACAACAACCACACGAGCGGTGGGCACCCGAATGACAAGGTCTACGCACACATCCTCAGCCACGAGATCGCCGAGATGGTCGTCGATCCGCAAGCAAACCTGGAAAACCGTGAGGTATGCGACGCTTGTGCGGGTAACTGTGATAACACCTGGTTCTGCCTCTTCGATCAGAGCGGAACCTTCCTCGGCGGGACTGCCAACACCGCTACCTCGACCGGATACGCATACTTCATCAACTCGATCGTGTCGGCGTCGGCAGCCGTTGACTCCGATCAATGCATCGTCGATGGCACCAGCAAGCAGAGCGCATGTGTCTACGCGCCGCCTGAGGCCGACTGGACGGACGTCATCATCTCCGACTTCGCCGGCCAGAACTGGCTCATTACTCCCGCCGGCTTTGCGGTCGGCGAGCAGCCGGGCACGCTCGACGAACAGAGATGGATCCTGATTCTGTCCGGAGTTCTCCTCGTTGGTGTCAAAGGCCAGAGCGCGAATGACTGGTTCCGCGAAACCTTGAGGTTCATGCCCGACCTCGACGGCCCGCTGAACTATGCGATCAACCGCTACGGCATCCCCGTACCCACGTCGAGTATCCCCGGCGTCAACTTCGTGCCGCGGATTCAGGTTGAGCAATGGGCGCCATTCGTCACGCTAAGCTCGATATACGACGCGAACGTCTCCGTCGATGCCGGCTTCGCCGTCGATCTGTGGCGTCCCGCGCCGTTCGGGACGCTCACCAATGCCGGGGCGACGATCGGCAACATCTTCACCGGCGTCCGTGTCGACGTAGCCGTCCGAGACTCGGATGCCTACCTGTACCGACTCGGCTACAACATCACGCTCGAAGGCCGAATCGTCTTCGAATCCATCTATCTCGCTTAGCACTGATCCGGTCGACTCCGCGTGAGTGCACGTACAGAGCCATCTGGGCGGTCAGCCGTCGTGGCCGGAGGCGCGCCTTATCAGACGGATCTTGCCGGTGCTGGGATGGTGAGGCGGTCGCTTGTCTGGGGTATCCGGCAGGTCGCGCGTCCCTGGTGTGAGGACAGAAGCCCCGCAGGACAGCTGCCTGGCGCCGGATCTCGTCACGGCGTGCTTAGTACGTACCCAACCGATCGGCGTTAGCATGGAGCTGCGCCGTCGCCACAAGCCGAGACGATGGTGTGCTTGTAGCACCTCCAGTGGGGCGGTCGTCGACCCCCCATCGACTGGCGGCTGGGGCCGCAGTGGCGGCACCACGGCCCCGCGGTGTCGATCTCGTGGAGGTCGGTGGGGCCAGCGGCGTCTCGGGGCGGTCGCCCGGGGCTCTGCTGGCGAACATCCGTCGTCCGCCGAGCGGGTAGGTGTGCGCAATTTTGGCCCGGCCGCCGAGCGGGGCCTTCAGAGGAGGAGTTTGTGGCTCGACCAGGCCGGCGGCAGCTGGGCGCCCGCCATACCGCTTCGCCGAAGCAGCGGCGCGTCCGCGCCGCCGAAGACGTCATGTCCGTGCTCGCTCGCGCGGTGCGTGAGGTGGAAGCAGCTGTCGAGAGTCGCCGCGTGACGCCCGCGGTGCGCACGAAGTTTCAGGTCGTCGCACTGCTTGTGCGCGAGGAGCACGCCCGAGTCCAGGGCAGGCACGCCGGCAGCCAGGCCAGCCGGGCCGAGCAGCTGAAGCGCCTGGACGGGATCGCGACGATCCTCGCGAAGACCGCCGTACGTGACCCCAAGCTGCTGGCGCTCCTCGCGGAGGATGCCGTCGTCTCCGACGCGGCCAGGCTGCTCAAGCGGGACATGTTGCGGGCGGTGGGTATCGAACCGGCACCCGAGCAGACCGCGCCGACGGAGCCCGCGGCCGCTTCGGCCAGCACCGAGCGTCGGGTCGTGCCCCAATCGGTCGTATCCCGACAGCTGGCCAACCCGTTCCTCGCCCCCGACTTCTCCGCCGCCCGGCCGAGCACGGTTGGTTCGCGCCGCTTGGCGGGCTGGGAGCTACTCAACCCGCTCTTCAGCTCGTTCGAACATGCCGACGGCGGAGCCTCGGCGTGCATGGCCCTGCCGGCCCCCGCGCCGCTGCGCCTGCCGGCGAACCGGGAGCTGATGCCCCACCAGGCACAGCTGGTTGCCGCCGCCGCGGCCGGCCACCGGACCTTCCTGCTCGCTGACGAGCCGGGTCTGGGCAAGACGGCTCAGGCGCTGCTCGCCGCGAAGGTGGCGAACGCCTACCCGCTGCTGGTGGTCGTACCGAGTGTCGTGAAGATCAATTGGGTACGCGAGGCCGGCCTGTGGACACCGAACCGCTCGGCCACCATGGTCCACGGCAACGGTGACACGGTCGACGGCTTCGCCGACATCGTCGTGGTCAACTACGAGGTGCTCGACCGCCACGTGGGGTGGTTCGGCGAGTTCGGGTTCCGGGGCATGGTCGTCGACGAGGCGCACTTCATCAAGAACAAGACCTCCCAACGGTCCCAGCACGTCCTCGAGCTCTCCGAACGCATCCGGTCGCGCACCTCGCGCCCGTTGCTGATGGCTCTCACCGGCACCCCGCTGATCAACGACATCGAGGACTTCCGGGCCATCTGGCAGTTCCTCGGCTGGATCGATGAGACCCAGCCGAGCGCCGAGCTGATGAACTCTCTCGAGAAGACCGGCCTGACCCCCGCGGACCCGGGGTTCTACTCCGCCGCTCGCAAGTGCGTGATCGACCTTGGCATCGTCCGTCGCCGCAAGGTCGATGTGGCCGCGGACATCCCGGCCCGCCGCACCGCCGACCTGCCCGTCGAACTCGACGAGAAGGTCGGCCGGTCGATCCGGGCGGCGGAGCGCGACCTCGCTCGGCGGCTGGTGTCGCGGTATGAGACCGCACTGGCAAGCCGCCGGTCCGCCGCCGGCGAAGGGATCGGCGTCGAGGGCATCGACCACGACCTGGTACGCAAGGTGGCCAGATGGGAGCAGAAGGACGCCAGCACGACGAAGACCGGCGAGAACGTGTTCAGCATGATGCGACGCATCGGCCAGGCGAAGGCCGGCCTCGCGGCCGACTATGCGGCACAGCTCGCCCGAAGCGCGGGCAAAGTGGTCTTCTTCGCCAAGCACGTCGACGTCATGGACGTCGCGGAAGAGGCTTTCGCCAGGCAGGGAATCCGCTTCTCCTCGATCCGGGGCGACCAGACGCCGACGTCGCGGCAGAAAAACATTGACGCCTTCGTGAACGATCCCACTGTCGCTATCGCGGTCTGCTCGCTGACGGCGGCCGGCGTGGGCCTCAATCTGCAGGTCGCCTCCAACATCGTGCTGGCCGAGCTGTCCTGGACCGACGCGGAACAGCGCCAGGCCATCGACCGCAGCCACCGCATCGGTCAGACCGAACCCGTCACCGCCTGGCGCATCATCGCCGCGCGAACCATCGACAGCAGAATCGCTGGCCTGATCGACAGTAAGGCGGGGCTGGCCGCCAGAGCGCTGGACGGCTCGGATGAGGACGTCTGGTCCTCGGCCGACGTACAGCACGAGGCGCTGGTCGCATTGCTGACAGACGCGTTGTCCGCGTTGTCATAGCACAAACCTACAGAACGGCCACTAAGCCAGGCGCCCGCCGATCTACCTTCGCAGCGCTCCGGCTCCCGGGAGGGTGTCTCATATCGAGGCCTATGGCGGTGACCAGTGGCTGCATCACGAGCGCCGACTATGCATCCGCTTGCAAGTCAGCGTTTGGCCGCCGTCTGGTGTGTTATGAGCGGGTGTGAAGCGCTACGTCCTGCACTAGCGAGGCTGCCAGTTCTGCAGCAGCGGGCGGCCGCAAGCCACTGCGGCCCGAGGTAGTGGGTCAGTTTGACGGGAGCGGGTTCGCGCGGTCGGCCGCTGAGGGTGGCACGATAGGTCTATGCCTGAGCGCTCACGCAAGCCGCGACCGACCGACCTTAACCGGCTAGCGGCCTCCATCGTCCGGGACTCCACGGACGAGGACAAGGACGAACGCGAGCAGCCGGACGACGGCAAGGACCCGGCCGCTGTCTCGCTGGGCCGCCGTGGCGGGCTCAAGGGCGGCAAGGCACGCGCCGCGAAGCTCACCCCGGAACAGCGTTCCGAGATAGCTCGGAACGCCGCTCGGACTCGCTGGGAGCGGTAGACAAGCGCGGTATCGAATTTTTCGATAGTCTTCGTTCGATATATCGAGTCGAGCGGAGAGGCCGCTATGAACAGCGCACGGAACGTCATCAAGAAGTTCGGCGGGCAGCAAGCTTTAGCCACTGCATTGGGGAAGTCGCAGAGCACGGTGGCCTACTGGGCCAAAGCGGGCAGCATCCCTGCCAAGTGGCACACCGAAGTGCTCGAGGCTGCCGCGTCGAACGGTGTCGCGCTGGACGCGGCGGAGCTGGTGAACGTGCCCGCCCACCTCGAAGTCGTGCCAGAGATGCCCACGGCGCGGTATGAGGGAATCCTGACCATCGGTGACGCGGAGCTGACCTGCTACGTGCTTAGCGATGGTCAGCGAGTGATGAGCCGTGTAAGCGCGACTACTGCCTTGTCTGGCGTGCATGGGGGCGGGGACCTGGCCAGTTATATCCAGGTCGAATCGCTCCGGCCGTACTTCCCGCGTCAGCTCGAGGATGAGCTGATCCAGTTCCACTTAGATGGGGTTACCCATAAGAAGGTCCAGGGGATCACCGCCGAAACCTTCCTGAACATCTGCCGCGCATATCAAGGGGCCTTCAACGAGGGCCAGCTCAAGACTGAGCGGCAGAAGGAAATCGCTCGAGTAGCAGGAGCTTTCTTGGCTGCGTGCGCCAGGATCGGACTTGACGCTCTGATCGACGAAGCTACCGGTTACCAATACGAGCGGGCAGAGGACGCCCTGCAGGTAAAGCTGCGTGCGTACCTTGAGGAGGAAATGCGGCCTTGGGAGAAGACGTTCCCCGACGAACTGTGGAAGGAATTCGGCAGGCTCACCGGCTGGAAGGGAACGATCCAGCAACGACCCAAGTACTGGGGCAAGCTCGTCAACGAGTTGGTCTACAACAACTTGGACGCGGACGTTGCGCAGTGGCTCCGAGAGAACGCACCTAAGCCTCGGCACGGGCAGAACTACCACCAGTGGATGAGCAGTCAGTACGGCTTGAAGAAGTTGCTCGAGCACCTTTGGATGCTGATCGGTATGGCCTCAGCCTGTGACTCGATGGACGAGTTGCGGCACCGTGTGGCACTCCGTAACGGCAAGCACATGGTTCAGATGCGGCTCGCAATCGAGCCGCCAAAGTGACCTACTCCCACTGTCTCGATTTTCGATACGACCTGCTCAGGGTGCCCGGATTCACTGACTCATATCGTGCGCGAGCACTTGACCATGCCTAATCGGTCAAGCATAATGGTCAGTATGGCGAACAGGCTCAGCACCGATCAGCGGGCACGGATCGTTGGGTGCTTGGTTGAGGGCATGAGCATCCGCGCCACGGTGCGCGTGACTGGAGCGGCCAAGAACACGATTACCAAGTTGCTCGAGGACTTGGGCATGGCGTGCTCGGCCTACCAGGACGCGGCGTTGACCAACCTGCCCTGCACCCGGATCGAGTGCGACGAGATTTGGAGCTTCTGCTACTCCAAGCAGAAGAACGTCCCGGCCGAGCATGAGGGCCAATTCGGCTACGGCGACGTGTGGACTTGGACTGCGATTTGCGCCGATACCAAGATCGTTCCTTCCTGGTACGTCGGCCAGCGCAACGCCGAGGATGCCGAAATATTCATGCGCGATCTGGCATCGCGGCTGGTCCACCGGGTGCAGCTGACCACCGACGGGCACAAGCCATATCTGTCCGCTGTCGAGTCCGCGTTCGGCGCGGAGATCGACTACGCGATGCTGCACAAGATCTACGGCGCGGCCACCGGCAAGAGCGATGAGCGGCGTTACAGCCCGGCCGTCTGCACCGGTATCGACCTACGGCCGATCACCGGAAACCCTGATCTGGAAAAGGCATCTACGTCCTACGTGGAGCGACAGAACCTCACCATGCGCATAGGGATGCGGCGTTTCACCAGACTTACCAACGGATTCTCGAAGAAGGTCGAGAACTTGGCACACGCCGTGTCGCTGCACTACATGCACTACAACTTCGCCCGGCCGCACAAGACACTCACCAAGGCCAACCACGGCTATCCGACCACCCCGGCGATGGCGGCCGGTGCGGCGGACCACGTTTGGACCCTGACCGAGATTGCCGCCCTGCTCGACTAGGGCGAGCTAGGATCACCGGTAGGCGTGGCTTGGCTCGGTAGGGTCTGGCATGGCTAGGCTCGGCATGGCATGGGAAAGCGGCAGGTAGGTTTCTCCTACCTGCCGCTTTCGGTTCCCCGGCCGGTGCTAGTCGGTCAGCGACTGCCGAACGTGGCGCGGGTATCGCCACCCGTCCCCGACGTCTGCGGTCAGGTTCAGGTGTCGGGCTAGGTTGCGGATGGACGCGACCGGGATGGAGCAGCGGAACGGTTCGGCTGCCCCCTCGTCACGCGGGACGAACTCGATAGCGAGCCGGTCCTCATCCTCGGTGTACCAGCCGCGCTGGCCGTACCGGAACGGGCGGACCAGGTAGGCGCTCAGGAAGCCGGGCGGGCCGTTCAAGCCCGCGCGGGCATCCTCAAACCAACCTTCCCATGCCCCGCCGTAGCTCTGGCACTCCGTGGGGTGGTGCGTCAGCAGCGGGTACCCGCTCGGCTGAAACTGCGGATGGGCGTGGCGCTCCATGCACCACGGCTCGCCGTGGTCGAACCGGAAGATGATCTGATCCGGGCGGACCGGCCGCCACGGCTGATCCACCGTCGGTGTCCAGTCGTCGGGCTCGTCACCCGGTCTGCGGTGACCGCTGCCGTTACCGTTGGTCATGGGTCGGACTCCTAGTTACGTAGGTGTTCGATCAAGGTCCCGGCCCGGTGTTCACGCACCGGCCGGGGCCGCCTCACCGGAATTGGCGAGCGCACCCGAAACGTAAGAAGGACCCCCGACAGAAACCGTCCCTAAAACCGGGCCGGCTCAAACTGACCCACTACCCGGCCCGACGACAAGGGGATACATGCCGCTGATGATTCGGCCCGCAAGATCGTGGCCGGGTTTCCGCGCGGCGAGGCCCACTACGGCCTAGCGAATGGTCAGCACGCCTGCCTGCTGGTCAGCTGGGCGGAACCCATCGCTGGTCGGGTTCTTTCCAGACGATGACCTGCTTGCCTAGGGCGATCGACCCTACGGTCGCAGCGACGGCCTCGGAGTAAGTCGCGAGCGCCTGCGAGACGGCGTCCGGGTTCGAGGTGTCGATGATGCCGGTGACCGTGCCGGCGTTGAGGTCGGTGACCAGCTCAATCCTGGTCGACGTGATGACACCGTCGTCGGACATTTTTCGGTGTGCAAGCAGGTACTTGATGCCGTCCCACACTGCGCTGGTTGCCAGCCCTGGGCCGCAGCTAGCCACGAAGCTGAATCCCATTTCAAGAATGACCCGGGCATCGTCAACGGCTGAGAATTGGTAGAGCCGTGCTCCTGCGACTGGTGCGAGCGCGCTGATAATCACGCTCGCGTCACCGATGCTCTGATCGTCGAACCAACCCGCATCAGCAAGCAACGTCAGCTCATCGCCGTCTGGGTTCAGTCCGATCGCGCGGCCGATGGACTCCCTTGTTGAGAACGACATTCCGCCGACCGGGCCCACCGCTTCCCAATCGGCTTGGACAACCATGCCGGTCAGCCGCACCGCCCGCTCGCCATCGTCCAGCGTCACTAGCTTCGCTTCCAAGTCTCTGGTGCGGATCGGCTTGGTCAAGTCATGGTTGCCGTTCATCGGGAGCTTCCCCGAGTTCAGTGCATCGACAATCTGGATGAGTGCGCTGTCGGCAAGTGCCCAGCCGCCGTATTTCTCAACGCGGTGAGACGTCGCTACAAGCGACTCGAAAGGAACCCACTGCTCATCCATGAGGCAGAGGTTACCGACCGGCGTGGGCGCATCGGTCGGGCGGAGGCGGGTCGGCTTTGGGGGAGGGACGGCAAGGGCTTCTTGCTTCTGCTTTTCGGTGTAGCCGGTCTGCGGCATTGGACGTCAGAGTAGCCCGACGTCGGGGACGGTGTGGCTCCCGCACATACCCCCATGTCGGAGGCAATCTTTAGATCGTGGCCGAGCCATCGGAGAAGACGTCGGGGGGCGCAGATGCAGTCCCCGACGGCGTCTCCGCGTTCGTTGCAAAGGTTCTGAACCAGCTCAGCCTCAGTGCCTGGCTTCCCGCTGCGGTGTTCGCCGCTTCGGTGACGATGCTGACCCAGTTTCGGTCGCAGAGGTCGCTCTCGGTGGGCCACGCCCTGAAGGCGATCACCGATCACCCTGGGCCGATCTTGATCCTGATCCTGCCGATCCTCGTTCTGACCACGATGCTCACTCAGGCGTTCTCGTTCGGTGCGATTCGAGCACTCGAGGGCTATTGGATGCGCCGAGGTCTGATGGCGTGGTTCCGGTCGCTCATGATCCGCCGCCATGCATGTCGTCGGGACCGGCTGGAGGAGCGTCGGGCTGAGATCGCCAAGAAGGCGTTCTCCCGGGCGCGCACGGCTTATCTTCGCGAGTACTCCTACGCAGTCGTTGGCGCACTAGAGCTCCAGGCCGTGGAGCAGGACGTTCCGGAGTTGTCGGAGACGGACCAGGCCACCTACGACACGATCACCTGGCGCGATCTCTGCAAGCCGTGGGACCTGGCCAAGGTCGACCAAATCGACCTGCAACTGAAGGACTACCCGGATCTGCCCACCAGGACCATGCCTACCAGGCTCGGCAACATCCTCCGCCGCACCGAGGACTCGTTGCAGAACGCCGGCGACGACGTCCAGGGCTTCGCCATGCGACGCCGTGGGTTCGTATCAGCGCGAGTTCAGACCCAACACGATCAGTTCCGTGATCGCCTGGACATGTACTGCACCCTGGTCTTCGCCTCCGCCGTGCTGGTCGCAATATCCGTCGCAGCGCTCTGGGGCCGAGTGCGCTGGTGGCAGACGACGTCGGTTGCCGTGGGCTTCGCTCTGTTCGCGGTCGTTTGCTACGGGTCGGCCATTGCCAGCGCTCGCGGTTATTGCGTCGCGCTACGACAGATGGATGACGCAGAGCCCAGACCTACTTCCGGACCATGACCTTTCCGTGCTTCTTGCACACGGGCACCTTCTCCGCCGTCTTGGTGGCGTGGCAGGTCGGGCACTCATAGACCTGCGGGCGTGACGGAAGAGGCTCTCCCGGCAGACGGTCGTCGCCCATAGTCAAATAGTCCTTGAAAGACCAGAGGCTCGTCAAGGCCATGCTGCGTCGCTGGCTAGACGAATGCCCTCTGCCTATCCGCTCGGGCTGACGCACAATGATCGATACCGACGTCGACGGACAGGGGAAAGCCGTGACCCATCCGAGGGGGGTGCAACTGAACCTGTGGGCAACGCTCGCAGCTGCGATCGTCGCAGGCATCACCGCTTTCGCGACGTTGCCCTCACTCGGCTTAGTCAGTTGGGCGACGGTCACCGTCTCCGCTCTGGGCGTAGTGGTCGGCGCCTCGGTCGTCCACGTCTTCAGCTCTTCGCTGGACAGGAAGCCGGCCGCGGCGTTCGTCACGGTCGGGATGGTCGCCATCGTGGTGGTCTGTCTCGCCGGTAGGCACGCTCCCAAAGCCGTGGCGCAGCAACCTCGGTCCACTGTTCCGTCGAGAATCGCACCGTCGCCGTATCCGACACCGGGCGCGATCAGGTTCTACGACGCCGAGATCGATCCGAACTCAGCCTATCCGGATGCTCTGGTGCCGGCCACCGAGCCGCCGACCGTCCAAGCCGAGCAGATCAGCGGCTATCGCACGCCGCCCGCACTGCAGTTCACTATGCGCCACCTCGGCATTTCGCACATCGAGTTGACTGTCAACGACCCGCGCGGTCACTCGGTGTCGATGATCGACTTCGCCAGCACCGAGGACACGATGACGCTCGCATACAACGTCGCACGGGAGATCGCCGGGACATACACGCTCATTATCGTAGACACCGACTCCGGCGCGAGAACGACTTCGACGATCGATCTCGCCGCTGAGCCGTACAAGACGGACATGCAGCCCAAGGGGATCGGTTTGCTGCCGGGGGCGAAGCTCTCCACGATCACCGGGCATGCATGCGATCAGACGGGCGCGCATGTTTCTGTGAAAGGTTCGCAGGTAATGCAGGGCGATCTCCTCACGGCCTACCTGCCAGCCGGCGTTACGGCTTCCCTCGGTAAGTCGCACGACTACGGAGGCGCGGTAGATAACTGGGGAGACGCCTACTGGGACGTTGTCATCAAGGCTGAGCACTGCACGAACAAGAACATCGACGGATTCCGGTTCGTGATCATGAGGAACGGCCATCCCGCACTTGCGGAGTTGGACAACGTGAGCATCCCTAACTGACGCTCACTCCAGGGACTTAAGTCGGGGCTCGGCGTCCTGGGAACGTCGTCGCGTGGGCAGGTGGATGAAGCAACCAAGCTAGGACCGCGTTCTCGGAGGCAGGTGTCGGCGCGGAAGCGCCGTTAGGCGCGCAGGCAGCCGGCCTCAAGCCGTCAATCGGCACGTCATTATGCGTTCCCAGGTTGGCGCCGCAGCCTGATGGGTGATAGGGCCCTGGCTGACTGATCGTTGATCGAAGGGTTACTGAGCGATTCAGGGAGCAGCGACAGGCGCGCAAATCCGGGTCTCCAGCAAAATTCTTTCTGTGGCAAGGATGCGAACCCGGACATTTATAACCTTGATCTCGAGAGCTAGCCGACTGTGGCGTACCGGGTGTCCCTAGAAGCGGTCACCCTGTACGGGTCTCGGTGCAGTCCGGCACTCCCGGGTCAGAGATAGCCACCTCGCGCCATATACCCGAAATATGCCTATATAGAAACCATATGAATTGTGATGATTCGAGGCGACTGGACTGACACGTGTGTCAGTCGCCCTCGATACTCTTGTGCGAGAGAGAAGGAGGGGCCGGTGGTTGAGCAGATCGGCAAGCATTTCGTCCTCCTCAACGCGGGTGGACGGGTGGGCGGCCTATCGACAGTTCGCAAGGGAATCGACACGCGCGACGGGACGGAGGTTGCAGTCAAGTTCATAGCGGCTGCCACTGATGAACTGACTCGAAAGGTGTTCGAACGCGAGAGGCAGACGCTCCGTAGCCTCACTCACCCGAACATCGTCCGGTTCCGCGATGCAGGTGTGGACGAGACCGGCACGTACTTCATCGTCCTTGACTGGGTCGATCGAAACCTCGCCGACCTGCTCGACGATCCGCCGTGGCGGGACTGGCAGGAGCTCTACCGACCGACCGTGCTCCCGCTCCTTGAGGCGCTCTCGTATGCGCACCTGAAGCAGGTCGAGCATCGCGATGTGAAACCCAAGAACATCCTCATTGACAGGAGTGGCTTGCCGCTGCTCGCGGACTTCGGTATCTCGAAGGTGCGTGCCCAGGAGGAGCACAGCGAACTGACCGTTCACGCATTCCGATCGGGTGTCTATGCGCCGCCCGAGTTCGATGCCGTCCGTGCCTACGTGCGTGATGTCTACAGCCTTGGGGTCGTCATCCTGCAGTGCCTGTCGAATTTCAAGATCCGAGAACTTAGCGATGTCAGCCGGGCACTTACGGACGCGAATGTGCCCCCGGACATCCGGACTCTCCTTGAGGCATGCGTCAGTCATGATCCGATGGAGCGGCCGGCGAACGGCAGTGAGCTGCTTTCCGAATTCAAGAAGCTGGAGAGTCAGCGCGTCGCTCGCGAAGCACGCCCTCGCAATCCTCTCTGGCTGGACCTGACTAATGCGGCGGTCAAGCATTTAGTAGGCGAACCGATCGACCGGCAACGGGCGACCGCGAAGCTCCGAGCTGATCTCGGCGGAGATGTGTTCATTTGCTACGGCCTAGACCCCGAGAACGGCGAACGGTCGCGCGATCGGGTTCGACTCGTCGGGGCCGAACACGTCTACGAGATTAGGGTCGACCCAGTTGAGCCCAAGCTAGTAGCGATTGCTGCCCCAGCGAAGGAGTTTGAGCAGCTCGAGGGCATCCGGAAGCACAGCCTTGCCCTCCCGCCAATCTTCAGCTGGATCGCAATCCAGCCGATGAACCCCGCACCGAGCAAGAGCGCTCGAGACACCCTGTTCCAGTTGCTAGATGAATTCTACGACCGCAAGGACAACCCAGAGACCGGCGTCACGGATCAAGACGGCGATGAGCTCTTCGAGACATGGATCAGGCTGCTTGAAGCACGAGAGGACCTCGCACGCGGTGTGCACCAGCCGATTGCGTACAAGAGCGCCGAGACCGAAGGACGCCGGACCTACTTCACCCTCGCGGAAGACTCAGAGGCCGACCTCATCGGCTCCGCATGGCAAGTGTTAGATCCACTATCGACCAGAAGATTCGGCCACGGTGAGGTCATCGACCAGGACGCCGACCGGCTCACGCTGCTCTCGAGCAGACAGCTCACAGGGCTGCCTCGGACCGCAACTCTGATTCCCTACGATGCGCCTTCCTCGATCGCGCTAAATCGCCAACGCAACGCCGTGCTTGGCGTCCGCGACCGGACGACACCGGCACCAGACCTGCGCGACATCCTGATTGACCCATCACGCAACGGCGTGCCAGAGGCGGTAGAGGTGACGACCTGGTCGATGAATCTTGATGCCACCAAGAAACGAGCCGTCGAGCTCGCCCTCGGAGCGAGCGAGCTACTCGCGGTTCACGGGCCACCTGGCACAGGCAAGACCAGCTTCATAGCCGAGACCGTGCTGCAAACACTGCGCCAGACGCCGACCGCGCGAATCCTCATAGCGTCACAGACCCACGTCGCCGTCGACAACGCTGTTGAACGTCTGCACGAGGCCGGCGTGGAAGGCATCGTTCGTCTCGCTGGGGCCGACGAATCCTCCGTGCACCCTTCTGTGCGAGACCTCCTCCTCGACAGACAGCTTCAGAAATGGTCTCAGTCGGTGCGCATCCGCGCCGAGAACAACATCTCGGCACAGGCATCAAAGATTGGTATCCAACCCCAGCACCTGCGCGCAGCTCTCACGCTGGAACAGATCGTCACCGTGAGCCGGGATCTTGAGCACGTGCAATCGCACGTGGACAACCTGGCCGCCGGCGTGATTGAAACCTCTGAGCTGATGACGGCGATCTCTGATGAAGACCAGGCTGAGCGCTACCAGGATCGCCTCGACCAACTGAGCGACCGCCGCGCTGACCTCCAAAGGCTTGCACAGTCCCAGTTGGGTGTCGACCTGACCCTGCCACCTAATCTCGACAGCGCTGAAGCGCTGGCCGCGGTCGACTCGCTGCTCGGCGAAAGCCAAGAAGCTCGCGATCTGCTGCGCCTGCTCGAACTCCAAGCGGACTGGTTGGAAAGGATAGGCGCCGAAGATAGCCTGGCCGCCATCTACCTCGCCGGTACGTCCGTTGTCGCAGGGACGTGCACAGGGTTCCTCCGCAATCGCGCGGTCGGACAAGTCGAGTTCGACCTCTGCATCGTCGATGAAGCCTCCAAAGCAACGCTCACCGAGGCTCTGGTGCCGATGTCCCGCGCGAAGCAATGGATTCTGGTCGGCGACACGCGGCAGTTGCCACCGATGGATGAAGACCTCCTGCGAGCGAGCGAATTGCTGCAGGAGCACAACCTCACGGCGGACGACGTTACAGAGACCCTCTTCCAGAGACTCGTTACGCATCTACCTCCGCACTCCCAAGTTGCCCTCGATGAGCAGTACCGGATGATCCGCCCGATCGGTGATCTCATCTCATCGTGCTTCTATGAGGGCGCGCTACGATCACCGCGAACCCAAGGGCTCAATGGCTACTCCACCGTCGCTGGTCACACCGTCACCTGGCTCGACACATCTTCGCTCGGCGAACAGCGATACGAAAAGGGAGCAATGAGCTTCGCCAATCGTGCTGAGGCTCAAGTCATTCTTCGCCAGATGGACAGAGTGGAGCGTGCGATCGAGCGCAATCTGATCAGACCGGAACGACCAGAACCACTCGATGTTCTAGTCATTGCGCCTTACAAGAGCCAGGTAGAGGAGCTGCGTCGTCGAGTTGCGTCGCGCACGTTCAAGCACCTCTCCCCGCTCGTCTTGTCGGTCGACGCTGTCCAGGGACGCCAAGCGGACTTGGCATTCGTGTCGCTCACGCGTAGCAACACCCAAGGTCGGCTGGGTTTTCTAGGGTCGGATTACTGGCGCCGTATCAATGTCGCCTTATCCAGAGCACGCTACGGACTAACCATCGTGGGGGACGCAGGCTTCATCCGTGGAACAAACGGCGCCTTGCGCACGGTCCTTGAGTACATAGAGCAGCACACTGCGGACTGCGGAGTTAGGCAGGCCGATCTTGACTAGGCAGCTAGAAATCCTTCAGCGCAGATTCGGCGAAGCCCGTCCCGGTCTTCAGCTTATTGCTGTCGAAACCGGCGCGATCCCAGTCACAACGCTGCGCGCTGACGTCTTGGCCCAAGAGAAGAAAGAAATACCGATCGCAGAAGAGTTCACCCTTCGATTCGTGTCGCTTGGCATCGACACTCCTGATGCAATCGCGACCTACCTGGGTCTCGACTCAGCTCACATACTTGATGCTGCTGCGACACAAATCGCCGAAAATCACCTCGAACGTCGTGGGGCTAGTGCCCGTCTCGGGCTTACAACTCTAGGGACAGAGGTAGCGCGGGACCTCGCCGCAACCCGACCTGTCCTCCGGCAGCTTCCACTCGTCTTCGATCGCCTGATCTGGGCGCTCGCCGATTACGCCGATCGAGCGCTGATCAGCAAGAAGGAAGCCCAGGAGGCGGGAATGGTCATACTGCCACCTTTGCAAAACTCCCACATCGGCATCGACGACGTCAGTCCTGCGGATGTCAACGCGCTGATCAAAGACGACAGGGTTCAGGTGCTTCGGGTCCACAAAGTCTCGTTTTCCAAGCACAGGTTTCTTCCAGTGCAGTTGCTCGTTTATGCAGACACCAATCGACGTGAGATCGAGCTGGCGCTGTGTATCGACGACAATCTTGCGGTCGAGCATGCTGTCGCACTTGAGAAGGTTGGGGCGGTCGGGAGACTTGGCCTCTCACTGGGTGAGCCCACACCAAGACCCATCCTGGAGGTCGAGCTTGAAAATCAGCGCCAGGCAGAGGTTGTTGTCGCGCCTGGCACAGATGAGTCAGGGGAATCGCCACCAGCCACAACCAGCGCAGCCCCCGTCCGAAGTGTCGGAGTTTTCGAGCACCCCGATCTGCTTGCGGAGGCACTCGATGGTACGAAGAGGCGTCTGCTAATCATTTCTCCGTGGGTCAAGAACGCGGTCGTTACGACCGAGTTCGTTAGCAAGCTAGAGCAGCGAATAAGGAGTGGAGTCGACGTAACCATCGCCCACGGCTACGGGGACGATGACTCGGGGTCCGATGAGAGTGCCGTACGCCGTCTTCGGAATCTCGCAGCTCGTTTTCCGCAGAAATTCAGCTTCGTTCGGGTGAAAAACACACACGCAAAGATCCTGATCTACGACGACAGTTGGGTGTCGACGAGCTTCAACTGGCTGTCATTCCGCGGCGACCCAGAGCGGACCTACCGCATGGAGGAGGGCACATTGGTTCGCATACCTGCTCGGGTTGAGAAGGAGTACCTGCGATACCTTGACTTGGTCTCGCAGCAGCGCGCCGAAGGTTGAGTGTCGACTCCAAGAGGCTCTGACGTTGGGGCCCGGTCCGGCATCGTTGCAGTCGACATGGACCGTCCAGCCCCTGCCGCGGCGGTAGCGAATCGCAACGCCACTCATGGGTGCTCCCACGGACGGTCCGAACGATTCAATATGCGCTGCAGTCGGGCGCACGGGGCTCCCTATCCGCCCGCGCCGAACGAGGCCCCCGCGCGCGTTATCCGTCCACGGCCGGGCGGCGGCTGGCCGCTCGGCCGGTTGGGCCGGGTAGTCAGCGGGCGGCACCGGCGAGGTAGGCGGCGACGATGTAGGTGGCGTGCCGGTCGAGGGAGACCCGGGCCCGGTCATAGCGCATGGTGGTACGCGGGTCGGCGTGCGACGCCGCTTCCTGCACGTCGCGGAGCGGGACTCCGGCGTCCAGGGCTGCGGTGATGAAGGCGTGGCGCAGGGTATGCGGGCCGATGGGCTTGCCGAGGCCGGCCCGGCGGGCGACCCGGCGCACGATCCGGCTGGCGCAGTGCCGGTCCATCCGCTGCCCGTCGGGCCTGAGGAAGATCGGGCCGTCGAGCCGTTCACCGATGGCCAGGTCGATAGCGCGGGCGGTGCGGGGTGCCAGCGGGATGGTGACGATCTTGCCGCCCTTGCGCAGCACGGTGAGGGTGCGGTGGCCGCGTTCGAGTCCGAGCTTGTCGATGTCGGCACCGAGCGCTTCGGAGATCCGTAGCCCGTTGATCGCCAGCAGCGACATCAGCGCGTGCTCGTTCGGTGCGCCGAGCCCGGCCGCCACCAGCAGCGAACCGACCTCGTTACGGTCCAATCCGATCGCGTGGGACTCATAGTCCAGCTGACAGGACCCCGTGAATTGATCCACGTGATCAACCAAGCGGGGTCATGCCATGATCGCTGCGCCCGCTCTGATCACTTCCACTTACACATGCGCGACATCGATTCATCTGCGCGGCAGGTGGACAGATTGCCGCTCGCGCATAGCGACGGATCTTGCGCGGGACTCCCGGCCATCTCACCGGGTGGCGGTCAGGCATCGGCGGTGCTCTCGGCGGCCGGGCGATCCAGCGCGGACCGGCTGGGCGGCGGACCGTCCGTCGGGTCGGTCTTGACGGCCAGCAGCTTGATGCCGCTGATCGCCACCGTCGACAGCGGCAGGTGGGCCGCCTCGTCCGGGATGTGCACCGACTCGGCGTCGAGGGCCACCTTGACGATCCGGAAGCCGGCCCGCCAGAGCGCGAGCTGCAGCTCGTCGGCGGTGATCCCGTTCAGGGTGCGGTAGACCTCGAGCATCTCGGCGGCCATCTCGGGCGGCCCGGCGGCCCGGACGGTGCGCACGATGTCGGCGTTGCTGTGCTTGAACTGGGCGAATCCGTCGGGATACCAGTCGACCAGGTGGGTGCCGTGCGCGGCGTGGTAGAACGGCCAGAGCTGGATGAACAGCACGCCCTCGTCGACCAGGATCCGCCGAACCTCGCGCAGCACCGCGGCCGGGTCGGCGATGTGCTCGAACGCCGACCAGCTCATCACGTAATCGAAGCTGGCGTCCTCGGCGGGCAGATAGAGCTCGTCGCTGGTGGCGAAGAACAGGTTGCCCGGCAACTCGGCCAGCCCGATGTGCTCCTTCGCCCGCTGGGCCAGCAGCTCCACATCGGTGGTCTGGATGTCGAAGCCGACCATCCGGTCCGGCTTGGCCGTCAGCGCCACTCCGAGGTCGATGATGCCGTCCCCGCAGCCGATATCGGCGACCCGCTTGCCGGTGAGCGAGATGCCGTCACCGCCGAAGTAGTCCAGCACGGCGCCGACCGCGTCCTGGAAGTGGGCGTCCCACCACACCTGGGGGTTGGCCGACTTCGAGTAGTGGTCGCCGCGGGCGGCCGACAGCTCGGTGGCCGGGTCCGTTGAGGTCAAGCGAGCTTCCTGTTCTCGATCGGCTTCTCGATCGGCGGGGCGGGGCCTTCAGTCGTCCTACCTTAGTCGCTGCGGCCGCCGCGCACCGCGCGACCGTTACGGGCACACGACGGCAGGACCATTCTCAGTCCCGCCTCCGGTCACCGGTGCCACCACCCCACATCTTCGCGAGACAGCCGGCCCGGCATCTTTGCCTGTTAGTTCGCACAGGGCATACTGCTGGCACAGCCGGCCGATGGCGGCTCGGCGCGTCCGGACCGCCCAGCCGCAGATGGGATACTGGCGGCCGTGTCGAGCGAGTTGATGGTTGCCAGGCCGGAGCCGGCAGCCCTCGCGCCGCGCCGGGGCGAGTGGTGGCTGCTGGACCGGCTGGCGCTGGCCGTGTCGGTGCTGTCCGGTCTGATGCTGTATGCGCTGATCGGCCGCGGCGGCTGGTACGTCGACGACTTCCTCAACTTCGGTCTCGCGCGGCAGTTGCCGCTGGACCTGCACTACCTCGGCCTGGGGGTGTTCGGCCATCTGCAGCCGGGCACCCGGCTGCTGAACTGGCTGCTGTACCGGATCGCGCCGATGAACTACCACCTGGCCTCGGCGCTGGTCTGCCTGGCCATCGCGTTCGCGGCCTGGATGATCTACCGGATCCTGCGGCTGGCGTTCCGGCCGAGCCCCTGGCACCTGCTGATCACGGCGGTGGCCGGGGCCACCGGACTGTGGGTGCCGGTGGCAGCCTGGTGGGCCGGCGGCTCGGAGATCGCCGGCTGCGTGGTCGGCAACGTGCTGGTGGTGCACGCGCTGCTGCGGTGCTACCTCGGCCCGCGCCGGCCGCTGTGGGCGGTGCTGACTGCTTACTGGCTGCTGTTCGGGCTGGCCTTCTACGAGCGGGCGTTGGTCGGTGGCATGTTCGCCGCCTGGTTCGTCCTGGCGGTCGCGGCCCGGTCGGCCCGGCCGCGGGAGTTGCTGCGGGTGCTCCGACAGGCCTGGACCGGTTACCTGGCGCTGCTGTTGGCGGCCATCTGCTATCTCTACATCTACGCCACCCACCGGTTCGTGCACAGCCAGCCCGGCTACACCCGGACCGAGGTGGTGCATTTCCTGTGGGTGTCCTGGAGCCACGCGCTGATCCCGGCGCTGTTCGGTGGCACGCTGCGTACCGGTCAGAACATTGCCGAGTCCTACGCCGCACCGCCGCTGTGGTGGTTGACCACCTGCCAACTGGCGTTGCTGGCGCTGGTCGGCTACGGCATCCTGCGCAACCGGCTGCGGGCGGTGCTCGGCTGGCTGGTGTTCCTATTGCTCTTCATCCCTGCCCAGTACGCCATCGCCACCGCACGGCTGTACGTGCACGGACCGGCGATCGGCAACGAGTTCCGGTACCTGGCCGACCTGCTGCCATTGCTGCTGCTCACCGTCGGATTGACGGTGCTGCGCCGACGGCTGGTGCCTGCCGGTGCTGCGCCGGCCGATGGTGCGCCGGCCGATGATGTGCCGGCCGGCTATGTGCCGGTCGATGGTGCGCCGGCCGACGGTGTGCCGGCAGCCGAGGCGACCGATCGGCCTGCCGGCGACCCGGTTGGCACCACCGATCCGCCGGCGGCCCGCGGCCATGCCGCTGGGCGGCGCCGCTACCGGCCGCCGGTCCGGCGCGAGCAACTGATCGCCACCGCCGCGGCGCTGGCCGTGCTGTACACCGTCTTCTGGATCTCGGCGCTGCCCGTCTCACACCGCTGGCTGCAGAGCCGGGGCGTCCGCTACGTGGACAACCTGCGGGCCGAGCTGCCGGTCCGCGACAGCCAGGGTCCGTGGAGCCTCTACACCACCTTCGCGCCGCAGACCGTGTCGCCGATCGCCTGGGGCCGGTACAGCTCGACGCCGTTGATCGCGGAACTGGTCGGCGGCCACCCGGTCAGCACCGACGACCTGACCCGGCCGATGTACGTGGTCGATGCCGACGGGCGACTGCGGCCGGCGCGGTTCCAGTCGCTGGCCAGCACGCCGGCGGTGTGTAGCACCGGGCCGCAGCGGATCATGCAGCCGCTCAGCCGGCCGTTGGGCAAGGGCCTGTGGAACGTCCAGCTGAGCTACCAGGTGAGCACGCCGACCACGCTGCGGTTCGCGCTCGATCCGGGCACCGGCAGGGCGGCGGAGGCCACCGGCTCGTTCCGGGATTTTGCGGTCAGCGGCTCCGGTCGGCTGACCTTCGCGCTCCGGCAGTCGGCGATCACCGGCTTCCGGCTGGACGCCCCGGCGGCCGGCGTCTGCATCTCCGACGTGCGAATCGGTCGTCCGGTGCCGGCGTAGCCGGCTTCCGATACGGCGTAGCGATGCTGGGCGGTCGCCCGCCGCGCCGACGCTGGCGGTGAGCCGCGGCTGTTCGGCGATCAAGGTGCCATACTGCGCGCGTGCCAAGCGCGGCGACGACGGTCGAGCCGGCCGCCGATCCGCAGCCAGGCACCCGGGGCGAATGGTGGTTGCTGGACCGGCTGGCGCTGGCCTGGGCCACCCTGTCCGCGCTGCTGTTCTATGTCCTGATCGGGCGGGGCGGCTGGTACGCCGACGACTTCGTCGCCTTCGGCCTGGTCAGGCAACATCCGCTGAACCTCCGGTATCTCGAGATAACCACGTTCGGTCATCCGCAGCCGGGGATCCGGGTGCTCGACTGGGTGCTGTACCGGATCTCGCCGATGAACTACCCGCTCGCCGCCGCCCTGGCCTGCCTGGGCTTCGGGTTCATGACCTGGCTGGTGTACCGGATCCTGCGGATGGCGTTCCGGCCCAGCCCGTGGCACCTGGTACTCACCGCGATGGTGAGCACCACCGGCCTGTGGGTGCCGGTGGCCGCCTGGTGGGCAGCCAGCCCGCAGGTGGGCGGCTGCGCCGGGGCCAGCACGCTGACCGTGTATGCCATGCTGCGCTGCTACCGCGGGCCGTACCGCCTGCTCTGGGGTGCACTGGCCGGTGGCGCGCTCGCGGCCGGGCTGGCTTGCTACGAGCGGACACTGTTCGGCGGGGCGTTCGCGGCCTGGTTCCTGCCCGCGGTGACCTGCCGCTCGGCCCGGCCGCGCGAGGTGCTGGCGGTGCTGCGGCGGGCCTGGTCGGGATATCTCGCGCTGGCCGCGGTGGCGGCCGGTTACCTGCTGATCTACCTGACCCATGACCTGGTGCGGAGTCAGCCCGGCTACACCCGGGGCCAATTGCTGCACTTCCTGTGGGTGTGCTGGAGCCATGCCTTGATTCCCGGCCTGTTCGGCGGCACCCTGCGCACCGGCCCGAACGTCGTGGTGTCCTACGCCGATCCGCCGCTGTGGTGGCTGACCGGCTGTCAACTGGCGCTGGTGGCGCTGGTCGGCTACGGCTTGCTGCGCAACCGGCTGCGCGCGCTGCTGGCCTGGCTGGTCTTCGGAGTTTTCTTCCTGGTGGAGCAGTACCTCATTGCCAGCGCCCGGCTGGCCATCTTTCACGTCGGGATCGGCGACGAGTTCAGATACGTCGCCGACCTGCTGCCGCTGCTGGTGCTCACCCTGGCGATCACCCTGCTGCGGCCGGCCGCGCTGCCGGTAGCCGGGCAGGCCGACCGGGCCGACCCGGACCGTCGGCTTCCGCTAACCGGTGACCTGCTGGGCATCGACCGCCGGCACCTGCTCGGTACCGGCGCCGGCCTGATCGCGTTGTGCACGGTCTTCCTGGTCACCGCGCCGCCGATCTCCTACCGCTGGACGCACGGCCGGAACGTCAGGTACCTGAAGAACCTGCGGGCCGGCGTCGGTGAGTTGGACCATCGGGGTCCGTGGAGCCTCTACACCACCTATGCGCCCGCCGACGTGGTGCGGGCCACCGCCGGGTACGACAGCCAGACGACCGCCCTCGCGGAGCTGGTGACCGGGCATCCGGTGAGCGCGGATGACCTGTCCATGCCGATGTACGTGGTGACGGCCGACGGGCAGCCGCGGCCGGCCCGGTTCCGGTCGCTGGCCAGCGTGCCGGCGGAGTGCGGCACCGGCCAGCAGCGGATCATGCAGCCGCTGAGCCGGCCGTTGCCCAACGGCCTGTGGAACGTGCGGCTGAGCTACCGGGTGAGCAGCCCGACCACCCTGCGCTTCGCCATCGATCCGGGCACCGGGCAGCCGGTCGAGGCGACCGGACTATCGCGCGGTTACCAGGTCACCGGCTCCGGCCAGTTGACCTTCGCGCTGCGGCCGTCCGCGATCACCGGCTTCCGGCTGGACGCCCCGGTGACCGGCGCCTGCGTCTCCGACGTGCGGATCGGACGTCCGGTATCCGCCTGATCGGTCCGTCGGATCCGGTCGGCTACCCGCCGCCGCAGAGCCGGACCGGCGCGCTCGAGCTGAGCTGGATCAGCCACGGCACCGGCACGCCGTCCGGCAGCGGCCGCAGCAAGGTGACCTGGCCGGCCGGCAGTTGGCCGTAGGTGGCCAGCGTCGGACCGAACCGGCGAGCGCGCAGCCTGATGGCGGCCGGTGAGCTGAACGTGATGCCGGCAGCCGGCAGTTGCAGCCGGAGGGCCACCGGGCCGGCCGGCGCCGACGGCCGCACCAGCTGGCAGCCGGCGATCACCGACAGGTCGGTCGGCACGCCGGCACCTACGGTCAGCACGGTGCCGCCCGTCGGTTGCGGGCCGGCCGGGGCGCGCTGCAGGTTGCCGGCCTGGCGCAACACCCGGTCGGCATCGTTGCGGGCGCCCGGCGGCTGGCTCGGTAACTGGTCGAACGGCATTGCCGGTGAGCCCAGGCCGCGGATCGCCGACAGGTACCCGCCAGCGGTCACCACCGGCAGCAGCCGCCGGTTGGGCAGGTAGCCGGAATCCGGTTTGCTGTGTTCCAGCGCGGCGAAATCGGCCCGGGCATAGGTGTCCACCGCGGTCAGCGAGCGGGCGCCGAGCCGTAGCTGGGCCAGCCCGGTCCATACCGAGGCCGCGGTCGCGACGGCCAGCAGCGCCACCGCCAGCCGGGGCAGCCGGATGTCACGCAGGGCCTCGATCGCACCGAGCAGCACCGCGATCGCGCCCGGATACAGGTACCGGCTGGCACCGAAGTCCGCCAGCCGGGCCCGAGTCAGCGCGGTGAGCCCCCACAGCACCACGCCGAGCGCGATGGCCGCGAGCAGGTCCACCGGCACCGCCCGCCGGCGCGCTTCCACCGCCAGCCGGAGCACCACCAGCAGCAGGATCAGTGCGCCGAGCCAGGCCGCGAGCGCCCGGTCCTGCACCACGGAATGGCCGGTCAGCCCACCCACGCTGGACTGGTAGGAACCGCGCAGGTACCGCCACAGCTGGCTCGCCGTGCCGCCCGGCCTGGGGGCACCCGGGCCGGAATCGCCATAGCGCAGATACCAGGCGAGGAACACCACCGCCGGCACCGCGACCACCCACCAGCGCCGCCACTGCTTGCGCAGCACCACCCGTACCAGCGCGCCGGCCAGCATCGCCAACCCGATCCCCGAGCAGCCGATGGCCGCCGTCAGGCACAGGCAGCCGACGACCTCCCGCCGCCGGGTCGGTTCGGCATCTAGCGCCAGATAGCCGGCCAGCCCGAAGGCCAGCGCGCCGATGAAGGTGATCTGGAACGGCCAGAGCAGGTTCTGATAGGCCGCGCCGAGCATCAGCATCAACCCGGCCGGCAACACCGCCACCAGCGGGCCAAGCCGGAGCCGGGCGTAGCGGTAGAGCAGGAAGCAGGTGCCGACGTGGCAGGCCAGCAGCACCAGCCGGTACGGCAGGTAGGCGCGCAGCCCGGCGGTGGCGAAGAGCAGGTGATAGACCAGCACCGGGACCGCCACGAAGTGCCCGTTGTGCCCGAGCAGGAAGTTGGCCGGCCGCCAGCCGCGGCGGGACTGGATCCAGCTCCACTCGTCATAGAAGAAGGAGGTGTGCCGGCCCAGGTGCAGCAGGTACAGGACGGTGGCCAGTGCGCAGCCGGCGAATGCCAGGTGGCCGGCCAGATCCGGTCGCCAGCGTGCTCGCGGCGCGGCGGCGTCCGGCTCGACGGCCACTGCCGAGGCTGTCATCCGGTCCGTCCCGATCGAAAGCCGCGGGTCAGCGACCGGTCGGCGTGCTACCGGTGTTGCCGTCGGCCGGCGGCGGGGTCGCGGTGGCCGGCAGCCGCCAGAACCCGTCGGGGTAGCCGAGCACCAGTTGCGCGTCGGCATTACCGGCTTGGGTGACGACCTCGAAGCCGGCATCACCGGGGTAGGAGGTGGCGATCGCGGCCACGTCGCCGCGCGGGATCTTGGCGCTGCCGCCGCCCACCACCTTGCCGCTGCTGTCCACCAGCAGCGCGCACTGGGCCGGCATGCCGACCCGGAAGATCCAGCCCTTCACCTGCCGGGTGTCACCGATCACGGTGTCGGAATCGAGCACGCCGAACTTGGGGAACGAACCGGACGGCAGCGTCCGCACCTTCGACAGGTCGATCGAGTCGTTCGGCTTGAGCCCGCAGCCGACCGTGTAACTGCCGATGAACGGGTAGGCATGCAGCCCCCGCAGCCGCGGGATCTGGTCCTTCGGCTGCTGCACCACGGTGCCGAACGGATCGGTGGCGTTGAACCGCAGGGCGGCCGCGACCTCGTCCTGCTGGGCGCTGCGCGAGGTTGCATTGCCGAAGACCTGCGGGCTGGCGCCCCAGAACACCAGCAACGCGGCCACGATCGCCAGCGCCCGTGCTGGCAGCTCGCGGGGGGCGGTCACGGTGCGCAGTGCGATCACCGCCAGGGAGATCCAGAACAGCGCCGACAGCGAGACATAGCGGCCCTGCGCGCCGTTGCCGCCGAACGCCTCATTGCGGCCCAGCGAGATCAGCGCCGAGGCAGCCATGGTGTAGCTCAGCACGCCCCACCACGGCACCAGATCGGCCAGCAGCTCGCGGGCCGCCCAGTACCGGATGCCGCAGCCGATCACTGCCACCAGGCCGGCCGCGCCGACCACCAGCCCGAGCGAGCCGCCGGACGGGTCCCACAGGGTGGCCAGGTTGGTCAGGAAGGCCTGGGTGAGCAGGCCCGGATCGTGGCCGTGGCCGCCGGCGGTGCCTTGGTGCGAGGTGCTCGCGTAGACCGCCACTGCGCCGAGCAGCAGGACCAGCGGCAGCAGCCAGCGCCAACGCTTGTCGCGGCGCAGCAGCGCGACCACGATCAGCGCGATCGGCGCGCCGAAGCCGGTGCCGTAGGTCAGCAGGGCCAGCGCGGCGGCGAGCACCGCGAGCAGCGTCCGACCCCGGCTGGCCAGCAGGATGCCCAGCAGGGCGAAGACGTTGGCGGTCAGCCAGGCGGTGCCGCTCATGCCGCGCACGAAGTTCCAGCCGCCGGACGGGCAGAACATCGCCGCGCTGGCCGCGACCAGCAACAGCCCGCGAATCGGCAGGCTCCAGCTGCGCGGCAGCAATATCCAGATGATCACCAGGGACACCAGGGCCATCAGCAGCGAGAAGGCGCCGAGTTCGTGGTTGGTGCCGCGCAGCAGCCGGGCGTCGAGGTAGAAGACGAGCTGCGGGATGAAGAACGGGTGCTCGTTCTGGTAGGTGAACAGGCCACGCAGGTGCAGGCTGCCGTCCGGATTGGTGATCCGTAGCATCGCCGACCAGTAGTCCTGGTAGTTGAGCTCGGTGCTCTGCCGGATCCGGCGGGCCATCAGCAGCGGCGGCAACGCCGCCGCCAGCACCAGCAGCGTGATCGGCTGCAGCAAGCGCTTGGCGCGTCCTCGCCAGCTCGATGACCGGCGCTCGGTCGGCTCGGCCACGGTGGTCTGCTCGGGCGATTCCGTGCTGGTGATGACCCGCTCCATCCCTGTCTGGTACGGCTATGCCGCTGGTACCGCTTGCCGGTACGGCCTATGCCATTGGTACGGCCTAAGCCACTGGTACGGCTACGCCCGCTGGCCGGCGAGCGATTCCGCGGTCGTCGCCGGGGTTGCCGGCCGGCCGCCGCCGACCGGGTCGGCCGGCACCGTCGTGCCCGGCACCGGCTGGCCGGTGCGGTTCTTGATCGGCACCGAGGTGTCCAGGTGGCGATCGGTGCGGTGGATGATCAGTTCGGCGAGCAGCCCCATGCCCACCAGCTGGACGGCCAGGATGTCCAGCAGGATGCCCAGCTGCAGCAGCGGCCGGGTGCCGATCGCCTCCGAGGTGAAGGTCCAGACGCCGAGCAGGTAGAGCAGGATGATCGAGCCGACCAGGCCGAACAGCAGGCCGATGCCGCCGAGCAGGTGGGACGGCCGGCGGCCGTACCTGGTGATCGACACCACGGTGAGCAGGTCCAGCGCGCCCCGGGCGTACCGCTCCAGGCCGTACTTGGACTTGCCGTGCAGCCGCGGCCGGTGGTTCACCGGCACCTCGGTGACCTTGAAGCCGTTGGCGTGCGCCAGCGCCGGCACGTACCGGTGCAGCTCGCCGTAGAGCGGCACCACGTCGTAGATCTCCTTGCGGCCGACCCGGAATCCGCTGTTGTGGTCGTTCAGCCGGAGTCCGGTGACGATGCCGGTGGCCCGGTTGAACACCTTGGACGGCAGCCGCTTGCCGATCGGGTCCTTGCGGTCCCGCTTGTAGCCGGTGACCAGGTCGTAGCCGCCCGCCAGGGTCTCCAGCAGCCGGGGCAGCTCGCTGGGGTCGTCCTGCATGTCGGCGTCCATCGTGATCACGGTCTCGCCGCGGGCCTCGCCGAAGCCGGCCGACAGCGCGGCGGCCTTGCCGAAGTTGCTGCGGAACTGGATCGCCCGCACCCGCGGCTCGGCGGCGGCGGTGGCGCAGATGGCGTCCCAGGTGCCGTCGGAGCTGCCGTCGTCGACGTAGATGATCTCGTAGCGCAGTTCAGGCCGCTGCTGCATGGCGGTGACGATCTCGGCGGTCAGCGGGGCGATCGTCTTGACCTCGTCCTTGGCCGGGATGACGAAGGACACGTCCACGGCGTCCGGGCTGCTCACGTAGTGCTCCGTTCGAGGCTGGATGGGACTGCTGGATGATACGCCGCTGCCGCCGGCCGGCCGGGGAGGTCGGCGAGCGGCCGGGACGGTCGCCGGGCGGCCGAGGCCTGGTCAGGCACGGCCGGTCAGGATCGAGGTCTGGTCGGGGTAGGGCAGCGTCGGGGTGAGGCCGGCCAGCCTGCGTTCGGCCAGCCCCGAGGCTTCGATGGCTTCCCGGTAGCGGCGGCGGCGGGAGTTGTCGAACACGATGATGCCGCCCGGTGCCAGGCGTTTGGCGGCATGCTCCAGGCAGGCTTCGCGGGCTCGGCCGTCGATCACGATCAGCGAGAAGTCACCCGACAGGTCCTCGATCGCCGCGACGTAGTCGGCGAAGTCCAGGCCGGCATTACCTTCCTTGTGCGAGGCGATGCTCGGGTTGTCCGACGGTGTCGGCGGCACGATCCGGAAGTGGACGTTGGCGTAGGCGGACAGGCTGGGCGCCAACTGCTCGCCGAACTCGCGGTGATGTTCCACCGACTGCACCTCATCGGCCCGTTTGGCTAGCCATAGCGTGGAGGCGCCGGAGCCGTACTCGAACACCCGGCGGCGCTGGTCGCGGGCGGCGAGCCCGGCCAGGTAGGCCTCCACCACGTCGATGGCCCGGTAGGTCCACCACGGCACGTCCAGCTCGGCGATGGCCAGCGAGTCGTAGGCCCGGGTCAAGCTGTACAACCAGTGCCGGGTACGCCGGTCGCGCGCGGGCGGTCGCTCGCTCAGCAGGCCCGCCCGGGTGAGCACGGTGCCGGTGCCGCGGGCACCTGCCGCGTACAGGCCCTTGACCTTCAGCAGCGCGGTCGGCTTGTCCATCTGCTCCCGTTCTCATACCACTCGTTCTAGTTCCGCTCGCGCGGAGAAACCTGTCCGTGCCGTCGCCGCGCACGCGCATCACCAAGCGCGCTGCGCAAGTACCTGGACTTTTCAGTTCGGCATGGCGGGCGGCGATGCCGCGGCCGCGGCGCCTGCTCCCGGGCGGTGTGCCGCGGGCGGCTCAGCTCACGCGGGGACGGGCACGAGAGAACAGCTTAGCCGGTTCGGCTGGGTGCTCCGGACAGCGTCCCGTGCGCGGGACATGTCAACGCAAGCCGGCTCGTGTCCGTGCCACCCGTTGGCGTCACCCGTCCGCGCCGCCGGTTGACGCACCACTCGGCGCAGCCGGTTGGGTAGCATCGCCGTGCGTACGCCGCACCCGGCCGTTTCCGGGTGGCCGGCGCGAGACGTACCGGGCGAGTAGGAGGATCTGTTGCGTTTGCTGGTGGACGCGACAGCGATTCCCGCCGACCTGCGTGGCGTCGGTCGCTACCTGGACAACCTGGTGCCGGCACTGCTGGCGGCCGGCGTGACGGTGTCGGTGGCGGCGCAGCAGCGGGCCGCCGACCGGTTCACCGAACTCGGCGCCACCGTGGTCACCGACCGATCCATCCCGGCCGGCCGGCCGGCCCGACTGGCCTGGGAGCAGTACGGGCTGCCGCGGCTGGCGCGCCGGGTCGCCCCGGACGTGCTGCACTCGCCGCACTACACCCAGCCGCTGCGCTGGCGCGGGCCGCTGGTGGTGACCGTGCACGACGCGACCTTCTTCTCCAATCCGGAGTGGCACACCCGGGTCAAGGCGCCGTTCTTCCGTGCCGCCACCCGGCTGGCGGTACGTCGGGCCGATGTCTGCGTGGTGGACTCGCACGCCACCGCGACCGAACTGCGCAATCGGCTGGCAGTGCCGGCCGATCGGCTGCAGGTGGCGCACCTGGGTGTGGACACGGCGCTGTTCCGGCCGCCGACGGCGGCCGCCGTCGCCGACGTGCGCTCGGCCATCGGCCTCCAGCCGGCGGAGGACTATGTCGCCTTTCTGGGCACCTTGGAGCCGCGCAAGAACGTGCCGGCGCTGATCCGGGGTTGGCAGGCGGCCTGCCAGGGCCGATCAAGGCCGCCGGCGCTGGTGTTGTCCGGCGGCGGTGGCTGGGATACCGAGTTGGACTCGGTGGCCGCCGCGGTGCCGGCCGGCCTGCGGCTGCTGCGGCCGGGTTACCTGCCGCTGGCCCAGCTGCCCGCGCTGCTCGGGGGCGCCAGCGTGGTGGCCTACCCCAGCTTCGGTGAGGGGTTCGGGTTGCCGGTGCTGGAGGCGATGGCCTGTGGCACGGCGGTGCTGACCACCCGGCACCTGTCGTTGCCGGAGGTGGGCGGCAGCGCGGCTGCCTACTGCGAGACGGACGCCGAATCCATCGGCGTGGAGCTCCGCCGGCTGCTCGACGAGCCGCTGCGGCGGGCCGAGCTGGGCCGGGCCGGGGTGGCCCGGGCCGCCGAGTTCAGCTGGGCGGCGACCGCGGCGGCGCACATCCGCGGCTACGAGCGGGCGATCCAGCGGGCGGCGGTGCGGGCGTGACGGCGACCGAGCCGCGACCTGCGGCAGCGACCACGCCACCGCGGCCGGCCAGCGTGGCGGTAGTGGCGGTGACCTACTCGCCCGGGCCGGCGTTGGCCCGGTTCCTGGACTCGCTGGCCGCGGCCAGCAGCGAGCCGGTCGAGGTGGTGCTGGCCGACAACGGCTCCACCGACGGAGCACCGCAGCAGGCGGCGGACCGTCCCGGCGTTCGGGTGCTGCCGACCGGCGGCAACCTCGGCTACGGTCGCGCGGCCAACCTGGGGGTGGCCGCGACCCACACCGACTGGGTGGTGGTGAGCAACCCGGACGTGGTCTGGCAACCCGGCGCGCTGGACGAACTGCTGGCGGTGGCGGCCCGCTGGCCACGGGCCGGCGCGATCGGCCCGCTGATCCGCACCGAGCACGGTGCGGTCTACCCGTCGGCCCGGGAACTGCCGTCGCTCGGTCTGGGCAGCGGGCATGCGCTGCTCGGCACGGTATGGCCGGCCAACCCGTGGACCCGTCGCTACCAGAACTCGCTGCTGCCCACCGAACGCGTCGCGGGCTGGCTGTCCGGCTCCTGCCTGCTGCTGCGGCGGGCCGCGTTCGACTCGGTGCACGGCTTCGACCCGCGCTACTTCATGTACTTCGAGGACGTCGACCTGGGGGAGCGGCTGGCCGCCGCCGGCTGGCTGAATGTCTACGCGCCGTCGGCCGAGATCGTGCACACCGGCTCGCATGCGACCGCGCACAACCGGCACGCGATGTTCGTCGAGCACCACCGCAGCGCCTACCGGTATCTGGCCGGCCGCTACCCGGGTTGGCGGTGGGCGCCGGCGCGGCTGCTGCTGCGGGCCGGGCTGTCGGCCCGGGCCTGGCTGGCGCCGCCGCTGATCGGCCTGGCGGCCCGCCGCCGGGGCGCCAACCGAGGGGACGGGGCATGAGGCAGGACGTCGACGCGATCGTGCTGGTCGGCGGCAAGGGCACCCGGCTGCGGCCGTTGACCGAGACGATGCCCAAGCCGATGCTGCCGATCGCCGGGGTGCCCTACCTGACCCACCTGCTGTCCCGGATCCGGGCTGCTGGTGTGCGGCACGTGATCATGGGCACCAGTTACAAGGCCGAGGTGTTTCAGGCCTACTACGGCGACGGGGCACAGCTCGGCCTGGAACTGGACTACGTGGTGGAGGAGGTGCCGCTGGGTACCGGCGGCGCGATCGGCAACGTCGCCTCGCTGCTGCGGGCCGACACCGCGCTGATCTTCAACGGCGACATCCTGACCGGCTGCGACCTGACCGACCTGCTGGACACGCACCGCCGGGCCGGGGCCGACGTGACGCTGCACCTGACCCGGGTGCCGGATCCGCGGCCGTTCGGCTGCGTGCCGACCGACGCCGACGGCCGGGTGACCGCGTTCCTGGAGAAGGCACCGAACCCGGTGACCGATCAGATCAACGCCGGCAGTTACGTGTTTTCCCGTTCGATGATCGAGCAAATCCCAACCGGACGGCCGGTCTCGGTGGAGCGTGAGACGTTCCCCGGGCTGCTGGCGGCCGGTGCGCTGGTGGTCGGTCACGTGGACGCGACCTACTGGCGCGATCTGGGCAAGCCGGCTGACTTCGTCGCCGGATCTGCCGATCTGGTCAGGGGAATCGCGCCTTCGGCGGCGCTGCCCGGCCCGGTCGGGGAGGCGCTGCTGCTGCCCGGCAGCACGGTGGCGCCGTCGGCGTCCGTCACCGGCGGCAGCGTGGTGGGCGCCGACTGCGTGGTGTCCGACGGCGCGGCGGTGGCCGGTTCGGTGCTGCTGGACGGCGCCCGGATCGGTACCGGCGCGGTGATCCGGGACAGCATCGTCGGCCGGGATGCGGTGATCGGCAAGGACAGCGTGCTCGGCGGGGCGGTGATCGGTGACGGCGCGACGGTCGGCGCCGGCGTCGAGCTGCTGCACGGCATCAGGGTCTGGCCCGGCGCGGTGATCGCCGACGGCTCGGTCCGGTTCTCCAGCGATGGCTAGCACGCTGACCGTCTCGCGGCGGAGCTGGCCGATCAGCCGGCCGCTGGATCTGCGGCGGACCCTGGGCGTGCTGTGTCACGGCGCCGGGGATCCGGTGGCCCGGTTCGCCGGCGGCCGGTTCTGGTGGGCCAGCCGGACCCCGCTCGGGCCGGGCACCATCGCGCTGTCGGCCGGTTCCGGTGAGCTGCTGGCCGAGGCATGGGGGCCGGGCGCGCCGTGGCTGCTGGACGGGGTGCCGGAGCTGGTCGGCGAAGCCGACGACTGGTCGCAACTGGATCTGTCCGGCCAGCGGCTGCTGGGCGAGATCCGGCATCGGTTGCCCGGCGTGCGGCTGACCCGCAGCCGGCGGATCCTGGACTCGCTGGTGCCGGCCTGCCTCGAGCAGCGGGTGACCGGGCAGGAGGCGTTCCGCGCCTGGCGCCAGCTCAGCCGGCGGTTCGGTGAGCCGGCGCCCGGACCGGCCGAGTTTCCGATGTGGCTGCCGGCGTTGCCGTCCCGACTGCTGGAGGTGCCGACCTGGGAGTGGCACCGGCTGGCGGTGGATGCTCAGCGGCAACGGGCGATTCGCGCGGTGGCCACGGTCGCCGCGCGGTTGGAGGAATGCGTCACGATGCCGCTGGCCGAGGTGCATCGGCGGCTGCGCTCGGTGCCCGGAGTGGGGCAGTGGACGGTGGCCGAGACGACGGTGCGCGCGCTCGGCGATCCGGACGCGGTCAGCGTCGGCGACTTCCACCTGGCCAACCGGGTGGGATGGTTGCTGACCGGTCAACCGCGCTCGTCGGACGAGACCATGCTGGAACTGCTCGAGCCGTGGCGGGGTCAGCGGGCCCGGGTGATCAAGCTGATCGAGTTGAGCGGCTTCGCGCCGCCCAAGTACGGGCCCCGGTTCAGCCCGAACGACATCCGCCGGATCTGAGCGTTGTCAGCAGATCCTGGGAGCATGACCTTCTCGCCGGATCCCGGCGCGCTGCGCGGCCGGGTGGCGCTGGTGGCCGGCGCCACCCGGGGCGCCGGCCGGGGGATCGCCGCGGCGCTGGGCGAGGTCGGCGCGACGGTGATCTGCACCGGCCGGAGCAGCCGGGCAGGCGGGCTGCGCTCGGACTACGACCGGCCAGAGACCATCGAGGAGACCGCCGAGCTGGTGGACCAGTTGGGCGGCACCGGGGTCGCGGTGCCGGTCGATCATCTGGACAGCGACCAGGTGCGCCGGCTGGCCGAGCGGCTGCGGACCGAGTACGGCCGGCTCGACCTGCTGGTCAACGACATCTGGGGTGGCGAGCTGCTCACCGGCGGCCCGGCCGGCTGGAACACCCCCATCTGGCAACACGATCTCGACGCCGGGCTGCGGATGCTGCGGCTCGCGGTGGACACCCACCTGATCACCTCGCACCACCTGCTGCCGCTGCTGATCTCCCGTCCCGGCGGCCTGCTGGTCGAGCTCACCGACGGCACCGCCGAGTACAACGACACGCGCTATCGGATCTCGGTGTTCTACGACCTGGCCAAGGCATCGGTGATCCGGCTGGCGTTCTCCCAGGGGCACGAGCTGGCCGAGCACGGCGGCACCGCGGTGGCGTTGACCCCGGGCTGGTTGCGTTCGGAGATGATGCTGTCGCACTTCGGGGTGTCGGAGCGGAACTGGCGGGACGCGGTCGAGCCCGAGCGGACCGCGCCGCCGGATTTCGTCCTGTCCGAGTCGCCGCGCTATGTCGGGCGCGCGGTCGCGGCGCTGGCCGCCGACCCGGACCGGGCCCGGTGGAACCAGCGGTCGGTGAACTCCGGGCAGTTGGCCGCCGAGTACGGCTTCACCGATCTCGACGGGTCCCGGCCGGATATCTGGCGGTACCTGATCGACAGCGAGCGCGGTGCGGCCGCGAATCTCGACGACTACCGGTGAGCCGGCTGGCTGTGGCGGGGATGCCGCGGGTTCAGCTCGGCGTGGTTGGTACGGCCAGCCGGTTCAGCGCCTCGATCAGCGCTCGGGCCTCGGCCGGCACCGTGTGGTCCGACCACTGGAAGCTCTGCTCACGGATGCCGTCGGCGATGGTGAGTTGGTAGTCGAACTGGTCGGCGGCGCTGGGCGCCGGCGGCCGGGTCGGGGCCCCCACGGCCGGGTCGCTGAGTAGCCGGGCCGCGATCCGCGCCGCGTCGGCGCCGAGTTCGTCGGCGGTGGCCTCGGCAGTGGTCTGGATGCCGGCGAACCCGCCGCTGCGCCGGTAGCTGAGCCGCGGTGGTGCTGGATCGGTGGTCGTCACCCGGTCAACGTAGCCGTCAGCAGGGCCGATCGCCGATCATCCGTGCTCTCCAATCGGACGGCTTGAGCCCTCCGCCGGCGGAGGATCACCCTGGTAGAGACGGCCCAAAGCCGCAGATACCTGCTTGGCCGCAGACCTGTCACCATCGAGTTACTTTCCGCCGGGCGCACTGGACAGCCGGACCTGCGCCTGCTTACGGTCGCGGCCGTCCCAGCTGTCCGGCCAGCCTGGGCAGCTTTCGCAGCTATCGGCCCGAGGGGGGCGGTGCGGCGCATGAGGAACCAACGGATCCTGGTAGTGGCTGTGTTGGCGGCAGGAGCGCTTGTCGCCGGTAATCAGGTGAGTGTCGCGAACGGGGCAACCACGGCCGGCAGGGTAGCCAGCAGCTCGTCCAGCCACCCCGGCATCGACTGCGGTAACAACAAATTCATCTGTGCCGAAGTCAACGATTCGGACGAGGTGTTCGGCCACTACGTCGGGCACGACGAGCCGTCGCTGCTGTTCGACTCGAGCTATCCCGGCTCCGGTAACCAGATGCGCTACTCGGGCATCCTGCCGAGAGATCCGGCACCGAGCAACGTGCCGGGCAGGCGCAGCTACAACTTCGAGTTGTACGCCACCTTCTGGTTCGGCATGGCGATGTGCGACACCCAGTCCTATCCGAACACCGTCAAGAGCTGCATCCCGGACAGTGACGCCAACATCGCCCCGGCCGGCAGCCCGTTCCATCCCGGCACCGCCTTCATGGAACTGCAGTTCTACCCACCCGGCTACGTGCAGCAGTTCGACGGCTTCTCCTGCTCGGCAAGGCAGTGGTGCGTCGCGCTGACCATCGACTCGCTGTCGGAGAACCCGCTGACCGGTCAGGACCTGAACCTCAGCTGCCAGCGCAAGGTCGGCCTGGAGTATGTGAACTTCGCCTACCTGACCAAGAGCGGGGTGCCGCAAGGTCCGCCGAACCCGGTCCAGTTCGACCCGATCGCCTCGGGCAAGCCGGATCCGCACAAGGTCGCGTTCCTCAACCCCGGCGATCACTACACCGTCACCCTGCACGACACCGCGCATGGACTGCAGACCGTCGTGCATGACACCACGACCGGAACGGTCGGCAAGATGACCGCCAGTGCGGCCAACGGTTTCGGCCAGGTCAAGTTCGCGCCGACCGGGACCAGCTGCAAGAACCTGCCCTACGACTTCCACCCGGAGTACTCGACCTCCACCACCCAGACCACGGTGCCGTGGGCGGCCGCCACCTACAACGTCGCGATCGACACCGAGATCGGGCATTTCGACTACTGCAGCCACGTGGATACCGCGACCGGCAGCTGCGATACGCATGAGGGCGTCGGCAGCAATCGGGAGCCGGCCGATGCCGACGACGCCGGTTGCTTCCCGCCGGCGGCCTCGACGCTGATCAAGATCGGCGGCTGCCTGGCCACCAACTTCGGCTATGACGGCACGTCCTACCTGCCCGACTGGCCGAACGGCACTAACAGCCGGCCGTCACCGACCATCTGGACCAGCCCGAAGACCGGGCCGAACTACAACGTCCAGTACCCCACGGCGGCCTTCAACACCGACCTGCCGGCCATCGAGCAGTCGCTCATGCCCGCCTGCAACGGCGACACCGGGGCGAACTGCACCCGGCGGCCACCGACCGATGACGGAACCCCGGCGGCGTTCTACCCGTACTACAGCAGCGGGCATGCCCTCGGCGGATGTGCTTGGACGGTAGGGCAGAACGTGCCCGGCTTCAGTACCGCCGACTACGGCAAGCTGGCCCAGTACGGCTCTTTGCTCAAGGTGACCTACCCGACGAAGGGCGGCGGCACCGAGAGTTTGTTCAACGATTTCCAGCGGATCCTGCCCAACAACCCCTGCCCGGCGCCGTAACGGCCGGATCGCGTGTGGCACCGGTCGGATCGCCTCGACCGGTGCCACACCGTTGTCGAGACGTGCGGCCGAGGCTAGCGGTAGCTGGCCAGCACCTCGGCCGACAGCTCCGGCCATGCCTTGATCGCCCAGTCGCCGAACCGTTCGTCGGCCAGCGCCACCAGGCCCAGCCGGGCCACCGGGTCGATCCAGAACATCGTGCCGCCCTGGCCGAAATGCCCATAGGTGGCAGGGGAATTCTCCACCGCCGTCCAGTGCGGCTGCTTGTCCGCCCGGATCTCGAAGCTCAGGCCCCAGGCGTTGTCCCGCTGGCCGCCGTAGCCGGGCAGCACGCCGGGCAGGCCGGGGAACTGCGCCGCGGTGGCGTCGGCCAGCACCGTCGGATCCAGCAGCCGGCCGGGCGAGAGCAGCTCGGCCAGCACCGGCACCAGGTCGTCCACCGAGGCCCAGCCGTCGCGCGCCGGCGAGCCGGCGAGCACCGCCGAGCGCATGCCGAGCGGACCGAACACCGCTTCGGCAAGGTAGTCCGCGAACGGAATCTCGGTGGCCGCCGTCACCAACTCACCGATCAGGTCGAAGCCGATGTTGGAGTAGACCCGGCGGGTGCCCATCGCCGCCACCCGGCTGAGCCGATCCGGCGCCAGCCCGCTGGCATGCGCCAGCACATGTCGCAGCGTGGCACCGGGCAGCAGGTCGGCCAGCTGGTCCGGCCAGCCGGGCTGGCCGGCCAGCTCCGCGTCCAGCTCCAGCGCACCTTCCTGAACCGCGATCAGGGCGGCCAGGCCGGTCAGCGGCTTGGTCACCGAGGCCAGCCAGAACCGGTAGTTCAAGTCGCCATCGGTGGCCAGCACGCCGGCCGGCGACACCACCGCCAGCGCCGCGTTCGCCACCGGCCAGCCGGCAAGAAGGGCGGTCATCCCAGCGCGGCGCGGGCGGCCACCGCACGGGTGATCAGCGCCGGGAGTTCGGGCGCGACGGCGGCGGGCAGCTCGTC
Organism: Jatrophihabitantaceae bacterium; assembly: GCA_045807085.1. Classification (GTDB taxonomy): domain Bacteria; phylum Actinomycetota; class Actinomycetes; order Mycobacteriales; family Jatrophihabitantaceae; genus Jatrophihabitans_A. The sequence continues at coordinate 38,637 of JBJMIB010000032.1, forward strand.
GAAGCCGAACCAGCGCAGGTCGTCGGACTCGTCGCTGCGCACCGGCTCGGCGCCGGCCGGCGCCGAGCCGACGAACCGCACGTCGTAGTGTCGGGTCGGCACGCCCAGCGAGCAGGTGATCGGGTGCACGTCGAGTTCGACCGGCACCGGGTCCAGCACGATGCCGGGGATGCCGCTCTCCTCGGTGGCCTCACGCAGCGCCGCCGCCAGCAACGAAGCGTCCTCGGGCTCCAGATGGCCGCCCACCTGCACCCAGGCGCCGACCCGTGGATGCAGGGTCAGCAGCACCCGGTCACCGGCGGCGTCGAAGAGCAGCACGCTGGCGGTGATGTGACCGGGCACGCAGCCGCGCCGGGTGGCGTCCGGTCGCGCCGCCAGCAGGCCGTAGAAGCCCTCCCGGACGGCGGCCTGGCCGCTCCCGTCGGCCGGATCCAGCGGCATCGAACCGAGGGTGGCCAGCACGTCGGCGTGCAGCGCGGCCGACTCCGGCGCGGCATCGATCGATGCCGCACCGGCCTGCCCGAGCGCCATCGCCTCGGCGGTGCCCAGCCGGAACAGGTCGCCGACCGAGCCCCGGATCAGTTGCGAGGAGCCCTTTCCATCGTCGGCATAGGCATAACCACGGATGACCGCGACCGGGATACCGGCCAGCTTGCCCTTCACCAGGTCGGCCGCCGCGGCAAGCTCGTCGGCCACCGCCACCTCGGTCATCGTCAGCCGGTTACCGTGCTCATCGTCCTGACCCCGGACATCGAGCACCGCGGTCAGGCCGGCCACGCCGATCGCCACGTCGGCGATGCCGTGCCGCCACGGCCGGCCCATCGAGTCGGACAGGATCACCGCCACCGACCGCCCGGTGCGTTCGCGCAGCGCCTCCCGTAGCCGGCGTGCCGATGCGTCCGGATCCAGCGGCAGCAGCGCGATCTCGTCCAGCCGGACGTTGGAGGCGTCCACCCCGGCCGCGGCCAGCACCAGGCCCTGCCGGTTCTCCACGATCCGCAGCGGGCCCCGGCTGGCCACCACCCGCACCGTCTCGGCGGCGATCGCCTGCTGCCGGATCCGCTCCCGGGCCGTCGGGTCATCGACCGGCACCGGCAGCAGCCTGCCCTCCACCTTGGACACCACCTTGGAGGTGACCACCAGCACGTCGCCGTCGGCCAGCTCCGGCACCGCGGCCGCGATCGCGGCGGCGAGGTCGTCCCCCGGGCGCAGTTCGGCCATCCCGGTGACCGGCCGGATCTCGATGCCCACCGGGTCGCTCATGCGGCGGCCAGCGCCAGGGCGTCGGCCACCATGCCCGCGGTGACCTCCGCCGAGGACATCAACAGATCCCGGGGAAGCACCCGAACCCCGTCGATCGAGGCCGAGTCGCCGGTGTGGATCAGCCAGCCGTCGAGCACGCCGGTGCCGGCGCGCGCACCGTAGAACCGGCCGACCCCCTCGGCCGAGGTCGGCACCCCGAGCACCGGCAGGCAGGCGTCGGCCATCCCGCGCACCGGCGCACTGCCGATGATCGGCGACAGCCCGATCACCGGGGCGGCCGCCGCGCGCAGCGCCGGCCTGATGCCGGGCACCGACAGGATGGTGTTGATCGAGACCACCGGGTTCGACGGCGCCAGCAGGATCAGGTCCGCCTCGGCGATCGACTCGGCCACCCCGGGCGCCGGCCGGGCATCGGCCAGCCCAACCTGCACGAACTCCTCGGCCGGCAGCGTGGCCCGGTGCCGGACCCACCATTCCTGGAAGTGGATCGCCCGCCGGGAGCCTGAAGTGCGCACCACCACGTGCGTCTCGCAGCGCTGATCGGTCATCGGCAGCAACCGGACGCCGGTCTGCCAGCGCCGGCACAGCGCGGCGGTGACATCGGACAGCGGGTAGCCGGCGTCCAGCATCTGGGTCCGCACCAGGTGGGTGGCGATGTCCAGGTCGCCGAGGGCGAACCAGGTCGGCTCGGCCCCGTAGGCACGCAGTTGCTCGGCGATCCGCCAGCTCTCGCCGGCCCGGCCCCAGCCGCGCTCGGTGTCGGCGGCGTCGGCCAGGGTGTACATCACGCTGTCCAGGTCCGGACAGATCCGCAACCCGTGCATGGTCACGTCATCGCCGGTGTTGACGATGGCGGTCACCTCGTCGGCTCGTCCGGCACGGTTGGCGAACTGCCGCACACCCTGCAGGAATCGAGCACCCCCGACGCCGCCGGCCAGAACCGTTATCCGCACAGCACCGAACCTACCGCGCGGGCGCGACGGTTCTCAGCGGGAGAACACCCGGAAGGTGGCGGCCCGCCGGATCGCCCGCATGGCGGCCCGCATGCTGTGATACATCGCGTGGTTCGCGCCCTCGGGCAGCAGCGCCGGCAGCCAGGCCTTGAACAGCCGCCAGGATCGGCGTGGCGCGGGCCGGCCGGCGCCACCGGCACCGGCTACCAGCAGCCGTACCACCATGGTGTGCAGATCCGGCGGCGTTTCGCCGGTGTTGATGGTCCGTACCACCTGCTGCTGCTCCAGCACCGTCTCGGCCGCCTGTGGGTCGACGATGCGCTTGCCGTCCAGCTGCCACCGACCGGATTTGACCAGGTAGTCGACGGCTGCCTGCCGGTCGGCCTGGACATGGCTGAACCAGCGCTTCCAGTTGGTCGGGCCACGGTTGGCGACCGCCCGGTGCACCGCGTCCGGCAGCGGGTTGCCGGTGCGCGACTCGCCGACCGCCTCCGGCCAGTTCCGGCCGATGATCCGACCGGCCAGCGTCAGCTCGGCGAACATGCCGGCCCGGATCGCGATGCCGACCTGCATCGGGTGCCGGATCCGGCCGCGCACCGGATCCAGCGAGAGCCGGCAGATCGTGACGCCCAGCGGTTCCGCGACACTGCCGTCGGTCATGCCTCACCTCACCTGAGTGCCTGTCTGGCCGCCCAGAATAGATCAGACAGCGAACCGGGCCGCCCGGCAGCCGGCCGCGTGGCTAGGCTCGAAGCGTGACCACGCAGCAGCCCGCGGATTCGGCCGTCCGCCGAGCGCTTCGCCGTGCTCGGGACGGCGCAACACTGGACGTCACCGAGGCCGCCGTGCTGATGTCGGTGCGCGGTGACCGGTTGACCGAGCTGATGGCGATCGCCGCCGCGGTCCGCGACGCCGGCCATCCGAGCGACGGGCCGCGGCCGATCACCTACTCGCGCAAGGTGTTCATCCCGCTCACCCGGCTGTGCCGGGACCGCTGCCACTACTGCACCTTCGCGACCGTCCCGCATCGGCTGCCGGCTGCCTACCTGGAGCTCGACGAGGTGGTCGACATCGCCCGCCGGGGTGCCGAACTGGGCTGCAAGGAGGCCCTGTTCACCCTCGGCGACCGGCCGGAGGAGCGCTGGCCGCAGGCTCGACAGTGGCTGGACGAGCGGGGCTACGGCTCCACCCTGGACTACCTGCGGGCCGCCGCGATCGCGGTGCTGGAGCGCACCGGGCTGTTGCCGCACCTCAACCCCGGCGTGCTGAGCTGGGCCGAGCTACAGCGGCTCAAGCCGGTCGCGCCGAGCATGGGCATGATGCTCGAGACCACCGCCCGCCGGCTGTTCACCGAGCCCGGCGGCCCGCACTACGGCAGCCCGGACAAGGATCCGGAAGTCCGGTTGCGGGTGCTCACCGACGCCGGCCGGTTGAACATCCCGTTCACCACCGGGGTGCTGGTCGGCATCGGCGAAACCCGGGCCGAGCGGGCCGAGTCGCTGTTCGCGATCCGGGCCGTCGCGCGGGAGTTCGGCGCGATCCAGGAGGTGATCGTGCAGAACTTCCGGGCCAAGCACGACACCGCGATGCGCAACGACCCGGACCTGGATCTGGACGAGTACCTGGCCACCCTGGCGGTGGCACGGCTGGTGTTCGGCCCGAAGCTGCGGGTGCAGGCGCCGCCGAACCTGGTGGACCTGACCGAATGCCTGCTGCTGGCCGAGGCCGGGGTCGACGACTTCGGCGGCATCTCGCCGCTCACCCCCGACCATGTCAACCCGGAACGGCCATGGCCGGAGTTGGACAAGCTGGCCGACCTGCTCGCCGGTCACGGCTACCTGCTGCGGGAGCGGCTGACCGCCCAGCCCCGCTACGTGCTGGCCGAGACGCCGTGGCTGGATCCGCGGCTGCTGCCGCACGTCCGGGCGCTGGCCGACCCGGCCACCGGGCTGGCCGCCGGGCAACCGGACGGCAGCTCGCGGCAGCCGACCGGCCAGCCGTGGCAGGAGCCGGACGAGCAGTGGGTCTCGGCCGGCCGTACCGATCTGCACGCCGCGATCGATAGCGAAGGCCGCAGCGCCGACCGGCGCGGTGACTTCGCCGAGGTGTACGGCGACTGGAACGCCTTGACCGATCGGGTGTTCTCGGCGGGCTCGGCCGCCCTGGACGCCGACGTGCGGGCCGCGCTGGCCGTCGCCGAGCGGGATCCGGCCCAGCTGTCCGACCAGCAGGCGCTGACGCTGATGCTGGCCGACGGCGCCGGGCTGGCCGCGGTGGCCGCGTTGGCCGACGAGTTGCGTCGTGACACGGTGGGTGACGAGGTCACCTACGTGGTCAACCGGAACATCAACTTCACCAACATCTGCTACACCGGCTGCCGGTTCTGCGCCTTCGCCCAGCGGGCGACCGATGCCGATGCCTACACGCTGTCCCGGGAGCAGGTCGCCGACCGGGTGCGCGAGGCATGGGCCGACGGCGCGACCGAGATCTGCATGCAGGGCGGTATCGACCCGAAGCTGCCGGCAGGCGGCTATTTCGAACTCGCCCGCACGGTGAAGGCGGCCGCGCCCGATATCCACCTGCACGCGTTCTCGCCGATGGAGGTGGTCAATGGCGCGTCCCGGGCCAACCTGTCGATCGCGGAGTTCCTGCTCGGGCTGAAGGAGGCCGGGGTGGATTCGCTGCCCGGCACCGCCGCCGAGATCCTCGACGACGAGGTGCGTTGGGTGCTGACCAAGGGCAAGCTGCCGACCTCGGCCTGGATCGAGGTGGTGACCACCGCCCACCGGCTCGGCATCCCGACCACCTCCACCATGATGTTCGGCCATGTCGACCATCCCCGGCACTGGGTGGCCCACCTGCGGTTGCTGGCCAGGCTGCAGGACGAGACCGGCGGCTTCACCGAGTTCGTGCCGTTGCCCTTCGTCCACCATCAGTCGCCGATCTATCTCGCCGGGCTGGCCCGGGCCGGCGCCGCTCAGCGCGAGGTGCGAGCGGTGCACGCGATGGCGCGGATCCTGCTGCACGGGCGGATCGCCAACATCCAGACCAGTTGGGTCAAGCTGGGGGAGCAGGGCGCGGCCGACATGCTGGCCAGCGGCGCCAACGATCTCGGCGGCACGCTGATGGAGGAAACCATCTCCCGGATGGCCGGCTCCGAGCATGGCTCGCGGCGTTCGGTCGCCGAGCTGAAGGCGGTGGCCGCGCTGGCCGGCCGGCCGGCCCGCCAGCGCGGCACGCTGTACGGCCCGATCACCACTCCGGTCGGCCGGTGAGTGCCTACCCAGGTTGGTACTTGAGTGGCTTTTGAGGCCTGCTGTGACGCCAGTTGAGCCGTTTCACGCCGTTGCGACACGGTCCGGCAACGATTCTCGGGCGGATACCAGTCTTCGGCTTGACTAATCGGTAACGACACGAGTGTAATTCCAGATGTGTCGTTCAGCTTATCTGGATCACACGAGAGCCGATAGACCCGCCGAGCCCACGAGCGTGATCCACCAGCCTCACTACGTCCCGACCGCACCCACCGCACAAGGAGATCCTGTGACGGACAATCCCAGCTACCTGGCTGAAGCGGACCTGTCAGACATCTTTGGGCTTCCCGAAGAGCAGAGCTGGCAGGAGCGCGCACTGTGCTCCCAGACCGATCCCGAAGCCTTCTTCCCGGAGAAGGGCGGATCCACCCGGGAGGCCAAGAAGATCTGCATCGGTTGCGAGGTGCGCGGCGAGTGCTTGGAGTACGCCCTGCAGCACGACGAGCGATTCGGCATCTGGGGCGGCCTGAGCGAGCGAGAACGCCGCCGCCTCAAGCGCCGCGTCAGCTAATCAGGCCCGTTGCCGCCGATCGTTTCGGCAGCATCGCGCTGAGCATTGGCCGCCGAGTACCGGGTCGCGGCGCATGACCTGTCGCCCGATCAGTCCAGCGGGGGATCGATCTCGTCCGGCTCCCGGCCGAGCAGCCGGGCCAGCTGCTCCACCACCACGTCGTGCACCAGATCGGCCAGGTCGTCGCCGCGGACCGCCCGGCTCTCCAGCGGCCGTCGGTAGAGCACCACGGTCGGGCCGGAGATGCCGGCCACCCCGGTGCGGAACAGCCGGGACAGCGGCACCCCGTGGTCGTCCAGCACATCGTCGTTGAACTGGGCCTGGTCGCCACCGACCTCCGGCACGTCCTCCACCGCGAACTCGATGGTGGATAGCTGCTCGCCAAGACTCGGCTGCAGATGGTCGACCGCGTGCAGCACCATCGCGTCGAAGGCATCCGACCGGGTGTGCGCGATCGGAATCAGCGGCGGCGCCAGCATTCCGCGCAACCCCCGGCCATGCCGGTCCCGCCGCCGGCCCGGCCGGCCAACCCGATCCAGCCCGGCCGGCTCGACCGGTCCCTGGTGCGCACTCATAACCGTGCGAGCCTAATCCCGCGACACGCCCCCCGCCCAACCCGACGCTCACCGGTAATGTCGCCGGCTGCCGCTAGGGTCGCCGGTTGTGAGGCATGTCCGCCGTTGTACCCGCACTGGCTGCAGCCGGTCCGCAGTGGCGACGCTGACCTACATCTACTCGGACTCCACCGCGGTGGTCGGCCCGTTGGCCGCGTTCGCCGAGCCACACTCCTACGACCTGTGTGAGGAGCACGCGGTCCGGCTGACCGTCCCGCGTGGCTGGGAGGTGCTGCGGCACGTCGGTGAGTTCCCGTCCCCGATTCCGCATGCCGATGACCTGGAGGCGCTGGCCGACGCGGTGCGGGAGGCCGCCCGGATCGAGCTGCCACCGCCGCCACCACCACCCGGCAGCGGCGGGACCGGCACCCTCGCCCGCCGCGGTCACTTGCGGGTGGTACCGCCGCCGGTCTGACGCCGCCCGATCGGCGATCCCCGGGACGCCCACGGCAGCTGGCCACGCCGGTTGCCGGCAACTCGGCTCGGTAGGCTCGGCACAGGCCTCGGCCGAACCGTCCCACCGCCGAGGGCCTACCCGCTAGGAGACGAGTCAGATGATCGACCTGTCCGAGATCGTGAAGGCCTACGACGTGCGAGGTCTCGTCGGTCAGCAGTTGACCGCCGAGGTAGCCCGGGCGATCGGTGCCGCCTTCGTCACCGTCACCGGCGCCCGCCGGCTGGTCTGCGCGCGGGACATGCGGGATTCCGGCCCGACCCTGCTGGCTGCCTTCGCCGAGGGCGCGACCAGCCAGGGCGCGGACGTGATCGACATCGGGCTGGCCTCCACCGACCTGCTGTACTTCGCCTCCGGTCAGCTCGACCTGCCCGGCGCGATGTTCACCGCCAGCCACAACCCGGCCCGGTACAACGGCATCAAGCTGTGCCGGTCCGGCGCCCAGCCGATCGGCAGCGAGACCGGGCTGGAGGAGATCCGGGACACCGCGCAGCGCTACCTGCAGGCCGGGCTGCCCGAGCCAGCTACCCAGCCGGGCGGTGTCACCGAGCAGGACCTGTTGCTGGACTACGCCCGGTACCTGCGTGGGCTGGTGGACCTGTCCGGCAGCCGGCCGCTGACGGTGGTGGTGGACGCCGGCAACGGAATGGCCGGCTATACGGTGCCGGCGGTGCTCGGCGATGCCGCGCTGGAGCCGCTGCCGCTGACCATCGTGCCGCTCTACTTCGAGCTCGACGGCAGCTTTCCGAACCATGAGGCCAACCCGCTGGACCCGGCCAACCTGGTCGACCTGCGGCAGGCGGTGGTGGCGGCGAAGGCCGATCTGGGACTCGCCTTCGACGGCGACGCCGATCGCTGCTTCGTGATCGATGCGGCCGGCGACGCCGTGTCGCCGAGCGCGGTGACCGCGCTGGTCGCCGTCCGCGAGCTGGCCAAGGCGCCCGGCGCCCCGGTGATCCACAACCTGATCACCTCCCGGGCGGTGCCGGAGATCATCGCCGAGCACGGCGGCAAGCCGGTGCGTACCCGGGTCGGGCATTCCTACATCAAGGCGGAGATGGCCAGCACCGGCGCGGTCTTCGGCGGCGAGCACTCCGCGCACTACTACTTCCGCGACTTCTGGCGTGCCGACACCGGGATGCTGGCCGCCATGCACGTGCTTGCCGCGCTCGGCGAGCAGCCGCTGCCGTTGGCCGAGTTGACCGCGCGGTACGACCGATACCGGTCCTCCGGCGAGATCAACTCCGAGGTGCCCGACCAGGCGGCCAAGATCGCGGAGGTGGCCGCCCACTTCGCCGACCGGATCGTCGAGCAGGACGAGCTGGACGGGCTCACGCTGCTGTTCGACGACGGCTCCTGGCTGAACGTCCGGCCGTCCAACACCGAGCCACTGCTCCGGCTGAACGTCGAGGGGCCGGACGAGCAGGCGATGGCAGCGCTGCGCGACGAGGCGCTGTCGGTGATCCGACCCGGATCGAGGAGTTAGGAGTGCGCATGCCGTTGTCCCCGGAGTTGCTGGCCATCCTCGCCTGTCCCAGCCCCGATCACGCCCCGCTGCAGCTTGTCGGCGAGGAACTGGTGTGCAGCTGCTGTGCCAGCCGGTTCCCGATCCGGGACGGCATCCCGGTGCTGCTCGCCGACGAGGCGGTGCCCGGCCCGAACGGGCTGGGCGTGCCGGCATCGTCCCAGCAGTCCCCAGATCCGGAGCCGGCCGGGTGACGGAGTTCCGGCCGGAACTGCTGGACGACCCGGCGGCGCTGCTCGAGGCCGACCGCGGCGGCCTGCTGCGTGCGCTGGCCACTGCCGGTGCCCAGGTGCGCCGGGCCGTCGAGACGGCCGATGAGTTCGGAGTGGACCGGCTGCGCGGCGACACCCGGCCGCGGGCGGTGCTGGTCGCGCCGGACACGCACGCGCCGTACCTGTCCAGCCTGCTCGCGGTGCTGGCCGAGGCGCCGGTGCTGGACTGGCGGGACGCGGCGCTGCCGCGCTGGGCCGGCCCGGCCGACGTGCTGCTGGTGGCATCGGCCGACGGCCGGCATCCCCGGCTGGCCGAGCTGGTCGCGCAGGCGGACCGGCGTGGGCTGGTGCTCGCGGTTGCCGCGCCGGCCGGCTCGCCGGTGGCCGCCGCCGCCAGCCGGCATCCGATCGCCGACCTCGCACACCTGAGCCGGGTGCCGGCGCGGGCGATCTGGTGGTCGCTGGCCACCCCGGCGCTGCTCGCGCTGGACGCGCTGGCGCTGGCCGATACGCTGCCGCTGCTGGGCCAGGTGGCCGACCGGTTGGACGAGGTCGCGGAGCTGGACCGTCCGGACTCCGATGCCTTCGTCGGCCCGGCCAAGGTGCTGGCAGCCGAGCTGGCCGAGTCGGTGCCGGTGATTGCCGGCGCGGGCGCGGCCGCCACCGTCGCCGCTCGGCGGGTGGCCGGCGCCGTGCAGTTGCTGGGCGGCTCGATCGCGATGGCCGCATCGCTGCCCGATGACGTGGCCCGGATCGGCTCGCTGCTGGAATTCGCCACCGTGGAAACCGACTTCTACGCCGACCGGACGGGCGACAACGCGGTGAAGCCACGGCTGGTGCTGATCGGCGACGACCTGGACTACGCCCGGGAGGCGGAGCAGGATCCGCTCGGCGAGCAGGCCGGTCGGCGCGCGGCGGCGGCGCTGAGCGGGTTGGCCATCAGCCGGGGCATCGGGGTGTCTCGGGTGCTGGCGCCGCCGGCCGCGCCGCTGGTCCGGTTCGCCGCCGCGTCGGCGACCGGCGACTTCGCCGCCAGCTACCTGGCGCTGGCCCGTGGCATCGACCCGGGCGGCCAGCGGCTGGGGGAGCTGGACCACTGATCCGCCGGACGCGCTCGGCCGGCTCGACCGCCGACGCCGCCGAGACCGCCCGCTAGTCGGCTTTCGATGGCAACCGATAGGAAGGAAAGCGATTGAGCGCCTCCGGCGGATCTCGCGCGGTGCTGGCGGCGCTGGCTGCCAACCTGGGCATCGCGGTGATCAAGTTCGTCGCCTTCCTGCTCACCGGCGCCGCCTCGATGCTGGCCGAGGCGGTTCACTCGGTCGCCGACTCCGGCAACCAGGGCCTGCTGCTGCTCGGCGGCAAGCGGTCCCGGCGGCTGGCCACTCCAGAACACCCGTTCGGCTTCGGCCGGGACCGCTACGTGTATGGGTTCCTGGTGGCGCTGGTGCTCTTCACCGTTGGCGGCCTGTTCGCGCTCTACGAGGGAATCCAGAAGATCCGGCATCCGCATCACCTGGACTCGGCCCTGATCGCGATCATCGTGCTGCTGGTGGCGATGGTGCTGGAGGCTTGGTCGTTCCGCACCGCCATCGGCGAGTCACGGCGGCTGAAGGGCGATGCCAACTGGGCGCAGTTCATTCGGCGGGCGAAGGTGCCGGAGCTGCCGGTGGTGCTGCTGGAGGATTTCGCGGCGCTGATCGGGCTCGCCCTGGCGCTGCTCGGGGTGGGCCTGAGCACGCTGCTGGACGAGCCGGCCTGGGACGGCGTCGGCTCGGTCGGCATCGGACTGCTACTGATCTCGGTGGCCGTGGTGCTGATCGTGGAGACCAAGAGCCTGCTGCTCGGCGAGTCGGCCAGCCCGGCCGCGATCAGCCGGATGGAGCAGGCGTTGCTGGGTCCCGGCGTGGAGCGGGTGATCCATCAGCGCACCCTGCATCTCGGGCCGGAGGAGGTGCTGCTGGCGGCCAAGCTGGCAATGTCGCCGGCCAGCACGCTGGCCGAGGTGGCGGCGGCCATCGACGCGGCCGAGGCTCGGGTACGAGCGGTCGAGCCGACCACCCGGGTGATCTACCTGGAGCCGGACATCGACCGCGCCGCTGGGCCGGACGCCACGGCCGGCACCGAGACCGGCCCGGACGCCACGGCCGGCACCGAGACCAGCCCGGACGCCACGGCCGGCACCGGATGAGCCGGCCCCGCATCATCGAGCTGGACAACACCATCCGGGACTACGCCTGGGGCTCGCCGACCGCCATCCCGGAACTGCTGGGCATTCCGCCGACCGGCCGGCCGGCCGCCGAGCTGTGGATCGGGGCGCATCCGGACTCGCCGTCCCGGGCGGTGGCGCACGCCGACCAGGCTGGCCTGGACGCGTTGATCGCCGCCGACCCGGCCGGGTTGCTCGGATCGCGCACGGTGGACCGGTTCGGAAGCCGGCTGCCGTTCCTGCTGAAGGTGCTGGCCGCCGAGCGGGCGCTGTCCATCCAGGTACACCCGAACCGCGAGCAGGCCGAGGCCGGCTACGCTGCCGAACAAGCCGCCGGAATCCCGCGGAGTAGCCCGGACCGTAACTACCGCGATGCCAATCACAAGCCGGAAATGGCTTATGCGATAACGGAATTCCATGCCTTTTGCGGTTTCCGTCCGGCGCCCCGAACAGCTGAGCTGTTCACCGCCTTGGACGTCGCGGAGCTGTCGGCCTACCGGGATCTGCTGGTCTCGGCCGGCGGCCTGCGGGCGGTGTTCACGACCCTGCTGACCCTGCACGGCCCGGCCCGTGACCGGCTGATCACGCGGGTGCTGGCCGGCTGCCAGCGGCTGGCCGAGGCAGCCGGGCCGTGGGCGGCCGAGGCGCGAGCGTCGCTGCTGGCGGCCGCGGACTTCCCCGACGACATCGGCCCGGTGCTCGCCCTGCTGCTCAACTATCTCCGGCTGGCGCCGGGCGAGGCGATCTTCCTCGGCGCCGGCAACGTGCACGCCTACCTGCGCGGCGTGTGCGTGGAGCTGCTGGCCAACAGTGACAACGTGCTGCGCTGCGGCCTGACTCCCAAGCACGTCGACGTGCCGGAGCTGGTGCGGATCGCCGACTTCGATCCGATGCCCGAACCGCGCCACCGGCCCAGCCGCGAGTCCGCCGACCAGGTCGACTTCCGGCTGCCGGTGCCGGACTTCGAGCTGTCGGTCTGCCAAGCCGCCGCCGAGCTAGCCGGCGACCGGCCGTGGCTGGTGCTGGCGGGCGAGCAGCCGGTCACCGTGATCGAGCCGGGCCAGCCCGGCCGGTTACGGCTGGCACCCTGGCACGCGGCCTTCGTCACCGCCGGCGCCGGCGCCTGTTCCGCCCAGCCGGCCGGTCGGATGTTCCTGGCCTCGGTGGCACCGTAGGCCGTCGGCGCCGGGTGCGGCTCAGCCGATGCCGGCGATCACCAACCCGGCCCGGGCCTTCGGCATGAACCAGGTGCTCTTGCGGGGCATGTACTGCCGGGCGGCGTTGATGGCGGTGAACTCGGCCATCGTCACCGGCCGTAGCAGGAAGGCCGCGACCGCCCGGCCGGCAACCACCTCGTCGATCAGGTAGTCCCGCGCGGCCTGGCCGCCCACGTACTGGATCTCCGGGGCGGATGGGTCGAGCCCGAGCGCGCTCTGGAAGATCCGCTGCTCCAGCACGCTGTGCGGCAGCGTGTCGACCACCCGGGCATTGGCCGGCGCGGGCAGCTCCAGCCGGTACCAGTCGTCCCCGCCCAGGTACAGGTAGTTGTCCGGGGCCGCCAGGTCGGGCGGCCTGATCTCGACCAGCTCGACCCCTGCCTCGGCGATCCGCTTGCGCAGGGTGTCCGCGCTCAACTCCGGGCTGCGCAGCAGCCGGTGATAGGGCTCGATCCGCAGCGCGGTAGCCGACGCCACCGTGACCAGGCACCAGGGTGAGCCGGACTGCTGGCTCGCCCTGCTGCGGTGGTTGCCGTCGGCCACCAGGAAGCTGTTGCCGTCCAGGAAAGACCGGAACTGCTCACCGTCGATCAGCCATAGCCGATGCCGCACGCCACGGGCGTCGGTGTCGGCAATCAACGGCTCGGGCGGCAGGCTAGCGAAGGCGGTGGCGAGCAGCTCGTCGTAGGACTGCTGCTCGGAAGCCGGCACCAGCAGCACCGTGCTCAGCAGGTGGCCGAGCGCGTCGATGTGCGCTCGGCGCTCGGCGACCTTGCCGGTGTTGACGTCCTCGTTGCGCAGGATCCGGCCGGGCTGGTCCGGGGCGTCGGAGAACTCCGTAACCCGCACCAGGCCGATCAGCCCGCGCACCCGATGGCCGTCCGGCTCGAGCATCTCGTAGCCAAACAGGGCATCGGTAACCGGCTCGTAGAGCCCTGCCTGCTTCATCCTGGCCAGCTGCGCCGCGGCCAGCGGCAGGCTGCCGGCGAAGTTCAGGCCGGCCCGCCGCGCCTGGTCGGTGTGGTCCGGCAGATCCAGCGCGACCACCGAGTCGGGACGCTCGGCGATGGCCGCGGCGATCGCGTCGTCGTCCACGAATTCGTCATAATTGGGGCCGCCGATCCTCGCATCGGTCGCCCGCCAACCCACCCGAATCGGCCGCAGGAAGCTCTGCTCTGAACCCACCCGGCGATCATAGCGACGGCCCGGAGGGCCGCCATCGCCCCGACGGGGCCGGGTAAGGCGCGTGTCAATCAGCCTCTTGCAGAAATCTGACACACCTCTGGTAGAGTTCTGGCTCGATGAAGCCGATGACGATGCAGCAGGCTGCCGAGGCGACCGGATGGTCGCAGCGGATGCTGCGCTACATCGAGCAGGCCGGCCTCGTCACCACGTTACGTACCCCGGGCGGCCACCGGCTCTACGGCGCCCGGCAGATCGACCGGCTGCGTAGCCTGCGGCAGTTGGTCGACCAGCACGGCATCGGACTGGCCGAGATTGCCTTCGAACTGCGGATGCGCACCGAGTTCGAGCTGTACCGGGCGGTCGATGACTGGTTCGGCCCGGTGCACCGCGGCCCGGCCTCGCCCGAGGCGGGCCGATTCCGGCGGATGGCCGCCGAACGACTGGCCGAAGGCCGCGAGGCCGAGGGCCGGCAGCAACCCCCGCATGCCGACAGCGACACCACCATCTGGCAAGCCCGTTTCACGACCGGAGGAGAATCCGTGAGCGTTCCCCTGACCAAAGACAGCGCTGGCAGCGTCAGCGACTTCAAGGTCGCCGACCTGTCTCTGGCCGCCTACGGGCGCAAGGAGATCCAGCTTGCCGAGCACGAGATGCCGGGCCTGATGGCGCTGCGTGCCGAGTTCGGCGAGGCCAAGCCGCTGGCCGGCAAGAAGGTCGCCGGCTCGCTGCACATGACCACCCAGACCGCGGTGCTGATCGAGACCCTGGCCGCCCTGGGCGCCGACGTGCGCTGGGTCAGCTGCAACATCTTCTCCACCCAGGACCACGCCGCGGCCGCCGTGGTGGTGGGCCCGAACGGCACCCCGGAGAACCCGTCCGGCATCCCGGTCTTCGCCTGGAAGGGCGAGACGCTGCAGGAGTACTGGTGGTGCACCGAGCAGATGCTCAGCTGGCCGGACGGCAGCGGGCCGGACTCCATCGTCGACGACGGCGGTGACGCCACCCTGCTGATCCACATGGGCGTGGAGTACGAGGCCGCCGGCGTGGTTCCGTCCGCGGACGAGAACGACTCCGAGGAGTACAAGATCATCCTGGAGACCCTGCGGCGCAGCGTGGCGGAGTTCCCGACCAAGTACACCAAGATGGCGCAGTCGATCATCGGCGTCACCGAGGAGACCACCACCGGCGTGCACCGGCTCTACGAGTTCGCCAAGGCCGGCACCCTGCTGTTCCCGGCGATCAACGTCAACGACTCGGTCACCAAGAGCAAGTTCGACAACAAGTACGGCTGCCGGCACTCGCTGATCGACGGCATCAACCGGGCCACCGACGTGATGATCGCCGGCAAGCTGGCGCTGGTGTGCGGCTACGGCGACGTCGGCAAGGGCTGCGTGGAGTCACTGCGCGGCCAGGGCGCCCGGGTGCTGGTCACCGAGATCGACCCGATCTGCGCGCTGCAGGCCGCGATGGACGGCCTGGAGGTGGTCACCCTGGAGGATGTGGTCTCCAAGGTCGACATCTTCATCACCTCGACCGGCAACAAGGACATCATCATGGCCGGTCACATGGCCAAGATGAAGCACAACGCGATCGTCGGCAATATCGGCCACTTCGACAACGAGATCGACATGGCCGGCCTGGCCAAGGTGCCGGGTGTGGAGAAGATCGAGATCAAGCCGCAGGTGCACGAGTGGAAGTTCAGTGACGGCCACTCGATCATCGTGCTGTCCGAGGGCCGGCTGCTGAACCTGGGCAACGCCACCGGCCACCCGAGCTTCGTGATGTCGGCCTCGTTCTCCAACCAGACCATCGCCCAGATCGAACTGCACACCAACCCGCACGCCTACGCCGGCGAGGGCAAGCCCGAGGTGTACGTGCTGCCGAAGCACCTGGACGAGAAGGTGGCCCGGCTGCACCTGGACGCGGTCGGCGCGAAGCTCACCACCCTGACCAAGTCGCAGGCCGAGTACATCGGCGTCGACGTGGCTGGCCCGTACAAGTCCGAGCACTACCGCTACTGATCGGCCCCGCTTATCGATAGGCCCGGCTTATCGATAGGCCCGGCTTATCGATAGGCAGGTGCGGCCCGAACCGACACGAACCGGCCACGATGTCGGTTCGGGCGCACAACGCATTAGGCACAGCTTCCAACTTCTCTGCGTTCGGCCGGCCGGGATGCCACGATGGTGTTATGAAACCTCGCGTACTGGTGGTCGACGACGACTCATCGCTAGCCGAGATGCTCGGCATCGTGCTCCGCTCGGACGGGTTCGAGCCGGCCTTCGTGCCGGACGGCTCGCGAGCGCTGGCTGCCTTCCGCGAGGTCAAGCCCGATATCGTGCTGCTCGATCTGATGCTGCCGGGTGCCAGTGGCATCGACGTGTGCCGCTCCATCCGGGCCGAGTCCGGTACCCCCATCATCATGCTGACCGCCAAGACCGACACCGTGGACATCGTGCTGGGGCTGGAGTCCGGCGCCGATGACTACGTGGTCAAGCCGTTCAAGCCCAAGGAGCTGACCGCCCGGATGCGGGCTCGGCTGCGCCGCTACGACGACGCCGGCGGCGAGACGCTGAGCATCGGGCCGCCCAGCTCGCCGGTCAGCATCGACGTGCCGGCCCACCAGGTGGTCCGGGACGGCAAGCAGATCTCGCTCACGCCGCTGGAGTTCGACCTGCTGGTGGCGCTGGCCCGCAAACCCCGCCAGGTGTTCACCCGGGAGGTGCTGCTGGAGCAGGTCTGGGGCTACCGGCACGCCGCCGACACCCGGCTGGTCAACGTGCACGTGCAGCGGCTGCGGTCGAAGGTGGAACGGGATCCGGAACGGCCTGAGGTGGTGCTCACCGTGCGCGGAGTCGGCTACAAAGCCGGGCCGCCGTGACCGATGCCGCGCCGGCCCGCTCGATCAGGGCCAGCCAAGCCGTAACGTCGCGCTACTTCTGGCTGCGGCTCTGGCGTGCCCTGCAACCGGTCCTGGGCCGGCTGCTGTCGGCCTGGCGCCAGTCGCTGCAGCTGCGGGTCGCCACCAGCACCGCGCTGGTGACCGGTGTGGTGGTGCTGCTGATCGGGTTGTTCCTGATCTCCCAGATCGGCAGCGGCGTGCTCAAGGCCAAGCGCGAGTCGTCCGTCGCCCAGGCCACCCTCGGCCAGGATGCCGCCACCACCGCGTTCGCCGGGGTCACCCCGGGTGACCTGAACACGATCCGGCAGCGGGTGGACCAGATCACCACCGACACCGCGGCCAGCACCGGGCTCCCCGACCTGTTCAACAAGGTGGTGTTGTCGCCGGACAACGCGGTCAACGGTGGGCTGCCCGCCCAGCAGCCGATTTCGCGCTCGCTGCGCAAGGAGGTGCAGCGGGGGGCGGTCGCCGTCCAGTACGCCCGGGTCCGGGTGGGCACCGGCGAGCAGCCGGGCCTGATCGTCGGCCAACCACTCAACACCGACGCCGGCGTCTTCGAGCTCTACTACCTGTTCCCGCTCACCGCCGAGCAGAACACCCTCTATCTGGTACGCCAGACCGTGCTGGTCGCCGGCCTGGCGCTGGTGCTGCTGGTGGCGGCGATCGCCACCCTGGTCACCCGCTGGGTGGTGCTGCCGGTCCGGGTCGCCGCGCAGACCGCGGAACGGCTGGCCGGCGGCGACCTGGCCCAGCGGATCCCGGTAACCGGCGAGGACGACATCGCGCTGCTCGGCACCTCCTTCAACGACATGGCCGCCAGCCTGCAGCATCAGATCCAGCGGCTGGAGAAGCTTTCCCGGCTGCAGCAGCGGTTCACCTCCGACGTATCGCACGAACTGCGCACGCCGCTCACCACGGTCCGGATGGCGGCCGAGCTGCTGTACGCCAGCCGGGGCGGCTTCGCCCCGGAACTGGCCCGGTCGGCGGAGTTGCTGAACGGCGAGCTGGACCGGTTCGAGAACCTGCTGGCCGAGCTGCTGGAGATCTCCCGCTACGACGCCGGCGTCGCCTCGCTGGACACCGAGCGGATCGACGTGGTCGGCATCGTGGAACGAGCGGTGCAGGCCAGCGAGGTCTTGGCCCGCCGGCATCAGGTACAGCTGCTGGCCCTGGTCGGCAACCAGCCGGTGCTGGCCGAGGTGGACGCCAGGCGGATGGAGCGGATCCTGCGAAACCTGATCGGCAACGCGCTCGACCACGCCGAGGGCAAGCCGGTCGAGGTGGCCCTCGGCTACGACGAGGACACCGTGGCGATCACCGTGCGGGACTACGGCGTCGGCCTGCGGCCGGGGGAGGCCGCGCTGGTGTTCAACCGGTTCTGGCGGGGTGACCCGTCCCGTAGCCGGCTGACCGGCGGCACCGGGCTGGGCCTGGCGATCAGCCTGGAGGATGCCCGGCTGCACAACGGCTGGCTGCAGGCATGGGGCGAACGAGGCAAGGGCTCGGTGTTCCGGCTCACCCTGCCGCGCACCGCGGGCGGCACCGTGGCCGCATCGCCGTTGTCGCTGGTGCCGGCGCCGGTGGTGCCATCCGGGCCGGGTGCTGGCGGGGGCTCGGCGCCGGCCGGCGCCGGCCGCCCGGTCGGGAAGCCGGATGCCGCCGGCCTGTCGGCCGTTCCACCGGAGCCGGCCGATCCGGCGGAGGTCCGCCGATGAGCCGAAACCGGGCCGCCTGGCTGGGCCTGTTCGCCTCGGTGCTGATGATCACCGGCTGCACCGGCATCCCGGACAGCTCGGCGCCGCAGGTGGTGCGCAGCGTGCAGCGGACGCCGGCGTCGGACCTGCCGCTGACACATATCACGCCGCAGCCGGGCGAGGGGCCCGACACCGTGGTGGGCAAGTTCCTGGATACCGGGGTGGATGCCGACGCCGGCCATTCCGCCTCGCGCCAGTTCCTCACCAGCGCCGCGAACCGCCGCTGGCAGGACAGCCAGACCGTGATCCTGGACGAGGCCAAGCCCGGCGACGTCACCTTCACCAGCGACGGCGCCCAGGTGCCGGTGACCGGGCGCCGGGTCGGGCAGCTCGATGCCAACGGCGTGTTCACCCCGATCCTGAAGCGGATGGGCGCCGGTGACGTGGAGACCTTCAACTACGGCCTGATCCGGGTGGCCGGCCAGTGGCGGATCAACCAGCTGCAGCCGAGTGTGGTGATCAGCGCTCAGGCCTTCGGCGATAGCTTCCAGCAGCGCTCGCTGTACTTCTTCGACTCCAGCCACACGATCCTGGTGCCGGACCTCCGGTACTCGTCACTGACGGGGCAGGCGTTGGCGAGCTGGTTGCTGGCTGAGCTGCTGCTCGGCCCGCGCCCCGAACTGACCCAGTCGGTGCTCAACGAGGTGCCCGACCAGGTCGGCAAGCCGGCTGTGCTGATCGGCAATCCGATCATGGTCGAGATGCCTGGCACCGCTCAGCTGGACCTGCAGGGGCGTTCCGACCTGGCAGCTCAACTGGCCTTCACCCTCGGCCGGGCGTTCAGCGACAGCCAGCTCGAACTCACCGACTCGGGCAAGCCGGTGCGCGTGCCGGGCGCGCCGAACCTGCCGTTCGGCACCGCGGACTTCCCCTCGGTCAGTCCGGACAGCGTGGCACCGGACAATGTGGCCCCCGATGGTGGGGTGTATTTCATCCGTGACGGTGCGATGGTTGACAGCAAGGGGTTACCGGTGCCCCTCGGCCAGAACGCCCACGACTTCAGCTCGGTCGCGCTGCGCCGCATCTCCTCGGAGTCGATGCTGGCCGCCGGCGTTACCACGAGCGGCCAGCTGCTGATCGGCGATGACCGAGGGCTGACGCCGATCAGCGTGCCGAAGGTCACCTCGCGGCCGGAGTGGCGGCCGTTCTTCAACGATGTCTGGCTGGGGGCTGGCGCGCGGGGCGGTATCTACCGCGTCAGCCCGGGCGAGCCAGCCAAACTGGTGTCCGTCAGCAGCCAGGTGGGCACCTTGCCGATTGCCCCGGTGACCGCGCTGCGGTTCAGTCCGGATGGCGATCGGATCGCCGTGGTGATTCGCGGCGCCGACGGCGTCGGCGAGGCCTGGATCGGCTCGGTGGTGACGTCCGGCTCAGGAGTGACCGGCAGCTCCGATGTGCGGATCGACTCGCTGGAGCCGCTGACCCCGCCCGCGCTGGCAGTCACCGATCTGGCCTGGGCCGATTCGACCAAGCTGTTGCTGGTGGCCGCCGAGCCCGGTGCCGAGGCTCAGGTCTGCGAGATCTACTCGGACGGCTCCAAGCGCGATCCGATATTGAATACCCGGTTGCCCGGGCCGCCCACCGCGATTGCAGCGGTGCTGGGGCAGCCGTTGGTGGTTTCGGCCGGTGGCACCATTTGGACCAGGATCCACAACACCTGGACCAGCATCTCCGGGACGGGCGCCCCGGTCGCCGGCATCAATCCGGTGTACGCGCCCTGACGGTCCGCCGTCCACAGCTCGCCCAGCCCTCCACAGATAGCGTGCCGGCGCCTCTTGAGCGTCCCGGTCGGCCAGGCTGGGGGGCATGCGGGTGCTGACCGAGTTGATCGACCTGGTGTTGCCGGCCGGCTGCGTGTGTTGTGACCGGCCTGGCACGGTCTGGTGCGCGGGTTGCCGACCAGCCAGCCGACCGGTTCAGCTCGGGCAGCCGGCAATACCAGCCGGCTTCGCAGCTGGCGAATATGCCGATGAGTTGCGTACCTCCCTGCTCGCCTACAAGGAGCGTGGCCGGCGGCAACTGGCCGAGTTACTCGCCGGTTACCTTGCCGATGCGGTCGACTGCGCGGTTCGGGCGGCCGAGACCGGAGCGCGGCCGGTGTTGCTGCCGGTGCCGTCCAGCCGGGCGGCCGCCCGCTCCCGCGGCGGCGACCACATGTGGCGGCTGGCCCGGCTGGTGGCCCGGCAGGCCGATCTCCCGCTGCTGGCCGGCCTGCGGCTGCGTGGGCCGGTCAGCGACTCGGCGGGACTGTCCGTCGAGCAGCGCCGGCAGAACCTGGCCGGCCGGCTGGTCGCGGTCGCGCCTCCCGAGCGGTCCGGCTGGCGGCCGATCCTTATCGACGACATCTGCACCACCGGCGCCACGCTGGCCGAGGCCGGCCGGGCCCTGGCGGGTGCCGGTTGGCCACCGGCCGGCGCGGCGGTGATCGCAGCCACCAGGCTGCGCGCCGGTCGGCGATGGCGGCCGGTCGAGTCGGGCGCCACCGACCGACCCGAGAAAGCCCTTGTCGGACGGGGGGTGTGCCAACTCCGCGACACTCCAACTGGGCAGATTCGCGATAAAGGTCTAGCGTTCATCTGACCAACCGAAGATTGGCACCAGCGCGATTTCAGTCGGAACGCCGGGCAGATCGGAGCGAGGTTTGCACGTGGCGCTGCGTAGCGTGCAGGTGCCGCCAGGAGCGCTGGAGGCCGCGTGGATATTGTCGTGAGGGGCCGTAACGTCGAGGTTCCCGATCATTACCGCCAGCACGTCGCGGACAAGCTTGCCCGCATCGAGCGGTATGACCAACACATACTTCGAGCCGACGTCGAGCTCTATCACGAGAAGAATCCACGGCAATCCGATATCTGCCAGCGGGTGGAGATCACCTGCCGGGTGAAAGGACCGATCACGCGGGCCGAGGCCTGCGCCGCCGACTTCTACAAGGCCCTGGATCTGGCCGTCGAACGCTTGGAGCGGCGGTTCCGGCAGGCTGCCGATCGGCGCCGGATCCATCACGGCCGACACACCCCGAAGTCGGTCGCGGTGGCGACCGGCGCGCTGGTCGAGACATTGTCACCCGGCGGGCTGGCGGTGGCCGAGGCGATCGAGGACGACTCGGCCGGTGGGCCGGACGGACCGGGTCAGGTGGTGCGGGAGAAGGAGCATCCCGCCAAGCCGATGACGATCGACCAGGCACTGTTCGAGATGGAGCTGGTCGGACACGACTTCTACCTCTTCGCTGACGCCGACAGCGGCCGGCCGAGCGTGGTCTACCGCCGGCACGGCTACGACTACGGGGTGATCCGGCTGGTCGAGTAGCGTGATCGCGGCATCGAGCGACGCGTTGCCGGTATCGAGCAACGCGTTCGCGCCACCGCCGGCCGTCGGCGGCCTTCGGTACTGTGGGCCATCGTGACCGCTACCGATACCGCCGTTCGGCTCGCCCAGATCGCCGGGCATGCCGCGGCTGACAAGCTCGCCACTGACATCGTGCTGATCGATGTCAGTGACCGGCTTGCCATCACCGACGTGTTCGTGATCGCCACCGGCAACAACGAGCGCCAGGTCGAGGCCATCGTCGACGAGATCGAGGAGAAGCTGCGGCAGGTCGGCAGCAAGCCGCTGCGCCGGGAGGGGAAGCGGGACGGTCGCTGGGTGCTGCTGGACTACTCCGACATCGTGGTGCACGTCCAGCACGCCGAGGAGCGGGTCTTCTACGCCCTGGAACGGTTGTGGCGAGACTGCCCACTGATCGACTTCGACCCGATGGCGGACGCGCCCACACCTGTTCAGGTGCCGCGGCTGGACGGCCACCGGCCAGCCGGCGAGCCGGCTGACCAGGCCGCGGACGAGGGCTAGGTGGAACGGCGGGTCGTCCTGCTCCGGCACGGGCGGACCGAGTGGAACGCCAGTCGCCGCTACCAGGGCCAGGCCGATCCGCCGCTGGACGAGGTCGGGCAGGCACAGGCCATCGAGGTGGCCGCCCTGGTGGCCGCGATGCAGCCGGACCTGCTGGTCAGTTCCGACCTGCAGCGGGCCTACCAGACCGCTGAGAAGCTCGCGTCGCTGACCAGCCTGCCGCTTGGCCTGGACGTCCGGCTGCGGGAACGGCATCTCGGGCACTGGCAGGGCTTGACCCGGGAAGAGGTCGCCAGCCGGTTTCCGGACGAGTTCGCCGAGTGGCTGGCCGGCCGCGACGTGAGCCGCCGGGGTGGCGAGAGCCGGGCCGAGGTGGCCGAGCGAGCCTGCGAGCTGGTGGCGGAGCTGCCGCCGGTGCAGCTGGCCGTGCTGGTCAGCCACGGCGCCACCGTGATGTGCCTGTCGGCCGCGCTGCTCGGGCTCCCGCAGACACCCTCCATCCTCGGGCCGTTGGCCAACTGCCATTGGGCCGAACTGCGCGACAACGGCACCGGCTGGACGCTGCGGGCGCACAACGCCGGCCCGCCCGGCCCGGTCATCCCACTGCTCGCGCCGGACAGCGACTACTCCGACGCCGAGGCCTGACGGCTGGCTGGCCTGCTGCCGGCCGTGCCGGCGAGTAGTATTCGACGCATGCGGTCGAACCTGCTCCTTACCGAGCCGCGCTGAGCCAGCCGGACCGGCCAGCGCGGCATGAGCCTCTGCACTCGCAAGAGCAGGGGCTCTTCGTATGTCTGCCACCGCCGCACCGATCCCCGAGCCGGGGAACCACACCCGAGGAGACCTCGCAGTCATGACCGCCGCCAACCAGCCGCCGGCGACCGGTAATTCCCAGCCGGCTGGGGACGACGAGATACCGCCGTTCCGCTACACCGGCGCCATCGCCAACGCCATCGAGGCGCACTGGCAGCAGAGCTGGTCCGATCACGGCACCTTCAACGCGGCCAACCCGAGCGGGCCGCTCAGCGAGAACTTCGAGGCGGTGCGGGACCGCCCGCACACCTTCGTGATGGACATGTTCCCGTACCCGTCCGGCGCGGGCCTGCACGTCGGCCACCCGCTGGGCTACATCGGCACCGACGTCTACGCCCGCTACCTGCGGATGCGGGGCGAGAACGTCCTGCACACCATGGGGTTCGACGCGTTCGGGTTGCCGGCCGAGCAGTACGCGCTGCAGACCGGCCAGCATCCGGCCACCACCACCGACCGGAACATCACGGAGTTCCGGCGGCAGCTGCGGGCACTGGGGCTGGCCCACGACCCGCGGCGCAGTGTGAGCACCACGGATCCGCGCTTCTACCGGTGGACGCAGTGGATCTTCGCTCAGATCTTCAACGCCTTCTACGACCACGCGGCCAACGACGGGGTCGGCAAGGCACGTCCGATCACCGAGCTGATCGCCGAACTGGACGCCGGCGTCCGAGTGCCGGACGAGGGCACCAACGACTTCGGCAAGCCCTGGCCGGAGCTGGACGAGGCGCAGCGTCGCATCGTCATCGACCGGCACCGGCTGGCCTACGTGTCCGAGTTGCCGGTCAACTGGTGTCCCGGCCTGGGCACCGTGCTGGCCAACGAGGAGGTGACCCCGGACGGCCGGTCCGAACGGGGCAACTACCCGGTGTTCCGCAAGCCGCTGGCCCAGTGGATGCTGCGGATCACCGCCTACGCCGACCGGCTGCTGTCCGACCTGGACCACATCAACTGGCCGGAGAAGATCCGGACGATGCAGCGCAACTGGATCGGTCGATCGGTCGGCGCGCACATCGATTTCCCATCCGCTGCTGGCGATATCACGGTCTTCACCACCCGGCCGGACACCCTGTTCGGCGCCACCTACCTGGTGCTGGCGCCGGAGCATCCGATGGTCGACGAGTTGACCGCCGGCAGCTGGCCGGAAGGCACCGAGCCGGCCTGGACCGGTGGCTATCCGACGCCGGCCGAAGCCGCCCAGGTCTATCGCGCGGCGGCCGCGGCCAAGACCGACCTGGACCGGCAGGGCGCTGACGCCAAGACCAAATCTGGCGTGTTCACCGGGGTGTTCTCCACCAACCCGGTGACCGGAGCCGACCTGCCGATCTTCATCGCCGACTACGTGCTGATGGGTTACGGCACCGGCGCGATCATGGCGGTGCCCGGCCAGGACGAGCGGGACTGGGAGTTCGCCGAGACCTTCTCGCTGCCCATCGTGCGCACCGTGCAACCGGCGGAAGGCTTTACCGGCAAGGCATATCTGGCCGACGTCCCGGCGATCAACTCGGCCAACCACGAGCTGGACCTGAACGGCTTGCCGGTCCCCGAGGCCAAACAGCGCATGATCGAGTACCTGGAGCGCATCGGTCGAGGTCGCCGCGCCACCAGCTACCGGCTGCGCGACTGGCTGTTCAGCCGGCAGCGGTACTGGGGCGAGCCGTTCCCGATCGTCTATGACGAGAACGACCTGCCGATCGCGTTGCCGGATGAGATGTTGCCGCTGGTGCTGCCGGAAACCAACGACTTCACGCCGAAGGCATACCCGCCCGACGATGCCGACTCCGAGCCGGAGCCGCCGCTGGGCCGGCTGACGGACTGGGTGCATGTCGAGCTGGACCTGGGTGACGGGCCGAAGAAGTACCGGCGAGAGACCAACACCATGCCGAACTGGGCCGGTTCGTGCTGGTACGAGCTGCGCTACGTGGATCCGACGAGCAGCGACCGCTTGGTGGATCCGGCCAACGAGTCGTACTGGATGGGCCCGTCCCCGAACCGGCCGCTGGGCGGGGTCGACCTGTACGTCGGCGGGGTGGAGCACGCGGTGCTGCACCTGCTGTACTCCCGGTTCTGGCACAAGGTGCTCTACGACCTGGGCTACGTCTCCAGCTCCGAGCCGTTCCACCGGCTGGTGAACCAGGGGATGCTGCAGTTGCCGGCCTACACCAACGCCGACGGTTTCTACGTCGAGGCGGCTGAGGTGATCGAGCGGGACGGCCGGTTCTTCCACCATGGCGAGCCGGTGCGGCAGGAGTACGGCAAGATCGGCAAGAGCCTGAAGAACGTGGTGGCGCCGGATGAGTTCATCGCCGAGTACGGCACCGACACGTTCCGGTTGTTCGAGATGTTCTCAGGTCCGCTGGACCAGTCCCGACCGTGGGATGCCAAGGCCATCGTAGGGCCGTACCGGCTGCTGCAGCGGCTCTGGCGGGTGGTGCTGGACGAGCAGACCGGTCAGCCGCACGTCAGCGACGAGGCCGTGCCGGAGGAGTTGAACCGGCTGCTGCACCGGACCATCCGGGCAGTTGCCGAGGGCTACGAGTCGCTGCGGTTCAACACCTCGATCGCCCGGATCACCGAGCTGAACAATGCGGTCACCCAGACCTACCCGGACGGCGGCGCGCCACGCCCGCTGGCCGAGGCGATGGTGTTGCTGCTGGCGCCGCTGGCCCCGCACATCGCCGAGGAACTTTGGTCCAAACTGGGACACACCGGTTCGCTGGCCTGGCAGCCCCTGCCGGCGGTGGACGAGCGGCTGCTGGTTGCGGTAACCATCGACATTCCCGTGCAGATAAACGGCAAAGTTCGTTCGGTAGTGTCCGTGCCGGCCGATGCCGAGCCAGCCGCCGTGCAGGCCGCGGCGCAGGCTGACGACAAGGTGGTGGCCGCGCTGGCCGGCCGTCCGGTGAAGCGGGTGATCGCCGTTCCGGGCCGGCTGGTGAACCTGGTCGTCTAACCTGGGGCCATGGCGTCCAACCTGACGGTGCCGGCCGAGCCGGTGCCGGCCGGGCCGCCGCGGGTCACGGTGGTCACCGACTCCACCTCCTACCTGCCGGCCGGCCTGGCCGGCGAGCTCGGGATCCGCGTGGTGCCGCTGCAGGTGCAGCTCGGTGACCGGACCGGGCGGGAAGGCATCGACGTCTCGCCCGGCGACGTCACCGCGGCGCTCCGGAACCGGGTGACGGTGACCACCTCCCGGCCCACCCCCGGCGAGTTCGGCAAGCTGTATCGGGCGATTCTGGAAAGCGGCAGCACGGCGGTGCTCTCCATCCACCTGTCCGGGCAGCTGTCCGGCACCTGCGACGCGGCTCGGTTGGCGGCCGGGGAGCTGGACGACGACCAGATCCGGGTGGTCGATTCCCGGTCGGCCGGAATGGCGCTCGGCTTCGGCGTGCTGGCCGCGGCGCGCGCGGCCGCGGCCGGCGGCACGCTCGAGCAGGCGCACCGGGCGGCCCGCACGGTGCTGGACGCGACCACCGCGCTGTTCTACGTGGACTCGCTCGAGTGGTTGCATCGCGGCGGCCGGATCGGCAGCGCGGCCGCCCGGTTCGGCACCGCGCTCGCGGTCAAGCCGCTGTTACATCTTTCCGATGGACGGATTCAGCCGCTGGAAAAGGTCCGAACGGCGTCCAAGGCGATCGCTCGGCTGGTGCAGTTGGGGGTGGCGGCTGCCGGCAGCGCGCCGGTCGATGTCGCGGTGCAGCACCTGGCGGCACCGGATCGGGCCGCCGATCTGGTGCGGCAGTTGAAGGCCGCGCTGCCCGAACTTCGGCAGCTCTACGAGTCGGAGGTCGGCGCCGCGGTGGGTGCGCATGTCGGGCCGGGGCTGCTCGGCATCGTGGTGGCGCGGGTCGGCGAGTAACCCGGCGGCTCACTGGGGACAGTGCCCGGTGCCGATCGGGAACTTCGAGTTGAAGGTGTAGTTTCCACCGCTGCCGGTGCGCAGCGTGACGTACCGGCCGTCCTGGCTGACGCAGGCTCGTTTGTCCTGGCTTTCCATGCCGAGCCAGCGGTACCAGCGCAGCCGTACCCGGATCGTCTGGTCGGCCGGCAGTGACACCACGATCGCGTCCGGCTGCTGGCTGATCACCCGGCCGGGTGGGTCGATCAGCGGCGAGGCGTCGCGGACCGCGTACAGCGTCCAGTGCGCGTTATGCCAGATCGGGTTCAGGTAGGGCAGGCCGGTGAGGATCAGCGCCCGCTCATCCCTGCCGTACTGGGTCAGTTCGGCATCGGGCAGCGCGACGTACTGCACGGCGTTGTCGAGCAGGAAGCTGCGGTAGGTGGCCGGCGTCGGCTTGCGCCGGTAGAACACCGCGTCGTTGAGCCGCACGTCGGTCTGGCGCAGCCAGCCGCGAGCCAGCGGCACGCCACGGGCCAGGTAGACCGAGTCCCAGTGGCCGGCCAGTTCTGGCACCTCCACCCGGCCGGTGAGCGGTCCCTGGTTGAAGATCTCATCGATCACCGGGTGGTAGTACCCGCTGTAGCCGCTGGCCCGGCCGGTGCTGGTGACCGTGGAGATGGCCACCGGCAGTTGCAGCACCGCCACGGTGAGCACCGCGAGCAGGCTCAGCGTTCGGTTGTTCCAGTGGACGAAGGCCACCACCACCGGCAGCGCGAAGAGCAGGCTCAGTCGGGTGGCGTTCGAACCGACCGGGGTGGGCAGCGCGAACGCGGCCACCACCAGCACGATCCCGATCACCGCGCCGAGCCGGATGGCGCGGCAGCGCTGGGGCACCGTGGCCAGCACGATCGCCAGCGTGGTGAACGAGCGGAGGCAGTCCAGGAAGGTGAACGGCTGATGGCCACCGTCGCCGAAGATCACCGAGATGATCGCGCTGGTGATGCCGGACGGGATGATCAGCACCGCGGCGGCAAGCGGTCGCCGGAGCAGCAGCGCGACGCCGCCGGCCACCCAGAGCAGCAGCGCGGCCACCGGGCTGGCGCCGCCGCACAGCAGGCTGAACAGCGCCGCCAGGCTGACCGCCAGCCAGCGCGGCAGCCGGGTGGTGGTGAACAGGGTGATCGCGATCAACCCGCAGGCCAACCCGCAGGCGAAGGTGATCCGGCCCTCCACCACGTTGCCGACCTGGGTCACCGCCGCCGCGATGCCACCCAGGATCGGGCGCGGGGCCCGTAGCCGGTAGAGCAGCCGGGTGGTGTACCAGGTGCCGATCACCGCGGCCAGCGCGCCGGTCACCTTGGTGCCCAGATGGGCCATCAAGGCCGAGGCCCACAGCGTGTAGCCGTACTCCACGGTGCCGCCGAACCAGCGGAAGTCGATGATCGAGATCGGGTACCGGCTGGCGAAGTCGGCCCGGGCCAGTTGCGCGGCCAGGTCGCTGTTCATCGGGGGCAGCAGCAAGAAGCCCCAAGCCAGCAGCGCGCCGACCCCGGTGGCGATCAGTGCCGGCCGGTAGCTGGAATGCCACAACCGCTGCCCGAAGGCAGCCGGCTGCCGCAGCAGGGCAGGCCGGTTCGGCCCGGCCACCGCAGGCTGCTGGCTCGTCGAATTCACCGACACAGTGGCTCAGTCTGTCATCCACACCCATGCGCCGTTGTCCACATCTTCGCTTCGGCGCCCTTTCTCAGGTGCTGCCTCCCTAGCGTCGGGTAGGTGCGGCAACACGCGGAGAGTCGATCGGTACGGGCCTGGGCGGCGGATTCGGCTTCCCGAATAGGGATGTTCGGGTCCCGTCGGCGATGCAATCCGGGCGGCGGCGGGCTGCTGGCCATGGGGTCGGTGGCGGTGCTGGTGGCACTGCTGGTGGGTTGGTGGGTGCTCAGCTCCCGACCGCACCCGATACCGATGGCCGCGACGGTCCAGGCGCCGGCGATGCTGAGTCCGGATGGCAGCCCGCCCAGCCTGGCTGCCCGGCCGAGCTCGCCGGCCAACGGCGGCCTGGTGGTGGATGTGGCCGGCAAGGTCCGGCATCCGGGCCTGTACCGGTTGGCATCCGGTGCCCGAGTGCAGGACGCGCTGATCGCCGCCGGCGGCATGGTGCCAGGCGTCGATCCGGTGACCGTCAACCTGGCCCGCAAGCTGACCGACGGCGAGCAACTGGTGATCGGCCTGCCGGCGGCCGCCGAGCCGGTGATCAGCGGCGCCGGGAACGGCGTGGGCGGGCCTGGCAATGCCGCGGCCACCGGTCTGGTGGATCTCAACACCGCCACCGCCGAGCAGCTGGACGCGCTGCCCGGGGTCGGCCCGGTACTGGCTCAGCGGATCCTGGATTGGCGCAGCCAGCACGGTCGCTTCGACTCGGTCGACGCGCTGTCCCAGGTCACTGGCATCGGTGCGGCCAAACTGGCCGATCTGAAGCCGCTGGTGACCGTGTCGTGAAGGGATTCGAGCTGGCCGGTCCGGTCGAGCAGGCGCGGGCACCGGTGGATCTGCGGCTCGCGCTGCCGGCACTGGCCGGTTGGCTCACGGTGCTCTGGGGGCTGGGCCGGACGGCGGGACAGGTGCTGCTGGCCGCGGTGCTGGCGGTGGCGTTGACCGTGCTGTTCGGACTGGCTGGGCAGCGCAATCGGCGCTGGTACCTGCTGGCGTCGGCCTGCTGCGCCATCGCGATCGTGTTGCTGCCGCTGGCGGCCCGGCTGCACCGGGCGCGGGACTCGCCGCTGGCTCGGCTGGCCGCCAGCCGCCCATCGGTGACCGTCGAGCTGAAGGTATCCGGCGATCCGCGACCGCTGGCTGGGCGCGGCACCTCCGGTTCGCCGCGGGTGGCGGTGGAGACCACGCTGCGGGCGGTGCTGCTGGCCGGCCGGCGCACACCGGTCTCCGGCAAGGTGCTGGTGCTGGCGCCTGCCGATCCCTGGCGTGGCGTGCTACCCGGGCAGCGGGTGCGGTTGGCAGGTCGGCTGGCGCCGCCGCTGGCCGGTGACCTGCTCACGGCGGTGCTGTTCGCCGACACCCCGCCGGCGCTGCTCGGCCAGCCGCCGCCGTGGCAGCTGCTGGCCACCCGGGTTCGAGCCGGCTTGCGGCGGGCCTCGGCCGGCCTGCCATCGCTGCCTGGTGGCTTGCTGCCGGGTTTGGTGGACGGTGACACCGGCCAGCTCGATCCGGTGCTGGCCGACCGGTTCCGGACCGCCGGGCTCAGCCATCTGACCGCGGTTTCCGGCACGAATTGCTCAATCGTGCTCGGCACGGTGGCCCTGCTGCTCGGCCGGTTGCGGGCCTCGCCGCGGACCATCGCATTGGTCGGGCTAGCCGTGCTGGTGCTGTTCGTGCTGATCGCCAGGCCCTCGCCGAGCATGTTGCGAGCGGGGTTGATGGCCGCCATCGCATTGCTGGCCCTGGCCGGCGGCCGGCAGCGCGACGCGCTGCCGGCACTGGCGGCGACCTGCCTGCTGCTACTGGCCTGGCAGCCGGCGCTGGCAGCGGACCTCGGTTTCGCGCTGTCGGTGGCGGCCACCACGGCGCTGTTGCTGATCGCGCCGGCACTGTTGCGGTTCCTGCGGGTGCGCGGGGTGCCGGTCGGGCTGGCCGAGCCGCTCGCGGTCGCGGCGGCCGCGCACCTGGTCACCATGCCGCTGATCGCCGGTGTCAGCGGCCGAGTCAGCCTGGTCGCCATCCCGGCGAACCTGCTTGCCGAACCGGTGGTGGCAAGCGCGACCATCCTGGGCGTGCTGGCAGCGCTGGCCTCGGTGCTCTGGCTGCCGCTCGCGGTGGTGTTCGCCCAGTTGGCGGGTTGGCCGTGCCGCTGGCTGGTCTGGGTCGCCGAATACTTCGGCTCACTGCCGGGCGGTTCGGTGCCCTGGCCGGCCGGGCTGTCAGGCGGCCTGCTGCTGGCTGTGCTGGTGGCGGGGCTCTGGTGGTTGTGCCGGTGGCCAGCGATCCGTGGGCTGCTGGCCACCGCCGCCGTGGTCGGGCTGCTGGTGCAGATTCCGGTGCGGTCGGCGGTGACCGGCTGGCCGCCACCGGGCTGGTTGCTGGTGGCTTGCTCGATCGGGCAGGGCGATGCGCTGGCGTTGAATGCCGGCGCCGGGGCGGCGGTGGTGATCGACGCCGGACCGGACCCGGTGGCAGTGGACCGCTGCCTGCACAAGCTGGGCGTCAGCCGGGTGCCGCTGCTGGTGCTGACGCACTTTCATCTTGATCACGTGGGTGGCTTGGCCGGCGTGCTGCATCAGCGCCAGGTCGGCCGGGCGGTGGGTTCGCCGTTGACCGATCCCGCCAGCGGCTATCGGCTGGCCAGCGGTCTGCTGGCCGGCCACGGGGTGCCGCTGGGGCCGGTCAGCGTCGGCACGGTGTTCCAGGTGGGCCCCATCCGGCTCGACGTGCTGGGACCGGTCCGGCGCTACCAGGACACGCACTCGGACCCGAACAACTCCTCGGTGGTGCTGCGGGCGACGGTGGCCGGCGAGCGGATCCTGCTGCCCGGCGATACCGAGGTCGAGGCGCAGGACGACCTGCTGCGGTCCGGCGCCGATCTGCGGGCAGACATCCTCAAGGTGCCACATCACGGCTCGGCATATTCCGATCCAACGTTCCTACGGATGGTGCAGGCCAAGCTGGCGGTGATCTCGGTTGGCCTGGGCAACGACTACGGGCATCCCTCGCCGCTGCTGCTGGCGGAACTGGCCCGGCTCGGCGTGCCCGCTCGGCGCACCGACACCGACGGCGACATCGCCGTGGTGATCCGAGCCGGCCATCCGGTGGCGGTGGTCCACGCGGTCTCGCTGGCCGCCGGCGTCCCAGCCCGCGCACCGCCTTGACGGTGCCGGTAGGCACGTTCGGCCCTGCCCGGCCCGGCCCGGGAGGCGAGGCCGGGGCACCGCCGCTAGGAACCTGCGGCCGGCAGGCTCGCTGTCATGCGCTCGTGGCAGCATGCAGGCATGCCCTCCGCAGCCGAGTCGTCGCCGGCCAGCCCGGCGCCGCTCACCCTGGTGGTGGGCGACGAGGAGTTCCTGGTCAGCCGCGCGCTGGACGACCTGCGGCAGGCAGGGCTGGCCGCCGATCCGGACACCGAGGTGCACGAGCGGGAGGCGTCGCTCATCGATCTCGCTGAGCTGATCCAGTTGCTGAGCCCGTCGCTGTTCGGCGGCCGCCGGCTGCTGATCGTGCGGTCGGCGCAGGATCTGCCGGCCGCCCAGGTGCCGGTGGTGCTGCCGATGCTGCTGACGCCCGACCCGGACAGCACCGTGGTGATCCAGCACCTCGGCGGTGCCAAGGGCAAGGCGGTCCTGGACGCGGTGCGCAAGGTGAAGCCGGCCGAGATCGGCTGTGCCCGGCTGACCCGGCTCGATGAGCGGCAGGATTTCCTACGCTCCGAGGTGAAGCGGTTCGGCGGCCGGATCAGCGGTGACGCGGCGGCGGCGCTGCTCGACGCGGTAGGCAGCGATCTGCGGGAGATTTCCGCGGTCACCGCTCAGCTGATCGGCGACACCGGCGGCACTATCGACGCCGCCGCGGTGACCGCCTATCACCGCGGCCGGGCCGAGGTCACCGGCTTCGCGGTCGCCGACCAGGCGGTGGTGGGCAACGTCGCCGGCGCGCTGACCAACCTGCGCTGGGCGCTGAACGTCGGAGTGCCGGCGGTGGTGATCGCCGACGCGCTTGCCGACGGCGTGCGCACGGTGGCCAAGGTGCTCGGCGCGGGTCCCGGCGACCCGTTCCGGCTGGCCCCGGCGCTGGGCATGCCGCCGTGGAAGGTCAAGCGCGCCCGGACCCAGTCCCGCGGCTGGGCCGAGCCGGGGCTGCGGCAGGCACTGGCGGTGGTCGCCGCGCTCAATGCCGATGTCAAGGGCAATGCCGCCGATCCGGAGTACGCCCTGGAGTCGGCGGTCCGCCGGCTGGCCTCGGCCCGCGAACTGCGCTGACCGAAGCCGTCAGCCACCTGGCAGGCTGGCGTCATGCCGAAGACCTCCGCCGACCTGCTGCCGGTTCCACCGATCGATCAACTCCGGCTCCGGCGCAGCGCGAAGTGGCAGCGCTATCCGGCCGACGTGTTGCCGTTGTGGGTGGCCGAGATGGATTTCGAGCTGGCACCGGCGATCGCGACCACGCTCACCGAAGCCGTCCGGCGGTCCGACACCGGCTACGCATTCGACGACGGGGCACTGGGCCGGGCGCTGGCGGCGTTCGCCGGTCAGCGCTGGGGCTGGCAGTTCGATCCAGCATCGGTACACGTAGTGGCCGATATCGAGGTCGGCGTGGTCGAGTTGCTGCGAGTGCTGACCCGGCCGGGCGAGGCGGTGGTCATCAGCCCACCGGTCTACTCACCGTTCTTCGGTTGGATCGGTGAGGTACGCGGCCGGCTGGTGGAGGTGCCGCTGCGGCGCGCCGACGGCTGGCGGCTGGACCTGCCTGCGTTGGAGCGGGCGTTCGCCGACCGGCCCGCCGCCTACCTGCTCTGCAACCCGCACAACCCGGTCGGTCGGGCGCACAGCCGCCAGGAGCTGACCGAACTGGTCGAACTGGCCGCTCGTTATCAGGTGCCGATCGTCAGCGACGAGGCGCACGCGCCGCTGGTGCTGCCCGGTGCCCGGTTCACCCCGCTGCTGAGCGTTGCGGGCGCCGCCGAACTCGCGGTGAGCGTGCAGGCCGCGAGCAAGGCTTGGAACCTGGCCGGTCTCAAGGCCGCGGCCGTGATCAGCGCCTCGGCACGGATGGCCGAGGTCGTCCGGGCGTTGCCGAACAGCCGGTGGCGGGTCGGCCATTTCGGCGCACTGGCCTCGGTCGTCGCCTACACCGAGGAGGGAGCGTGGCTGGATCGGCTGCTGGCGACGCTGGTCGAGCGGCGGGCGCTGCTCGGCGAACTGCTGGCCGACCGGCTGCCGGCGCTGAGCTGGCGACCGCCGCAGGCCAGCTACCTCGGCTGGCTCGACTGCGATGGGCTGGGCATCGACGGCGATGCCAGCCAACGCTTCCTGCAGCATGGGGTAGCCGTCGACGCCGGTCGGACGTTCGGCGCGATCGGCGCCGACCATGTCCGGCTGAACTTCGCCACCAGCGCCGAGATCCTGACCGAGGCCGTGGACCGAATGGCTAGCGCGCTCAGCTGAGGGCGGACAGCAAAACAGCCCGCGTTCCCGAGGCGGGGACGCGGGCTGCGGTGGCTGGAGCGTTACAGCGAGTTGGCGCGCTGGGCCATCGCCGACTTCTTGTTGGCGGCCTGGTTGGCGTGGATGATGCCCTTGCTCACGGCCTTGTCCAGCTGCCGGGAGGCGTGGGTCAGCGCCGCCGCCGCGGTGTCCTTGTCGCCGGCGTCGGCTGCCGCCCGGAAGGAGCGGATGGCCGTCTTCAGCGAGCTCTTGACGCTCTTGTTGCGCAGCCGAGCCGCCTCGTTGGTGCGGATCCGCTTGATCTGGGACTTGATGTTCGCCACGAAGTTGCCTCAATGCGTTCGGTGAAGGGTGATGTCCTGCGGCCCATAGCGCCGAAACGGCGCCCGGACAACCTCGCCAGATTACCAGCGCAGCCGCCAGCTCAGCAAAACCGGGCCCTGCGGCAGCCCGCAAGCCGACCGCCGGCCCGGCTGGCGCGGTCCCGACCAGCCGAGCGGGCCCGATCACCGCGCCCGGACGGTCACCAGCTCGTACCGGGTGTAGAGGAATGTCCGTACCGAGTCGGCCGAGGACAGCACCTCGGTCACCGGCGAGTCGTCCACGCCGTCCATGCCGTAGGCCAGCGCCGTCCCGTCGGAGAAGTAGACCGGCGAGTCCACCGGAGCGACATCGGTCATCCGGACCACCACATAGCGGTCGCCCACCTCGGCGATCAAAGCCGCGGCGTCGGTGCTCGCGTCGGCGTCCGGGAGTTCCCGGGTATGTACCGACAGCACCTGCTGCCAGTCCTCGTCGACGCCAGGCGAGGTGTTGATCAGGTCACCGGCCCGCACTTCGGTGGCTGGAATCCGATACTCGGTCACCGCGCGCGGGTCGTCCGGCACTCCAGAGGTGGCAGTCATGCCGCCCATCCTCGCATCCGGCCGCTACCGACGGCCGAAGCCACTCGGCCCGCGCGAAACCGCTCGATCGGCAAACCGGACGGTCGGCCATGGGAGAATGGGGCGTCCACCGTCCGAGGAAGAAATCTGCAGAAAGCAGCCCGTGCCCGTCACCGCAAGCCCGGCCGGTAACACGCCAGCGGCCCGCATCCGCAACTTCTCGATCATCGCGCACATCGACCACGGCAAGTCCACCCTCGCCGACCGGATGCTGCAGCTGACCGGGGTGGTCGACGCTCGGCAGGCGCGCGCCCAGTACCTGGACCGGATGGACATCGAGCGGGAGCGCGGCATCACCATCAAGGCCCAGAACGTCCGGATGCCGTGGGTGGTCCGGGGCTCCGGCGGCGCCGAGGACACCGGCTACACCCTGCACATGATCGACACCCCGGGTCACGTCGACTTCACCTACGAGGTCTCGCGCAGCCTGGCCGCCTGCGAGGGCGCGGTGCTGCTGGTGGACGCCGCCCAGGGCATCGAGGCGCAGACGCTGGCCAACCTCTACCTGGCGCTGGAGAACGACCTGCACATCATCCCGGTGCTGAACAAGATCGACCTGCCGGCCGCCCAGCCGGACCTCTACGCCGCCGAGATCGCGCACATCATCGGCTGCGACCCGGACGAAGTGCTGCGGGTGAGCGCCAAGACCGGGCAGGGCGTGGACCAGCTGCTGGACGTGATCTGCCGGGACGTGCCGCCGCCGGTGGGGGAGCCGAACAGCCCCGTCCGGGCGATGATCTTCGACTCGGTGTACGACATCTACCGCGGCGTGATCACCTACATCCGGGTGATGGACGGGCACATCAGCCCGCGTCAGCGGATCAAGATGATGTCCACCGGCGCCACCCACGAGCTGCTGGAGATTGGCGTCATCTCGCCGGAGCCGGTGGCCAGCCGAGGGCTCGGCGTCGGGGAGGTCGGCTACCTGATCACCGGGGTCAAGGACGTCCGGCAGTCCCGGGTCGGCGACACGGTGACCGACGCCGCGAAGCCGGCCAGGCAGGCGCTCGGCGGCTACCGGGATCCGAAGCCGATGGTGTACTCCGGGCTCTACCCGATGGACGGCTCGGACT
Organism: Jatrophihabitantaceae bacterium; assembly: GCA_045807085.1. Classification (GTDB taxonomy): domain Bacteria; phylum Actinomycetota; class Actinomycetes; order Mycobacteriales; family Jatrophihabitantaceae; genus Jatrophihabitans_A. The sequence goes on from JBJMIB010000032.1 coordinate 74,427, forward strand.
TCCCGCTGCTGCGTGACGCGCTGGACCGGCTGCGGCTCAACGACGCCGCCCTGGTGTACGAGCCGGAGTCCTCGGCCGCGCTCGGCTTCGGCTTCCGGTGCGGCTTCCTCGGCCTGCTCCACCTGGAGATAACCAGGGATCGCCTCGAGCGGGAGTTCGGCCTGGAACTGATCTCCACCGCGCCGAACGTGGTCAACCGGGTGATCCTGGAGGACGGCCGGGAGTTCGTGGTCACCAACCCGTCGGACTGGCCGTCCGGCCAGAAGATCGCCGAGGTGTACGAGCCGATCGTGAAGTCGATGATCATCGCTCCGAGCGAGTACATCGGCGCCATCATGGAACTCTGCCAGGGCCGCCGGGGCACCCTGCTGGGCATGGACTACCTGTCCGAGACCCGGGTCGAGCTGCGCTACACGCTGCCGCTGGCCGAGATCATCTTCGACTTCTTCGACGCGCTGAAGTCCCGCACCCGCGGCTACGCCAGCCTGGACTACGAGAGCGCCGGCGAGCAGTCGGCCGACCTGGTCAAGGTCGACATCCTGCTGCAGGGCGAGGCGGTGGACGCCTTCTCGGCCATCGTGCACAAGGACAAGGCCTACGCCTACGGCGTGATGATGACCACCAAGCTGCGCGAGCTGATCCCGCGCCAGCAGTTCGAGGTGCCGATCCAGGCCGCCATCGGCTCCCGGGTGATCGCCCGCGAATCCATTCGGGCGATCCGCAAGGACGTGCTGGCCAAGTGCTACGGCGGTGACATCACCCGTAAGCGCAAGCTGCTGGAGAAGCAGAAGGAAGGCAAGAAGCGGATGAAGATGGTCGGCCGGGTCGAGGTGCCGCAGGAGGCCTTCATCGCCGCGCTGTCCACCGCCGAGTCGCCGGAGAGCGCGCGCAAGTGACCGACTACAGCGGCCTGATCGTGCCGCTGCCGGAGCTGGAACCGCTGGTCGGTGCCTGGCGGGCGCGCTACGACACCACCTTCGCCGACGTGCCGGCGCACGTCACCGCGCTGTTTCCCTGGATCCCGCCGGACGAACTCACCGAGGCCGACCTGGACGCGGTCGGCCAGCTTGCCAAGGGCTGGCAACCGTTCGAGGTGTGCTTCGAGCGGTTCGCATCCTTCGACGATGCCGAGGTGCACTACCTCGCGCCGGAGCCGGCCGATCCGTTCCTGGCGCTGACCGAGGATCTGTGCGCGGGCTGGCCCGAGTACCCGCCGTACGAGGGCGCCTTCGCCGAACTGGTGCCGCACCTGACCGTGTCCACCAGCGCGGGCGCCGAGCAGGTCGCGGAGTTCCGCGCCGCGATCGCGGCCCGGCTGCCGGTACGCGCCACCGCACGGGAGTTGGTCGCGGTCGAGGTACGGGACGGCCGCTGCCGAATCCGTCGCTCGTTCCGCCTCGGTGGCGGTAAAGGCTGAGTCGCTGGCCGCAATCAGCCTGGCCGGCTGTCAGCGGGTTGCCGTAGCGTCCGTCGCGAGGGGCTCGTCAGTGACGTCTAAGTAAGGGGATCCGCTGTCATGACCGCACGGGAAGATGCCTACACGGCAGCGCTGGAAGCGGCGGCGAGGCACGCCCGCGGCTGGCTGGCCTCGGTGCCGGAACGTCCGGTGCCACCACGTCGGAGCGCTGACGAGCTGGCCAAGGCATTCGGCGAGAACATCCCGGACCGGCCGGCCGAGCCAGCGGCGGTCATCGACCTGTTGAACGAGGCGACCGAGGACGGCCTGATGGCGATGGCCTCCGGCCGGTTCTTCGGCTGGGTGATCGGTGGCACGTTGCCGGCCGCGATGGCCGCCGACTGGCTGGTCAGTGCCTGGGACCAGAACGCCGGCATGCGCAACCCGACGCCCGGGGTGGTGGCCGCGGAGGAGACGGCGGCGCGCTGGTTGCTCGACCTGCTGGGGCTGGCCGACGGCTGCGACGTCGGGTTCGTGACCGGTGCCACGATGGCCAACTTCAGTTGCCTGGCGGCGGCGCGGGAGCAGGTGTTGACCGACGTCGGCTGGGATCTGGCCCGGCTCGGCCTGACCGGGGCGCCCCCGATCACGGTGCTGGTGGGCGCCGAGCGGCACGAGACGGTCGACGTGGCGCTGCGCTACCTGGGGTTGGGCGCGCCCACCGTGGTGCCGGCCGACGCGCAGGGCCGGATCCGACCGGACGCGCTTGCCGAGCGGCTGGGCGACGGCCCGGCGATTGTCTGCCTGCAGGCGGGCAACCTGCATTCCGGCGCGTTCGACCCGTTCGCCGAGGCCATCGGCACTGCGCATGAGCACGGTGCCTGGGTGCACATCGACGGCGCGTTCGGCCTGTGGGCCGGCGCCAGCCCGACCCACCGACAACTGGTCGCCGGGTATGAGGACGCCGACTCGTGGGGCACCGATGCGCACAAGACGCTGAATGTGCCCTACGACTGCGGAATCGCGATCGTGGCCAAGCCGGGCCCGATGCGCCGGGCGCTCGGCATCCACGGCGACTACCTGATGCCCGATGCGTCCGGCGACCCGCTGGACAAGGTGCCGGAGATGTCCCGGCGGGCTCGCGGCGTGCCGGTGTGGGCGGCGCTGCAATCGCTCGGCCGGTCCGGCGTGGCCGACCTGGTCGACCGGCTGGTCGGCAATGCCCGGGCGATCGCCGCCGGCCTCGCGGCGATCGACGGTGTCGAGGTGCTCAACGAGGTGGTGTTCACCCAGGTCTGCTTCGCGGTCGGGGACGAAGACCGCACCCGCGCCGTGATGCGGCGGCTGCTCGCCGATGGGGTGAGCTGGATGTCCGGTTCCCGCTGGGCCGGCCGGCAGATCATCCGGGTGTCGGTGAGCAACTGGTCCACCGACGAGCAGGACGTCGCGATGTCGGTGGAGGCGGTCCGGCGGGCGATCGCGGCGGTCGGCTAGCAGACGCGGTCGGTGAGCAGACGCGGTCGGTGAGCAGACGATGATGGCGGCGCGGTTGAGATCCGGCGCGGCGGACGGCTATACCTGTTGCATGCTGATCCTGCTCGGCCGCCGGGGCGGCTGAGGATGGCCAAGCCGGCAGCGGACTCGGCCGGGCCGGCCCGGCTGAAGCGCGCCGGTTACGAGCGGGAGCTGTACCGGCTGCAGGCCGAGCTGGTGACGATGCAGGAATGGGTGCGCGCCGAGGGCGCCCGGTTGCTCGTGCTGTTCGAGGGTCGGGACGCCGCGGGCAAGGGCAGCGCGATCAAGCGGGTTGCCGAGTACCTCAATCCTCGGATGGCCCGGATCGTCGCGCTGCCGATACCTACCGAGCGCGAGCACGGCCAGTGGTACTTCCAGCGCTATGTCGCCCAGCTGCCGGCGGCCGGCGAGATCGTGCTGATGGACCGGTCCTGGTACAACCGGGCCGGCGTGGAGCGGGTGATGGGTTTCTGCACGCCGGCCGAATACCGCCGGTTCCTGGCCCAGTGCCCGGTCTTCGAACGGCTGCTGGTCGAGGACGGCATCATGCTGCGCAAGTACTGGTTCTCAGTCAGCGACGCCGAGCAGGAACGGCGTTTCGAAGCCAGGCTGAACGACCCGATGCGCCGCTGGAAGCTCTCGCCGATGGATGTTGATTCGATCCTGCGCTGGGAGGAGTATTCGCGCGCCAAGGACGAGATGTTCGTGCATACCGACATCCCGGAATCACCGTGGTGGGTCGTCGAGGCCGATGACAAGCGCAGTGCCCGGATCAACATGATCGCGCACCTGCTCTCCAGCGTGCCGTACGAGCAGGTGCCAGAGCCCCGAATCGAGGTGCCCAAGCCGCCGGCGGCCAAGAACTACACCCGGCCGCCGCGCGAGCTGTTCCGGTCGGTGCCGGACCACGCCGCCACCCTGCGCTGAGGTCCCCGCTCGGTGGCGTTCGCGGCTCTGCGCAGCCAGGCGGCTCTGCGCAGCCAGGCGGCTCTCCGTAGCGAGGCGGCTCTGCGTAGCCAGGCGGCTCTGCGTAGCCAGGCGGCTCAGCGCAGGCCGGCGAACAGGTCCTGCTCGGGTAACGCGGCGTCGGTCCGGTCATACACCCGGACGAAGGTCTCCCTGCCCATCAGCTCGGTGAACCTTTCGCGGCCCATCCGCAGGAAGAAGATGTTCTCGCCCTGGCTGGCATGCGCGGCGAGTGCGTCGTATTTCTGGGCGCCGAACTCCCGGGCGTCCACCCAGGTCGTGATGCACTCATCGGGCAGCCCGAGTTCGGGCATCTCCTGACCCTCTCCGGGTTCGTCCCAGTCCGCACCCAGCTCCCGCATGATCCGGCCGAACTCCTCCATCCCCGAGCGGGGCGCGGTCGCCCAGTAGACCTTGGCCGGCACGCCGGTCGAGGCGACCGCGGCCATGGTGATCCGGTGGGCCTGGATGTGGTCGGGGTGGCCGTAGAAGCCGTTCTCGTCGTAGGTGACCACCACGTCCGGCCGGTAGCGATGCATCAGCTCGGCCAGCCGCCCGGCGGCCTCGTCCACCGGCGTCGACCAGAACGAACCGGGCGCATCGTTGGTGGCCCAGCCCATCATCCCGGAGTCGGCGTAGTCGAGCAGCTCGAGGTCGCTGACGTTCAGCACCGCGCAGCTCTTCTCAAGCTCCTGCCGGCGCATCTCCACCACGAGCTCGGGGTCGTGACCCGGTTCCCCGGGCTTGACGCCGCCCGGGCCGTCGCCGCAGCGGCCGTCGGTGCAGGTGACCAGCACCGTGCGGATGCCCTCGGCGGCAGCCTTGGCCAGCACCCCGCCGGTGCCGGTTGCCTCATCGTCCGGGTGCGCGTGCACCGCCATCAGCGTCAGGAGGCGATGGGCCATGCAACCACCCTAACCGGAGGCCCGGAACCACCCGGTGAAATGGCTGTTGGCTGGCCGCACCACCCGGCGGCGCGACTCAGCTGCTGGTGGTACCAGTCTTGGGCTTCAGCACCGTGCCCAACAACGACATGGCGATCGTCGCCCAGGCTTTGAGCTCGGTGTAGAGCTGGGTGAGCACCTCCTGGGTACTGCCGTCATCGTTGACGATGTCGAGCGCCGGTCCGGAATCTTCGAATCTGAGGTTGCAGTGGAAATCGACCTTGGGCGCCTCCTGCCTGGCCAGGATATGACCGTTCAGGCCGTCCAGATAGTAGATCCAGTTCTTGCTGTCTACATACGAGGTATAGAACTGCACATTATCGGAGCGGTTAGCCGAAAACGCCTTGAAATGCGATCCCTGGTAGTACCACGGGATTCCGCACCAGTTCGCGTGGAAATGTTGAGGCGTGAAGCCGTGGAAGTTCCCGTCGTCAAGGGTGAACTGGGCACCCGAGTCAGGCTGGATCGCGCCGTTGTGGCTGCTGTCCACGGATTTCAGGAACCATTGCGAACCAGTGTTGTTATAGATGTTGTCTATCCAGCCCACGCCCATTGCGATCCCCCCGAAGATCATAGGTGTCTTCCGGCTTGGCAGCGCAAGCCGACAAAGTCAAGCGGTAGCTAGATCGTCCACCCGGCTGTGCGGCTGGTCAATAGCAGGGCTTTGCCGACGGCTAATAATCTTGAATCGTAAGGCAAAGCTGACCGCAATAGCCCGATCTAACGGCCATTGCCCGTAGCTGACGACGACAGCCGGCCGGTGCTGGCCGCTCAAACTCAAATCGGCTCGACCAGACTGCGAGAATCGGCCGCATGGACGACTTCAGCGCTCTGAACCTGGCCAACTGGGACGAGCGGGCGCCGGCGCACGCCGCCTCACCCGGCTACGCGGTGCGGCGCTTCCGCGACGATCCGGACTACCTGTCCAAGGTGGTGAGCTTCGACCGGCCGCGGCTTGGCGACATCAGCGGGCTGCGCGCCCTGCACCTGCAGTGTCACATCGGCACCGACACCATCTCGCTGCACCGGCTGGGTGCCCGGATGAGCGGGCTGGACTTCTCCGGCCCGGCGCTGGCCGAGGCCCGCGCATTGGCCGAGTCAGTAGGCGCCGAGATCGAATACGTGCAGGCCGACGCCTACCGGGCGGTCGAGCGGTTCGGCAGCGGGCAGTTCGATCTCCTCTACACGGGGGTGGGCGCGCTGTGCTGGCTGCCGGACATCGCCCGCTGGGGCAAGCTGGTCGCCGACCTGCTGGCTCCCGGCGGCCGGCTGTTCCTGCGCGAAGGCCACCCCGCGCTGTGGGCGATCGACGACCAGCGGCCGGACCACCTGCTGGTCGCCGACTATCCGTACTTCGAGACCGAGCAACCGGTGATCTTCGAGGAGGCGGGCACCTACGTGCCGACCGAGACCGAGTTCGTGCACAACCGCAGCGCGAGCTGGAACCACGGCCTCGGCGAGATCATCACCGCGCTGTTCGACGCCGGGCTGCGGCTCACCCAGTTCCTCGAGCACCGCTCGGTGCCGTGGGAGGCGTTGCCCGGCGCGATGACCCTCGGCGAGGACGAGGAGTGGCGGCTGACCGAGCGGCCGGAGCGGCTGCCGCTGAGCTACACCCTGCAGGCGGTCAAGCCGGCCTGAGCACCTGCAGGGTCGGCCTGAGCCGAGGCTCAGCTGAGCAGCGGTTGCACCTCGCGTCCGGCGAAGCGCGCGAACTCGGCCAGCGGCGGCGGGTCATCGCCGACCGAGAGCAGGGCAACCGTGGTGGCGCCCGCTTCGACGAACCGGCCTACCTGGCCGGCAACCTCGGTGGCCGCCGGCCGGTCGGCCACCGCCAGGAAGACCACCACCTCGGGTGCGGTGCCGATGCCGGCGTCCGAGCGACCCGCGCGCACCTGGCGTAGCGCCTCCGGCAACTGATCGATGGTGGTCCCACCGGTCAGGATCACCCCGTCGCCGACCGCGCCGGCCAGGGTGAGGGTTCGCGGACCGACCGCGCCGACCAGCACCGGCGGCACGGCCGGCGGCGGCCAGGCCAGGCCAACGGCGTCGAGTGTGACGTACCGTCCCGACGTCGAGACGGTCTGGCCGTGCAACAGCTCGCGCAGCGCCGTGGCGTACTCGCCCAGCAAGGTCATCGGCGAGGGCACCCGTGCCCCGACCTGACCCATCCAGTCCAGCACCCCGTGCCCGACGCCGGGAACCAGCCGGCCGGGGAACAGCCGGGCCAGCGTTGCCAACTCCATCGCGGTCAGTGCCACGTTGCGCAGCGGAACCGGCAGCAGGCCGATGCCGACCCGCAGCCGCTCGGTCCAGGCCAGCACGGCGGCCGCGGTGGCGATGCCGCTCTCGGCGAAGCAGTCCTCCCACAGCCACAGCTCGGCAAGCCCGGACTCCTCGGCGGCCAGCGCCACCGGCCGCAGCTGCTCCGGGGCAAGCTCGGGTGGGAAGATCACGCCCAGGTTCACCATGCCAGGCAGTATCTCCCAGGGCTGGGCGACTCAGCCGAGCATGCCGGTACCTTTGGGCAGGCTCGGGCTAGCCGAGCATGCCGCGCACCGAGGCGTAGCCCTTGAGCAGGTTGCGGGCGATCGTCCGGCGCTGGATCTCGTCCGTCCCCTCATAGATCCGCAGCAGCCGCAGCTCGCGATACCACCGTTCGATCGGCAGTTCACGGGTGTAGCCCATGCCGCCGTGGATCTGCAGCATCCGATCGACGATCTCGTTCGCCTTGACGCCGCCGAACAGCTTGGCCATCGACTGGGCATGCCGGGAGTCCATGCCCTGGTCCACCTGCCAGGCCGCGGACAGCACCAACCAGCGCAGCGCCTCCAGCTCCACCGCGGAATCGGCGATCATCCACTGGATCGCCTGCCGGTTGGCGATCGGCTCGCCGAAGGTGACCCGGTTGCGGGCATGCTGCATGGCCATCTCGATCAGCCGCTCGCAGGCCCCGATGGCCCGCGCCGGCAGCAGGTAGCGGCCCCGGCCGATCCATTGCATGGCCAACGCGAAGCCCTGACCCAGCTCGCCCAGGATGTTGCGTTCGGGTACCCGTACCTCGTCGAAGACCAGCGCCGCCGGCCCCCATTCGCCCATGGTGTCGATGTACTCCGACTTCCAGCCCAGGTCCCGGTCGGCCAGGAAGCAGGTCACCCCACCGTTGACCCCTAACTCCGGATCGGTGATCGCGAACACCATGGTGAAGTCGGCCTCGTTGCCGCCGGTGATGAAGGTCTTCTCACCGTTGATGACCCAGTCCGAGCCGTCCTTGCGGGCGGTGGTCCGGATAGCGGTGGCGTCCGAGCCGGCGCCCGGCTCGGTGATCGCGAAGCAGGAGATCCGATCGCCTTCGATGGTCGGCAGCAGGTACTCCTGCCGCTGTGACTCGTTGGCGTGGAACAGGATGTTGTCGGCCGAGCCGCCGAACCGGAACGGCACGAACGAGCGGCCGAGTTCGGCCTCGATCAGCGCGGCCAACACCGCGGACAGGTTCATCCCGCCGTACTCCTCCGGCGTCTGGATGCCCCAGAAGCCGAACTGGCGGGCCTTGTTCCGCAGCTCCTTCAGCTCATCGGCGGTGACCCCGGGCTGGTGCGCCCGTTCCCGGCGCAGCACCTCCGGTTCCATCGGCATGATCTCGCGCCGGACGAAGTTGCGAACCCAGTCCCGGGTCTCGATCTCCTCGGTGCTCAGCGACAGGTCCATGGCCACCTTCTTCCAACAGCAGGCCGCGGGGCTGGTGCTCCCACGCTCCGCGAAGCTGTTTCGAACGTAGCACCGCCGGCCGTGGCCGATGCTGGGCCCGTCAGGGCTCGATCACGATCTTGCCGACCAGCGAACCGGATTCCATCGCGGCCAGCCCGTCGGCCACCTCGGCCAGCGGCAGCGTCCGGTCGATCGGTGGTCGCAGGCCGGTGGACACCAGCAGCGAGATCAGGTCGGCCAGCTCCGCCCGGGTACCCATGGTGGAGCCGATCACCTGTAACTGCAGGAAGAAGATCCGGTTCAGCTCGGCCGGCGGCATCGCGCCGGAGGTGGCCCCGGAGATCACCAGCTGGCCACCCGGACGCAGCGACTTCAGCGAGTGCGACCAGGTCGCGGCACCGACCGTCTCCAGCACCGCGTCGACCCGTTCGGGCAGCCGGGCACCAGGCGGAAAGGACTGGTGGGCGCCGAGCCGCAGCGCGGTGGCCTGCTTCTGCTCGGTGCGGGCGGTCGCCCACACCCGCAGCCCGGTGGCGCGGGCCAGCATGATGCAGGCCGAGGCGACCCCGCCGGTCGCGCCCTGCACCAGCACCGTCTGGCCGGGCCGCAGGTCTGAGCTGACGAACAACATCCGGTACGCGGTGAGCCAGGCGGTCGGCAGGCAGGACGCCTCGGCGAAGCTCAGCTCGGCCGGCTTGGCGATCAGGTTGACGGTCGGCACCGCGACCAGCTCGGCCAGCGTTCCCTGGTACTTCTCGCTCAGCAGGCTGCGGCCTGGATCGAGGGTCTCGTCTCCGGTCCAGCCGTCGGCGCTGATCACTGCGTGCACCACCACCTCGGCGCCGGTGGCGGTGTCGATGCCGGCCGCGTCACAGCCCAGGATCATCGGCAGCCGGTCCTCGGCGATGCCTACCCCACGCAGCGTCCACAGGTCGTGGTGGTTGAGGCTGACCGCCAGGACCCGGACCACTGACCAGCCCGGTCGGCTTTCCGGCTCCGGGCGGTCGCCGACCACCAGACCGGTCAGCGGGTTCTCGGCGTCGAAGGACTGGGCGTAGGCGGCGCGCATAGTCGCGACCCTAACCGGCTAGCCCTAACCGGCTAACCCTAACCGGCTAACGGAGCATCGCCGCGGGGACCGAGCCGAGCGCCCGTTCGATCGCGGCCACCAGTTCCCGCGCCGAGCCGGCGGTCAGCTCCACCGCCACCCGATGCCCCGGCCGGCCGTCGGAGAAGTCGATGTTCAGCGTGTGCTCGGCCTGCGCGTGCACCGGATGGTCGTAGTAGACGGTCGCGGTGTTCAGCGCGAACCAGCCGTCCCGGCCCTTGCCACTGCCGGTGATCTCGGCGTGCTCGGTGTTGTAGGTGCACATCCTGATCAGCCGATCGTGCGGGCGAAGAAGGCGGCGATGTGCTGATAGCCGTCCACGGCCTGCTCCTGGCGATAGGCCGGCCGGTCGACGGCGAAGAAGCCGTGGCCGGCTCCCTTGTAGCGGTGGAACTGGTGTTCCAGGCCATGCTTGGTGAGGATCTTGTCGAGCGTGTCGACATGTTTGCGGGACGGGTTCGCGTCCTCGTTGCCGAAGAGTCCGAGCAGCGGGCAGCGCAGGTTGGCCAGCTGGCTTTCCAGGCTGGTCATCCGGACCGGGAAGTTCGACGGCGCGTCATTGACCACGAAGGCGCCGTAGCAGTCCACCGCGCCCTGCACGTCGAGGTTGCAGGCCACCAGCACCGCCTGCCGGCCACCCGAGCAGTGCCCGAGCACGGCAACCTTTCCGTTGCTGGTGTCCAGCCCGCGCAGCTGGTCGATAGCGCCGGAGGCGTCGCCGAGCAGCCGCTGGTCCGACACCCCACCGTTGGCCCGAGAGGCCGCCGCCGCGTCGTCCGGGTCGGCACCGGGCGCATCCCGGTAGTGCAGGTTGGGCATCACCACGTCGTAGCCGTCCACCGCGAACCGGCGGGCAACCTCCTTGCTCCACCGGTCATATCCCGGCATGTGGTGGATGAGCACCACGCCGCCGCGCCGATCGGACGAACTCGGGCGGGCGGCGTAGGCCTCGATCTGGTCGCCGTCCGCGCCGGTGATCCGGATCGTTCCGGCGCTCATTCCGTCTTCCACGTCCACTCCTCTGCTCTGCGGTCGCTTTGCCCTGCTGTCCTCGGCCCGCCGGTCCCGGGCCTTACGCTGGGCGCCGTGCCTTCGCTCCGGTCGTCGCTGCGCCGCCGGCCGTTCGCCGCCCTGATCCTGTTGATACTGCTCCTGCTGGCCGGCTACGCCGCACGGGCGGCAACCGATCGGCATCCGGCCGCGCCGCACCCGGTCGCCCTGTCCACGCTGCCGGTGCAGGCCCGACAGACGGTGACGCTGATCCAGCATGGCGGCCCGTATCCCTATCCGGAGGACGGCAGCGTCTACGACAACCGCAACCGGCGGTTACCGGCGGAGCCGCTCGGCTACTACCACGAGTACACGGTGCCGACCCCGGGCGATCCCGACCGCGGCGAGCGTCGGATCGTCATCGGGCGAAACGGCACGTATTACTGGACCGCCAATCACTACGCCTCGTTCCTGCGGATCGACCTGACCGGTTGACCGGCGCGATCGTCGCCGACGATCATCCCGAGCGGTTGACCGCCCATCCGGGCGGGCGCTTCTCCCGGAACGCGGCGATCCCCTCGGCCGCCTCGGCACTGGCGAAGTGCGCGGCCGACAGCGCGCTCATCGCGGCCAGATCCTCGGCCATCGACAGGCCATGGCGGTTCCGACGCAGCATCGCCTTGGTGGCGGCCAGCGCCTTCGGCTCGCAACCGGCGAGCAGCTCGGTGAGGCGGTTCAGCTCGGCGTCGATGTCCTCGACCACCCGGTTCAGCAGGCCGATCTCGGCGGCCCGCTCGGCGCTGAAGGTCTCGCCGGTCAGGCATAACTCCAACACCGGCCGAGGCAGCAGCCTGGCCAGCACCGGCACCGAGATCACCGCCGGCACCAGTCCCAGCCGGACCTCGGTGAAGGCGAAGTCGGCCGCCGCGGTGGCGATCGCGATGTCGCTGGCCGCGATCAACCCGATGCCGCCGGCCCGGGCCCGGCCGGCCACCCGGGCGACGACCGGCTTATCGAACTCCCAGAGCCGCCGCAGCAGCGCCGGGAAGGCATTGATCGGCTGCTCGGCGGCCGGCACGTCGGTGACCGTGGTCAGGTCCATCCCGGAGCTGAACACCGAGCCGGTGTGGCTGAGCACCACGGTGCGTACCGACCGGTCCGCCTCGGCGGCGTCCAGGTGCGAGCGCAGCTGGCCGAGCAGCGGCGCGGACAGCGCGTTGCGCCGGTCCGGGGCGTCCAGCGTGATGGTGGCCACCGATCCGGCTACCAGGTAGTCCACGGTGCTCACCGGTGTCGTCTCCGCACTGGCACCCTCTCCTCATGTCGGGCGGCCTGATCCGCTCCGCACTGTAGGACACTGGCAGCTATGCCCTCCGCCCTGCCGCTCGGTGACCCGGCGCCGCCGTCCGGCCGGCTGCCGGAGTCGGCGCTGCTGGAACTGCGCGGCAACCCGTTCGGCTGCTACGTGCACATCCCGTTCTGCACGGTGCGCTGCGGCTACTGCGACTTCAACACCTACACGGCCGCGGAGCTCGGCAACGGGGTGAGCCGGGGCAGCTACGCCGATACCGTGCTGGCCGAGCTTCGGCTGGCCCGCGACGTGCTGCCGGCCAGCGCGCCGCCGGTCTCCACGGTGTTCTTCGGCGGCGGCACGCCGACCCTGCTGCCGGCCGAGCACCTGGGCCTGATCGTGCGGGGGATCGCCGAGGAGTTCGGCCTGGCGCCGGACGCCGAGGTCACCACCGAGGCCAATCCGGAGTCGGTCACGCCGGCCTACTTCGGCAAGCTGCGAGAGGCCGGCTTCAGCCGGATCTCGCTGGGCATGCAGTCGGCCGCCGAGCACGTGCTGGCGGTGCTCGACCGGCAGCACCGGCCCCGGCGGCCGATCGAGGCGGTCGCCGAGGCGCGCGCCGCCGGCTTCGAACACGTCAACCTGGACCTGATCTACGGCACGCCGGGGGAGAGCGAGCGGGACTGGCAGGACTCACTGGACGCTGCCATCGGCTCCGGCGCTGACCACCTGAGCGCTTACGCGCTGATCGTCGAGGCGGGCACCCCGCTGGCCCGCAAGGTCGCCAGTGGCGCCGTCCCAGCCCCGGACGACGACGTGCTGGCCGACCGGTACCTGCAGGCGGACGAGACGCTGACCCAGGCCGGTTTCAGCTGGTACGAGGTGTCGAACTGGGCTCGCGACCCGGCCGCCCGCTCGGCGCACAACCGGCTCTACTGGTCCGGCGGGAACTGGTGGGGCGCCGGTCCCGGCGCGCACAGCCACATCGGCGGCGTGCGCTGGTGGAACGTCAAGCACCCGGCCCGATACGCCGGCCTGCTGGCGGCCGGCCGCAGCCCGGCGGCCGGCCGGGAGACGCTGGACCCCTCGGCCCAGCTGACCGAACGGGTGATGCTGCAACTGCGGATGGCCGACGGCCTGGCCCTGGCCGGGCTGCCGGTGGCCGCCGTCCGGCACGCCGAGCAGTGCGTCAACTGGGGGCTGGCCGAGCGGATGCCGCTGGCGCAGGGCCGGCTGGTGCTCACCCAGCGCGGACGGTTGCTGGCCGACGCGGTGGCCCGGGATCTGCTGCTCGCGGTCAACTGAGGCCGGATCACGGCCGAACGGGTCAGCGGCGCCCGGCCGGCTGGTTGCCCTTCTTGGGCCGCAGTTCGTCCAGGTCGAGCACCCGGACGTGCAGGGTGTTGCGCTGCTGCAGCGCCGCTCGCAGCGCCCGGTGCAGGCCGTCCTCCAGGTAGATCTCGCCGTGCCACTGCACCGCGTGCGGGAACAGGTCGCCGTAGAAGGTGGAGTCCGAGTCGAGCAGCTTGTCCAGCGCCAGCTCACGCTTGGTGGTGATCAGCTCGTCCAGCCGCACCGATCGGGGTGGCACGTTGGCCCAGTCCCGGGTGGAAAAGCCGTGATCCGGGTACGGCTTACCCTCCCGAACCCCCTTGAAGATCACGAACGCTCAGCCCCCGAACCGATACGCCGAATGCAAACTGCCGGCTTAGCCTATCGCGGGCCGTGAACCCGCCGCGCTGGCGCCGAAGGACTAGGCTTTGGCGCAGCAGAGGGTCGCAAATCCTGAGACGGGGAGGGGGTCGCGGTGAACGTCGAGGAGCGCAAGCTCGAGGTGCTGCGCGCGATCATCTCCGACTTCATCGCTACCAACGAACCGGTCGGCAGCAAGGCCCTGGTCGACCGGCACAACCTCGGCGTGTCGCCGGCGACCATCCGCAACGACATGGCCGCGCTGGAGGAAGAGGGCCTGATCCAGCAGCCGCACACCTCGGCCGGCCGGGTGCCGACCGACGCCGGCTACCGGGTGTTCGTCGACAGGCTGACCTCGATCAAGCCGCTCTCGGCGGCCGAACGCCGGGCGATCGAGCGCTTCCTCAACGAGGCGGTCGACCTGGACGGGGTGGTGCAGAACGCGGTCCGGGCGCTGGCCCAGCTGACCCGGAACGTGGCCGTCGTGCAGTACCCGTCGCTGTCGCGGTCCCGGGTCCGGCACATGGAGACGGTGCTGCTCAGTCCGGTTCGGCTGATGCTGGTGCTGATCACCGACACCGGACGGGTGGAGCAGCGGGTGGTCGAGCTGCCCGGCCCGGTGCAGGACAGCGACGTGGCCGAGCTGCGCACGGTGCTGAACGGCAGATTGAAGGATCAGCGGCTGGCCGATGCGCCGAGCGTCATCGGCGAACTGCCGAGCGCCGTGCCCGGACACCTGCGTGGCCTGATCAGCACGCTGTCCTCGGTGCTGCTCGAGGCGCTGGTGGAGCACCCGTCCGAACGGGTGGTGCTGGCCGGCTCGGCCAACCTGACCGAGCATGCGCTGGACTTCCCCGCGATCCGGCCGGTGCTGGAGGCGCTGGAGGAGCAGGTGGTGCTGCTGCGGCTGCTGGATCAGCAGACCACCTCGGCCGGCCAGATCCTGGTCCGGATCGGCAACGAGAATCCGTACGAGGGTCTGCAGACCGCCTCGGTGGTGTCGGCCGGCTACGGCACGTCCGGTATCGCGCTCGGCGGGGTCGGCGTGCTCGGCCCGCGCCGGATGGACTACGCGCACACCATGGCCCGGGTCGCCGCGGTGGCCAGCTACCTGGGCGAGCTGCTCGCCGAGAAGTGAGCGGTATGCGGCCGGATGGCGGCAGGCTATAAGCTCACAAATGGCTATCCCGGTATGGCCGACCTCATCAACCGCCAGGTCGCCGACCGATCCGCGAGTTGTCGCGGCTGGCCTCATTTCTTCGGCTCGCTGAGCCGTACACTGGACGGCGGTTGGCACTCGGCCGAAGAGAGTGCCAGGGGAAAGGGTCGAGGTGACCACGAGAGTGCCAGGTGCTGTCCGCGACTACTACGGCCTGCTCAATGTCGGCAGGGACGCCACCGCGGAGGAGATCAAGCGCGCCTACCGTCGGCTGGCCCGCGAGCTGCACCCGGACGTGAACCCCGATCCCGAGGCGCAGAACCGGTTCAAGGAGGTCACCGCCGCCTACGAGGTGCTGTCCGACCCGGAGAAGCGGCGGATCGTGGACCTCGGCGGTGACCCGCTCGCGCCGGGCGGCGGCGGCCAGGGTAGCCCGTTCACCGGTTTCGGCGGCTTCGGCGACATCTTCGAGACGTTCTTCGGCGGCAGCGGCGCGCGCGGCCCGCGCAGCCGGGTCCGGCAGGGCGCCGACGCGCTGCTCCGGGTGGAGCTGAGCCTGCTCGAAATGGCCTTCGGCGTCGCCAAGGACATTGCGGTGGAGACCGCGGTGCTGTGCCAGTCCTGCGCCGGTGATGGCTGCGCGCCGGGTACCCGGCCACGCACCTGCGGTACCTGCAACGGCCGGGGCGAGGTGCAGTCCATGCAGCGCTCGCTGCTCGGTCCGGTGATGACCAGCCGGCCCTGCCCGGCCTGCGCCGGCACCGGCCAGCAAATCCCGAATCCGTGCCCCACCTGCGCCGGCGAGGGCCGGGTCCGGGCCCGGCGGACCATTTCGGTCGACGTGCCCGGCGGCATCGAGGACGGGATGCGGATCCGGATGTCCGGCCAGGGCGAGGTGGGCCCGGGCGGCGGCCCGCCCGGCGACCTATACATCGAGGTGACCGAGCGCCCGGACGAAACCTTCACCCGGGAAGGCTCGGACCTGCACTGCTCGGTGGCGGTGCCGATGACCGCGGCGGCGCTGGGCAGTTCGGTCGAGCTGGTCACGTTGGACTCCACCGAGCAGATCGAGATCCGACCCGGCACCCAGTCCGGCACGGTGATCACGCTGCGCGGCAAGGGCGTGCCCCGGCTGCGCAGCAGCGCCCGCGGTGACCTGCATGTGCATGTCGAGGTGCGCACCCCGGTCAAGCTGGACGGCGAGCAGGAGAAGCTGCTGCGCCAGCTCGCCGAGCTGCGCAACGAGGAGATCAGCGTCGGCAGCAACCGAGGCGGGCTGTTCTCCAAGGTGCGCGACGCGTTCGGGCAGCGCTAGGGTGCGTCTCCCGATCCCGCTCGTCGCGAGCGGGGCTCGCCTGGAGACCCGCGCCAACTCGCGATGACGCCACCGCTGTTCGTGGTGGCCGCGCTCGGCGCCGGCGACACCGTTGAGCTGACCGGCGCCGAGGCCCATCACGCCGGCACGGTCAAGCGGCTCTCGGTCGGCGAGCTGGCCTGGCTGGCCGATGGCCGAGGCGCGCTGGCCGAGGCTCGGGTGGTCGAGGTGTCTCGAGACCGGGTGCTGTTCCAGGTGCTGCTGCGCAGGCAACTGCCGGAGCCGCAACCCCGGTTCACCGTGGTGCAGGCGTTGCCCAAGGGCGAGCGGGCCGAGCTGGCGGTGGAGCTGCTGACCGAACTCGGGGTGGACGAGATCGTGCCGTGGGCCTCGGCCCGATCAGTGGCGGTGTGGCGGGATGCCAAGGCTGTCCGGGGCGTGCAGAGATGGCGGCGGACCGCACTGGAAGCGGCCAAGCAGAGCCGGCGCAGCCGGATTCCGACCGTGACCGAGCTGGCCGACACGGCCGCGGTGGCCGGGCGGGTGGCGGCCGCGGCCACCGCGATCGTGCTGGATTCCGACGCCGAGCTGGCGCTGGCCGCCATCGAGCCGCCGGCCAGCGGTGAGGTGCTGCTGGTGGTCGGCGCCGAGGGCGGCCTGGCGGCCGAGGAGCTCGAGCTGTTCATCGGACACGGCGGCCAGCCGGCTCGGCTGGGTAGCGAGGTGCTGCGCACCTCCACCGCCGGGGCGGCGGCGCTCGCGGTGCTCTCCGCGCGCGCCGGCCGGTGGCAATAGCCCGGCGATCCTCGGCCGCGGAGACGATAGCGTGAAGCGATGGACGCTGATTGCCTGTTCTGCAAGATCGTCGCCGGGGAGATCCCGGCCGATATCGTTCACGACTCCGACGGCGCGTTGGCCTTCACCGACGTCAACCCGCAGGCGCCGGTGCACGTGCTGGTGATCCCGAAGCAGCATGTCGCCGACGTGGGCGAGCTGGCGGAAAACCCGGCAGCCGGCACGGCGCTGCTGGCGGGCGTCCGGGCAGTGGCAGATCAACTGCGGCTGTCGTCCTACCGGACCGTGCTCAACACCGGTGGTGAGTCCGGGCAGACGGTGTTCCACGTGCACGCCCACCTGCTGGCCGGCCGCCGGTTCGGCTGGCCGCCAGGCTGACGGCGCGCGGCGATCACGGCCGATCCCGCCGGCATATTGCCCGATTGGCACGACTCGCAATGAAACGGGCTTCGGGATGGGCCGGTCACCCGGCTAAACTGGGTGCTCCACAGTTGCCGAGCCGGAAAGCAGCACATCGCCTTTGTCACAACCGTCGCAACCGCTGTCCCGAGGCGGTAAGCAGCCTGTCACCACCCGCTTCGAGGTTCCCGCGGACATCGCGATGGTGGGCCTGCTCGGCCCACGCGATGAACTGCTTCGGCTGATCGAGGCACGTCTCGCCTCCAGCATCCACGTGCGCGGCAACGAGATCACCATCTCCGGTGTCGCCGCCGACAACGCCCTGGCCATCAGGTTGTTCGAGGAGTTGGTCCAGCTCATGCGATCGGGTTCCCAGCTGAGTCCGGATGCGGTGGGCCGTACCCTCAGCATCCTGCAGGCCGACACCGAGCAGCGGCCGGCGGAGGTGCTCAGTCTCAACATCCTGTCCCGGCGCGGCAAGAACATCCGACCGAAGACGGTCAACCAGAAGCACTACGTCGACGCGATCGACCACCACACGGTGGTGTTCGGGATCGGCCCGGCCGGCACCGGCAAGACCTACCTGGCGGTGGCCAAGGCGGTGCAGGCCCTGCAGGCCAAGCAGGTCAACCGGATCATCCTGACCAGGCCGGCGGTCGAGGCGGGGGAGCGGCTGGGCTTCCTGCCCGGCACCCTCAACGACAAGATCGACCCGTACCTGCGGCCGTTGATGGACGCGCTGCACGACATGATCGACCCCGATTCGGTGCCGCGGCTGCTGCAGGCCGGCACCATCGAGGTGGCGCCGCTGGCCTACATGCGCGGTCGCACCCTCAACGACGCGTTCGTGATCCTGGACGAGGCGCAGAACACCACGCCGGAGCAGATGAAGATGTTCCTGACCCGGCTGGGCTTCGGCTCCAGGATCGTGGTCACCGGCGACATCACCCAGATCGACCTGCCCGGCAACACCAAATCCGGGCTGCGGGTGGTGCGGGAGATCCTGGCCGACGTCGAGGACATCTCCTTCCGCTACCTGAACGCCCAGGACGTCGTCCGGCATCGACTGGTCGGCGAGATCGTCGAGGCGTACTCCAAGTACGACGATCGCATCTGAGGCTTCGATGAGGCGCGCGGAGCAGGACGGCTGATGTCCATAGAGATCAACAACGAGTCCGAGGCGGCGGTCGACGAGTTGGCCATCACCTCGGTCGCCCGGTACGTGCTGGACAGCCTCGGGATCAACCCGATGGCAGAGCTGTCCATCCTGGTGGTGGATGCGCAGGCGATGACCACCCTGCACAAGCAGTGGATGGATCTGGACGGCCCGACCGACGTGATGGCCTTTCCGATGGACACCCTGGACGACAAGCCGGGCATGGAGGCGCAGCCGGGGCCGGCCTTGCTCGGCGACGTGATCCTGTGCCCGGAGGTGGCGGCCAGCCAGGCCGCGGCGGCCGGGCACAGCCGGGATGCCGAGCTGTACCTGCTCACCACGCACGGCGTGCTGCACCTGCTCGGCTACGACCACGGTGATCCGGACGGTGAACGGGAGATGTTCAGCTTGCAGACCCAGCTGGTCACCGACTGGGCACGAAGTACCGGGCACCCCCCGATCCGCACTCCGCTGCCGGGCACCGCGGCGGAGAAGCGCGCCTGAGGCGGGCGAGATGACCGGTTCGGACGTCATCCTGCTGGTCGCGGCGGTCCTGCTGATCCCGGCGGCCGGTGCGCTGGCGGCGGCCGACGCGGCGTTGGCCCGGATCTCGGTGGCTCGGGTCGAGGAGCTGGTGCGGGAGGGCCGGCGGGGCAGCCGGTCGCTGTCCCGGTTGGTCGTCGACCGGGCCCGCTACACCAACCTGCTGTTGCTGCTGCGGGTGGCCGCCGAGCTGACCGCGACCGTCTTCGTCACCACGGTGGCCACCGGCCTGTGGGGCAGCGACTTGTGGGTGATCCTCGGCAGCATCCTGGTGATGGTGGTGATCAGCTACGCGCTGATCGGCGTCGGCCCGCGCACCCTCGGCCGGCAACACGCCTATCCGGTATCGCTGCTGGCCGCCGGGCCGGTGCTGCTGCTCGGCCGGTTCTTCGGCCCGCTGGCCTCCCTGCTGATCCTGCTCGGCAACGCCGTCACGCCCGGCCGCGGCTACCGGGAAGGCCCGTTCGCCTCCGAGATCGAGCTGCGTGAACTGGTGGATATGGCCGAGTCGCGCGGCGTGGTCGAGCGCGGCGAGCGGGAGATGATCCAGTCGGTGTTCGACCTCGGCGACACCATCGCCCGCGAGGTGATGGTGCCGCGCACCGACGTGGTGTTCATCGAGAGCACCAAGACGGTGCCGCAGGCCTTGGCCCTGGCGCTGCGCTCCGGCTTCAGCCGGATCCCGGTGGTGGCCGACAATGTCGACGACGTGGTCGGCCTGGTGTACCTCAAGGATCTGGTGCGCCGGGGCCAGGATCCGGAACGGGCCAGGCAGACCAAGCTGGACGAGGTGATGCGGCCGCCGTCGTTCGTGCCGGAGTCCAAGCGGGTCGACCAGCTGCTGCGGGAGATGCAGACCACCAATTCGCACATGGCGATCGTGATCGACGAATACGGTGGCACCGCCGGGCTGATCACCATCGAGGACATCCTGGAGGAGATCGTCGGCGAGATCCGCGACGAGTACGACGTGGAGCAGGCACCGGTGGAGGCTTTGCCGGACGGCTCGTACCGGCTGACCGCCCGGTTGCCGGTGGAGGATCTCGGTGAGCTGTTCGGCGTGGAGGTGCCGCGCGGCGACGACGTGGAGACGGTCGGTGGCCTGCTGGCGCAGGTGCTCGGCCGGGTGCCGATCGCCGGCTCGTCAGCGGCCGCGTACGGCCTGGAGTTGACCGCCGAGAGCACCCGGGGCCGGCGTAACCGGATCGACACCGTGCTGGTCCGCAGGCTTGCCGACTCGGCCGAGGAGGCCGAGTGACCGAGCCCGGTGGGTTGGCCGGCGAGGACGCCAAGTTGGTGACGCTGGCCCGGGCGACGATGGCCCGCACCGGGGCGGAGCAGGGCGCCGCGGCGCGCGACACCGATGGCCGGACCTACGCCGCGGCCACCGTGGCGCTGCCGTCGCTGCGGTTGTCGGCGCTGCAGGCCGCCGTCGCGATGGCCGTCGCCTCGGCCGCGCCCGGCCTGGAGGCAGCGGTGGTGTTCGGCGGCGAACCGGCCGATCCGGCCGGCGTGGCTGCCGTGCGCGATCTGACCCCGGCCGCCCCGGTGTACTTCGTCGACCGGCAGGGTCCGCCGGTCCGCGGCTGATCCCGGCGGGACAGCTGGCCCGGACCGGATCGGCTCAGCAACCGCTCACCAGTGGTAGACCTTGATGCCGGACAGGGTGCCGACGAACACCGCGCCGGCGTACAGCGCGGGTGCGGCGAACCGGTTCACCGAGCCGACCGGCAGGCTGTAGACGCTGGCGCCGGTGCTCGGGTTCAACGCGTGCAGCATGCCGGCTCCGTAGTCCAACGCCCAGATGTAACCCGCGCCGGCCGTCGGGGTGCCGTTGATGTTGGCGGCGGCGTGCCAGAGCACGGTCATGGTGCCGTTGCTGTTGATCCGGACCGCCCGCACGCCGTCGGTGCACGGCACGAACACCTCGCTGCCGACGGTGGCCGCCCCGCCGAAGGAGTTGCACAGCGACAGCTGGGACAACTGGCCGCCGATGCCGCCGAGCTTGGCCCGATTCAACAGGTACGCGGTGCCGTTCTTGCCGGCAGCGAAGACGTAGTTGCCGACGATCTGCGGGCCCTGCGAGCCGAGGTCGAGGTCGCTGGCGTTGTCGCTGCGCCAGTTGGCCGGTGAGAACGAGTCGATGATCTGCTGGCCGGCGAGCTTCAGCACCGAGTCGGTGTAGTCATAGCTGCCGGTGCTGGCGGTCGCCCCGTTGCCGACCGCCACCAGCAGGCCGCCGCCGGGGTTCTCCACCGGGCCCGGCGCATTCCAGATGCCGCCCTCGCGGGAGGTGGGCACGGTGAAGTGCCAGAGCGTGGCGGTGGTCGGGTGGTCCAGATCCAGGCCGACCACGCTGCCCCGGTAGCTGCTGCAGTCACCGGCCAGGCCGCCATAGGGCACGTAGACCCGCCGGCCGGCCACGATCAGCCCGCCGCGTTCCTGCATCGCGTCCGGCGTGATGCCGCTGACCGTGCTCGGCACATCGACATTGCGGGACCACTTGACCGCGCCGGTGGCCGGGCTCAGCCCGGTGGCGACATGCCGGATCGGGGAGCCGAGCAGCGAGACGACGATCACCGTGTCGGTGGCCGCGTCGTAGGCCGGGGTGCCGGTGATGCCGGTCGGGTCGATGTCGCCGCACGGCAGGCTGGATCGCGGGACCGGCGCGCCGAGGTTGCGTCGCCAGACCACCGCGTTGTTGGACAGCCGATACACCGAGTTGTTCTCGGTGGCCACGATGGTGATGCCGTGGTCGACGATGACCGGCTGGGCGTAGACCGCGCCGTCCAGGCTCAGTGACCAGGCAAGCGTGGGCGCCGTGCCGCCGAGGTGCTTGGCCGTGATGGCATAACCCGATCGGGTGTTGCCGCCGTGGTAGGTGGGCCAGTCGGCGTAACTGGTGCCGGCGGTCGCGGTGGTCGCGTGGCTGGCGGTGGTCGCGTGGGTGGCGGTGGTGCTGGTCGGGACGGTGGTACTGGTCCGCACGGATGTGCCGATCCGGGCCGGCGCCGCCGTGCCGGCGTCGACGGCGGGGATGGCGGGGAGCAGGGCGGCGGCCGTCACGGCCGCCGCCAGCAGCGCAGCTTTGCGAGTCATGCGCACAGTTTGGCCTGTCCGGTCCGGCTCAGCATCCCGGGCGGTCAGCGGCCGGCGTCGTCGTGCTGGGCGATCGGAGATCCGCGCCGACTCACGGTTACCGGAAGATTGGCCAGGGATTGGAGTTGAGAGGGGTTCTGTGGCACTCTGCGCCGCGTTATGGTCTAGCCGCCCTATCTCCTTGTTTGAGAGGTCCGTAATGCGCCATAACGCTCGAATGAGGCGGCGGAGCATCGCCGCCGTTTGCGCCGCGACCGTTGTCACCAGCACCGCCGTCGCGATCGCCGGTCTAGCTCCGGCCGTCGCCACGCCGGCGGCTTCCTCGCCAGCCGGCTGCCAGCTCAGCAACGGCGTCCAGCACGTCATCAGCATCGTGTTCGACAACGTGCACTTCTCTCGCGACAACCCCAACGTCCCGTCCGACCTCGAGCAGATGCCGCATCTGCTGAACTTCCTGAAGTCGAACGGCAGCGTGCTGTCGAACACCCACACGCCGTTGATCGCGCACACCGCGGACGACAGCCTGACCATCTACACCGGCCTGTACGGCGACCGGCACGGCCAGCCGGTCTCCAACTCCTACAAGACCTACAACCCGAACGGCACGACCGACCCGGCCGGTTCGTTCGCGTACTGGACGTCGCCGGTCTTCGACACCGCCAAGCCGCCGACCCCGGGGCATGACAGCTCGCCCAGCATGGCGTACTCGGCCTCGGTGCCGGCGGACTCGGTGAACACCGGCCAGCAGACCCCCGCCCCCTGGGTGCCGTTCACCCGGGCCGGCTGCTCGGTCGGGGATTTCTCCACGGCCAACATGGTGTTGGAGAACACCGCGCTGGACCTGCCGACGGTCTTCGGGCCGAACTCGCCCGAGGTCGCGCAGTACAACGCCGACCCGTCCTCGTTCAAGGATCCGGAGACGGCCGACTACGTCGGCGTCGCGGTGCACTGCGCGCAGGGCGATGCCACCTGTGCCGACGCGCAAGCGGTGAAGTTCGGCGACAGCACGCCGTCGCCGTCCGCGGTGGCCGACCAGCTGCCCACCGAGCCCGGCGGCTACCAGGGTTTCCAGGCGCTGTTCGGGCACAAGTACGTCGCACCGGTGCTCGGCGCCGGCACCGCGTCACTGACCCACAATGGCTACCCGGTGACCGACGCGGCGGGCAACCTCACCGACCTCAACGGCAACCCGCTGATCAATACCTTCGCGAACAAGCCGGGTTTCCCTGGTTTCAGCCCGACCGCGACCCAGTCGCTGGCCTACCTCGCGGACATGCAGGAGTCCGGGGTACCGATCACCTACGGCTACATCTCAGACCTGCACGAGCGTAAGCCCGGCAGCAGCAACTGCACCACGGCTACGGCGACCGCCAACGGTCGACCGCTCGGCGCCGGTGACAGCTGCTACGTCGGCAATGCCCAGGCATACGACGCCGCCTTCAACACCTTCTTCCAGCGGCTGGCCTCCGACGGCATCACGCCGGCGAACACCGAGTTCGTGATCAGCTCCGAGGAGAACGACCAGTTCGCCGGCGCCAACATCGGCCGGGCCACCCAGCCCACGCCGGCCGGCTGCGACGGCGTCACGGTCGCCTGCCACTACACCGCGACGCAGATCGGCGAGCTGCAGGCAAACATCAAGGGCCTGCTCTCGACCTCGGCGAGCAGCACTACCGCCTACGACGTCGAACCGCAGGGCGCCTCGATCTACGTGCACGGTCAGCCGGCTGCCGACGACCCGACCGTCCGCCAACTGCAGCGTGACACCGCCGCGATGACTGGCAACGACCCGTACACCGGCGTGTCGAATGAGCGGATCACCAACTACCAGGCCGGTGCCACCGAACAGCGGATCCTGCACATGCAGACCTCCGATCCGCTGCGCACGCCCACCTACAGCCTGTTCCCCAAGCCGGACTACTTCTTCTCCACGTCCGGGCCCAATGTCAGCATCAACAACGGATTCGCTTACAACCATGGCTATTACAGCCCGAACATCGACGTGACCTGGTCCTCCCTGGTTGGTCCGGGGGTGGCCGCTCGCGGCGTGGACGGTCCGGAGCCGGCGGCGGGCAACCAGCCCTCGGATCCGAACTCCACCCGTACCGTGCCGGAGGCGAGCACCGTCGGAACCTGGGTGGAGGAAACCGACCTGCGGCCGACCTTGCTGCATCTGATCGGCCTGGCGGACGACTACCCGACCGACGGCCGGGTGATCAGCCAGGTGCTCAGCGACCCGTCGGAGGCACTGCGGACCACCGAGGATCTTGCCGCGGCTTACCAGCAGCTGAACTCCAGCGTTGGCGAGTTCGCCACGAACACCCTGATCGCCGACAGCGCCGCGCTGGCGTCCGGATCGGCCACCGATGATTCGGCGTTCCGGCAGGAGCAGCGCGCGTTGCTGGTGCTTGCCGATGCGCGCGACCGGGTGGCCGCCGGGATGAAGGAGGTGCTCAGCGAAGCAGCTGCGGGTCAGGTGCCGAACCACGGCCAGCTCCAGCGATTCGAGGTCCAGGCCCGCGAACTCCTCGAGGCTGCGCAGGAACTCGCCGGCCATTGAGTAGTCGCCACGCCCAGTAGTTCCTAAGTTTCAGACCTGCGGTGGGGTGTAGGCCGGGATTATCCGGCCTGCACCCCACTCGGTTTTCTGCCGCGGGCTCGGTGCAGCTAGACGCGGTGCCGCTAGACGCAGCGTTCGACGGCGGCCACCAGGGCGTCGGCGTAGCTCAGTTGGTCGGCCGCGTCCAGGCCGGTCCGGCCGGCGCTGTTGCCGCCGACCTCGTTGTAGATCCACGGAACCCGCGAGAGCAACTGGACGAGCCAGATGTTGCCGGCCGCCAAGCCCCGGCTGCCCAGGTCGTAACCGACGTTGCTTCGCAGTTCGACCCGGTGGCCTTCGATGGTGGCCCGCTGTGCCTGAAAGATCTGGCCGTACCTCATGCTGAGCGCGGCCAGCCGCCGGTCGGTGAAGTAGACCTTGCGGCCATCGGGGGTTTCTCGGTAGTCCCCGACGGACTGGTAGTAGACGATGTTGTTGCCCTGGTCGAATCCGATGCCGCCGTTCGAACCGGCCTGGTCGTGAATGCTCAGGGCCAGCGAGGCCCGAGCGACGTTGGCGATGGCGGCACGCTGGCCCAGCGAGACCCGATCGGTAGCACTGGTCTTGGTCATCACCACCCGGTAGCCGGCGGCCGTCAGCTTCGCCCTGACCAACTCGGCGACCGAGAACACGTCGCGCATCTCCGGCTCGTTCTCGTAGTCGGAGACGTTGAGCCCGGTGGCCGGATCGGTCGCGTGAATGGTCGGACTGTGCCCCGGGTCGATGACGATCACCGGGCCGGGCCGTGCTGACACGCTCAACCGCGGCCTCGACGGTGCGGAGCTGGCCGGGCTCGGGCTGGCCGTGCTCGGCTTCGGGGTCGGGTGGGTGCTGGGACGAGGGTGACTGGTGGTCGGCGCGGCCGCCGGCCGGGACGAGTCGGTCGCCGACTGCGCCACCTTGCTGAGCACCGGTGTGCGGCTGGCTGCCGGTGGGCTCGGCGCCTGGCAGGCCGTGGTGACGGTGACCGCGCACAATGCCGCGACCGCCCAGCCGGAACGATTCACCCGGCTACGGTAGCTTCCGGCTCGGCGAGGGCCTGGGAGGATGGGGACGTGAGCGAATACCGGTCCGGCTTCTGCGCCTTCGTCGGCCGCCCGAACGCCGGCAAGTCGACGCTGACCAACGCGCTGGTGGGCAGCAAGGTCGTGATCACCAGCGACAAGCCGCAGACCACCCGCCGAGCGGTGCGCGGCGTGCTGACCCGGCCGGACGCGCAACTGGTCATCGTCGACACGCCCGGCCTGCACCGGCCGCGCACGCTGCTCGGCCAGCGGCTCAACGACGTGGTGCGGGCCACCCTGACCGAGGTGGACGTGATCGGCTTCTGCCTGCCCGCCGATCAGCGGGTCGGCCCCGGTGACCGCTACATCGCCGCCGAGCTGGGTCAGCTGTCGGCGCCGCTGATCGGCATCGTGACCAAGACCGACCTGGTGTCGCGGGCCCGAGTCGCCGAGCAGCTGATCGCGGCCAGCCAGCTGGCCGACTTCGCCGAGATCGTGCCGGTGTCGGCCACCGCGGGTGACCAGGTCGGGCTGCTCGCCGACCTGCTGATCGGCCAGCTGCCGGCCGGCCCGCAGCTCTACCCGGCCGACGCGACCACCGACGACGACCTGGAGTCGCGGATCGCCGAGTTGATCCGGGAGGCGGCACTGGCCGACGTCCGGGATGAGCTGCCGCACTCGATCGCGGTCACCGTGGAGGAGATGCTGCCGCGCGAGCAACTCGCCGGCCGGTCGCCGCTGACCGACATCTACGCCACCGTGCACCTGGAGCGGTCCAGCCAGAAACCGATCCTGCTGGGGGCCGGCGGCGCCCGGCTGAAGCGGATCGGCACCGAGGCCCGGCAGGGCATCGAGCAGCTGCTGGGCCAGCGGGTCAACCTCAAGCTGCACGTGTCGGTGCTGGGCGAGTGGCAGCGTGATCCGAAGAAACTGAATCGACTCGGCTTCTGACCGTCGCCTATCTTGCAGTGAACAAGTAGGGGAGTTTGGCATGCTCAGCCGGTACCGCGCGGCCTATGCGCCGCCTGGTGCGTTGGCATTCTCGGCGGCCGGCTTCGTGGCCAGGTTCGCCATCGCCATCTATCCGATCGGCTTGGTGCTGATCGTCTCGGCCCGAACCCACACCTACGGCTTCGCCGGCGTGGTCAGCGGTTGCTATGTGCTGGGCAGCGCGGTGGGCGCCCCGATCGGCGGCCGGCTGGTGGATCGGTACGGCCAACGTTCGGTCTTACTGCGGTTCACGGTGGCCCACCTCGCCTTCGCCGCCGGCTTCGGCCTGCTCATCGCCGTGCACGCGCCGCTGTGGACGTTGCTGCCGCCGGCGGTCGGCATGGGGGCCAGCTTCCTCAGCGTGGGTGCCCTGATTCGGGCCCGCTGGTCCTACGTGTGGACCGACGAGCCGGTGCCGCGCTCGACCGCGTACTCGATCGAGTCGACGCTGGACGAGCTGGTGTTCGTGCTCGGACCGCTGGTGGCGACGCTGCTGGCCACCCACCTGCCGCCGCTGGTGACGCTGGGTGTGGCGGTCGTGCTGATCCTGCTGGGCTCCGGCTGGCTGGCTGCCCAGACCAGGACCGAGCCACCGGTGCAACCGCGCCAGCATGGCGACCGGCATCAGTTCGTGCTGGCCATCCGGGGCATGCAGCTGATCACCTGGATGATGGCCTGCCTGGGCGCGGTGTTCGGCGGCGCCGAGGTGACCATGGTGGCCTTCTGCGGCCAGCACGGGCAACGCGGCAATTCCGGCTGGGTGGTTGCCTGCTTCGCCGCCGGCAGCATGGTCGCCGGCATCGGCTACGGCGCCCGGCACTGGCACGGCCCACTGCTGCGCCGGTTCGTCTGCTGGGCGCTGATCTTCGGGCTGTTGCCGCTGCTGTACCTGGCCGCGCAGACCGTGCCGGCGCTCGCGGTCTGCACGTTCTTCGTCGGCCTCGGCGTCGCGCCGACCTTGATCGGCGGGTTCGGACTGGTCGACCAGATCATGCCGGCCAGCTCACTGACCGAGGGCCTGACCTGGGTCATCACCGGCCTGTCGGTCGGCTATGGCCTCGGCGCGGCGCTGGTCGGCGGCATCGCCGACCAGCACGGTGCGCGCGCGGCCTTCCTGGTGCCGATCTGCTCCGCGCTGCTGGCCGCCGGGCTGGCCATGGCCCTCGCGCTCCGGCTGCGGCCGACGGTCCGGGCGGTGCCGGCCGAGGCCGGGGTGGCATCCTGATCGCCGGCCCGCCGATCGCCGATCGCCGGCCCGCCGGCCGAGGTGACGGTGCCGGCGGCTCGGTGCGGTTGTATGGTCCGACTGCGCCGATGTCGAGTGGTCAGCCGTGGGGAGAATCGTGCCGGAGGGATTGCCGCGGGCCGGTGCCAGCGTGGTCCTGCAGGACGAGGACGGCGGCGAGCACCGCAGCTCGGTGCATGCCTGTGGACCGGACCTGCTCACGGTGCGCCGGCCGGCCGCGCTGCCGCCGGGGGTGCCGCTGCTGATCGGCGCGGAGCTCGTCGTCTCCTGGGTGTCCGGCGACAACGCGGTCAGCAAGGTACGGGCCCAGATCTCGCGCATTCGCTACGACGGCGACCTGCTGCTCTGGGATCTGTCGCCGCGCGGCGAGCCGTGGCGCGAGCAGCGTCGGCGCTGGGCCCGGATCGAGGTCAGCGGGCCGATCACGGTGACCGAGGTGGTGGACGAGGTTCGGTCGCTGCCGCCCGGCGTCGAACACGGCGAGTTGCTGGACGTCAGCGAGGTGGCTCTGCGCTGCGTGATCGCGGCCGGGGCGATCTGGGCCTCCCGGCGCAACGCCCGGCTCCGGTTGAGCTTTGCCGTGGCCGGCCAGGAATTCCAGCTCGACGGCCTGGTGCTGACCAGTCGGTTGTCGGCCGCCGCCGCCAGTCGGCGGGAGCTGGTGGCGCAGTTCGAGCCGGCGCCCGAGCAGATCGAGGCGTTGCGCCGGTTCGTGGAGTCGCGGCAGTCGGCTGGCCGCCCTGACGCACGGTAGGGTCGTCGGGTGCTGTTGCAGGCGGCGTTGAACGGCGCGTTCACCAAGTCGCGCCACCCGGCGATCCCGCTGACCGCGGCCGAGCTGACCGCCGACGCGCTGGCCTGCCGGCAGGCCGGTGCCGGTGCCTTCCACCTGCATCCGCGGGACGCCGACGGGATCGAGCGGATGGCGGCCTCGGTGGTCGATGAGGTGGTACGCACGGTGCGGCATGGGCTCGGCTGCCCGGTCGGGGTGACCACCGGGGTCTGGATCGAGCCGGATCTTGCCCACCGGATCGCGCTGGTGGCCGCCTGGACGGAACCCGACTACACCTCGGTGAACCTGTCCGAGGACGGCTCGATCGAGTTGATCCGAGCGCTGCTGGCGGTCGGCATCGGCGTCGAGGCGGGCGTCTGGACGGTTGCCGATGCCGAGCTGCTAGTGCGCAGCGGGCTGGCCGACCGGCTGACCCGGGTGCTGGTCGAGCCGCTCGGCTTGTCTGCGCGGGACGCGCTCGCCGAGGTAGCCGGCATCCACCGGGTGCTCGACGCGGCCGGGATCGAGAAGCCGCGGCTGCAGCACGGTGACGGCGAGGCGACCTGGCCGCTGATCTCCGACGCCATCGCTCGCGGCCTGGACACCCGGGTCGGTTTCGAGGACACCCTGCTGCTGCCGGACGGCCGGCCCGCGCGCGGCAACGCCGAGCTGGTAGCGGCGGCCCGCGAGCTCGGCGCCGGCCGGCCATAGCCGGCAGCAGAGTCGGGCCTCGTAGGCTTGGCGGATGGCGATCAGCTGGCTGGCCGCGTTCGCCGACGTGCCGGAGCCGCGGGTCGACACCGCGCTGGAGTTCTGGTCGGCGGTCACCGCCAGCACGCCGCGGCAGCCGCATGGGGACCGCGCTGAGTATCTGCCGCTGGCCGGCGACGGTGAGGATCCGTACCTGTGGATCCAGCGGGTGCAGCGGCCCGCGCCGGACGGTGGCTGGCATCCCGACCTGTACGTCGAGGACGCCGACAGCCTGGCCGGCGCAGTCCGGCTGGCTGGCGAAGCCGGCGCGACGGTGGTCCGCGAGGTGCCCGGCCTGGTGGGGTTGACCACGCCGGCCGGCCAGCCGTTCTGCCTGGTCGTGGCCGGCGGGAAGCGGCGGGCCCGCCCGCGCCGCTGGCCGGCCGGCCAGCACAGCCTGCTCGACCAGCTCTGCCTGGACATCCCGGCCGCCGCGTTCCACGCCGAATGCCGGTTCTGGAGCGAGCTCACCGGCTGGCCGGAACGGCGCAGCTCGGCCGAGTTCGTCAACCTGGTCCGGCCGGCCGCGGTGCCGCTGCGCATCCTGCTGCAGCAACTCGGCGAGGACGACGCCGGGCAGGCTCGCGCGCACGCCGACCTGGCCAGTGACGACGTGCCGGCCGAATGCCGCCGGCATCGGGCGCTGGGCGCCAGCATCGTCCGGGTCGCCGAGCACTGGACCACGCTGCGTGATCCGGCCGGCTTGATCTACTGCATCACCGATCGCGACCCGTTCCGCGACTGACCAGCCAACTGGCCAAGGCCGCCTGGCTCGGTTCTGGTGTTGCGCGCCGAAGTAGCTCGGGGTGGTGCAGGTGGTTGCGTTGGGGTCGTTTGATGGGGTGCCAGGCTGGTGGTTGCCAGTGTGGGATGCCGTTGAGCATGACGGTCCGCCAGCCTTGCGCGGGTGCCAGGTTGTTGTGGTAGCCGCAGGCGATTGCCATGCTGTCGAGGTTGGTGTGGCCGCCATGAGCCCAGTCGGTGGCGTGGTGGATCTCGGATTTCGCGGCGGGGCGGTCGCAGCCGGGAAAGGTGCAGCCGCGATCCCTGGCGAATAGTGCTTTGCGTTGGCCGGGTGCGGCGAGCCGCCGGCCGCGGCCGTAGGCGAGGATGCCGCCGGCGTCGTCGAGCACGGCGGGCAGGACGTTGCCTTCGGCGGCGAGGTGTAGCGCGTCGTCGATGCTGAGGGTGCCGCCGTGGTGGGTGGTGGCCCGCCCGCCTCGGCGTTCCAGGTCGGTCAGGGTCAGGGTGATGATCAGCTGGCTGGGCAGTCCCGCGTGGTCGGGTAGGTCTCCGGTGGCGAGCAAGCGGCGGCCGGCTTCTTCGAAGGCGTCGTGCAGCCGCTGCGCCGGGCTGCGGTCATCCGCGCCGAGCGCGTCGTCCGGGCGCTGGGCCGCGAGCGGGGTGAGGACCGCCTCCCAGATCGCCTGACAAGTCGGAGACAGCCGGCCGTCCAGCAGCCCGCTCGAGTCTGGGTTGCGCGACAGCGTCAGCCGGCGGTGCGCCTGTTGCAGCCGCCGCTCGTCGGGGCTGGGCCCGTCCGGGTCCAGGTGGGCCAGGATCCGCTGGCCGAGCAACCGAACCGTGCGCGGATCGCTGGTCCGCGCGTGCTCCAGCAGCGTCGACTCCACCGGGCCGGCGTGCTCGGCACGCTCCGCCGCGGGAATCGCCTCGACCGTCTCGGCGATTGCCGAGGCGTGCTCTGGCCCGATCTCGCCGGCCTCGAATGCGGCGGCCGTGGCGGGCAGCATCGGCTCCAGCGGCTCGCCGGTAAGGCTCCTGCGGGCGCCGAAGCGTTCCACCGCCTGGGCTCGCTTCCGCGCCTCGGTGCGGGTGCAGCGCAGCTGAGCCGCGATCAGATCCGACAGCCCGCGAAAGCCCAGCGTGCCAGGTACATTGCGCGCGTTGAGTTCGGCCAGCACCGAAAGCTGCCGGAACTTCAGCCGAGCCAGCTCTGCCTCAAGCTCTACGATCTCGGCGAGCAGCTGAGCATCCGTAGCGGTCCCGAGCAGCTCGATCACATGTTCGATTCTAGCGTATCGAACCACCATAGGCAAGGCGTACCATCAAGCTTTTGCCTTTCCACTCAAGGCGAAACCGCAACCATGCAAAGCAGCTACAGCAGGAACGAAACTCCTCGTCGCTGCGCCTTTTGTCTTTGGCTTTAAGCCGAGCGCGGGGTGTGCGGCTGAGTCACGGCTTGAGTTCCGCAGTACTGACAGATCCCTCTGCCACCATGGACCCATGCCGCTCTACCGGGACGAGGCCGTGGTGCTGCGCGTCCACAAGTTGGGCGAGGCGGACCGGATTGTCACCCTGCTCACCAAGCGGCATGGCCGAATCCGCGCGGTCGGCAAGGGCGTCCGGCGCACCACGTCCCGGTACGGTGCCCGGCTGGAGCCGGGTAGCCACATCGAGGTGCAGCTCTATACCCGAATCGCGGAGCCGGACGCCGAACGCGGTTCGGTCCGGCCACCGAGCGCGCTGGACCTGGTCACCCAGGTCGAGTCGGTGCACAACTACGGCGCCCGGTTGGCTGGCGACTACCCGGCCTGGACCGCGGCGGTCGCGATCTGTGAGACCGCCGAGCGGCTGACCCCGGAGGAGGGCGAGCCGGCGCTGCGGCAGTTCCTGCTGGTGGTCGGCGCGCTCAGGTCGCTGGCCGAACGGGAACATCGGCCGTGTCTGATCCTCGACGCGTTCCTGATCCGCTCGATGTCCCTGGCCGGCTGGGAACCGGCGTTGGCCCAGTGCGCGCTGTGCTCGGCGGCCGGACCCCACGCGGCCTTCCACGT
Organism: Jatrophihabitantaceae bacterium; assembly: GCA_045807085.1. Lineage (GTDB taxonomy): Bacteria > Actinomycetota > Actinomycetes > Mycobacteriales > Jatrophihabitantaceae > Jatrophihabitans_A. Next base: position 106,659 of record JBJMIB010000032.1, read on the forward strand.
CCCGTCCGGTGGCTCGGTGTGCCCGACCTGCCGGCCGGGTGGCTCGGTGCGGCCGCAGCTGGAATCGCTCGCGCTGATCTCGGCGCTGCTGACCGGTGACTGGGTGGCGGCCGATGCCAGCGTCGACCCGCAGCAGCGGGAGGCGAGCGGCCTGATCGCGGCCCACCTGCAATGGCACCTCGAACGCGGCATCCGGTCACTGCCGTTGGTCGACCGCTGACCGGGCGGCCCGGACGTGTCGCGAGCTCGCAATACCCGCGCGCACGGTCTCGGGAGTTCGCAACTACGTTGGCGTAGTGCCGATTAGCCGCCGTCGCTGGCCGGATCCACCGCCGCACCCGTCCGGCGCGCAACCGCCGGTGGTCCCGTCGAACCGGATCCCCCGGCACGTCGCGCTGGTGATGGACGGCAACGGCCGCTGGGCCAACCAGCGTGGCCTGCCGCGCACGGAAGGGCACCGGGCCGGCGAGGCGGCGCTGATGGACGTGCTGTTCGGCGCCATGCAACTGGGCATCGAGGTCATCTCGGCCTACGCCTTCTCCACCGAGAACTGGCGCCGATCGCCGGACGAGGTGCGATTCCTGATGGGCTTCAACAAGGAGGTGCTGGCCCGGCGCCGGGACGAGCTGTCCGCGCTCGGGGTGCGGATCCGCTGGGCCGGCCGCCGGCCGCGGCTGTGGCGCACGGTGATCAGCCAGCTGGAGGAGGCCGAGCAGCTGACCCGGGACAACGACCGGCTCACCCTGCAGTTCTGCGTCAACTACGGCGGCCGGGCCGAGGTGGTGGACGCGACCAGGCGGATCGCCGAGCTGGCCGCCGCCGGGCAGCTCAACCCGGCCAAGTTGGACGAACGGACCTTCGCCCGGTTCCTCGACGAGCCGGGCCTGCCCGACGTGGATCTGTTCATCCGGTGTTCGGGGGAACAGCGCACCTCCAACTTCCTGCTCTGGCAGTCGGCCTACGCCGAGCTGATGTTCTCCGACACGCTGTGGCCGGACTTCGACCGGCGGCACCTGTGGGCGGCCGTCGAGTCCTACGCGCACCGGGATCGGCGCTTCGGCGGCGCGATCGACCGGGCGGTCGTAGCGGACCGGGAAACCGGCCGATGATCGCCGCCATCCACCTCCGGCCGGCCGCCGAGGCCGACCCGGCCGGATTCGGCGAACAGGCGGCGACAACGTTGCGGCTGCTGGCCGAACGTCCCGGCTTCCGGCGCGGCACGGTGGGCCGGGCCATCGACGACGCCGGCGCCTGGCTGCTGCTCACCGAATGGGAGTCGGTGGGCGCCTACCGGCGGGCCCTCGGCGGCTACCAGGTCAAGCTGCAGGGCACCTCGGTGCTCGCCCAGGCCCTGGACCAGCCCAGCGCGTTCGAGGAATTGCTGCGGCTGGACTCGGCTGGAGTCGAGTGGGCGGCGACCAGTGACCGGGCTCCGGACGCCGACTGGGCGCCCCGTCACCGGCCCGGCTGAGCGCAGCTGGGCCGGCCCCGGCGGCCGAGCACAGAAATGATCGGTAAATTCGATGACGAAGGTGTCGACGCGGGCATGCGGCAGGTCCGCCGGGGTTGACGGAGGTGGGCGTGGCGCGGACCGATATCGATGCTGTCGCCGACCCACCTTCCAGTTCCGCCGATACCGAATTCCAGCCTGGCCGCAGTCGCCGGTTGTTCGGTGGCCGGCCCACTGCCGGCCGCCGGCTGGCAAGCCGGCTCCCGTTGGCCAGCCGCCTCCCGTTGGCCAGCCGCCTCCCGTTGGCCAGCCGCCTGCCGTTGGCCAGCCGCCTGTCGCTGGCCGGCCAGCGGCCATTTGTCGGACCACGGCTGCTCGCCGGTACCCGGTGGGTCGCCATCGCGACCTGGGTGATCGTGGTCGGCAGTTGGGTTCTCCGCGACGGCCTCAGCTATGACCGCAATAGCCTGCTGCTGGTCATCTGCACCGGCCTGATCGCGACCACCATCGGCCGGCGCCGCTCCCTCACGGTGATCCGGGACTGGTTGCCGTTCGCCGCCGTCCTGCTGGTCTATGACCTGAGTCGGGGCGCGGCCACCCTGCTCGGCCGGCCGACCGAGTGGCACCTGCAGCTCGACGCCGACCGGGCGCTGTTCCTCGGCCACGAACCGACCGTGTGGCTGCAGTCGCACCTGAAACAACCGCAACCGCCGTGGTGGGAGACCGGGGTCAGCCTGGTCTACGTCTCCTTCTTCTTCGCCCCGTACGTGGCGGCTGGGGTGCTCTGGCTGCGTGATCGCGCGGACTGGCGCAAGTTCGTGCTCCGCTTCGTGGTGATCTCGTTCATCGGGCTGGTGGGTTTCGTCGCCTTCCCGGCCGCGCCGCCGTGGGCGGCGTCGCTGTGCCAGTCCAGCCAGGTGGCCGGCGGCCCGTCCGATCCGCCGTGCATCGAGCAGCAGGCCGGCGCGGTGAAGGACGGCGGCATGCTCGGCCAGGTGAAGCTGAGCCACGCCGGCGCGGCGCCGTGGGTGGAGCGGATCTCCACCCGGGGCTGGGACAAGCTGGGTGTCCCGCAGGCCAAGGCGTTGATCGACGAGGGCCAGGCCGGGTCCAACGAGGTGGCCGCGGTGCCGTCGCTGCACGCCGCCATCTCGCTGCTCATCACGGTGTTCTTCTGGCCCCGGCTGCGCAAGCGATGGCGGCCGCTGCTGGCCGGCTACGCGCTGGTGATGGCGTTCTCCCTGGTCTATTCGGCCGAGCACTACGTGTTCGACATCCTGATCGGCTGGCTGCTGACCGGCCTGGTCAGCTACGGCTTCTACCGGTGGGAGAACCGCCGTGGAGCAGGCCGGGGCGACGCCGCCGGCCGGCCGGCTGCCGCTACCGATCCGGCCGGCGATCAATACCCGGTGCAGCCGGCCGATACTCTGGACGGGTCGCTGCTCACCCGTCCCTAGATGGAGTTCTCCGCCGTGCCCGTGGATCGCAATGAGGCCGTCGTCAGCCTGGCCAAGCGCCGGGGCTTCGTGTTCCCGGCCGCCGAGATCTACGGCGGAACCCGCTCGGCCTGGGATTACGGCCCGCTCGGGGTGGAGCTGAAGGAGAACCTGCGCCGGCAGTGGTGGAAGGCCATGGTCACCGGCCGCGACGACATCGTCGGGCTGGACTCCTCGGTCATCCTGCCGCCGGCGGTCTGGGCCGCCTCCGGCCACCTGGCCACCTTCTCCGACCCGCTGACCGAGTGCACCAACTGCCACCACCGCTACCGGGCCGACCACTTGGAGGACGACTTCGCGCGCCGCAAGGGCCGGCCGCCGGAGCAGGGGCTGGCCGAGATCAGCTGCCCGAACTGCGGCAACCGGGGCAGCTGGACCGAGCCCAGGCAGTTCTCCGGCATGCTCAAGACCCATCTCGGCCCGGTCGAGGACGACTCCGGGCTGGCCTACCTACGGCCGGAGACGGCGCAGGGCATCTTCCTGAACTTCGCCAACGTGGTGACCACCTCGCGCCGCAAGCCGCCGTTCGGCATCGCGCAGACCGGCAAGTCGTTCCGCAACGAGATCACCCCGGGCAACTTCATCTTCCGGACCCGGGAGTTCGAGCAGATGGAAATGGAGTACTTCGTCGAGCCCGGCACCGATGAGCAATGGCATGAGTACTGGATCTCCGCGCGCTGGGACTTCTACGTCGGGCTGGGGCTGAGCCCGGACAACCTGCGGCTCTACGAGCATCCGAAGGAGAAGCTGTCGCACTACGCCAAGCGCACGGTGGACATCGAGTACCGGTTCAACTTTGGCGGCAAGGAGTTCGACGAGCTGGAGGGCATCGCCAACCGCACCGACTTCGACCTGTCCACCCACGCCCAGCATTCCGGGGCCGATCTGCGCTTCTTCGACGCCAGCAAGCCCGAGGGGGAGCAGCGCTATTTCCCGTACGTGATCGAGCCGGCGGCCGGGCTGACCCGGGCCACCCTGGCCTTCCTGCTCGATGCCTACGCCGAGGACGAGGCGCCCAACACCAAGGGCGGTTTCGACCGGCGGACCGTGCTCAAGCTGGACCCGCGGCTGGCGCCGATCAAGGTGGCGGTGCTGCCGCTGTCCAAGAACGCCGACCTGTCGCCGATGGCCCGCGAACTGGCTGCTGAGCTGCGCCGGCGCTGGAACGTCGAGTATGACGAGACCCAGGCGATCGGCAAGCGGTACCGGCGCCAGGACGAGATCGGCACGCCGTTCTGCGTCACGGTGGACTTCGACTCACTCGACGACCAGGCGGTCACCGTCCGGGAACGCGATGCGATGATCCAGGACCGGGTGGCGCTGGACAAGGTGGCCGGCTACCTGGCAGAGCGGCTGATCGGCTGCTGAGGTGACCGTCGCGCTGAGCCAGCTCGCATCGCCGCGGTCCACTTCGGTGGCGCCGCCACTGCGGTTGGGGGAGCGGATCGTGGTGGATCCGCCGGTGGTGCTGGCGCCGCTGGCCGGCATCACCAACGTGGCCTTCCGCCGGCTGTGCCGGGAGTACGGGGCTGGGCTGTACATCTCGGAGATGATCACCAGCCGGGCGCTGGTGGAGCGCAACCCGAAGACCATGCAGCTGGTCTCCTTCGCGCCGGACGAGCAGCCCCGCTCGATCCAGCTCTACGGCGTGGATCCGGCAGTAGTCGGCGCGGCCGTCCGGCTGATCGTGGCCGAGGATCTGGCCGACCACGTCGACCTGAACTTCGGCTGCCCGGTGCCCAAGGTGACCCGGCGCGGTGGCGGTTCTGCCTTGCCGTGGCGGATCAATCTTTTCTCGGCCATCGTCTCGGCGGCGGTCCGGGCGGCCGGCGGCCGGTTGCCGGTAACGGTGAAGATGCGGCTCGGGGTGGATGCCGACCACCTCACCTATCGCGAGGCCGGCCTGCGCGCGCAGGAGGCCGGGGCGGCCTACGTGGCGCTGCACGGGCGGACCGCAGCGGACTTCTACGGCGGCCAGGCGGACTGGGCCCCGATCGCCGAACTAGCCCAGCTGTTGGACATTCCGGTACTCGGCAACGGCGACATCTGGGAGGCCGCGGACGCGGTCCGGATGGTGCGCGAGACCGGCTGTGCCGGGGTGGTGGTGGGCCGCGGCTGCCTCGGCCGGCCCTGGCTGTTCGGCGACCTGGCTGCCGCCTTCCGGGGCGAGCCGGCGACCGCGCTGCCCGGCCTGGACCAGGTGGCCGCCGCCATGTACCGGCACGCCGAGCTGCTGTGCGAATGGCTCGGCTCCGAGCGCGGGGTGGTCGACTTCCGCAAGCATGTTGCCTGGTATCTCAAGGGATTCTCGGTGGGCAGCGAGCTGCGCACCGCGATGGCGATGGCGTCGGGCCTCGCCGAGCTGCGCGGGCTGCTCGACCAGCTGGACCTGAGCCAGCCGTTCCCGGCCGGGGTGCTCGGCCAGCCACGGGGCCGCACCACCGGCGCCCGCCGGGTCAGCCTGCCGGAAGGTTGGCTGGCCGACCGGGAGTCGCTGCGGGTGCCGTTCGGCGCCGAGCTGGACGATTCCGGCGGCTGACCGCCCAGGCCCACGGCTACACTCCACCGATGACGACGGGGGCGGTCGGTGGCGCCGGCCCGGCTGGCGAGCCGCGACCGGCAGTCGCCGCGTCCTCGGCGGCGGCGGAGCAGAGCAGGCTGCAGGTCTATGCGGGCCTGCTGCTGACCATCCTGCTGGACGCCGCGCTGCTGGCAATCTGGCTGGCCGCGATCGTGGCGATCCACGCCGAGTACGAGTGGGCGAAGGACACGGTGCCGGCGGCCACCGCCTTCATGGAAGTGCTGGAGTGGATCCTGCTGGTGATCACCGCGGTGACCCTGCTCGGCTGGGTGGCGATCGACGCCTGGCGGTTCCTCAAGAAGGTGTGGGCCGCCCGATGAAAGACCAGCGGATCCTGCCGACGGACTTCGGTGCCCGGCATGCGGTGCGGTTCTACCTGACCAGGTTCGCGCTGCTGGGCGCCGCGATCCTGCTGGCGGCGCTGATCCCGCTGGGAGTCGTGCTGTTGCACCGAGGCGTGAGCACGGTGGGCGTGGTGGTGGCGGTCCTGCTGCTGCTCGGCTGGGTCGTCCGGTCCAGCATCGGCGAGTCCGGCGTGCTGAGTCCGGCGCTGCTGGCTCGGCTGCACCACGACGCCGAGCCGGAACTGGCTGCCACCTTCGGCACGCCGCGCTGGCTGGACTTCCTGCGGCTGGTGCCCGGCATGCCGGTGGTGCTGCGGGTGATCGCCCTGCTGGCCCGGATGTTGCGCGCCCGGTAGCCGCCGAAGTGCTGTGCTTTCGCTCTCTGTGGGTGACGTCGAATGTGACCGGAACCGCTTTCCACGCCTAAGGTCTTAACACGTATCCGGATCGACACAATCGGTGGTGCGCAAACGATGACGAAGTTCGTCTACGACTTCGCTGAGGGCAACAAGGATCTTAAGGATCTGCTCGGTGGCAAGGGTGCCAACCTGGCCGAGATGACGAACCTGGGGCTGCCGGTGCCGCCCGGGTTCACCATCACCACCGAGGCCTGCCAGGCATATCTGGCCAGCGGCCGGGAGCCGGCCGAGCTGGCCGACGAGGTGACCGAGCACCTGACCGCGCTGGAGCGCACGATGGGCAAGAAGCTTGGCCAGAGCGACGACCCGCTGCTGGTCTCGGTCCGCTCCGGTGCCAAGTTCTCCATGCCCGGCATGATGGAAACCGTCCTCAACGTCGGGCTCAACGACCAGTCGGTGCGTGGCCTGGCCGCCCAGACCGGCAACGAGCGGTTCGCCTTCGACTCCTACCGCCGGCTGATCCAGATGTTCGGCAAGACCGTGCTCGACATCGACGGTGAGCACTTCGACAGCGCGCTGGAGGCGGCCAAGGACGCTCGCGGCAGCAAGAACGACCTGGACCTGGACGCCAACGACCTGCGCAAGCTGGTCGAGACCTACAAGCAGATAGTTGTCGAGCACGCCGGCCGGGAGTTCCCGCAGGAGCCTCGCGAGCAGCTGAACCTGGCCGTCCGCGCGGTGTTCGAGTCCTGGAACGCCCCCCGCGCCATCCTGTACCGGCGGCAGGAGCGGATCCCCTCCAGCCTCGGCACCGCGGTCAACATCGTCGCGATGGTGTTCGGCAACCTCTCCGACGACTCCGGCACCGGCGTCGCCTTCACCCGGGATCCGGCCTCGGGCGCCAAGGGCGTCTACGGCGACTACCTGCCCAACGCCCAGGGCGAGGACGTGGTGGCCGGCATCCGGAACACGCTGGCGCTGGCCGACCTGGAGGGCCTGGACAAGAAGTCCTACGACGAGCTGTTGTCGATCATGGCCCAGCTCGAGGGGCACTACCGGGACCTGTGCGACATCGAGTTCACCATCGAGCGCGGCAAGCTCTGGATGCTGCAGACCCGGGTCGGCAAGCGCACCGCGGCCGCGGCGTTCCGGATCGCCACCCAGCTGATCGACGAGGGGCTGATCGATGAGCGGGAGGCGCTGGGGCGGGTGACCGGCGCCCAGCTGGCGCAGCTGATGTTCCCGCACTTCGACGAGACCGGCTCGCACCAGAAGATCGCCCAGGGCATGAACGCCTCGCCGGGCGCCGCGGTCGGCAAGGTGGTCTTCGACTCCTACACCGCGGTCAAGTGGTCCCGGTCGGGGGAGAAGGTCATCCTGGTCCGCCGGGAGACCAACCCGGACGACCTGAACGGCATGATCGCCGCCCAGGGCATCCTGACCAGCCGGGGTGGCAAGACCAGCCACGCCGCGGTGGTGGCGCGCGGCATGGGCAAGACCTGCGTCTGCGGGGCCGAGGCGATCGACGTCGACACCAAGGCCCGGCACTTCACGCTGCGCGACGGCTCGGTCTATCCGGAGGGCACCGTGGTGTCCATCGACGGCACCACCGGCGAGGTGTTCCTGGGCGAGGTGCCGGTGGTCGACTCGCCGATCGTCCGCTACTTCGAAGGCGAGCTGGACCCGGCGGCGGCGGACGCCGGCGACCTGGTCCAAGCGGTGCACCGGCTGATGAGGGTGGCCGACGGCACCCGCCGGATGGCGGTGCGGGCCAACTCCGACACCGAGGAGGACTCGGCCCGGGCCCGCCGGTTCGGCGCGCAGGGCATCGGCCTGTGCCGGACCGAGCACATGTTCCTGGGCGACCGCCGGCAGCTGGTCGAGGCGCTGATCCTGGCCGACACCGACGAGGAGCGCGACCGCGAACTGGCCGAGCTGCTGCCGCTGCAGCGGGAGGATTTCAAGGGGATCTTCGAGGCCATGGACGGGCTGCCGGTGACCATCCGGCTGCTGGACCCGCCGCTGCACGAGTTCCTGCCCAACATCACCGAGCTGTCCGTCCGGGTGGCGATGGCCGAGGCCCGCGGCGAGCCGCGCGAGGGCGACCTGCGGATGCTGCAGGCGGTGCACAAGCTGCACGAGCAGAACCCGATGCTGGGTCTGCGTGGCGTCCGGCTGGGCCTGGTCATCCCCGGCCTGTTCGAGATGCAGTCCCGGGCGATCCTGGAGGCGGCCGCCGAGCACCAGCGCAACGGCGGCGTGCCCCGGGTGGAGATCATGGTCCCGCTGGTCGGCGCGGTTCAGGAGTTCGAGGCGATCAAGGAGGACATCCTCGGGGTCGCCCGCGAGGTGCGGGCCGAGACCGGCCAGCACCTGGAGGTGCTGATCGGCACCATGATCGAGCTGCCGCGGGCGGCGCTGACCGCCGGTCAGATCGCCGAGTCGGCCGAGTTCTTCTCCTTCGGCACCAATGACCTGACCCAGACCACCTGGGGCTTCTCCCGCGACGACGTGGAGGCGGCGTTCTTCAGCCACTACCTGGAGAAGGGCATCTTCGGGGTCAGCCCGTTCGAGTCGCTGGACACCGAGGGCGTCGGCGAGCTGGTGAAGATCGGCGCCGAGCGCGGCCGGGAGGTGCGGCCGGGGTTGAAGCTGGGCGTCTGCGGCGAGCACGGCGGCGATCCGGAGTCGGTGCATTTCTTCGACTCGGTCGGGCTGGACTACGTGTCCTGCTCGCCGTTCCGGGTGCCGGTGGCGCGGCTGGAGGCCGGCCGCGCCAACCTGTCCAAATAAGCTCGGCGGCCGCTGCCCGGTTGGCAGCGGCCTTAGAGTGGAGGGGTGGCTGGTCGGCTGAGGAGCATCGCGGCGGCGGCGGTCGCCGCGGCCCGGGGTGGCCAGGGCAAGTTCGCCCAGCCGCCGATCGGCCGGCCGGAGGGGCCGCGGGTGCTGCCGTCCAACTGGGTGCTGCAGGACATTCTGCGCGAGTACCAGTTGCGCTGGCTGGTCGACGACGACGGCGACCTGGCGCTGCGCTGGGACGGCTACAGCGTCTACTTCTTCCACTATGGCCAGGACGACGAGGTGCTGCAGGCCCGGCTCTACCTCAACCGCCGGTTCGAGGTGGACCTGCGGCCGACGTTGGCACTGGTGCTGGACGACTGGAACCGCAGCAAGCTGTTCCCCAAGGCATACACGGTGCTGCCCGATGACGGGTTGGTCGGCGTCTGCGCCGAGCAGGCGTTCGACTTCGAGGGCGGCATCAGCCGCGAGCAGTTGAAGTTCACCGTCGGCATGTGGCTGCAGAACCTCCAGCAGTTCGCCGACTGGACCGAGGAACACATCTAGGTGGCTAGCTACCGGTACTCGGCCGCCGACCAGGAACGCTTGATCGCCGAGGAGCACAAGCGTGAGCAGCGCGGCAGCGACCGGCGCGGCGAGTTCGAGCGGGACCGGGCCCGGGTGCTGCACTCCTACGCCTTCCGCCGGCTGGCCGACAAGACCCAGGTGATCTCACCCGGCCAGGATGACTTTCCACGGACCCGGCTGACCCATTCGCTGGAGGTGGCCCAGATCGGCCGGGAGATGGGCGCGGTGCTCGGCTGCGATCCGGATCTGGTCGACGCCGCCGGGCTGGCGCACGATCTCGGCCACCCGCCGTTCGGGCACAACGGCGAGGACGCGTTGAACGAGGTGGCGCTGGCCGGCGGCTGCGACGGCTTCGAGGGCAACGCCCAGACGCTGCGCATCCTCACCCGGCTGGAGGCCAAGTCGGTGGCCGCCGAGTCGGCCGGGCTGAACCTGACCAGGGCCAGCCTGGATGCGGTCTGCAAGTACCCCTGGCCGTACCGGCCGCAGGCGCGCAAGTTCGGCTGCTACCAGGCCGACCGGCCGGCCTTCGACTGGCTGCGGGCCGGCCGGCAGGACGCCGCCCGCTGCCTGGAGGCGCAGGTGATGGACTGGGCCGACGATGTGGCCTACTCGGTGCACGACGTGGAGGACGGCGTGCACGCCGGCCACATCCGGCTGGCCGCGCTGGACTCCGACGCCGAACGGGAGCAGCTCTGTCGGCAGGCCAGCGAGCTGTACTCGCCGCTGCCGCCGGCGGCCCTGGCGCCGGTGCTGGACCAGTTGCTGCGGCTGCCGCCGGTGCGGGATCTGGCCGATTATGACGGCAGCTTCGCCGCCCTGGGCCATGCCAAGCGGGCGACCAGCGAGCTGACCGGCCGGTTCGTCTCGGCCGCGGTCAGCGCCACCCGGGAGAAGTTCGGTGCCGACCCGCTCGGCCGCTACGCCGCCGATCTGGTGGTGCCGGAGGATGCCGCCGCCGAATGCGCGCTGCTCAAGGCGATCGCCTACCGGTACGTGATGCGCCGGCCCGAGGCGGCAGAGCAGCTGGCGTGGCAACGCCGGCTGCTCACCGAGCTGGTGACGGTGCTGCTGGCCCACGGCGAATCGGCCCTGTCGCCGGTGCTGGCCGACTCCTGGCGCTCGGCCGATACCGAGGCTGACCGGCTGCGGGTGGTGATCGACCAGGTGGCCCAGCTGACCGACTCGGCGGCGCGGGGCTGGCACGCCCGCCACGTCGGCTCGGTCCGCCAGGCGCCGGAATTCGAACGCCTAGACTAAGCCCATGCCGGGACGGTTTCGGGACGAGGATGTCGCCGCCGTCCGCGAACGGTCGCTGATCGCCGAGGTGATCGGCGAGCATGTCCAGCTGCGCAACGCCGGCGGCGGCAACCTCAAGGGGCTCTGCCCGTTCCATGACGAGAAGTCGCCGTCGCTGTCGGTGTCGGTGGCCCGCAACCTGTTCCACTGCTTCGGTTGCGACGCCGGCGGCGACGTGATCCGGTTCGTCGAGCGGATCGAGCACCTGTCCTTCACCGAGGCGGTGGAGCGGCTGGCCGCGCGGGCCGGCATCCAGTTGCGCTACGTCGAAGGCGGCGGCCCGGCCCGGCCGTCCGGGCAGCGGGCCCGGCTGGTCGAGGCGCACGTGCTGGCCGCCGCCTTCTACGCCGAGCAGCTACGCACCGCCGACGCGGCGCTGGCCCGTCGCTATCTGGACGAGCGGGGTTTCGACGCCGCCGCGGTGCGGCATTTCGGCTGCGGTTACGCCCCGGCCGGCTGGGATGCGCTGACCACCTACCTGCTCGGCCGAGGTCTCAAGCCGGAGGAGCTGACGGTGGCCGGACTGTCCCGGGAGTCCGGGCGGGGCAGCCTGATCGACCGGTTCCACCGCCGGCTGCTGTGGCCGATCAAGGACGTGGCCGGCGACGTGGTGGGTTTCGGCGCGCGCCGGATCCATGACGACGACCGGATCGATGCCAAGTATCTGAACACGCCGGAAACGCCGCTGTACAAGAAGAGCCAGCTGCTCTACGGGATGGACCTGGCCAAGCGGGAGATCGCCCGGCAGCACCAGGCGGTGATCGTGGAGGGCTACACCGACGTGATGGCCTGCCATCTGGCCGGCATCACCACCGCGGTGGCCACCTGCGGCACCTCCTTCGGGGCTGAGCACATCTCGGTGATCCGCCGGCTGCTGATGGACAGCGACGCCTTCGCCGGCCAGGTGGTGTTCACCTTCGACGGCGACGCGGCCGGCATGAAGGCCGCCGAGCGGGCCTTCGCCGAGGAGCAGAAGTTCATGGCGCAGACGTTCGTGGCGATCGCGCCGAGCGGCAAGGATCCGTGCGAGCTGCGCCAGTCCGGCGGGGACGCGGCGGTGCGGGCACTGATCGAGTCACGCAAGCCGCTGGTCGAGTTCGTGCTGCGCACCACGGTGCAACGCTTCGACCTGGACTCGGCCGAGGGCCGGGTGGCGGCGCTTGATCGGGGTGTGCCGCTGGTGGCGATGATCAAGGACCACGCGCTGCGCGACGAGTACGCCCGGCAGCTGGCCGGCCTGGTCGGGGTGGATGATCCGAACCGGGTGGTGGCCCGGGTGCGCGGCCTGGTCCGGTCCGGCGGCCGGGCCAGCCGCCCAGCCGCCGGATCCTCGACGGCTGCCGACCCGGGCCAGCCGCAGCCCGCGCCGACCGGTCCGGCACAGGCATTGCCGGCCCGGCTGGTGCAGTCCGAGCGTGAGGTGATCAAGGCCGCGCTACAGCTGCCCGACGTGGTCGGCAAGCAGTTCGACGAACTGGGCGAGCTGGCCTTCCTGGCCGAGCCGCACCGGCAGCTGCAGCAGGCCATCGCGGCGGCGGGTGGCGCCGCCGCCGCGATGCCCGGCCCGAGCTGGCCGGCCGCCGTGGCGGCGCGGCTGCCGCCGGACTCGGCAGCTCAGGCGGCCGTCAACGCACTGGCCGTGGAGCCGTTGCGGTCCGGCGCCGACGCCCAACCGCGCTATGCCGAGGCGATGGTGAACAACCTCGCCGAGCAGGTGGTGGCACGGGAGGTGGCGCAACTGAAGTCGCGGCTGCAACGGCTGGCGGCGGACTCGGCAGAGGTCGGTCCGGTGTTCGCCCAGCTGGCGCAGTTGGAGCAGCGCCGGCGGGAACTGCGCGGCCGGGCCATCGGCGGCGAGGCGTGACCTTGCTGTCGGCCATCGGCGCCCGCCGGTGATGGCGTTCGGGCGGACCAGGCCACCGGCCGAGCTGCGCGGCCGGCTGGACGGCGGCGAACGGCTGCTGGCCATCGCCGACGACGGGCCGGCTGCCGTCGCCGCCAGCCCGCTCGGCCTCTGGCTGCCTGCCGACGGGTCCTGGCACCGGATCGCCTGGGACGACATCGTCAAGGCGACCTGGAGCGAAGCCGGCCTGGAGATCATCGAGGGCCGCGATGAGGACGGCATCGTGCTCGACCAGCCGCCGCGCCACTACCGGCTCAGCGAACCGCGCAATCTGCCGGCGGTGATCCGGCAGCGGGTCGAGCACAGCATCGCCCGCTGGGAGCAGGTACGGGTGCCCGGTGGCACCGCCCGGATCGTCGGCCGGCGCCGGCCGGGCCGGGACGGGTTGCGCTGGACGGCGCGGTTGGACGCCGGCACGCCCGACTCGCCGCAGGCCCGCGAGGTGCTCGGCGAGTGCCTGGCCAGGGTGCGGTCACTGCCGCCGGAGCAGCTGACCGGCGGCTGAGCCGGCTGGTGGCGGGGCCGGGCGAGCGGTAGGCCGGCCAGCGGCGGGCCCGGCCAGTGGCGGGCCGGTCAGCGGCGGGGCCGGTTAGCGGCGGGCGTGCCCGTTGGTCGCCACCGGCTCCCCGGCCGGGCGGTGGCTGAACCGGCTCTTGGCCTGCTCGGCCAACTGATGTACCTGGGCCTGCATCACGCCGGCGGTGGACTGCACGGTCTGGCTGCCGGCCACCCGGCGGGCCACCGCGACGATGTCCTCATACCGCTCGCGTCCGGCGCGGGTGCCGAGCACGTAACCGATGGCGATGCCGAGAAGGAAGGACGGTCTCATCGTTCCAGTCTGCCTCCGGCCAGGGGCGCGGCGCGAGCCGGCCCGCGGGTGGGTTATTCTCTTACGCGCTGCCTCGTCGGCCAGCCAGGCCGAGCGGACGGGAGCACCCGCGGTCCCCCATAGCTCAATTGGCAGAGCATTCGACTGTTAATCGAAGGGTTTCTGGTTCGAGTCCAGATGGGGGAGCAGTAAACATCGAGCCTCCATTTGGCGGGGCTCCCGCCGGGCGCAGTCGTCGTGCGACTCAGGTCGGTTCGTCGAGGGCCGATAGTTCTTCGGTGAGCAGACCCTGGCCCGGGGCCGCTTGAGGCCGTCGGCCGATGCCGGCAGCGGGGTGGGTCTGTTTCAGGTGCCGAATGAGGAAGTGATGTTCATGGGCACATTCCGTCTCGCGGCCGCGGCAGTCACGCTCTGTGCAGCCGTCTGCGCTCTCAACGGCGGTCCGGCAGGTGCATCGGCGAAGGTTTCGGCGACGCTGTCCGCGACGCCAGGGGTGTCGGTCTTCGTCGACAGCGACGCCTACGAAACCTTTACCGGCTGCGGCTATCAACCGGCGACCGGCACCACGATCGTGGTGACCACGCCCAGCGCGATCTCGTTCTTCGGCGGGGTCTCCGATGCCCGAGGATGCATCGACATCGTGCACAACGGGTTCATCGACTCGGCAGGAACCTACGGTGTGCGGGCGTCGCAGACCAATCCCAAGTCCGGCAAGTCGACGCTGATGGCCTCGACCACGTTCCTGGTGACCAGCTGACCCGGCGGGCGCCTCGACACAGGGTCGAGGCGCCCGCCGGTGAGTGCTGGATCGTCAGTGGTTGGCGATCGTGAACTGCTCGGTGCCGCAGGTCGAGGTCACCGGCAGGTTGTTGGCGTCACCTCCGTAGCTGGACTGCCAGCGCCAGGTGCCTTCGATGCTCGCCTTGATCGTGGTGTTGGTCGTGGCATATGTGCCGTTGCCGTTGACCGTCACCGTCTGGGTCAGTGCCGGCAGGCCGGAGCAACTGGCATCGGCCGGCGCGAACAGCGAGAACGTGATCGATCCGGTCGGCGAGAAGCCGTCGGACAGGGTGAACGCGTCGTTCGGGATCAGGTTCTGCGCGGTGCTCACCGACGGCTGCAGCGGATTGACGACCAGCTGTTCCTCGGTGCAGGTGCTGGTTGCTCCGTTGTTCTTCGCGTCCCCGGTGTAGACCGCCTGCCAGTAGTAGGTGCCCGCGGTATTGAAGGTGAGCGCGTTCGAGTCCGGCACGACCGCGTTGGTGACCGTGACCGTCCCGGCATCCCGAGCACCGAGCGTGCACCCGGAGTTGGTGTAGGCCGTGTAGGCCACCGTGCCACCGGCATCGCCGGTTGCTCCGGTCAGCGTGGCCGAGTCATGCACGGTCGAGCCGACGTCGACACTCGCCGCCGACAGGGTGGTGCCGATCGACGGGTTGGCCTTGACCAGCAGTTGTTCGGTGCTGCACACGCTGGTCGCGCCGTTGTTGTTGCCGTCCCCGCTGTAGACCGCCTGGAAGCTGTAGCTGCCGGCCGCCGACGGGGTGAATGTCGTGGAATTCGGAACGACGCCGCTGGTCACCGTCACCTGGCTGTTGAGCAGGTCCGTGCCGGAGCAGGTGTTCGCGCCGGCATAGGCGTGGTAGGTGACCGTGCCGCCGGCATTGCTGCTCGCTCCGGTGAGCGTCGAGGAGTCATGCACCGGATCGCCGATGTTGACCGTGGTGGCCGAGAGCGTGGTGGCGATCGTCGGGTTCAGGTTGATGTGATTGGTGTAGGTGCAGTCGACAGTGCCGGCGCCGCCCATCGTGATGCTGACCTTGGCCCCCGAGACGCTCACGCTGGTGCCACTGCCGGTGGGCGACTGGCAGGTCAGCGACTTCAACGTCCAACCCGCGCTCAGCTGCGCCGCGGTGAGGTTCTCGGTCACCGACGACGAACCGATGGGCACCCCGGTGTAGGTCCTGGTCCCGCCGTTGGCGAGGCTGAACGTCGCGGGGCTGAGACCGCCGGTCGTGGTGTAGCCGAAGCTGGAGTCGCCGTTCTCGGTCACCTTGTGAATCGTGATCGTGCCGCAGTTGCTGATGTTCACGCCGACCGGGGCGATGAAGTCCTTGATCTCAGCGGTGAAGGAGGACGACGAGCGGGACTTCGCGAACGTGCTGCCGAATGCCTCACAGGTGCCGGCCGGGAACACGCCGGCCGCGGTCAGATCGATCGCCGCTTCGCCGAACAGACCGGCGCCGAGCGAGGCGTTGCCGTTGAGCGGGTCGGTGATGGAGACCGTGTTGACCGCACCTTCGGCGGTGCCGCCGGTGAGGGTCTGGTGCTTACCCCAGCACGGCAGGGCGTTCGAGGAGAAGCACTGGGCCACGGTGTTGCCGGCCGCCGCGGTCAGCCAGAAGTTGAGGCCGAGCGTCGGGGTGCCGCTGCCGCCGAAGTCGTAGTTGATCAGCAGGTCGCCCGCGGTGCGGTTGAGCGTGATCGGTCCGGTGAAGGTGCCGGTGAAGCCGGTCGTCTTGCTCTGGTTGATCTCGAAATCGAGGTTGGCATTCCCGATGTTGGTCAGCCGTTGCCACGCCAGGTAAAGGTAATTGTGGCTGTTCGAGCCGAGCTCGGACGCCTCGTAGAACCTGGTCAGGTCATTCTTGTTCGGCGGGATCGAACCGGATACCACGGTGACGGCGCTGTTGTCTTCCTTCGTACCTTGGCCGAAGGAGTTGTCCGACGAACCGGACGGCTGGTCGATGCCGGTGTTGACGCCGGAAACTGTGGCCCAGTCGGTGTGACCGGCCGCATTGACCACCATGTTGCCGTCGCTGCCCTCGAAGGCGCTGCCGGAAAGGTTGGCCGAGGCCGGCGGCGAGACGAGCATGGCCAAGACGAGTGGAACGGCACTGAATATCGCTAGTGCGGCGACGCGCCTGCGGCGCCGGCGGGTGGAGAGAAACGGCATGAGCGGAACCCCTGTCTCTGTTGACAGTCTGGGTCGCTGACACGTGCCGGGGTGGTCGCTTGCCGATCAGGCGAGCGGTACAGGTCAGTGGCCACGAATATGTTGTGGACGGATAGCGAAACGAAAGACGTCGGACAACACAGTGGGGTGCTCAGTGGTATTCCGGATCTTCACGCAGTGGGCTCGGCCGTGGAATATCCGATCGGCGCGGGTAGACCCCGCTCAGCACCAGCCACGACACCCCCGTTGAGCGGTGCCGCACCCCCGTCGGCACAACTACTCCCGCAGAGTTGCACCTCTGCCCCTCAGGCACAAGATCGGTCGTGCCTAATTCAGGATTGGCCGGCGTACATTCACCACTCATTGCAACAAATGGCGGGCCGAAGGACGCGCGTCTACCGCTGGTTACGGTTCCAGCACCAGCCGAAGGCCGAAGCCGACCAGCACCAGCCCGGTCGCCCGGTCCAGCCGCCGTCGGATGCGCCCGGCGGTCAGCCAACCGCTGATCTGGCTGGCGGCGGCGAGCAGCACCCCGAAGTACAGCGCGGTGAGCAGCAGGAAGATCCCGCCGAGCACCAGCGACACCCAACCGATCGGATAGCCGGCCGGTACGAAGCCGGGCAGGAACGTGACGAAGAAGACGCCCACCTTGGGATTGAGCAGGTCGGTGGCCAGCCCGGCCGAGAAGCCTCGTCCGATCAGGCCGCGCCGGGCCGGCCGATGCCGCCCGGCCTGCCCCCGTGCGCGCAAGGAGTTGATGCCGAGCCAGACGAGGTAGATCGCACCGGCGATCCGTAGCGCCAGGTAGGCGTCGTGGCTGGCCCGCAGCACCGCCGACAGTCCGAGTGCCGCCGTCACCACCCAGCACAGCAGACCGGTCAACACCCCGAGCGCGGTGCGCACGGCGGTGCCGCGACCGTCGCGGACCAGGTTGCGCAGCACGACCAGGGTGTCCGGCCCGGGCAGCAGCACGATCAGCGTCGCGGCGACCGTGAAGGTGAGCAGCGTCAGCGGCATGGCCATATCCTACGAATGTGGCCGGCCGTGCACAGCCATTTCCGGCCGCGGCGATACTTGGCCGGTGGACCGAGCTCATTTGAACCGCCGGCTGCGCTGGCTGCGGGACGGCACCGACCTGCTGACCGGCACCGTGCGCGACCTGCCCGACGAGGCGTTGGCCGCTCCCTCGCTACTGGACGGCTGGACTCGGGCGCACCTGGTCGGTCATCTGGCGCGCAACGCGGATGCCTTGATCAACCTGCTCGACTGGGCCAGGACCGGGGTCGAGACGCCGATGTATCCGAACCAGCAGAGCCGCGAGGCCGATATCGAGCGGTCGGTGGCTCAGCCGCCCGCCGCGCTGCGGGCAGACCTGCTGGACGGCATCGCCCGGCTGGACCGCGACATCGCATCGCTGCCGGAGCACAGCTGGCAGGCCATCGTGCGGACCAACCGGGGCCGTCCGGTACCGGCCGCCGAGGTGCCCTGGATGCGGGCACGGGAGGTGTGGGTGCACGCGGTCGACCTCGGCGGCACGGCCACCTTCGCCGATTTCCCGGTGGAGCTAGCGGGCGCCCTGCTCACCGACGCCTTCTTCTTCGCGGCTCGCCAGCCCGAGGTGCCGGCGGTGCGGCTGCTGGCTACCGACGTCGAGTTGGAGCTGAGCCTGGGCGGGCCGGAATCGGCGGAGCCGGTCGAGGTACGCGCACCGGTGCGGGATCTGCTGCCCTGGGCGCTCGGCCGGCACCGGTTGCTGCCGCCGGGCACCGACTGGCCGGAGCTGCCGGCGTGGTTGTAGCCCCGAAGCTGGGTCGCGATCTGTAGCACTCGGATCGGCGAGAATGTTCGGCCAATTTCGACAAGCTATAGCGGGTTGATTGCTGGTATCCTGCCAGACGCCGGTTCAGCAACAGCCAGGCGACGGGCGTGGATGACCGGCCTGGACGGCCATCCATCGACCCCCCTTCGGGTGTGGCACGAGGTAGGCCGTGATGACCAATCTGGAACATCTGAACGATTTATACGCATTGGCCGAGGATCCCTGGCACATGCGCAGTGGTTGGCTGGTCGAACGGCGCCGCGACCTGCTGGTTGCCAGCCTCAACCACGCCCGCTACGGCAATGCGTTCCTGCCCGGTTGCGGATCCGGCGAGGTGATTCCTGCCTTGGCCCGGCGTACTGAGCGAATCCTGGCCACCGATGACAACCGGCCGGCGCTGGCCGAGGCCCGGGCCCGGACCATGCACCTGTCCAACGTGCAGGTCGAGTACCTGCAGCTGCCCGCCGGCTGGCCGGTCGAGCGGCGCTTCGACCTGATCGTGCTCAACGAGATGGGCTACCTGATGGACCTGGCCGACTGGGCCTTGCTGGCCGACGCGGTCCGGGGCAGCCTCGCGCCGGATGCGACGGTGCTCGCCTGCCACCGCAACCATCACTTCGCCGGTCGGTATCTGGGCACCGAGACCCTGCACGGAACGCTGGACAGCATTCTCGGCCTGACCCGGCAGAGCAGGGTGGTCGACGCCGATTTCGCCATCGATGTATGGACGAACCGGGACGCCTAATACGGACCGGGACGCCTAACTCCGAACCGGGACGCCTGACCAGCGCTAACGCAATGCCGTTGACTAGGCCGGTGGCCGCTCGTGGAAACCCCGGCCGTGCGCGCGTTCCAGCAGCTCGGTCAGGATCGGCGCGATCACCTGCGGGAAGCCGGCCAGCTGCACCGCGATGCTGAACCGCTCGCTGCTGACACCGCTGGCCGGGTCGGTCGGGTCGAGCAGCATCTGCTCGCTCTGGGTCAGGGTCTGGCTGGCGATGCCACGATTTGCCAGGAAGGTGCCGATCTCGGCCACCTCGGCTCGGTCCAGGGTCTGCAGAAAGAGCTGGCCGCTGATCCAGCCGGTGGTTTCCATCCACCCATCATCCCGGTACGGCGGGTTGGGCGGCTACCGCCGGCCGAGGGCTCAGGGAGCTCGTAGTGGGGCCAGGATGGTGTGCAGATCCTCGATGTAGGCACCGAAGCTGCCGGATCCATCCCACTCGGTGGCGTCTTCGACCGCGGTGCCCTCTCCCCACTCGTTCCACGTGGTGATGAGCTGCCAGGGCGCGCCGGAGGCCACCATGGACTTCAGGTCGGTGACCCAGCGGGCCTGGTCCCGGCCGAGGCGCGGGGTGGCTTCGTCGGCCTTCCAGAAGCCGGGTGACACGGCGTAGGAGTAGTGGGCCTGGGAATCGGTCGCTGTCGCTGGACCGTACTGGTGCCACGAGTCCGGCTGATCGGCGCAGGTGCGGTAGCCGGCGAAGACCTTGAGGACGAGGTAGAACCGGCCGCCGTTGGCCTGCCTCCAGCGGCTGGCCATCGAGCAGGAGTCGCTGCCGTCGCCGTAGACGAACAGCACCGGCCTGCCGCCGATCTTCAGGTACGCGGGACTGCCGGCGTAGCGGCTGGCGATGTAGCCGAGGTCGGATTGGATCTGGGCCACGGTGGGGTCGCCGGTGCCTTCCGGCTCGTAGTAGAGGCTCCAGCTGAACCCGCCGCCCGCCGCGGCAAGCTCGGCCGGCACCGCGGCGTCTTCCCGGCTGCCCTGGCCCCACCAGGAGGAGATGGCGAAGTCGAGGCCGGCGTAGTGCATCCCGGACGTCTGGTAGGCGATCAGCGCTGGATCCGTCGAGTCGTAGAACCCGGCGCTCGGGTGGTAGTGGGTATAGGGATAGATGCCCTTCTGGGTCCAGGCGTGCGGGTACCACGGGTAGTAGAACGCTCCGCGCAGTGGCCGTGCCGTCGCCGGGCCGGTCAGGGTTGGCGATGCGCTCGGGGTGGCGCTGCTCGAGCTGGCCGATGCGCTCGGGGTGACGGTACTCGTGCTGGCCGATGCGCTCGCGCTCAGGGTGCTGGCCGGGGTCGAGGAGGAACTCGAGGTGGACACCGACGGGGTGCTCGAGGCGGGGCTGCTGGATGGACCGCTGCCGGCCCAGATGTCGGTGATCGGTGCCGCCGGCGCGCCGAGCAACGGCAGGCCCTGCGCTGCTTCGATGGTGTGCAGGACGTTGTAGTGGTTGATCGTCTCGCCGTAGCTGCCGGGCCGCACCATCGGCCCGACGAAGATCGCCGGTATCCGGTTCGTCGAGGTGTTGTCGTCCTCGTCGAAAGTGAGCACCAGCAGGCTGTTGTGCGTCCTGGCCCACCGGACGTACGGGTCGACGTGGTTCTTCAGCCAGGTGTCGCCTTGGGCGATCGTGCCGTCATGCATGTCGTTCACCAGGTTCGGCACCACCATCGAGACGGTGGGCAACTGGTCGAAGTTGATGGGCCAGGCGCTGTAGGGCTTGTTCGTCGCCGCGCCGGAGGTGGCCGGGAAGTCGGCCAGCGGATTGTGCTTGCGCGCGTAGCCGCCTGACGCCGAGCAGACCAAGGACCCGGCCGTGGGCAGGTTCTCCGAGTAGATCGCCGTGGTCTTGCCGACGTTCAGCAGCTGCTGACCGAGGCTGCCGGTGTTGAACGTGTGCGGGCACGAGTCATCGGTGATGCCTTGGGTGGAGCCGGACCACAGTGCCAGGTAGTTCGGCTGCGACGGGTGCCTGACGCCGTGCGCGTTGGTCATGTTCGCCCCGGCCTTGACCAGGCTCGAGATGTACGGCGCGCCGACCACCTCCGAGTAGGAGTGGTTCTCCATGACGACGATCACCGTGTGCGCCGGGGTCGGCAGAGCGGCAGCGGCGGGTCCGCCGGTGACGAAGGTGATCAGCAGTCCGGCGACGGTGGCGAATATCGCCACGACGGCCACCGCGAGCGGGGATGGGCGGGTGCAGACCTGTTTGAGCATGGCATGGCCAATCAGGAGGGGGCATGCGTGTGGCGGTTAGCCGGGTCTCTTATCGGACGTCGGCTCAGCGTGTTGATAGACAGGTGCTATGTGGTCCGCGGCCCGTACGATTGCGCTCACCATGGTGACGGGTGGATAACGATCCGTCCCGCCGCGCCGCGCCGAACAGACACATTTTGACGCCCATTTCACCGGGGCATCGGCCCGGTGAGCCTTCCGGTATCGATGTCCGCCGCGCGCCATACTCCGCCTTCGCAACAGTTCCGCCGCCGCGGGTGTCTGACGGTGGGTCAGGAAGGCGGGGGCGGCATGAAGCATTCGCGAGTGACCGGGTTACTGCTGGGGATCGCTGTCCTGCTGCCCGCGTCCCCACCGGCGGCGGCGAGCGTTCCGACCGGCGGTGCCCAGGCGGTGTTCAACCGGCTGACCCAGGCGCAGCGGATCGGCCAGCTGTTCATGGTCGGCGGCGCCGCGACCGGCGTCAGCTCGGCCACCTTGTCGGCGATCAGCAGCTACCACGTGGGCAATGTGATCCTGACCGGCCGCAGCGCGCGCGGTGTCAGCGCCACCCGAGCGATCACCAACGGGCTGCAGGCACGGGCCGGCTCGGCGGCGACCGGCGGGGTGCCGCTGTTCGTCAGCTCCGACCAGGAGGGCGGCTACGTCCAGGTGCTGTCCGGGCCCGGATTCTCGGCCATCCCGCAGGCACTGACCCAGGGCGGCTGGTCGGCGGCGACGCTGCAGGCCGCGGCACAGCACTGGGGTGGCCAGCTGACGGCGGCCGGGGTGAACCTGAACCTGGCGCCCGTGACGGACACCGTGCCGGTCGGTCAGGTCAATCCGCCGATCGGGTACTACAACCGCGAGTACGGCCACACTCCGGACGTGGTCGCGCCGCACGGCGCCGCGGTGGTGCGGGGCATGGCGCAGGCAGGCGTCGCCACTACCCTGAAGCACTTTCCGGGTCTGGGCCGGGTCACCGCGAACACCGACACCACCGCCGGGGTGACCGACAACGTCACCACGTCGACGGACGCCTATCTGGCGCCGTTCAAGGCGGGCATCCAGGCCGGGGCCCCGTTCGTGATGATGTCCTCGGCGTACTACCAGCTGATCGATCCTGGTCGTCCGGCCGTGTTCTCGCCGACGGTCATCGGCTCGATGCTGCGCGGTCAACTCGGCTTTGGCGGAGTCGTGATCAGCGACGACCTGGGCTCGGCCAGGCAGGTCGCGGCCTGGTCCCCGGACCAGCGGGCGGTGAACTTCCTGAACGCCGGCGGCGACATGGTGCTGACCGTCGACCCCGGCCTGATCCCAGCCATGGTCGGCGCGGTGTCGGCGCGGGCGGCCAGCGATTCGGCGTTCCGGTCCAAGGTGAACACGGCTGCGCTGCTGGTGCTGAAGGTCAAGCAGGCGCGTGGGCTGATCGCCGGGGTGGTGCACGACTACAACGGCGACGGGCGTTCCGACCTGGCGGTGTGGCGGCCCGCCACCGGGGTGTGGTGGGTGCACGGCGTGGTCACCGCGCAGTGGGGCAAGCCGGGTGACGTGCCGGTGCCAGCCGATTACAACGGCGACGGCCGAGCGGACCTGGCGGTCTGGCGGCCCTCGACCGGGGTGTGGTGGGTGCACGGCGTGGTCACCGCGCAGTGGGGCGAGCCCGGCGACGTGCCGGTGGTCGGCGATTTCAACGGCGATGGGCGAGCGGACCTGGCGGTGTGGCGGCCCTCGACCGGGGTCTGGTGGGTGCGTGGGATCGAGACGGTGCAGTGGGGCAGACCCGGGGACGTGCCGGTGGTCGGCGATTTCAACGGCGATGGGCGAGCGGACCTGGCGGTGTGGCGGCCCTCGACCGGGGTCTGGTGGGTGCGTGGGATCGAGACGGTGCAGTGGGGCAGACCTGGGGACGTGCCGGTCGCTGGCGATTTCAACGGCGATGGGCGAGCGGACCTGGCGGTGTGGCGGCCCTCGACCGGGGTCTGGTGGGTGCACGGCGTGGTCACCGCGCAGTGGGGCGAGCCGGGTGACGTGCCGGTGGTCGGCGATTACAACGGCGACGGTCGGGTTGACCTGGCGGTCTGGCGTCCCTCGACCGGAGTCTGGTGGGTACGCGGTGTGATCACTGCCCAATGGGGTGAGCCCAGCGACCTCCCGGTCTGAACGGCTCCGGACCGGTTACCCCTGAGCGTCGGCACCTGAAGAAGACACCTGAGCCGGACGTGGGACGATCACGGGGTGAGCTCATCCCACGATGCCGCCGGGCGTCCGTCGGCGGCCGCCTTCGTCAACGACCCTGCCGTGAGCCGTGCGCGCGAGGTCCTGGCGCGGTATCCGATCCTCGATGGCCACAACGACCTGCCCTTTGCGCTGCGCGAGCTGAACAACTACGACCTCGACGATTACCCTGTTGACGTCGAGCAAACTCAGACATTCACCGATCTCGTGCGGTTGCGGGCCGGGGGAGTCGGCGGCCAGTTCTGGTCGGTGTACGTGCCGTGCGGTGCCGGCGCGCAGTCGGTGCGGATGACGCTCGAGCAGATCGATTTCGTGCTGCGCATGGTCGCCCGCTACCCGGACGATCTGGCGCTGGCGTTGACCGCCGCCGACGTGACCGCGGCCTTCGGCCAGGGACGCATCGCGTCGCTGCTGGGGGCCGAGGGTGGTCACTCGATCGGCGGATCGCTGGCCGTGCTGCGCACGCTGCACGCGATGGGCGTGCGGTACATGACGTTGACGCACAACGACAACACGGCGTGGGCCGATTCGGCGACCGACGAGGCCGTGCACGGCGGCCTCACCGACTTCGGCCGCGAGGTCGTGCGCGAGATGAACCGGCTGGGCATGCTCGTCGACATCTCGCACGTCGCACCGAGCACCATGCATGACGCGCTGGCGACCAGCAGCGCGCCGGTGATCTTCAGCCACTCGTCGGCGCGTGCGGTGTGCGATCACGTGCGCAACGTGCCCGACGATGTCTTGCGGACGCTGGCCGGCAACGGCGGCGTGTGCATGGTGACGTTCGTGCCGCAGTTCGTCTCGACCGACTGCAAGGACTGGCACGCCGGCGTGCTGGCCGAGATGGTCGAGCGCGGCGAGGATCCGAAGGATTGGACGGCGCACGAGGCCGCGGCGGCCCGGCACGCCGAACGCGAGCCCGCGCCGGTGGCCACCGCCAAGCAGGTCGCGGATCACGTCGAGCATGTGCGCGAGGTGGCCGGCATCGAGCACGTCGGTCTCGGTGGCGATTTCGACGGCTGCCGATCGATGCCCGTCGACCTCGCCGACATCGCGGCCTATCCGACGCTCATCGAAGAATTGTTCACACGTGGCTGGTCCGAGCAGGACATCGCCGCGCTGACCCACCGCAACGTGGTGCGCGTGCTACGCGACGCCGAGCATGTCGCGCGGCGCTTTCGCGGCCCCGCGTGAGCTACCACCTATTTTCAAAGGGACGCTTCCGGGGACTATGCAACGTACGACACCGCTACCAACGTGTTGACGGTGTGCGATCACTGCCGGCAATGGGACGGCGATCGGTTCGCGGCGGCCAGCGCGGTGACGGTTCCAACTCGGGTCAAGGCCCAACAACGCTTGAGAGTCGGGTACAACGTCGGCGACCAGCTGCCGCCATCAGCAAGCCGAAGACGAAGCTAGTGACACGCCCAGGTGTCCTGTCGTGCGTGGTGAGACGCGCGACAGGTGGCAGTTATGTGGTGCAGTACGTCCCGGTGGGTGTGATCTGGGCGCCCGACAGGTATTTACCGAACCAGCGAACGATCCCGTCGATGACAGGCGATTGTTGGTTGAGGACGGTTTCGACCTTGCAGAGGTAGGCGTTGGCGTGCAGGGTGGAGTTCTGGATCACGACCAGCGAGTGTGGGACCTGTGCAGCTTGCAGGGCATCGTTCATCGCATACGCGCCATCGACTGGGATGACCTCGTTGTCGCTGTTGAAGAACAACAAGGATCCGTCGCCGGTGCTGACGTGGGAGATCGGTGAGGCGTCCACGTCCTCCTCGTTCGGGCAGTTGCCGGGGGTACAGCCGAGCAGTTGCCTGACGTCGGTCGGGGCGTCACCGCCGCCTTCGCGGTAGGTGATGCCGAGGTCCATAGGTCCGGAAGTGGCGACCGCGGTCCTGATGCGGATGCCGTCCTCGGGTCCGGCGGTGTCGAGCAGGGCGGACAAGTGCCCGCCCGCAGACGGGCCGAACGCACCGAGCCGAGTGCCGTCAGCGCCGTAGCTTGCGGCGTGCTGGCCAACCCAGCGGGTCGCGGTCTCGACGTCGGTGAAGACCTGGGGCCAACTCGGCGTGGTGGACGTGGAGAGCGTGTAATTGATCGAGAAGGCGGCAAACCCGTTCTGGGCGAAATAGCTGGCCTGCTGGGCGGGTGTCCGGCTGTCGTTCGATCGCCAGCCACCGCCGTGGATCACGACGATCGATGGCTCACCGGTCACGCCGGTGGGGTAGTAGATGTCCAGTGTCTGGGCGGCGCCGTTGCCATACCGCACACCGAACTGGCAGGTCACCCCGGCCGCGCACGCCGAGGCGTCCGCGCCGCCGTCCGCCTGCGCGGACGCGATGGTCGGTGCGGTGACCGCGGCGGACATCGTGGCAACGGCGATCGAGAGCCGAAGGAGCCGGGCGAGAATCGACATGGTGCCTCCGGAGGCCGAGCGACTAATATCTACGTTAAACACTATGCTCTAGATTGATATCTTTTGGCATTATTGCCAGATTGAGACGAGAAGCGAGTCGACCGCCAGCCGCGCGCGGCCGCCCGAGCCGCCGGATCGATCAGGTACAACCGCACCATCGCCCGATACGCCGCCGGCTCCAAACACCGGCGCTCGCCGCGCTTGGCCAGTTAGACCACCAGCCGGCGCAGCCCCCAGGACAGATGGGCCACCCGCTGGGAACCATCAGCCGAAGTAATCCAATGTCATGGTGGGGCGGGTCGGGCTTGAACCGACGACCGACGGATTATGAGTCCGCTGCTCTGACCAGCTGAGCTACCGCCCCCGAACCCGGCCAACCTACCGTAGCGCCGCTTCGGTCCGGCGACGCGCCGGCGCTTGGTCAAGGCAGCACGGTGACCGGCCATCGGCCAGCCATCGGCGTGAATCCACTGTAGGAGCTGGCCCGCGCTCGACCAGCGCAGTCACCCGAGAACGGCAGTTTCCGGCGAGCCGGTTGGCGTACCTTGTACCGGTGCCGAACCCACGCCCGGAGTATTGGCTGCCTGCCGACGGCAGCCCGCCGGCCAGGCCACGTTGGTTCGCCGGCACTCCCCGCAACCGGCCGTCGCCGTTGCAGAACCGGGTGCTGCCGACCGGTGAGATCGTCGCCGTCGCAGACCGCGGCCTGATGATGGGCAATCGCGGCTGCCTGCATTCGGTCGACCGGCGGCTCGGCGTCACCCGGTGGCGCTCGAAGATGTGGATCTGCTGCGTGTTGAAGTGGGGCGACATCCGGCGGGACGTGATGCCGCCCGGCCGCTGGACCGCACTCTTCTTCCTGGACGAGGCGACCGCGCTGTCGGCCGGCCACCGGCCGTGCGGTTACTGCCGGCGGCCCGATCACCTTGCCTTCGGCGAGGCATGGCGGCAGGCGGCCGGGCTGGCCGAGCGACCCAAGGCCGCCCGGATGGATGTCGAGCTGCACGCCGAGCGGGTTGATCGGCGTCGCCGCAAGCTCACCCGACCGGCCACGCTGAGCGCCCTGCCCGACGGGGCGATGGTGCGGGTGGACGGCACCGCGGCGCTGCTGGCTGCCGGCCGGCTGCTGCCCTGGTCACTCGGCGGGTACGGCACGCCGTTCACGATCACGCCGTCGGCCGGGGTGGAGGTGCTGACGCCACCGAAGGTGCTCGGCGCACTGGCGCATGGCTACCGGCCGCTGGTGCACCCGAGCGCCGGGCGCACCAGCATGCGGGCCTTCGGCGAGGAGTAAGCCACCCTCTGGGCGGTGCTGTATCAATCCGTGTCGCGGTACGGCTCTTGTCTGTGAGCGGCAGACCTCAACCCATAGGGCTGCCAGCGATCCGATAGGAGTTGCCGGCCGTGGATGTTGATCGCCCCCCCGTGCTCGAACGGATTCCCGCTGACTTCATGCAGGACCCCTACGGGATTCTGGGTGAGCTGCGCGCACAGGGGCCGGTGCACGAGGTGGTGTTCGCGCACGGCGCGAAGGTGTGGCTGGTGACCGGGTATGACGAGGTGCGCGCCTTGGTCAACGATCCGCGGGTGAGCAAGGACGGCCGCCGGATGAACGAGCTGTTCGCCCGGCATTCCGGCCTGCCCTTCGAGCCGGAGACCGGCGAGACCTCCGGCCTCGGCTTCGATGACGACCTGGCCGCGCACATGCTCAACAGCGATCCGCCGCGGCACACCCGGCTGCGCGCGCTGGTGAGCAAGGCGTTCACCGTGCAGCGGGTTGCCACCTGGCGGCCACGGGTCGAGCAGGTGGTCGAGCGGTTGCTGGACGGCTTCGAGGGCCGCACCGAGGTGGACCTGATCGAGGAGTTCGCGGTGCGGCTGCCGATCACCACCATCTGTGACCTGTTCGGGATGCCCGAGCACGATCGGGAGGACTTCCGGCTCTGGTCACTCAAGCTGGTCGGCGCGGGCCAGGATCCGGACGAGGTGGCCGATGCCTCGAAGCGGATGGTCGACTACGCCAACGCGTTGATCAACGCCAAGCGAGCCAATCCCGGCGATGACATGACCAGCGAGCTGATCCGGGTCACCGACGAGGGCGACAGCCTGACCCAGGGCGAGCTGGTGTCGATGATCTTCGTGCTGTGCGTGGCCGGCCACATCACCACCATCTACTCGATCGGCAACGCGGTGGCGAGCCTGCTCACCCATCCGGAGCAGCTGGCCCGGCTGCGTGCCGAGCCGTCCCTGCTGCCGGCCGCGGTGGACGAGCTGCTGCGCTTCGACGGACCGTCCGGCGTGGGCACCTTCCGCTTCACCACCGACGAAATCCCGATCGCCGGCACGGTCATTCCGGCTGGCCAGATCCTGGCGCTGTCCTGGCACTCGGCCAACCGGGACAGCTCGCACTTCCCCGACGCCGAGCAGCTGGACCTCGGCCGCCGCCCGCTCGGCAGCATGGCCTTCGGCCACGGCATCCACTACTGCCTCGGCGTGCCGCTGGCCAAGATGCAGATCGAGATTGCGCTGGGCCGCCTGATCAACCGATTCCCGGACCTGCGACTCGCCGTCGAGCCCGAGCAGCTACGCCGCGACAACAGCGCGCTGCTGCGGGGCCTGTTGGCGCTGCCGGTTCTGGTTTCCCCGGCGTGCTGAGGCCGCGGCCGGCGCGCCCCCTCCGGGCCCGCGCCGCCTTCGGCTGCCCGCCCACCCCGGCTACTGGCATGGAGCGTGTCGATGACAAGGCGTGAAGTAGAACTGCTCGCGATCGGAGCCGGGCCGTCCAATCTGGGCCTGGCGGTGGCGTTGGAGGAGCTGGCGCCCGAGCTTGCCGAGAGCTCGCTGATCATCGACCGCAGCCCGACCATCGAGTGGCAGTCCGGCCTGCTGTTGCCCTGGGCCAAGAGCCAGGTCTCCTTCCTCAAGGACCTGGTGACGTTGCGCAACCCGCGCAGCCGGTTCACGTTCCTGAACTTCCTCAAGTCCACCGGTCGGCTGGACAACTTCATCAACATGGGCAACTTCACCCCGTACCGGTTGGAGATCTCGGCCTACCTGGACTGGGTGGCCGGCTCGCTGACGAAGGTCGGGGTGGAGCTGGGCAAGGACTGCGTCAGCATCCAGCCCACTCGCGGCCGGTCCGGAGCGGTCACCGGTTGGCTCAGCACGCTGGCCGACGGAACCTCGATCGCCAGCCGCTACCTGGTGGTCGGCACCGGCCGGGACGCGAACATCCCGCCGGTGTTGTCCGGCCTGCCGCGTAACCGGGTCATCCACAGCACCCGATACCGGCCGGGCATCGCCGGCCTGGACCGGCACCTGCCCTACCGGGTCGCCCTGATCGGCAGCTCGCAGAGCGCGGCCGAGGTGTTCCGCGCGCTGCGCACCGACCTGCCGGACAGCGACGTGGCCTGGTTGATGCGTTCGATCGGGCCGACCGCCGACCCGTCCAGCAAGTTCACCAACGAGCTGTATTACCCCTCCTACATAGACGAATTCTTCGACACGCCAGCCGAGGGCCGAGAGCTGATCAGGCGGGAGCTCTACAAGACCAACTACTCCTGCATGACGCCGGCGATGCTGCAGGGCCTCTACACCGACTTCTACCGCGACCGGCTGGACAACCGGCAGGACCGCCGGCTGATCACGATGACCGAGGTCACCGCGGCCCGCGAGGACGATGGTGAGCTGATCCTGGAACTCACCGACCGCCGGACCGGCAAGGTCACCGAGCTGCGCCGGGATCTGGTGTTCCTGGGCACCGGCTTCGCCTGGCGGCCACCGAAGCTGATCCAGGGCCTGGCCGACTCGCTCGGGCTGACCAAGGTCGAGGTCACCCGGCACTACCGGCTGGTGGTGGACGAGGCGGCCGAGGCGGCCTGTTACCTGCAGGGCATGAACGAGGCCACCCACGGCATCAGCGACTCGCTGTTGAGCGTGCTGGCCCGGCGCGCGCAGGACATCACCGTCGACGTGCTCCGGCACCGCGCCGAGCTGGCCGCGGCCGGCACCAACACTCTCGAACACATCGCGGGAAGGTAATCATGGGAGCAGAAATCGTCCACCTCAAGCCCGAACTCCTGCACGAGTACGGCTTGGATACCCAGCGGTTGTTCCCCTGGGACGTGCTGAACGCGCCGTTCGAGAGCTCCTGGGCCTTCGCCCGGCCGCACACCGCCTCGACCCTGCATTCCCACCACGAGCACGAGATCTTCGTCGGGGTCCGTGGCTCGGCGGTGATCGAGTGCGAGGGCGAGCGGATCCCGTTCTCGGCCGGCGATGTGGCGTTCTTCCGGCCCGGTCGCCGGCACCGGCTGCTCAACGAGAGCGACGAGGAATTCGCCTTCTACAGCGTCTGGTGGGACCAGGAGATGTCCGAGCGCTTCCTGGCCCGCGATCGCGCGCGAGACCAGGCGTGAGGCCGCCACGACCGGCCGAGGACGACCGCCCGGTCCTGGTCCTCGGCCCCAATCCGACGCCCAACGGCGGCATGCATCTCGGCCACATGGCCGGCCCGTACCTGGCCGGCGACGTCTACGCCCGCTATCAGCGGGCCCGCGGCCGGACAGTGGTGTTCTCCACCGGCACCGATGACAGCCAGACCTTCGTGGTGGCCTCCGCCCGCCGGCTCGGGGTGGAGCCGGCCGAGCTGTGCCGCAGCTCCACCGAGCTGATCCGGCAGGCGCTGGATGCCATCGGCATCTCGGTGGACGGCTTCGGCCCGTTCGACGAGACCTACCAGGCGACCGTGCTGGAGTACTTCCAGGCGCTGCACCAGGCCGGCAAGTTCCGGCTCAAGACCGTCCCGCTGCCGTACCTGGAGCGCAGCGGTGAGTTCATCGTGGAAGGCCTGGTCGAGGGTGAGTGCCCGGTCTGCCTGACCACCTGCCGGGGTGGGCTGTGCGAGACCTGCTGCCATCCGAACAACTTCGATGAGCTGATCAACCCGCGCTCCACGATCGATCCGCGCGACGTGCCGACCACTCGCGAGGCGCGGATCCTGGTGCTGCCGATGGAGGAGTACCGCGAGGAACTGACCGCCTACCACGAGCAGTGGGCGCCGTACTGGCGGCCGCACCTGGTGCAGATGGTGCGCGATGTGCTGTCCCGGCCGCTGGCCGACCTGCCGATCACCTACCCGCTCGGCTGGGGCATGCCGGCGCCGTTCCCGGAGACACCCGGTCAGGTGCTCAACGCCTGGCTGGAACTGATCCCGGCCGGCATGTACACCTCCTCCTACGCGGCCGCGCGGACCGGCCGGCAGACCACGCCGGGCCAGCTGTGGTTGCCCGAGGAGAACGTCCGCCTGGTGCACTTCCTCGGCTTCGACAACGCCTACTTCTTCGCCCTCACCCACCTGGCACTGCTGATGGCCCACGGCGACAAGTACATCCGGCCGGAATGGGTGCTGACGAACGAGTTCTACGAGCTGGAGAGCGAGAAGTTCTCCACCAGCAAGGGACATGTCCTGTCGGTTCAGCAGATCCTGCGGGAGGCACCCAGGGACGTGGTGCGGCTCTACCTGGCGCTTACCGCGCCGGAGTACCAGCGGACCACTTTCAGCCGAACCGGCTTGGAGAAGGTGGCTCGGGAGCGGCTGGTGGAACCGTGGAACCGGCTGGCCGAAACGATCGGCAAGGCGATCGCGAACGCCGGTGACGCCACGCCGCCGCTGCCGGTCTCGGCAATCGGCCGCTCGCGCGCGGCCACCATGGCAGCACGCTTCGACTTCAACTACGAGATGCCGAACTACAGCATGAACCGGTGCGCCGAGTCGATCCTGACCCAGATCGGCCGGTTGGACCGGCTGGCGAGCCAGCTGGCCGGCCGGAGCTTCGAGGAGGAACCGGCCGGCTGGGGTGACCTGATCCTGCAGGTCAAGGCGCTGCTGGCACTCAGCGCGCCGATCCTGATCGACCTGGCCGCCGCGGCCCGGACGGCAGGTGGCTTCGACGGCGTGCTCACCCCGACCGCGTTCGCGGTGTCCGAGGTGGTGCCGTTCCAGCCCCCGTTGCTGCCCGGCTACTCCGGCAATGGCTGAGCTCATGCGGGTTGTCGTGGTCGGCGCGGGCGTGGTCGGCCTGCTCACCGCGGTGGAATGCGTGCGGGCCGGCGCCCAGGTGGAGCTGGTGGAGCAGGCGCCGGCCATCCCGTCGACCGCGGCCGCCTCCTACGACCGGCACCGGGTGGTGCGTGCCCTGCATCGCGGCAACCCGGCACTCACCCGGGCGGCGGCCGGCCTGCATCAAGGCTGGCTGGAGATCGAGCAACTGCTCGGCAGGCGGTTCTACCACCGCACCGGGGTGCTCACGGTGGGTGCGCCCGCGAACCTCGCCGCCGACCGGGTGGCGTTGGCCGAATCCGGTGCGCCCATCGAGACGCTGCTCGTCGACGAGCTGGCCGAACGCTACCCGCAGGTCCGTTTCGACTGCGACGATCAGGCGATTCTGGAGCCGGACGCCGGCACCGTGTTGGCCGACCAGGCGCTGTTGGCGGCGTCCTGGTGGCTCCGCGGCCGGCCGGCCGTGCAGATCCACCAGCACACCCGGGTGGTCAAGGTCACCGAGTCCCGGGCGGTGCTGCTCGCCGACGGCGACGTGCTCGGCGGCGATGCCGTCGTGGTGGCAGCCGGCCCGTGGTCGCGCAGCCTGCTGCCCCGCGCGCTGGGCGCGGCACTGACCCTCAAGCGGCAGACCATGCTGTCCTACCAGCCGGCCAGCCTGCGGCCGCAGTGGCTCCGCGCACCGGCGATCCTCGGCCTGGGCGGCAGCGGCCGGGACGCCTGGCTGATGCCGCCGGTGGCCGGCACGCCGGTGCGGTTGAGCGCGGCGAGCGCCTGCCGTACCGTCGCCGAGCTGACCGATCGCGACACGCCCGAGCAGTGGCGAGAGCACCTGATCGACCGGTTCAGCGGCCAGCTGACCGACTTCCAGCCGGCCGCGGTGACCGGTGCCACCGAGGGTTATTACCTGACCGACGAGGCCGGTCAGGGCCCGATGCTGGTCCAGCTCGGTGACGAGGCGGTCTGGGCCTACGCGGCCTGCGGCGGCATGTCGTTCAAGTTCGCCCCGGTGCTGGCCAGGACGCTGGCCGCGCTGGCCCTCGGCCGGACTCCGGCGCCGACCGGCCTGGCTCCGGTGGACCAGCCGCGGCGGTTCGCCGCCGTGCGAAGGGAGCTGTTCATATGAGCGCGCTGCCGCTGGCGGCCCGATTCACCCCGTTGCCGCAGCCAACCGGCCATGATCTGCTGGTCTTCCTGGTTCAGCTCAGCGTGTTGCTCGGGCTGGCCCTGATCCTCGGCCGGCTGGCCACCAAGGTCGGGCTGCCGTCCGTGGTGGGAGAGTTGCTGACCGGGGTGCTGATCGGCCCGTCGCTGTTGGGCCACCTGGCACCGCAGTTGTGGCAGTGGCTCTTTCCAGCCCGGGCCGCCCAGACCGGCATGATCAACGCGGTCGCGCAGGTCGGGGTGATCCTGCTGGTCGGCTTCTCCGGCATGCATCTGGACCTTCGGCTGATCCGCCGGCGCGGCCCCACCGTGCTCCGGGTGGGCCTGGGCGGCCTGCTGGTTCCGTTGGCGGCCGGGTTCGGCCTGGGCCTGCTGCTGCCGGCCACCCTGATGTCCACCTCGGCCGACCGGAGCACCTTCGCGGCCTTCCTCGGGGTGGCCATGTGCGTCAGCGCGATCCCGGTGATCGCCAAGACGTTGCTGGACATGAAGCTGCTGCATCGCGACGTCGGCCAACTGACGTTGGCTGCCGGGGCGGTCGACGACGCGATCGGCTGGTGCCTGCTCTCGGTGGTCTCGGCGATGGCGGTCGCCGGCGCGCACGGCTGGCGGCTCGGCCTCGCGGTCCTCGAGATCCTCGCCTTCCTCGTGGTGAGCGGCACCCTCGGCCCGCCACTGATCCGGGCCCTGTTCCGGCTCGCCGGCCGCAGCCAGGACGCCGGCCCGACCATCGCCACTGCCGTCGGTGTGATCATCGCCGGCGCGGCTATCACCCAGTCGCTCGGCTTCGAGCCGGCCTTCGGTGCCTTCGTCGCCGGCATGCTGATCGGCGCCGGCCGGATGCGAGAGGTGCTCGACCCGGCCCGGCTGGCACCGCTGCGGGCCTTCGTGCTGTGGGTCGGCGCACCGGTGTTCCTGGCCACCGCGGGGCTGCGGATGGACCTCGCCTCGCTCGGTCAGCGCACCGTGCTGCTGTCGGCGCTGCTGGTGCTGGGCGTGGCAATCCTCGGCAAGTTCGCCGGTGCGTTCGCCGGTTCGATGCTGTCCGGGCTGTCCCCGCGAACCGGTTTTGCCTTGGGCGCCGGGCTGAACGCGCGCGGCGTGGTCGAGGTGGTGGTGGCCCTGGCCGGCTTGCGACTGGGCGTGATCAGCACCTCCACCTACACCATCGTCGTGCTGGTCGCGGTGGTCACCTCGGTGATGGCACCTCCGTTGCTGCGGTGGGCGATGTCCGGGGTCGACCACACAGCGGAGGAACGGCTCCGTGAGCTCGACCATGCCCGTTGGGCCGGCAGCACCGAGCCGGCGCAGTCCGCCGCCACCGGTTGACGCCCCGGCCAACCCGCCTGCCCCTGTATTTATCCGTCTTCGGCGCACGCTCTTCTTCGTTGAAGCAGGCGCATTCGCCTTTCGATCCCACCGATCAGCTGGAGCAGTGTTCATGAGTGATATCCGCCCGACCGAGGTCGTGCTCAGCCAGCAGGAGAAGGACGCCTTCCGGGTGCTCGCCGGTCAACTGGCGAGCTACGACCCGGTCACCGAGACCGAGCAGTTCGTGATGGCCGCGCAGGTGCACAGTGGCCGGCTGCCCGAGCGGATCCGGCGGGCCACGCTGGACTTTCGCAGGAACGGCGCCAGTGCCGGTGGCCTGCTGCTGCGCAACCTGCCGGTCGACCCGCTGCCCCCGACGCCAGACCATGCCGACTACGGCCTGGGCATCCACCTGCCGGCGGCCCGGGTGTTCAGCCTGGCCTCGGCCCTGATCGGCGAGCAGTTCGGATTCCGCCCGGAGCTGGCTGGCAACATCATCCAGGACATCCTGCCGGTCAAGGGTTTCGAGGACACCCAGGAGTCGATCTCCAGCCGCACGCTGCTGGAGCTGCACTGCGAGACCGTGTTCACCGAGTACCGGGCGGACGTGATCGGGCTGCTATGCCTGCGGCCGGACCCGGAGCGGCAGGCCGGCACGGTGCTCACCTCCACCGAGATGCTGCTGCCGCTGCTGGACTCCAGGACGCTTGCCATCCTGCACGAACCGCGCTTCTCCACCACGGTGGACGGCTCGTTCCTGCGTGGCGGCAAGATCGGCCATCCGATCCTGATCGGGCCGATCCGGGTGCTGGACGGCGACCCGGCCCGGCCCCGGATCCGCTGCGACTTCGCCGAGACCAGGGGCTTGGACGACGAGGCGCAGGAGGCCCTGGACGCGCTCTACGCCGCGGCCTGTGGCTCGGTGGTGGAGACCCGGCTCGAGGCCGGCGACCTGCTCTTCATCGACAACCACGACGCATTCCACGGCCGGACCTCGTTCCGCTGCCACGGCACCGGTGAGGACCGCTGGCTGCTGCGCACCTTCATCACCAAGGACATCGCGCGCAGCCGGGTGCACCGCCCGGGTGACGGCCGCATCGTCGACACCGACTACGCGGCCGGCAGCAACGTGCTGGCGACGGCGAGCTAGGCCGGATCGGCCCATCGCCGACGGCACATCCGAGGCCCCCAAGGAGAAGTCCGAGGCCCCCAAGGAGAAGGCGGAGAGCAGTGAGCAACCCCACCACTGACCGGGACGGACCGGCCGCGCCGGAACAGGTCGGCGTACTGGCTACCTGGCGGGAGATGCCGCGGCCGGCAAAGGCCTTGCTGGCCGGTGTCTTCGTCAGCAAGCTGGCCGGGTTCATCCAGATCTTCCTGGTGCTCTTTCTCACCGCGCGCGGATTCTCCTCCGGCCAGGCGGGCTTCGGCCTGGGGATGTACGGCGCCGGTGCGATCCTGGGCACCTTCGTCGGGGGCTCGCTGAGTGATCGGCAGAGCGCGCGCACCGCGATGCTGACCAGCATGCTGGGCTCGGCGGCGCTGCTGGTCTCCATCGTGTACCTCAAGAACTACTACCTGCTGCTGCTTGCCATCGTGCTGGTGAGCGCGGTCAGCCAGGTGTACCGGCCGGCCGCGCAGGCGATGATCACCGAGCTCACGCCGGGCACCCGGCTGGTGATGGTGACCGCCATCTACCGGCTCTGCCTGAACCTCGGCACCAGCGCCGCGCCGCTGCTCGGCGTGGCGCTGGTGTCGGTGTCCTACAACCTGCTGTTCTGGGGCGAGGCGCTGGCAGCGGTGATCTACTGCCTGATCGCGCTGTTCTTCCTGCCTCGTGGCCGGCCGAAGCCGTCGCCGGCCGCCAACCATGGCGACGCTGCCGTTGAGCCGCCGCGCAAGCCCCGGTCCGGCTACCTGGAGATGTTCGGCGACCACCGGTACATGCTCTTCCTGCTCGGCTTCCTCTTCCTGCACCTGGTCTACATCCAGTACACGGCGGTGTTGCCGCTGGCGGTCACGGATGCCGGGTTGAGCACCTGGTGGTACGCCGCTGCCATCACCATCAACGGCGCCCTGATCGTGGCCTGTGAGGTGTGGGCCACCAAGTTCGTCCAGCACTGGTCGCTGCGGCTGTCCCAGGGGGCCGGCTACGCGCTGCTCGCCGCCGGCTACGCCGCCTACTCGATCGGGATGACCCCGGCCCTGCTGGTCATCGGCACCCTGCTCTGGACGCTGTCGGAGATCGTCGGTGCGCCGACCGTGTGGGCCTATCCCGGCCTGGTGGCGCCGTCGCACCTGCGTGGGCGTTACTACGGCGGCCTGCACAGCACGTACGGGCTCGGATCCACCATCGGCCCGATCATCGGGATCGCCCTGTTCGCCAGCGTCGGCCAGCGGTTCTTCCTGTACGCCACGGCGGTGGGGGTGTTGGCCACCATCGTCGGCCAGTTGGGCATACGCACGCCCGAGACCGAACCAGCCGCCGAGCCGGCGGTGGCCGAGGCGCTGGCCGATGCCCCGTAATTCACGCCCTATTCCGTCACCCGCAACAGGCAGGGGAACTCAGTGAGCAGTCAGACCGTCGACGAGCAGGTGCCCGCCGCGGCAGGCCAGGTGGGTGTGCTGGCCACCTGGCGGGGGATGCCCCGGCAGGTGAAGGCATTGCTGGCCGGTCTGTTCGTCAACAAACTGGCCGGATTCCTGCAGATCTTCCTGGTGCTGTTCCTGACCTCGCGGGGTTACTCGGCCGGGCAGGCAGGGCTGGCGCTCGGGCTCTACGGTGCCGGCGCGGTGATCGGCACCTTCGTCGGTGGCTCACTGAGCGATCGGCAGAGCGCGCGCACCGCGATGCTGACCAGCATGCTGGGCTCGGCCGTGTTGCTGGCTTCGATCGTCTACCTGCACAACTACCTGCTGATCGTGCTCGCGGTGATCCTGGTGGCCGCGGTCAGCCAGGTGTACCGGCCGGCCGCGCAGGCGATGATCACCGAGCTCACCCCGGCCGACCGGCTGGTGATGGTGACCGCCATCTACCGGCTCTGCCTGAACCTCGGCACCAGCGCCGCGCCCCTGCTCGGCGTGGCGCTGGTGTCGGTGTCCTACAACCTGCTGTTCTGGGGCGAGGCGCTGGCAGCGTTGACGTACGGCCTGATCGCGCTGTTCTTCCTGCCCCGCAGCCGGCCGAGGCCGGCGGCGGCTGCCGGGGACGGTCAGCCGGCCACCGGTCAGCCGGCGCCGGCAGCCGAGACCGCCAAGGACGGCTTGGGTTATCGCGCATTGCTCCGCGACCACAAGTACCTGCTCTACCTGCTCGG
Organism: Jatrophihabitantaceae bacterium; assembly: GCA_045807085.1. Lineage (GTDB taxonomy): Bacteria > Actinomycetota > Actinomycetes > Mycobacteriales > Jatrophihabitantaceae > Jatrophihabitans_A. The sequence continues at coordinate 144,578 of JBJMIB010000032.1, forward strand.
CTTCCTGCTGATGCATCTGGTCTACACCCAGTACACGACGACCCTGCCGCTGGCGGTGAAGGCCGCCGGAGTGAATATCTGGTGGTACGGCGCGGTCATCTCCGTCAACGGCGCGGTCATCGTGGCCTGCGAGGTGTGGGTGACCAAGTTCGTCCAGCACTGGCCGCTGCGCCGGGCGCTGCTGTGCGGCTACGGGCTGCTGGCGGCCGGCTACGGTGTCTACGCGATCGGGGTGACGCCGGTCCTGCTGATGTTCGGCACCCTGCTGTGGACGGTGTCGGAGATCCTCGGCGCTCCCACCGTCTGGTCCTACCCCGGCCGGGTGGCACCGGCGCGGCTGCGCGGGCGCTACTTCGGCGCCCTGCACAGCACGGCCTCGCTCGGTTCGACGCTCGGCCCCATCCTGGGCGTGCTGGTGTACGTGCACGTCGGCCAGCGGGTGTTCCTCTGGGCGGCCCTGGTCGGCGTGCTGGCCACCGTAGTGGGCCGGATCGGGATGCGGACGCCGGCCGCCGTCCAGCGTGTCGAGCCGGATGCCGATCCCGTGCTCGTCGAACCCGTCAGCACCGGGACCCTCCTGCCAGGAAACCTCGTGCCAGAAGACCTCGTGCCAGAAGACCTCGTGCCAGCACCGGTGATCCCCGAGCCGACCGGCTGACCCCGGCATCGCCGTCACCACGAAGCCACCGCCGCTCCAGTACCGTCCCCGGGCTGGAGCGGCGGTCTTTGCCGCAAGCTCTTGTGCCGCAACGTTGCCCGTTGCCCGTTGCGCTTTGCGCGCCTGGGCAATCACCGATCGCCGGTAGCGATCAGCGCCGCGCGCGGTTGCTCTCGGGTAGCTCTTCCAGGGTCGAGATGCCGGCGCCGGCGCCATCGCCGTAGCGCTCCCAGTACTCGGTCAGCCGGAGCCTGCCATCGGCCAGCACCGCCGGCTCGCTGCGGCAGCTGCCGACCAGTGTCGCGCCGGTGTCGAGCACCATGCAGTAGGCGAAGCGCAGCACGCCGCCGGCGTCGCTGGTGCCGGCCAATGAGCCGCGACGGACCTCGCCACCGGCGAACTCGCCCCAGACCAGGTCATCGAGCTGGTGGTAGTGGGCGACCGGCCGCGGCCCCGGCGAATCCGTCACCGGGCTGAATCGCCTGCCGTCGTAGCAGATCATCGGACGGTCAGCGCGACTGGCCGTCGACCGCCGCGCCGACCGGCTCGGGCGTCAGGTGCCGGGCACCGCTCGGATCCCGGTCGGCCAGGATGTCGTAGACGGTGGCCGCCGTCCGATCGGCCATCACGCTGAACAGCGAGTCGCCGACGCCGTGGGTGTCCTCGTTCACGCCCTGCAGGTAGCAGGCAGCCTCTGACGGCTCGTCCAGCAGCAACCGGTAGCGGCGACTGACCATCGCGTTGGCCAGGCCGAGCTCGCTGATGAGGTGCTTGACGGTGCCCGATATGCCACGGGTGAATCCGGTGCCCAGGAAGACCAGATCCCGTTCCAGCCGGATGACCTCGCCGGTGACCCGATCGGCGAACTCCAGCAGCACGCCGTCCTCGGACTCGACCGCGCCGACCAGGTCGACCATCGTGATCAGGCGGGTCCGGTCCCGATCGGCCAACTGGTTCAGATACCGGTCGGCGTACAGGTGGCGCAGCAGGTCCGGCTCGACGCCGGAGTAGTTGGTGCGGTGCATCTCGCGCCGGATCTCCTCCCGACCCTCCGGCGAAGCGCCGTAGACGGTGTCGATGAAGGACGGGTAGTACATCTCGTTGCTGAACTGGCTCGACTGCAGGGCCCGTGGCCCCAGCGAGCGCATCACCCAGGCGATCTCGGCGTTCGGCAGATCATGCTGCAGGGACGAGAACATCTCGGCCGAACTCTGGCCGCCGCCGAGCACCGCCACCCGGTGCGGCAGCTCGCAGGCCAGGGTGGCCAGCCGGTGGGTGTAGCGGGTGCTGTGCACGATCCGATCCGGCGAGATGCCGGCCAGCGCCGGCGGGATGTGCGGGTCCCGGCCGGTCGCGATCACGAGGTAGCGACAGCCGATCGTCGAGCCGTCGGCCAGCCGGCAGGTCCAACCCAGCAGGGTGCCGGCCGCGTCCCGGCGTGGCAGCAGGCCGACCGACTCCCGGCCCAGCTGCACCCGTACCTTGCTGAGCGAGTTGGCCACCCAGGCCAGGTATTCGGAGATCTCGCTGCGGTACGGCCAGAGGTTGCCCAGGTTGACGAAGTGATCCAGCCGGCCGGAGGCGTGCAGGAAGTTGATGAAGGAGAACTCGCTGCACGGGTTGCGCAAGGTCACCAGATCCTTGAGGAAGGAGATCTGGCTGGTCGCCCACGGCAGCAACAACCCCTGCTGCCAGACGATCGCGTCGGCGCGGTCGATCAGCAACGAGTTCTCGGCCAGGTCGGGAGCGAGCTCCTCCAAGGCTATGGCCAGTGCCAGATTGGACGGGCCGGCGCCGATGGCAAGTAGCTCGACTTCCTGGTGACTCATCTGCTCTCCCTGGTGCATCGGTGGTTGGCGGTGCTCGCGGTTCTGATCACCAGGGCCGGCCCTGGTAGGACTCCTCGAGCGGTTCGTAGCGCAGCTCGACCAGCGCGGCCGCCTGGTCCAACGCCCGGTCGCAGGCCGCCGGCGTGTCGGCGACCGCGATGACGTAGGCATGCCGGCCCAGGTGCGCGTGCGGTGGCAGCCGGACCACGGCGCCGGGCTGGGCGATCGGATGCGCCGCCACCAGGCCGGGCACCGCGCCCGGTTCGGGAACGGACACCGACACCACCCGGCAGTCGCGCGGCGGGTAGCAGAACCGGATGCCGGCGCAGGCGTGGTCGGTCCGATCCAGGCTCGGCGGCGCCCCGGTCGCCACCTCGGCGGCCACCCGGCCGGGATCGACTCCGGTGGCAAGCTTGCCGACGTAGGGAATCAGGTCACCACCCAGCCGGGCGTTGACCTCGATGATCACCGGCCCACGGCTGGTGAACCGGACCTCGGTGTGGGTCACGCCGTCCAGCACCCCGAGGGTGGCGTGCGCCTCGTTCAGCAGCGCGCGCAGCGCCGGGTCGGTTGCCAGCGGGTCGGCGGCGTCGACCAGATGGCCGATCTCCTCGAAGTACGGCGGGGCGCCGAGTAGCTTGCGGGCCAGGCAGAACGGCCGGTACTCGCCGTCGAAGACCGCGCCGTCGATGCTGATCTCGGGGCCTTCCAGGTACTCCTCGACCAGCATGCCGTCCTCGTAGACCGGCGGCCCGGTCCGGCGCGCACGATCGGTGATCTCGAAGGCGGCCCGCAGCGCCTTGGCCCCGGCCACCCGCACCACGCCCACACTGGCGCCCATGCCGCGCGGCTTGACCACCAGCGGGTAGCCGATGCGGGCAGCCGCCTCGGTCGCCTCGGCCAGGTCATGCACCACGGCGTAGCGCGGCTGCGGCAGCCGGGCCAGGGTCAGCGCGGCCCGGGTGCGCGACTTGTCCCGGCAGTTCTCCGCGCCGGCCACGGTCAACCCGCGCACCCCGAGCAACTCGGCGATCCGGGCGGTGACCGTCACCAGCAGCTCGTCGTAGGTGAGCACGCCGGCCACCTTGTGATCCGCGGCCACCTTCAGCGCCGCCTCGATCAGGCCCCGGCGATCGGCGATCGCCCGTTCCTCGTCGAGCAGCGGGACCACGCTGCTGCCGGCCAGGTAGGGCTGCTGCCAGCTCGGCGGCCGTTCGTCGATCAGCCACACCCTCGACTGCCGGGCCAACCCCTGCAGCAGGTACTCCCGGTACGGATGCCAGCCGCTGCCGATCAGCAGCACCAGGTCATCGGTCATGCTGTTCATCGCCTGCTCCTTCGGTATGCGGACCTCGCGCCGTCGCGATCCGGCCGGCCGGCCACGGTCACGCTCATAAGCCGTCCTCGGCCGACCACAGGTCCTCCCGGCCCAGCGTGGGAAGGCAGTACTTGCCGAGCGCATGCACGAGCATCCGCAGCTCCAGCGCCAGGCATTCGACGAGGTTCAGCAGGCCGTTGGCCGGGTCGGCATCCACCGCGATCAGCGCCGCCCGGCCCAGTCCGGCGGCTCGGGCGCCCAGCGCCAGGCACTTGACGACCCGGCTGCCCTCCCACATCCGTCCGGAGACCAGCAGGCAGCCCTCGGGTTCGCCGATCCGGCGCAGGCACTCGGCCAGTGGCAGGCCGACCTCTTGTAGGAACGTGGTCGGCGCCCAGCCGGTGCCGCCCTCTGCGCCGTCCACGGTGACCGCGTCCGCGCCGGCCTGCCAGGCCACGCTCGCGGCCGCGCCGACATCTCGGGCCGGCGGCAGCTTGACCCAGATCCGGGCGCGCGGGAAGTTGTTGCGCATCAGCCGGACCTGGTGCCGCAGGATCTCCTCGGTGAAGGTGCCGGGGCTGCCGCAGCGCAGCACGCTCGCACTGCCACTCTTGGCGGCGGCGTCGTCCAGCGGCACCATGGTGAACACGTCGGCGAGCCGGGCGGCCGTCTCGACGTCGAGCATGGTCATGCCGCCCAGCCCGGGCTTGGCGCCCTGGCCGACCTTCAGCTCGAAGGCCAGCCGACCGGACTCCAGCAGCTGGTGCGCGTCCGGGTCGCTGTAGACCAGGTTCCACACCTCCGCGTCGGCATCCTCGGTGCTCTGTTGGACCACCACGCCGCCGTAGCCGTCCAGTGCGGTGCTGGCATAGGCCCGCACCCGGGCCAGCAGCGAGGCCTCGGCGGCCTGCTCCGCCCGGCCGGAGCCGCGCACCCGCAGCACGTTCTCGCCGACCACCATCGGGATGCCGAGCTTGCCGGCCTGCTGACTGGCCGCCTGCCCCAGATCGACACTGGCCACCTCGGTGGAGCCGAAGGCGGACAGGTAGAGCGGCAGGGTGGCCCGGAAGCCGCCGATGGTGGTGGTCAGGTCGACGTCGCCGAAGTTGGGCTCGCGGCCCAGGTCGATCAGCTTGGCCATCCGGTGGGGCACGAACACCGGCGGCACCAGCCGCAGCCGGTCCAGCCCGTCGGTGGACCGCTGCCGCACCGGGCTGGCACCGAGCAGCACCCGGCCGTATTGGGCGGCGTCGGCGAACGCGGCGGCCGGGCCGGTCCGGGCCCGGGCGCGGACGGCCGCCGCCGGGAAGGAGCCGGCCCGCAGCGAACTCACGGCGCCACCAGGCCGGGCACCTTGGGATAGGCGCTGGCCTGCCACACCGAGTGCAGGCCGGCGAGGTAGCGGGTCAGCCGCTCGACACCGATGCCGAAGCCGGCGCTGGCCGGGATGCCCTCCCGCACCATGGCCAGGTACCAGCCGTACTTGGCCGGGTTCTCACCGGTCTCGCGCATCCGGGCCACGATCGTGGCGTAGTCGTGCTCGCGCTCGCTGCCGCTGCACAGCTCGCCGTAGCCCTCGGCGGCGATCAGGTCGAAGTTGCGCAGCACGCCGGGGTTCTCCCGGCTCTCCCGGTCGTAGAAGCCGCGGGAGCCCTTGGGGTAGTCGAGCAGGAAGAACGGTCGACGGGTGTGCCGGGACAGCAGCGCCTCGCCGGCCCAGTCGATCTCGGCATCGGGATTCTGCTGGTGGCTCAGCGCATGCAAGGCGGCCACCGCGTCGCTGTGGTTGCGCCGGTCGAACGGCTCGGTGGCCAGCTTGGCCAGGACGGCGGTGTCTCGGCCCAGCAGCGCGAAGTCGTCGGGCAGCTCCGCCAGCACCCGGTTGATGGCATGGCAGATCAAGCCTTCGGCCACCTGCATGGCGTCGTCGCGGGAGGCGCCGGCCAGCTCCACGTCGATCTGGTGGAACTCGGCCAGGTGCCGGCTGGTGACCACCGTGTCCAGCGGCTCCAGGCGCACGTTCGGGGCGATGCAGAAGATCTTGTCGAACATGGTCAGCGATGCCTGCTTGTACAGGATCGTGCTGGTCATCAGCTTGTAGCGCAGGCCGTAGTAGTCGATGTCGACCTGCTTGGCGCCGCGCGCGCCGGGGTCGGTGACCGGGCCGACGATCGGCAGCAGCAGCTCGGTGAAGCCCTGCTGGCACAGGAACTCCCGAGCCGCGGTCAGCATCCGGTGCTGGATCCGCAGCACCGCGGCGGTCACCGGCGAGGCGAGGTGCTCACGCGGCGTCGGCGGCTGTGCTGCTTCGTTGGTCGGGGCGGTGGACAGCTGGGTCATCGGCGTGGCTCTTCCAGTTCGTTCGGGCTGACTCGATGGCTGCCCACCGCCGCCAGTTCGGCTTGACCGGCCTGGTCGAACTTGCGCTCGACGAAGGACAGCGCGGCCAGCAGGCCGGTGGCGCTGAGATCGGTACAGAAGGTGGGCCGGAGCGAAGCGGGGATCGGCATCGAGCCGATCCGGGACCAGTGCAGCCGGCCGGCCTCGTCGAGGTAGCTGCGGCTGCGACCGGCGTTGTCGGGGTGCAGGCAGTACGGGACGTCCAGGTAGCCCCGGCCGAACGCGGTCACCAGCGCCCGGCCGAGGTCGGTGTCGAGCTCGAGCACCGCGTCCACCAGGGCCCGGGCCTCGGCGTAGATGCCGGTGTCGGCCGGCGGGTCGGTGGGCAGCACCAGTCGTTCGGCGGCGGCCGCGGCCGCCGCCGA
>JBJMIB010000033.1:0-1981 GCA_045807085.1 Jatrophihabitantaceae bacterium
CACGTTGTTGGGGCTCATGGCGTCAAGCGTCGTGGGCTGTGACCGGATTCGGCCCTGGGGTGGTACGGGTCAGGCCACGGGCATCTCGACATAGCGCACGTGTGGACCCCGGGCATTCATACGCGGACATCGCCGTGGGCGCCGCCGACGGAGCGAGTGGGTCGAGGACACGGGTGACCCCTGAGCGCAGCCTGTGGCAGGCCACGAAGGCCACCGCCATGATGGTGGCCGTCGAGCCGAGGTCTGCGAGTTGCCGGCGGCGGCCGGTACGGGCGTGCCGGGCAGAGATGGAGAACAACCGCAAGCGCAGCCGCTTGGGCTCCCAGCTGCGGGCATGGTGTTCGGCCAGAGTGAGGGTTTGCATCCAGGCGGTCAGCTCGCAGGCCAGCGCGACGATGGCGCACCAGATCTGGTTCTGGGCGAAGTCGTGCAGCGGCAGGTTGGCCAGCCTGGTGTCTTCACGGCTCGGATACGGCCGTCGGCGTGGGCCCGGCTGCGGTGCCGCAGCTCCAGGTCCGCGAACCGCCCGCGGCTGGTGTTGGTGACGAACGCGGTGAAACGCCTTGCGGAGAGCGGTCAGAAGTCCGACTGACGGGCTAGCCGCACGACGAGCCGCGATGCAGCAAGAGCTTGCTGCCCCGAGTGGGCCTACGGGATACTGCGTTGACGATCGTCTGCGGAGGTGGACGGACGTTGCTGCTGGATCAGCCGGGGCAGGTGACGGACCTTGCTGCTGGATCGGCAGGCCGAGCTCAAGCTACTCGACCAGTTGCTCCAGGACGTCCGGGCTGGTGAAAGCCGTGCCCTGGTATTACGGGGGGAAGCCGGCGTCGGCAAGTCCGTCCTGTTGGATGTTGTCCTCGACAGGGCGTCCGGCTTCCGAGTGATCCGGGCGGCCGGCATCCAGTCCGAGATGGAGTTGGCGTTCGCCGCTTTGCATCAGCTCTGCGTGCCGATGCTGGACAGGCTTGAGCACCTGCCCGGTCCGCAGCAGCAGGCGTTGCGTACGGCCTTCGGGCTCAGCGGGGGCAGCCCACCGGATCGGTTCCTGATCGGGTTGGCGGTCCTCGGCTTGTTCGCCGAGGTAGCGCGCGATCGGCCTCTAGCGTGCGTTATCGACGACGCACAGTGGCTGGATCAGGCGTCGGCCCAGGTGCTCGCGTTCGTCGCCCGCCGGGTGCGGGCGGAATCAGTGGCGATGATCTTCGCCGTGCGCGAGTTGACCGCCGGCCAGGAGGGTGAGACGCCGGAGCTGGCCGGCTTGCCTGCGCTGCCGGTCACCGGCCTACCAGATGACGAGGCGCGCACGCTTCTCATGTCCGAGTATCGCGGGCCGGTCGACGCCGCGGTGCTGGACCGGATCGTCGCCGAGGCGGGGGGCAACCCGCTGGCGCTGCTGGAGTTGCCACGTGGATTCGCGCCTGTCGAGTTGGCGGGCGGGTTCGGGCTGTTCAGCGCTGGCCAGCTGCCACGTTGGATAGAAGAGAGTTTCCGACGGCAGGCCGCCCCTCTGCCGGCCGAGGCGCGGCGGCTGCTGCTGGTTGCTGCGGTTGAGCCGGTCGGCGACCCGGTGTTGGTGTTTCGTGCCGCGGAGCTGCTCGGGATCCACGTCGAGGCCGCCGCACCTCTAGGGATGGCCGGCCTGGTCGAGTTCGCAGCCCGGGTGCGGTTCCGTCATCCTCTGGTGCGCTCGGCGATCTACCGTTCTGCCACGCCGGAGGAACGGCGTCGGGCGCATGACGCGCTCGCGCAGGTCACCGACGCGCAAGCCGATCCCGACCGGCGCGCGTGGCACCACGCTCAGGCGGCGGCTGGCCCCGATGAGGCCATTGCCGCCGAGCTGGCCCGGTCGGCGGACCGAGCTCAGGCCCGGGGTGGGCTGACCGCTGCTGCCGCGTTTCTCGAACGGGCCACCGAACTGACACCCGACCCCGCGCGACGCGGCGAGCGAGCGGTGACTGCGGCACGCGCCAAGCACCAG
>JBJMIB010000034.1:0-284092 GCA_045807085.1 Jatrophihabitantaceae bacterium
CACCGACGTGACCGGTGTGGTGACCCTGCCCGAGGGCACCGAGATGGTCATGCCGGGTGACACCACCGAGATGTTGGTCGAGCTGATCCAGCCGATCGCCATGGAGGAGGGCCTGAAGTTCGCGATCCGTGAGGGTGGCCGCACCGTCGGCGCCGGTCGGGTCACCAAGATTCTGAAGTAACGAACGCGGCCGAAGCGGCCGGGACTCATGAGCCCCGGCCGCTTCTCCTCGCGGATATATGAAGACCTGCCCGCGCAAGCGGGCGTGCTTCGGCCCGCAGTCGCGGTCCGCGAGCTCGAACCGCGGCAGTACGCATCGATCAACAGTGAGGACGAACGAGCCACTATGGCTGGACAGAAGATCCGCATCCGGCTCAAGGCCTACGACCACGAGGCCATTGACGCCAGCGCGCGCAAGATCGTCGAGACCGTGACGCGTACCGGCGCGCGCGTCGTCGGCCCGGTGCCGCTGCCCACGGAGAAGAACGTGTACTGCGTCATCCGCTCGCCGCACAAGTACAAGGACAGCCGAGAGCACTTCGAGATGCGCACCCACAAGCGACTCATCGACATCCTGGACCCGACGCCGAAGACGGTCGACGCGCTGATGCGCATCGATCTGCCAGCCAGCGTCGACGTGAACATCCAGTAGCCGACCGCTCACCACGAAACAGCGAGAGAACCGATGTCTAAGAACTTGAAGGGGATTCTGGGCGAGAAGCTCGGCATGACCCAGATCTTCGACGCCAACAACCGGATCGTCCCGGTGACGGTGGTCAAGGCCGGGCCGTGCGTGGTCACCCAGATTCGTACCCAGGAGAAGGACGGCTACACCGCTGTTCAGCTCGCCTACGGCCAGATCGACCCGCGCAAGGTCACCAAGCCGGTCGCCGGTCACTTCGCCAAGGCCGGCGTCACGCCGCGCCGGCACCTGATCGAGCTGCGCACCGACTCCGTCGACGGCTACGAGATCGGCCAGGAACTCGGGGCCGACGTCTTCGCCGACGGCGCTGCCGTGGACGTCACCGGCACCACCAAGGGCAAGGGCACCGCCGGCGTGATGAAGCGGCACGGCTTCGCCGGCGTGTCGTCCTCGCACGGCTCCCACCGCAACCACCGCAAGCCCGGTTCGATCGGTGGCTGCTCCACGCCGGCCCGGGTCTTCAAGGGCATGCGGATGGCCGGTCGGATGGGTGTCGACCGGCAGACCACGCAGAGCCTGCGGGTGGTCAAGGTGGACCTCGAGCGCGGCCTGCTGCTGATCGAGGGTGCGGTGCCCGGTCCCAAGGGTGGCCTGGTGCTGGTCCGCTCCGCCGCCAAGTCCAAGGCGCAGGAGGCCTGATCGCTATGACCGTGTCTGTTGACGTGCTCAACCCGACCTCCGCCGAGGCCGCCAAGCGCTCGATCGAGCTGCCGTCGGAGATCTTCGACGCGCCGACCAACGTCGCCCTGATCCACCAGGTGGTGGTGGCCCAGCTGGCCGCCGCCCGGCAGGGCACCGCGTCCACCAAGACCCGCGGCGAGGTTCGCGGCGGCGGCAAGAAGCCGTACCGGCAGAAGGGCACCGGCCGGGCCCGGCAGGGCTCCACCCGGGCGCCGCAGTTCGCTGGCGGCGGCGTGGTGCACGGCCCCCAGCCGCGCAAGTACGACCAGCGCACCCCGAAGAAGATGAAGGCCGCCGCGCTGCGCGGGGCGCTGTCCGACCGGGCTCGCTGCGGCCGGGTGCACGTGGTCTCCGCGCTGGTGGACGGCGACACCCCGTCGACCCGGGCCGCCGCTGAGGCGCTGGCCTCGGTGAGTGAGAACCGCAACCTGCTGGTGGTGGTCGAGCGCTCCGACGAGCTGACCTGGAAGAGCCTGCGCAACAACGTCTCGGTGCACCTGCTCGAACCCGGCCAGCTCAACACCTACGACGTGCTGGTCTCCGACGACGTGATCTTCACCGAAGGTGCGCTGACCGCGTTCCTGGCAGGTCCGCCGACCGGCAAGTCGGCCAAGGGCGCCGCTACCTCGGCCGAGGTCGCCGGGACGTCCGAGGCCGAGCAGCCCGAGACCGAGCAGCCCGAGGCCGAGGAGTCCGCGGCCGCTGAGGAAGGCGAGAGCTGATGTTTGACGACCACCGCGACGTGCTGCTCGCTCCGGTCATCTCGGAGAAGAGCTACGGGCTGCTGGACGAGAACAAGTACACCTTCGACGTCCACCCGGCCGCGAACAAGACGCAGATCAAGATCGCTGTCGAGAAGATCTTCAACGTCAAGGTCACCGACGTGAACACCCTCAACCGGCAGGGCAAGCGCAAGCGCACCCGGTCCGGATACGGCACCCGCAAGAGCATCAAGCGGGCCGTGGTCACCCTGCGCCAGGGCGACCGGATCGAGGTCTTCGGCGGGCCGGCGGCGTGAGCGCGGTGCGACAGCGAGCGAGCATCGCCGAAGGCCGGAGCGTAGCGGATATGGGACAGGAACGGACTGAGTAGACATGGGCATCCGTAAGTACAAGCCGACCACGCCGGGCCGTCGTGGCTCCTCGGTGGCCGACTTCGTCGAGGTCACCCGGACCACGCCGGAGAAGTCGCTGGTGCGTCCGCTGCACAACAGGGGCGGCCGCAACAACAGCGGCCGGATCACCACCCGGCACCAGGGCGGTGGCCACAAGCGGGCGTACCGGGTGATCGACTTCCGGCGCAACGACAAGGACGGCGTGCCGGCCAAGGTCGCGCATATCGAGTACGACCCGAACCGCACCGCCCGGATCGCGCTGCTGCACTACGCCGATGGCGAGAAGCGCTACATCCTGGCCCCGCGCAACCTCAACCAGGGTGACCAGATCGAGAACGGCCCCGGTGCCGACATCAAGCCGGGCAACGCCCTGCCGCTGCGCAACATCCCGGTCGGCACCACGGTGCACGCGATCGAACTGCGCCCCGGCGGCGGCGCCAAGATCGCCCGCTCGGCCGGCGCCAGCGTGCAGTTGGTGGCCAAGGAGGGTCCGTTCGCACAGCTGCGGATGCCCTCCGGTGAGATCCGCAACGTCGACGTGCGCTGCCGCGCCACCGTCGGCGAGGTGGGCAACGCCGAGCAGTCCAACATCAACTGGGGCAAGGCCGGCCGGATGCGCTGGAAGGGCAAGCGGCCGACCGTCCGCGGTGTCGCGATGAACCCGGTCGACCACCCGCACGGCGGTGGTGAGGGCAAGACCTCCGGTGGCCGTCACCCGGTCAACCCGGCCGGCAAGCCGGAGGGCCGGACCCGCAGCCGCAAGGCAAGCGATTCGCTGATCGTCCGCCGTCGTCGTACCAACAAGAAGCGTTAAGGGATTAGACATGCCTCGCAGCCTCAAAAAGGGTCCGTTCGTCGACGACCACCTGCTCAAGAAGGTGGATGTGCAGAACGACAAGGGCACCAAGAACGTGATCAAGACCTGGTCGCGGCGCTCGACGATCATCCCGGACATGCTCGGGCACACGATCGCGGTGCACGACGGCCGTAAGCATGTGCCGGTCTTCGTCACCGAAGGCATGGTCGGGCACAAGCTCGGCGAGTTCGCGCCCACCCGGACCTTCAAGGGCCACATCAAGGACGACCGCCGGTCCCGCCGGTAGTCGAGAGCAACTTCGAGCAGAGTCAAGGGATATCGCTGATGGCAGCCACCGAACCCGACGCCGACGTGCGGACCGCCTTCGCGCGGGCGTCGCGGGTCAACGTCACGCCGATGAAGGCGCGCCGAGTCGTCGACCTGATTCGTAACAAGCCGGCCTCCGCCGCGCTCGCGGTGCTCAGGTTCGCCCCGCAGGCGGCCTCCGAGCCGGTGGCGAAGGTGCTCGCCTCCGCGATCGCCAACGCTGAGAACAACTTCAACCTCGACCCGGCGACGCTGGTCGTCAGCCGCGCCTACGTCGACGAGGGCCCGACGCTCAAGCGGTTCCAGCCACGGGCGCAGGGCCGGGCCTACCGGATCAACAAGCGCACCAGCCACATCACCATCGAGGTCGAGAGCGTCGAGCGTGCGCCCCGGACGACCGGTAAGAAGGGGAACAAGTAATGGGCCAGAAGGTAAACCCGAACGGGTTCCGGCTCGGGATCACCACCGACTGGAAGAGCCGCTGGTTCGCGGACAAGAACTACGCCGAGTACGTCAAGGAAGACGTCGCGATCCGCCGCTTGATGTCCAAGGGCATGGAGCGCGCCGGTATCGCCAAGGTTGAGATCGAGCGCACCCGTGACCGGGTCCGGGTGGACATCCACACCGCCCGGCCGGGCATCGTGATCGGCCGCCGCGGTGCCGAGGCCGACCGGATCCGCAGCGAGCTGGAGAAGCTCACCGGCAAGCAGGTGCAGCTGAACATCCTCGAGGTCAAGTCCCCCGAGTCCGACGCCCAGCTGGTGGCCCAGGGCGGCGCCGAGCAGCTGTCCAACCGGGTCAGCTTCCGCCGGGCGATGCGCAAGAGCATGCAGTCCACCCTGAAGAGCCCCGGCGTGAAAGGCATCCGGGTGCAGTGCTCCGGCCGGCTCGGCGGTGCCGAGATGAGCCGCTCGGAGTTCTACCGGGAAGGCCGGGTGCCGCTGCACACGCTGCGCGCCAACATCGACTACGGCTTCTACGAGGCCCGTACCACCTTCGGTCGGATCGGCGTGAAGGTCTGGATCTACAAGGGCGAGGTACCCACCGGCTCGCGCAGCGAGCGGGAGGCCGCGGTCGCCGCCGAGGCACTGCGGCAGCGGCGGGACCGACCGGCCCGGCCGCGCCGGTCCGGCTCGCAGGGCACCACCGGCACCGGGGTGTCGGAATCCTCGCGAACCACCGCCGAGTCCACCGCGACCGGTGTCTCGCCGGTGATCGAGAGCCCGGCGGATGCGCCGGTTACCGACACCGCGATCGTGGAGGCCACCGTGGCCGACGCGACGCACGCGATCACCGAACCGAATTCTGAGAACACCGAGGGCTGATTCATGTTGATCCCACGGCGGGTTAAGCACCGCAAGCAACACCACCCGGAGCGTTCCGGGGCTGCCAAGGGCGGCACTCGAGTCAGCTTCGGCGAATACGGAGTGCAGGCGCTGGAGTCGGCCTACATCACCAACCGGCAGATCGAGTCGGCGCGTATCGCCATCAACCGGCACATCCGCCGTGGTGGCAAGGTCTGGATCAACATCTACCCGGACCGGCCGCTGACCAAGAAGCCGGCCGAGACCCGGATGGGTTCGGGCAAGGGTTCGCCGGAGTGGTGGATCGCCAACGTCAAGCCGGGCCGGGTGCTCTTCGAGCTGGCCTACCCGGACGAGCGGGTCGCCCGCGAGGCGCTGACCCGGGCCATCCACAAGCTGCCGATGAAGTGCCGCATCGTGAAGCGGGAGGAGTTCTGATGGCCGCCGTTTCGAACGAGCTGCGTGAGCTGCACGACGACGAGCTGCGCAGCCGGCTGCGGGAGTCCAAGGAGGAGCTGTTCAACCTGCGCTTCCAGATGGCTACCGGACAGCTGGACAACAACCGGCGACTGCGCGTCGTGCGCCACGACATCGCCCGGATCTACACGATCCTGCGCGAACGTGAGCTCGGCCTGTCGGTCGCCCCTGAAGGAGGGGCCGCATGAGCGCGGACGCAACGACCACCGACACCGCCGCCGCCGGGCGGTCCGGCCACCGCAAGGTGCGCGAGGGCCTGGTGGTCAGCGACAAGATGGACAAGACCGTCGTGGTGGCCGTCGAGGACCGGGTCAAGCACCCGCTCTACGGCAAGGTCATCCGGCGTACCAGCAAGCTGAAGGCACACGACGAGGCCAACACGGCCGGCGTCGGTGACCGGGTATTGCTGATGGAGACCCGGCCACTGTCGGCGAGCAAGCGCTGGCGCGTGGTGCAGATCATCGAGAGGGCGAAGTAACACCTCGCCGGCAACCGCCGGCGGAGCGCGCCGGAGCGCTTCGCCGGCACCGTAAGAGCCAGGTACCAGCCACCACGGGCCCAGGCTCGATCAGCCAAGACGGATTTGGAGTAGGGCTGTGATTCAGCAGGAGTCGCGACTGCGGGTCGCCGACAACACCGGTGCCAAGGAGATTCTGTGCATCCGGGTGTTGGGCGGTTCGGGGCGTCGCTATGCCGGCATCGGCGACATCATCGTCGCGACGGTCAAGGACGCGCTGCCAGGCGCCGGTGTGAAGAAGGGCGACGTGGTCAAGGCTGTGATCGTGCGGACGGTGAAGGAGCGGCGGCGTCCCGACGGCTCCTACATCAAGTTCGACGAGAACGCCGCGGTGCTGATCCGGCAGGACGGCGAGCCGCGCGGCACCCGCATCTTCGGCCCGGTCGGCCGGGAGCTGCGTGACAAGCGGTTCATGAAGATCATCTCGCTGGCACCCGAGGTGCTGTGATGAGTGAGAACCGCAGCGAAGCGAGGAGCGGAGCGAATCAGGCGATGAGCGCTCGCGCGAAGAGCAAGGGGATATAGCAGCATGCGTATTAAGAAGGGCGACGAGGTCGTCGTCATCGCCGGCAAGGACCGTGGCCGTAAGGGCAAGGTGTTGGCGGCCTACCCCCGCGAGAACAAGGTGATCGTCGAGGGGATCAACCGGATCACCAAGCACACGCCGGTTACGGCCACCGCCCGGGGCGCCAAGGCCGGCGGCATCGTCACCCAGGAAGCCAAGATCGACGTCAGCAACGTGATGGTCGTCGAAGGCGACCATGCAACGCGCGTCGGCTACCGGCGCGACGAGGAGACCGGTCGCAACGTTCGCATGTCGCGCCGCTCCGGAAAGGACCTGTAAAGCCATGACCTCGGCTACTGAAGTACCCGTGCCGCGGCTGAAGACCCGCTACAAGAACGAGATCGCGCCCTCGCTGCGGAGCGAGTTCGGCTACGCCAACCCGATGCAGGTGCCCGGCGTGGTCAAGATCGTGGTCAACATGGGGGTCGGCCAGGCCGCCCGGGACGCCAAGTTGATGGACGGCGCGGTCCGCGACCTCACCCTGATCACCGGGCAGAAGCCACTGGTGCAGAAGGCCCGGCTCTCGATCGCGCAGTTCAAGCTGCGTGAGGGTATGCCGATCGGCGCCAAGGTCACCCTGCGCGGTGACCGGATGTGGGAGTTCCTGGACCGGCTGCTGTCGCTGGCGCTGCCGCGAATCCGGGACTTCCGCGGGCTGTCGCCCAAGCAGTTCGACGGCCGTGGCAACTACACCTTCGGTCTCACCGAGCAATCCATGTTCCACGAGATCGACCCCGACACCATCGACCGTCCGCGCGGCATGGACATCACCGTGGTGACCACCGCCAAGACCGACGACGAAGGCCGGGCGCTGCTGCGCGCACTGGGCTTTCCGTTCAAGGAGAACTAGAGCCATGGCTAAGACTGCGCTGAAGAACAAGGCGGCTGCCAAGCCCAAGTTCGCGGTGCGCGGCTACACCCGCTGCCAGCGTTGCGGCCGGTCACACTCGGTGTACAAGAAGTTCGGCCTGTGCCGGATCTGCCTGCGCGAGATGGCGCACGCCGGCGAGCTGCCAGGCGTCACCAAGTCATCCTGGTAGTCGACTTCGTCGCCGGGTCGCCCGTGGTGAACGCCACCAGCGGCCCAACAACTGAATTTGGTTGGCAGTAAGCGATCAGGCAGACTTGTCTGGTTGTCCATTTTTGCTTCGAGGCAGGCCCGCCGCCGGTGAACCGGAGCCGGGAACCACTCGAGAGAGGTAACACGTCGTCCATGACAATGACAGACCCCATTGCGGACATGTTGACCCGGCTGCGCAACGCGAACTCCGCGTTCCACGAGTCGGTGTCCATGCCGCACAGCAAGCTGAAGGGGCACATCGCCGAGATCCTGCAGCAGCAGGGTTACATCGCCGACTTCACGGTGGCCGAGGCCGAGGACGAGCTGCCCGGCAAGGTGCTGACGCTCAACCTGAAGTACGGCCCGAACCGGGAGCGCAGCATCGCCGGTGTCCGGCGGGTGTCCAAGCCGGGCCTGCGGGTGTACGCCAAGTCGACGTCGCTGCCCCGGGTGCTCGGCGGCCTGGGCATCGCGATCATCTCCTCCTCGTCCGGTCTGCTGACCGACCGGCAGGCCGCAAAGCGTGGGGTTGGCGGGGAAGTCCTCGCCTACGTCTGGTAGGGCGGCGGATACATGAGTGAGCAGCCGATCCTGCCAGCGCCTGCGCTGGCGGCAACGAGCGGAGCGAATGTGGCGATGAGCGCTTGCGCGAAGAGCAGGGGAAATAGATGAGTCGTATTGGAAAGCTGCCGATCCCGGTGCCCAGCGGTGTGGACGTGGCCATCGATGGCCAGCTGATCACCGTCAAGGGGCCGAAGGGCAGCCTGAGCCACACCGTTGCCGAACCGATCACCGTCTCGACCGAGGACGGCACGTTGACCGTCGTCCGGCCGGACGACGAGCGTGAGTCCAAGTCGCTGCACGGGTTGTCCCGGACGCTGATCGCGAACATGGTGACCGGTGTGACCGCCGGCTACTCCAAGACCATGGAGATCGTCGGCACCGGCTACCGGGTCACCGCTCGCGGCAGCGATCTGGAGTTCGCCCTCGGCTACTCGCACCCGGTGGTCATTCCGGCCCCGGACGGCATCTCCTTCCGGGTGGAGACCCCGACCCGGTTCGCGGTGGAGGGCATCGACAAGCAGAAGGTCGGCGAGGTGGCAGCGAACATTCGCAAGCTGCGCAAGCCGGACCCGTACAAGGGCAAGGGCGTGCGGTACCAGGGTGAGATCATCCGCCGCAAGGCCGGAAAGACAGGTAAGTAGCATGTCCGCTTCCTCAATCGCCCGGCGCGCGCGCCGCTCGGCCGGCATCGCGGCCGGCCGCCGTACCGGCAAGGCCCGCCGGCACTTCCGGCTCCGTAAGAAGGTGGCCGGCACGGCCAACCGACCGCGGCTGGTGGTGACCCGGTCGGCGCGCCACCTGTTCGTCCAGGTGGTCGACGACAGCAAGGGCGTCACGCTTGCCTCGGCCTCCACCTTCAAGCTGACCGAGGGCGACAAGACCGCCCGGGCCCGTCAGCTCGGCGCGACGCTGGCCGAGTCGGCCAAGGCCGCCGGCGTGAGCAAGGTGGTCTTCGACCGCGGTGGCAACAACTACACCGGCCGGATCGCAGCTTTCGCCGACGCCGCTCGGGAAGCCGGGCTGGAGTTCTAGATGAGCATCGACAACAACAGTGAGGTAGACGCCTGATGGCATCCGCATCCCAGGGAACGCAGCGCGGCCGCGGCAGCGGTGGCAGCGAGCGCGGCGGCAGCGAGCGTGGTGGCCGCGACCGCCGGGACGGCCGAGGGGCGCCGGAGAAGAGCGCGCTGCTCGAACGCGTGGTGACCATCAACCGGGTCGCCAAGGTGGTCAAGGGTGGCCGCCGGTTCAGCTTCACCGCGCTGGTCGTGGTGGGCGACGGCGAGGGCACCGTGGGCGTCGGCTACGGCAAGGCGAAGGAGGTTCCGGCCGCCATCGCCAAGGGCGTGGAGGAGGCCAAGAAGAACTTCTTCCGGGTGCCGCGGATCGCCCAGACCATCCCGCACCCGGTGCAGGGCGAGAAGGCGGCCGGTGTGGTTCTGCTCAAGCCGGCCAGCCCGGGTACCGGCGTGATCGCCGGTGGTCCGGTGCGCGCGGTGCTCGAGTGCGCCGGCATCCACGACGTGCTCAGCAAGTCGCTCGGCTCGGACAACCCGATCAACATCGTGCACGCCACCGAAGCGGCGCTAAAGCAATTGATCCGTCCGGAGGAGGTCGCGGCCCGCCGCGGCCTGCCGCTGGAGGACGTCGCGCCGGCCGGCCTGCTGCGGGCGCGTGCCGGCCAGGGCAACTGAGCGGCGGAGCGGAGGCGAGAGCATGGCGAGGTTGAAGATCACCCAGACGCGTTCGGAGATCGGTTCGAAGGACAACCAGCGGCAGACGCTGCGGTCCCTCGGCCTGAAGCGGGTGCGTGATGTCGTAGTGAAGGAAGACCGGCCCGAGATTCGCGGCATGGTCCAGACCGTGACCCATCTGGTCGCGGTCGAAGAAGTTGAGTAGCGAGCGAGCAAGGGGATCAAGCATGGCTAACGGACCGCTGAAGGTTCATCACCTGAAGCCGGCGGCCGGTGCCCGGACGGCCAAGACCCGGGTCGGCCGTGGTGAGGCGTCCAAGGGCAAGACCGCCGGACGTGGCACCAAGGGCAGCAAGGCCCGGTACCAGGTCTCGCCCGGCTTCGAGGGCGGCCAGATGCCGATCCACATGCGGCTGCCGAAGTTGAAGGGCTTCCGCAACCGTTTTCGGATCGAGTATCAGGTGGTCAACGTGGCCCGGCTGGCCGAGTTGTTCCCGGATGGTGGCACCGTCTCGCCGGACACGCTGGCCGACGCCGGCGCGGTGCGGCCCGGAGCGCCGGTCAAGGTGCTGGGCACCGGTGAACTCGGCGGGGTGAAGTTGAACGTCACCGCGCACGCCTTCTCGGCCAGCGCGGCCGAGAAGATCGCCGCCGCTGGCGGTAGCACCACCACTGTGTGACCCTGGTACGACAACGCTCGGGCCGGATGTCCTGCAAGCAGGCGTCCGGCCCAGCCGCATATCATTACTGTTCGCTTGCGCCGCGGCACGGTATGACACCGGCTGTTAGGCTCGCAGCCAAACAGACGTCTTCGGTGCTGCGGCAAAACCGTAGCGCCGGTAGTTCAGGCAAACGCCGCACAACGCCGACCTTGGCGGGGTGGGCGGAAGATCAAGGTTCTCGCAGGAGGATGTGTGCTCACCGCGTTCGCGTCTGCTTTCCGGACGCCCGACCTGCGCCGGAAACTGGTATTCACCCTGGCCATGATCGCGCTGTACCGGTTGGGCGCATCGATTCCTACGCCGAACACCAACAGCCAGGCGATCAACGCGTGCATCAAGTCGGCGAGCGGTACCAGCCAGAGCACCTACGCCCTGATCAACCTGTTCTCCGGCGGCGCGCTGCTGAAGCTGTCGGTGTTCGCGCTGGGCATCATGCCCTACATCACAGCGAGCATCATCGTGCAGCTGCTGGTGGTCGTCATCCCGCGGTTCGAGACGCTGAAGAAGGAAGGTCAGGCCGGTCAGCAGAAGCTGACCCAGTACAGCCGGTACCTGACCATCGGTCTGGCCATTCTGCAGTCGGCCGGCTTCATCGCGCTGGCCCGGTCCGGTCAGCTGTTCCCCGGCGCCACCGACTGCCACCCGCTGTACAAGACCGGCATCTTCGAGCTGTCCACCATGGTGATCATCATGACCGCCGGCACCGGCGTGGTGATGTGGCTCGGTGAGCTGATCACCGACCGTGGTGTCGGTAACGGCATGTCGATCCTGATGTTCACCTCGATCGCCGCCCGGATCCCGAACGAGGGCAACACCATCCTGCAGACCGCGGGTGGCTTCGCCTTTACCCTGATCCTGCTGCTGGGGCTGGCCATCATCGCCGCGGTGGTGTTCGTCGAGCAGGCCCAGCGCCGGATCCCGGTGCAGTACGCCAAGCGGATGGTGGGCCGCCGGATGTACGGCGGAACCTCGACCTACCTGCCCTTGAAGGTAAACATGGCCGGTGTCATCCCGGTCATCTTCGCCTCCTCGCTGCTCTACATTCCGCAGCTGATCTCCCAGCTCAATGGCAACAGCACGTCCACCCTGCAGCGGTGGGTGACCAACCACCTGATCAACCAGCAGGACTGGATACACATCACCACGTACTTCCTGCTGATCCTGTTCTTCACCTACTTCTACGTCGGAATCACCTTCAACCCGGAGGAGCGGGCCGACGACATGAAGAAGTACGGCGGCTTCATCCCGGGCATCCGGCCTGGCCGGCCGACCGCCGAGTACCTGCAGTACGTGCTCTCCCGGATCACGCTGCCGGGCGGGCTCTACCTGGGCATCATCGCAGTGCTGCCCAACTTCTTCTTCTCCATCACGCAGGGCAACAACCAGAACTTCCCGTTCGGCGGTACCGCTGTGCTGATCATGGTCGGGGTGGCGCTCGACACGGTCAAGCAGATCGAGAGCCAGTTGATGCAACGCAACTACGAAGGGTTCCTGCGTTGATGGCTAGCAGCTGCACGACGACGAGGGCCGGGTAGTGCGCCTCGTCCTGGTCGGCCCGCCGGGAGCGGGTAAGGGCACCCAGGCGGAGTTCATCGCCGAACGGTTCTCGGTGCCCAAGATCTCGACCGGGGACATCTTTCGCGCCAACGTGGCCACCGGCACCAAGCTCGGCGTGCTGGCCAAGAAGTACATGGACGCCGGTGACCTGGTTCCGGACGAGGTGACCGTGGCGATGGTGCGGGACCGGCTCGGCGAGCCGGACGCGGCGGGCGGGTTCCTGCTCGACGGCTTTCCGCGCAACGTTGCGCAGGCCTACGAGCTCGACGGCGCGCTGAACGAGCTGGGCAGCTCACTGGACGTGGTGCTGGAGCTGCTGGTCGACAACGACGAGGTGGTCCGGCGGCTGTCCGGCCGGCGGATGTGTCGCAAGTGCGGCCACATCTGGCACGTCGAGTACGACCCGACCAAGGACGAGAGCCGCTGCGATCGGTGTGGCGGCGAGCTGTTCCAGCGCGATGACGACCTGGCCGAGACGGTGCGGCACCGGCTGGACGTCTATGCCGAACAGACCTCGCCGTTGATCGATTTCTACGACCGGCGCGGCCAACTGGTCGTGGTGGACGCGGTGGGCGCGGTGGAAGATGTCACCGAACGCGCCATCACGGCTCTCACCGCCGCGGCCAACGCCTGAGCCGTGCGTCGCCGCGGCAGGATCGAACTGCAGTCGCCGGAGCAAATCCGGCTGATGCGCAAAGCCGGCCTGGTGGTCGCTCGCGGGCTGGCGGAGATGGCAGCGGCTGCCCGGCCGGGCGTTTCCACGCTGGAGTTGGACCGGATCGCCCGCGACGTGCTTGATTCGCACGGGGCCACCTCGTCATTCCTTGGCTACGGCGAACCGCCGTTCCCAGCGGTCATCTGCTCCTCCCGGAATCACAACGTGGTACACGGCATCCCCCGCTCCGACGACGTGCTGGCCGGCGGCGATCTGATCTCGCTGGACTTCGGCGCGATCGTGGACGGCTGGCACGGCGATGCCGCGGTCACCGTCGCGGTGGGGTCGGTGCCGGCCGAGCTGCGGGCGCTGTCCGAGGCCTGCCGGAAGTCGCTGTGGGACGGTATCGCCGCGGCTCGGGTGGGCGGCCGGTTGACCGACATCTCGCACGCGGTGCAGACCTCGGTCGAGTCGGCCGGCCGGTACGGCATCGTCGCCCACTACGGCGGCCACGGCATCGGCCGGCAGATGCACATGGAGCCGCACGTGCTGAACTACGGCAAGCCAGGCTGCGGGCCGAAGCTGGTGGCCGGGATGACGCTGGCCATCGAGCCGATGATCACGCTCGGCTCGGCGCAGACCGTACTGCTGCCGGATTCCTGGACGGTGGCAACGGCGGACCGCTCACCGGCCGTGCACTGGGAGCACAGCATGGCATTGCTCGACGACGGGCTGTGGGTGTTGACCGCTGAGGACGGCGGCCGGGCCGAGCTATCGGCTCGCGGGGTGAAGATCAGCGCGCTGGCGGACTGAGGCGTTTCGTCTGCTTTGCGGGTCGGAATCCTGGCGGTAGGAGGCTGGCCCATCGATGCCGCCTTGGTCGTTGTCGGAGCCACGCTATAGGTTCGAGTGAGTCCGGTCGCGGCGTTTCACCTGCTCGCGACCGGACTCGGCAGTGGCTGGGGAACCTCAGCCGCCCGGCAGAGCTGGTCAACTGTCACGTCCTCGCCGCGAAAGGGTCGCCGACATGAGCCATCTACTGGCCGATGTCCGTTCGGCAAGCCCGGTTCGCACGGTGGCCGAAGCGGGCGCCTACATCGTCAGCGTCTGCTTCAAGCACGGCCCACCGCGCCGGATCGGCATCGAACTGGAATGGCTGCTGACCGATCCGGTCGATCCACTCCGCCGCCCCGATCGCTCCACCCTGCTGACGGCGCTGGGCCCGTATGCGCCGCGCACCCTGAACCCCGACTGTCCCGCCAGGCCACTGCCGGCCGGTGGGCTGGTCACCATCGAGCCTGGCGGCCAAGTCGAGATCTCATCGGTGCCAGCCACCTCCTGCGCCCAGTTGATCGGCTCGATGCGCCGCGATATCGCCAGCCTCGCCCAGCTGGTGGGCCGAGCCGGTTTCGTGCTCTCCGATCGAGCCGCCGAACTCGATCGAGCCACCCACCGGATCCTGCACACTCCCCGCTATGACGCGATGGCCGCTGGCCTCGCGCGGATCTCGCCGGCCGGAGCCACCATGATGTGCGCGACCGCGGCCACCCAGGTATGCGTCGACCTCGGTGATCCGGCGCAGGCCGCCGAGCGCTGGCGAGCCGCCCACCTGCTCGGCCCGGTACTGCTGGCCGCCTTCGCCAACTCCCCGGCAGCCGGCCAGGTGTCGGCCCGGATGGCGGCCTGGTGGGCGCTCGATCCGGCCCGCACCGCACCGCCGAGCTCGCTGGATCCGGCCGACTACGTGCGCCGGGTGCTGGATACCCCGGTGCTGGCCAAGCAGCGTTCGGTCGGCGACTGGTTGATCCATCAGCCGGCCACCCTGCGGGAGTGGATCCGGGCCGGTGAACCGCTGGACACCAACGATCTCGACCTGCACCTGTCCATGCTGTTCCCGCCGGTCCGGCCGCAGGGTTACCTGGAACTGCGCTATCTCGATGCACAGCCGGCCGACGAGTGGATAGCGCCGCTGGCCCTGGTCGCCGCGCTGTTCGGCGATGCCGGGTGCCTGGCGCTGGCCGGCGAGGTCTGCCTGCCGGCGGCTGATCGCTGGCAGCAGGCGACTGAGGTCGGGCTTGCCGATCCGGTGTTGGCCCGGGCCGCGGCTGAGCTGGCCGGCATCGGATCGGCCGCGGTGGCCACGCTCGGGCTCGACCCGGCCAGCGAGCAGCAGGTCCGGCGCTTGCTGGACCGCCGGCTGCGGCAGGGCATCAGCCCGGCAGCGGACGGCCAGCGCGATCCGATGCCGGCTGCCGGCGGGGGAGAGTCGTCGTGACCACCTTCGACAGCCGACTGGATCCGGCCGTGCTCGACGATCAGGCGCTGCGTGACTACATCGCCGGCGAGCTGACCCGGGCCCGCGAGCGCACCCAGTGGCTGACCGGCGCGGTGGATGAGCAGGAGCTGATCCGGCAGCACTCGCCGTTGATGTCCCCGCTGGTCTGGGACCATGCGCACATCGGCAACCAGGAGGAGATCTGGCTGCTGCGCGACGTAGGCGGCCGGCCGGGAGTGCGGACCGACATCGACCAGATGTACGACGCCTTCCAGAACGCCCGGGCCGACCGTCCGGCGCTGCCGCTGCTGTCCCCTGACCAGGCGCGCGGCTATGTCCGGCAGGTCCGCGACGAGGTGTTGGAGGTGCTGAGCGCAGCGCCACTGGCTGGCCGGCGGCTGACTCGGCACGGTTTCGTCTACGGCATGGTGGTCCAGCACGAGCAGCAGCATGACGAGACGATGCTGGCCACCCACCAATTGCGCCGCTCCGGGCCGCCGCTGACCGGCCCGCTGCCGAGCATCCCGCGTTCGGCCGGCCTGCCCGCGGAGGTGCTGGTGCCGGGCGGCGAGTTCAGCATGGGCACCTCCACCGAGGCCTGGGCGCTGGACAACGAGCGGCCGGCACATCGGGTCGAGGTGCCGGCCTTCTGGATCGACACGGTGCCGGTCAGCAACGGCGACTACCTGGCCTTCATGGACGCCGGCGGCTACGCCGAGCAGCGATGGTGGACGGCGGCCGGCTGGGCCTACCGGCAGCAGGCCGAGCTGGTCGCGCCACTGTTCTGGCAGCGCGACGCCGACGGCTCGTGGTGGCGGCGCAGCTTCGGCACCCTGGTGCCGATCGACCCGGCCGAGCCGGTGCTGCACGTGTGCCAGCACGAGGCCGCCGCCTATGCGGCCTGGGCCGGCCGGCGGCTGCCGACCGAGGCGGAATGGGAGAAGGCGGCTCGCTGGGATCCGGCCACCGGCCGCTCCCGGCGCTACCCCTGGGGGGACGGTGACCCGAGTCCGGAACTGGCCAATCTCGGCCAACGGCACCTGGGCCCGGCCAGGGTCGGCAGCTACCCGGTGGGCGCCTCGCCGCTCGGTGTCCATCAGCTGATCGGCGACGTTTGGGAGTGGACCGCCTCCACCTTCGGCCCGTACCCCGGCTTCGAGGTGTTTCCCTACCCGGAGTACTCCAAGGTGTTCTTCGGCCCGGAGTACTACGTGCTGCGCGGCGGCTCGTTCGGCACCGATCCAGCCGCCTGCCGGGCCACCTTCCGCAACTGGGACTACCCGATCCGGCGGCAGATCTTCGCCGGCTTGCGCACCGCACGCTCGGCCACGGCACCCGACGGGGCCGGCTAGATGTGCCGGCACCTGTGCTATCTCGGCACCGAGCCGATCCTGCTGCGGCAGCTGCTGTTCGACCCACCCCACTCGTTGGTGCGGCAGTCCTTCGCGCCGTGCGACATGCGCGGCGGTGGCAAGGTGAACGCCGACGGGTTCGGTGCCGGCTGGTATGTCGAGCCGGCCGGCCCGGCGGTCCGCTACCGCCGGGCCGGCCCGATCTGGCAGGACACCGCCTTCGGCGAGGTCGCCGCGAACACCCGAGCGGTCACCGTGCTCGCCGCGGTCCGCAATGCCACGGTCGGCATGCCGATCACCGAGACCGCGGCCGCGCCGTTCACCGACGGGCACTGGTTGTTCAGCCTGAACGGCCGGATCGACGGTTGGCCGGACAGCGCCAGCGAACTCGGTCGGACGCTGCCCACCCGGGAACTGCTCATCATGGATGCGCCGACTGACGCGGCGCTGCTGTGGGCCGTGCTTCGGCACCGGCTGGCCGGCGATCGGGATCCGGCCGCGGTGCTCGCCGGGCTGATCGCCGAGGTGCTGGCCGCGGCACCGCGCTCCCGGCTGAACCTGCTGCTCACCGACGGGCAACGGGCCTACGCCACCACCGTGACACATGCCCTGTCGGTCCGCCGGGAACCGACGCTGATCGCCAGCGAACCGCTCGATGACGATCCGGCCTGGCAGCCGGTGCCGGACGGTCGACTGGTCACCGCCGACCGCGCCGGCTATCAGATCGAGCCGTTGGTGGGCTGACCCCGAACCCGGTGACCCAAGAGAGGTGTGCCCCGATGTCCTTTCGGATCGACGATCGATTCCTCGATGCCAACGCATCCGCCGACGAACTTGCCGCGGATGCCCGGCAGGGACTGACCGCCGACCCGAAGTGGCTGCCACCGAGGTGGTTCTACGACGAGCGGGGGAGTGAGCTGTTCGAGCAGATCACCGAGCTGCCCGAGTACTACCCGACCCGGACCGAACGGCAGATCCTGGCCGAACGCGCCGACGAGATCGCCGCGGTGGCACCGGTGGAGACGGTGGTCGAGCTGGGCTCGGGATCCTCGACCAAGACCCACCTGCTGCTCGACGCCTGGCAGCGGGTCGGCACGCTGCGGCGGATCGTCACGCTGGACGTCTCGACCAGCGCGCTGACCGAGGCAGCGGAGATCCTGCATCGGCGCTATCCGGAGGTGCAGCTCTGCCCGGTGCGCGGCGACTTCACCCGGCATCTGCGACAGCTCGACACGGTCGGTCGCAGCGCGGTCGTGTTTCTCGGCTCGACCGTCGGAAACCTGGACCGCGAGCAGCGCGGGAAGTTCTTCACCGAGATACGGGCGACGCTGGGTGACGGCGACGTGTTGCTGCTCGGCACCGACTTGGTGAAGCCGACCGAGGTGCTGATTCCGGCCTACGACGATGCGGCCGGGATCACCGCGCAGTTCAACCTGAACGTGCTGCGGGTGCTCAATCGCGAACTCGGCGGCAACCTGCCGGTGGACAGCTTCACACATCGCGCGGTCTGGAACGAGGAGCACGAGCGCATCGAGATGCGGCTGCGCGCCGAACGAGAGGTGCTGGCCCGGCTGGCCGCCATCGAGCTCGAGGTGCACTTCGACCGAGGCGAGGAGCTGCTGACCGAGATCTCCTCGAAGTTCCGCCGGGACGGCGTCGCCGGGGAGCTCGCCGATGCCGGGCTGGAACTGCGAAACTGGTGGGCCGATGCCCGGGAGTACTTCGCGGTCAGTCTGACCGGCTGAGCCGCCGGTCAAACTGGCCGGCCGGGCTTGACCGGCCGCATTGTCAAGTCCGGACGGCCAGCGGCGTTTACGAGAGCGGCATGGCCGGAGCGACGCGTGCGTCGTTGCTCCGCCGACGGTTGTCCGGACCGTCGATCGCCATGCCGCCCTCACCCTCCCCCGAGGAGCCCCGGCACGTCCGCAAGTGCCGGATTTCTTCTCGGCCGAAGTCCGCCAGCGCGGCAGCTGGCAGGAGCGGGGACTTCCTGCCTGGCGTGTCGTGCATCTGATCGGACAATCGACAAGAGAAGAATGCCCGGGCGGTCTCCTCTTGTCAACTGCTGTTAGAGGCCGCTCGTCAGTGGTTCAGGCGACCGACCAGAACGGTGAGCAGCGGGTGAGCGCGCGACGTACCGCGAGTCGTTCGGCACGATCGAGCGTGCGCAGCCGCATCGACAGCGTCTCGGTATCGACCTCGAGCGCCTGGGCCAGCGCGCCACGGTCATCGGCGCCGCCCAGATCCCGGATCGCGGTCACCAGGTCCGAGGCCGTGATCAGTCGGCGGGCGGCCGTCAGGTGGACGGCGAACTCCTCCCGGTGTAACCACTGGCCGCAATCGTGGAGCCCGCGCTCCAAGTGGACGATCTCGTGCGCCAGCGTGCAGCGGCGCTGGGCGGCACTGGTGCCGGCTCGCAACGCGATCACCGCGCCGCCGTCGCGGACCTCGCCGAGCAGGTCACCGGTCATCCGCTCGATCACCACCCGGACCTCGGGCCAGTTCAGCCGCACATCGAGCCATGGGTCATATCGCCTGGTGCTTGGTTCGGCACGGTGGCCGGTTCGGGTATGCGCGCTCATGGCGGCATTCTCTATTGGGCTGCTGACATTCCGGGGTCGGGCGGTGTAGCTGCTCACTTGGTTGGCGGTTCGGCACCGCCGCGGCGGGCGGCGCGCGGCGGGTTGGTCCCGCGCCGGCCGGGCTGGTCTTCGGCGTTATTATCGCCGCGCGTGGCGTGGCCCCGGCCTCGGTGGCTCTCGAGGTCGGCGATCCCGGGTGGTGCCGGCTCCAGCATTGCTCGGATGATCTCGTCCACCGCGCGGCGCTGACGCCGGCTCAGCCGGCTGGCTTCGGCCGGTGGTCGGTAGGGCTCGGTCACCTCGGCCGGTAGTTGAGCCGCCGTCCGCAGTTCGGACAACCGAACCGGCAGCACGCTGGCAAATGCGCGCAGGGTTTCCTCGTCGGGCCGGCCGTGATCGCCGCGCAGGTATCGGGCGGCCGTGTCATGGTTGATGCGGTAGCCGGCCTCTTGCGCCCGGCGGGCAAGCGAACGCGCGCTCAGGCCGGCCGAGTTGGCCGCCACGAGTAGCTCCGAGAGCGCACTCATGTGGGCTTCTCGGCGGCTGCCGGGAGTGCCCGATACGCAGACATGCTGTGCACACTATCGGCTGGCAGGCCAGCAAACGCGGGTTCTAGGCAACTAGCCAGGGCATCCTGCTGTAGACGGTGATGTCCGCACGAGAACAGTGGTAGGCGCTGAACGATGCCCGGCCGGCACGATGATCCATCGGCACCGTGACGCCCCGACCGCGCTCGGCTGCGCGGGCCTGGTGCGGCCGGCGGCACACCCCGATCAGCGCTGAGCTATCTAGGACGATCCGCCGCTGGGAACGATGCAGTGCGGATAATGGTGCTCGAGCGTGCCCGACATCAGACGCCGGGTCAGGTCAGGCGTCAGGCGTCAGGCATCAGACGTCGGGTCAGGCGTCAGACGTCGGGTCAGGCGTCAGACGTCAGGTCACGCGTCAGACGTCGGGTCAGGCATCAGCCGCGCGTCACGGTCAGCCGCGTGGCGGCTCGGCCGGCCCACGCCGGGCAGCTCGGGACGGCCGCGGCGTGCCCTTGGCCGGCGTGCCGTTGCTGGATTTACCGGTCGACGGAGTGCGGCGGCTGCGTCGCGGCGCCAGCTCGTCCGGCTTGGTGGTGGCCGGCGACTCCAGCATGGCCCTGATGATCTCGTCGATCGCTCGGCGTTGCCGCCGATTGAGCCGGCTGGATTCCACCGGTGGCCGATAGGGCTCGGTGACGTCGGCCGGCAGCGAGGCGGCGGCACGCAGCCGGGTCAGGGAGATCCGCAGCACCTTGGAAAGCGCCAACAGGGTGGCCTCGTCGGGCCGGCCGTGGTCGCCGCGCAGGTAGCGGGCGGCGGTGTCGTGGTTGAGGCTGAAGCCGGCAGCCTGGGCGGCTCGGGCCAGCGATCTGGCGCTCAGTTTGCCGGCGTTGGCCTCGTTGAGAAGTTCGGACAGGGCGCTCACGCCGACACCTGGTGGGCAGGCGTCGGCCGAGCCGACCGGGATTCGTCTGGAGGACGCTGACCCGACACGCAGGGGACACCGCAGAGTGCAGACATATCGCAGACATTAAACCCTATGACCGCCAGGGATCCGGCTTTCTCTCTCTTTCGATGCCGACTGGCCAACGCCACCTTGCAGACAGTTGCTCGAAGTTTTCAGTTATCCACAGATCATTGTCTGATTTCTGACCTGACGTCATACATTTCCGGTAGCTTGATGCGATGCCGGCTGGCGCCGGGATCCTTTCGGACGGGGGATGTATGCAGCTACGAAGTCGGCGGGCACTGGGCGATTACATCGATCTGCTTGGTATCTCCGAACGCCAATTGGCGCGCAACGCCGGCCTGAGCCATTCCACGGTGAACCATCTGGTGACTGGGCGTCGCACCAGCTGCTCGCTGCGTACCGCAATCGCCATCGAGCGAGCCCTCGACTGCCCGCCGGGCCTGCTGTTCGCCCCAGATTCGGAGTCGGATCGGCTCGCGCTGTACCGGCTGACCATGAAGGGAGCGGCCAAATAATCGGCCTCTTGTCACGCTGGGTAGCCGGTCGGTGGCCAGGCTGCCGGGTTCGACGGGGTCGTCGGCAGATCCATGCCCGCCATCAACTCGTAAGAACGCAGCCGATCGGCCAGGCCGTACACCTGATTGGTGACCATCAACTCATCGGCCGCGGTTCGATCCAGCAGTTCCCCGAGTTGTGCCCGAACAGTCTTAGGCGAACCGAGAGCCTGCCCCATTTTGCGTTGTTCGACGAATGCCAGTTCGGTCGGACCGAATTCGTAGCCGGCGGCCTCTTCCGGAGTGGGCAGCGCTATCGGCTTACCGGCCCGCAAGCGAAGGAATGAGATCAGACCCGGTTTGGCCAGATATTCGGCCTGAGCGTCGGTATCGGCACAGACCACGTTGACGGCCACCATCGTGTACGGCCGCTCCAGCCACTGCGAGGGCCGGAACGAATGGCGATAGAGGGCGAGGGCAGGCTCGGTGTTGGCCGCCGCGAAGTGATGGGCGAAGCAGAACGGCAGGCCGAGCAGGCCGGCCAGCTGAGCGCTGTAGCCACTCGAACCGAGCAGCCAGATCTCGGGCCGGGTAGCGGCGACGGGCACCGCCTGTAATCGCGATTCGTCGCCGGCCAGTAGCGAGATCAGCTCGGCCAGTTCTTGGGGGAAGTCCTCGGCGGACAGTCCCTCGGCCGTCCGGCGCAGGGCCAGCGCGGTTCGCTGGTCGGTGCCGGGCGCTCGCCCGATGCCGAGGTCGATGCGGCCGGGGTGCAGTGACTCCAGCATGCCGAACTGCTCAGCCACCACCAGCGGCGCGTGGTTGGGCAGCATCACGCCGCCGGAGCCAACCCGGATGGAGCTGGTCGCGGCTGCCAGATGGGCGATCAGGACGGCGGGTGCGGAGCTGGCGATGGCTGGCATGTTGTGGTGCTCAGCCACCCAGATCCGGCGGTATCCCCAGCGCTCGGCGTGCCGGGCCAGTTCGGTGGTGAACCGCAGCGCCTCGGCGGTGTCGCCAGCCGTGGTCACCGGTGCCAGTTCGAGGACGGAAAGCGGTACGGTCACACTTGCGCCAACCCGTCGGCCTCCGCTGATCTTCCCAAGGCCCTGGGCTTGCCAACCGGGCGTTTTTGGTATCTACCCGCCCGGTCGCATAGACTTGTCGACTGGCGCATGCCGCCGGTTTCCTCCTGCAAGGAAGTGCCCGCCAGCCGGGTGTCGACTTTACGGGTCTCGCTGTGGCCGCGAGAGGGAAGCCGGCCCTCATCGGTAGCGCGCCGGACGTGGTCGTCAAGCACGGTTCGCCGTGCGCTGGTGCGCCGCGGCCGCCGAATTCATTGGTAGATGACTCGAAATGCGGAGGATATGGCCAAGAAAGATGGGGCCATCGAGGTCGAAGGCAAGGTAGTCGAACCGCTGCCCAACGCGATGTTCCGGGTGGAGCTGAGCAATGGGCACAAGGTGCTGGCGCACATCAGCGGCAAGATGCGGCAGCACTACATCCGGATCCTTCCCGAGGACCGGGTGGTGGTGGAGCTCTCGCCGTACGACCTGACCCGCGGCCGGATCGTCTACCGGTACAAGTAAGCCCAAGCCGATGAACGCACTCTGACGGGATGCGGGCGTCAAGCATGAACCAGGAGATAGGACCGTGAAGGTCAATCCGAGCGTCAAGCCGATCTGCGACAAGTGCAAGGTCATCCGTCGCCACGGCCGCGTCATGGTCATCTGCGAGAACCTGCGCCACAAGCAAAGGCAGGGCTAACGCCCTGAGCCCTGCTCGCAGGCGTCGCGGGACGCCAGCGCCAGGGTTGAGCAGGCACCAACAGCAGTAACCCAGCACGCGCACTCCTCCCTGCCGAGCAGCACCAGGCAGGGTCACCCCCGGTCGGAGGCCGGGGCCGTCGCAGCCGGGGCACCCGAACGGGTAAGCCGGCGAAGGGCAGCGACGGATGGATGCGCCCCAGACCTCCGAAGGAATGAAGGAGACCGCCCCGCATGGCACGTCTTGCTGGCGTCGACCTACCCCGCGAAAAGCGGATGGAGGTCGCGCTCACCTACATCTACGGCGTGGGACCGAGCCGCGCGAAGGAAACCCTGGCAGCCACCGGCGTCAGCCCGGACCTGCGAGCCCGGGACCTGAGCGATGAGGATCTGATCAGGCTGCGCGATTACATCGACGCGAACTACCGCGTCGAGGGTGACCTGCGCCGCGAGGTCGCGGCCGATATCCGGCGCAAGATCGAGATCGGCTGCTATCAGGGTCTGCGGCACCGCCGCGGCCTGCCGGTGCACGGGCAGCGCACCAAGACCAACGCCCGTACCCGCAAGGGCCCGAAGAAGACCATGGCCGGCAAGAAGAAGGCCAAGAAGTAACCCTGTCTCGGCCGTCGCCGGCTGATCCGGCCCGGCCCCCTCGACTTCATTCCGCTCAACCTCAGGAGTAACTCCGCAGATGCCTCCCAAGACTCGCGGCGCAGGCGCCGTGAAGAAGGTCCGTCGCAAAGAGAAGAAGAACGTCGCGCACGGCCACGCTCACATCAAGAGCACCTTCAACAACACCATCGTTTCGATCACCGACCCGACCGGCAACGTGATCAGCTGGGCCTCGGCCGGCCACGTCGGCTTCAAGGGCTCCCGCAAGTCGACCCCGTTCGCCGCGCAGATGGCCGCCGAGAATGCCGCCCGCAAGGCGCAGGAGCACGGCGTCAAGAAGGTGGACGTGTTCGTCAAGGGTCCGGGCTCCGGCCGCGAGACCGCGATCCGCTCGCTGCAGGCGACCGGCCTCGAGGTCGGCACCATCTCTGATGTCACTCCGCAGCCGCACAACGGCTGCCGGCCGCCCAAGCGGCGCCGGGTCTGAGACGAAAGCGACGGAGGAGAACTGATGAGTGAGCAGCTGATTCCGCCGGCGCGCGCGCTGGCGGCAGGGTGCGGAGCGAATCCGGCGATGAGCGTCTCGCACGAAGAACGAAAGGCATAAGCA
Organism: Jatrophihabitantaceae bacterium; assembly: GCA_045807085.1. GTDB lineage: Bacteria > Actinomycetota > Actinomycetes > Mycobacteriales > Jatrophihabitantaceae > Jatrophihabitans_A. The sequence continues at coordinate 23,928 of JBJMIB010000034.1, forward strand.
ATGGCTCGTTATACCGGCCCAGCCACCCGCATCTCGCGCCGGCTCAACGTCGACCTGGTCGGCGGCGACGCCGCGTTCGAGCGCCGCCCGTTCCCGCCCGGCCAGCACGGCCGCGCGCGGATCAAGCAGAGCGAGTACCTGCTGCAGTTGCAGGAGAAGCAGAAGGCGAAGTACTCCTACGGGGTGCTGGAGAAGCAGTTCCGCCGCTACTACGAGGAGGCGGTGCGTCGCCAGGGCAAGACCGGCGACAACCTGCTGCAGATCCTGGAGTCCCGGCTGGACAACGTGATCTACCGGGCCGGTCTGGCCCGTACCCGGCGCGGCGCGCGGCAGCTGGTGAGCCATGGCCACTTCCTGGTCAACGGCCGCAAGGTGAACATCCCCAGCTACCGGGTGACGCCGCTGGACATCATCGACATCAAGCCGAAGTCGCTGGAGACCACGCCGTTCATCATCGCCCGAGAGACCTTGGGCGACCGCCCGGTGCCGGCGTGGCTGCAGATCATCCCGTCCCGGCTGCGAATCCTGGTGCACCAGTTGCCCGAGCGGGCGCAGATCGACATCCCGCTGTCGGAGCAGCTGATCGTCGAGCTCTACTCCAAGTAGGGCTCGACGCGCGACCTTCTCATTACGAGTGAGCGGGTCGGCGAACAACTGAATACCTGTATGCGGACGTCATATAGCGGGCGTCCCTGATCCAAGGAGTGCAACCTTGCTCATCTCCCAGCGTCCGGCGCTGACCGAAGAGGTCATCGCCGACAACCGCTCCAAGTTCGTGATCGAGCCGCTCGAGCCGGGCTTCGGTTACACCCTCGGCAACTCGCTGCGGCGCACCCTGCTGTCCTCGATTCCGGGCGCGGCCGTGACCAGCATCCGGATCGATGGCGTGCTGCACGAGTTCACCACCGTCGAGGGCGTCAAGGAGGACGTCACCGACCTGATCCTGAACCTGAAGGAACTGGTCGTCTCCTCCGACTCCGACGAGCCGGTCGTGATGTACCTGCGCAAGCAGGGTCCCGGTGAGGTCACCGCCGCCGACATCGCGCCGCCGACCGGTGTCGTGGTGCACAACCCCGAGCTGAAGATCGCCACCATCAACAAGAAGGGCCGGCTGGAGATCGAGCTGGTCGTCGAACGCGGCCGCGGCTATGTCACCGCCGCGCAGAACAAGCAGGCTGGCCAGGAGATCGGCCGGATCCCGGTCGATTCGATCTACTCACCGGTGCTCAAGGTGACCTACGCGGTCGAGGCGACCCGGGTCGAGCAGCGCACCGACTTCGACCGGCTGGTGGTGGATGTCGAGACCAAGTCCTCGATCAGCCCGCGCGACGCGGTCGCTTCGGCCGGCCACACCCTGGTCGAGCTGTTCGGCCTGCTCCGCGAGCTGAACGAGGAGGCCGAGGGCATCGACGTCGGCCCGTCGCCCACCGAGGTGGCCGACATCGCCGCCTTCTCGATGCCGATCGAGGAGCTGGACCTGACCGTCCGGTCGTACAACTGCCTCAAGCGCGAAGGTATCCACACCGTGGGCGAGCTGGTCGGCCGCAGTGAGGCGGACCTGCTCGATATCCGCAACTTCGGTTCCAAGTCCATCGACGAGGTCAAGATCAAGCTGCACGGCCTGGGCCTGTCGCTGAAGGACAGCCCGCCCGGATTCGACCTGAACGCCGTGGTCGACTCCTACGGCACGGACGAGTTCGGCGACGACACCGACTACGCCGAGACCGAAGAACTGTAGCCACCACCGAACCCCGGCGGCTGCCTGACAGCGGCCGCTCGACACCGCCGCCGGCGGGTGACCTCCGCCGGCGCCTGACGAATAGTTCAGCTAGGAGCACGACATGCCCACGCCCACCAAGGGTCCCCGGCTCGGCGGCGGCCCGGCCCACGAGCGGCTGTTGCTCGCGAACCTCGCGACCGCGCTGTTCGAGCACGATCGGATCACCACCACCGAGGCCAAGGCCAAGCGACTACGCCCGCTGGCCGAGAAGCTGATCACCTTCGCCAAGCGCGGCGAGCTGCACGACCGGCGCCAGGTGATGAAGGTGATCCGGGACAAGGACGTGGTGCACAAGCTGTTCGCCGAGATCGGTCCGCGGTTCGCCGAGCGGCCGGGTGGCTACACCCGGATCGTGAAGACCCTGCCGCGTAAGGGGGACAACGCCCCGATGGCGGTGATCGAGCTGGTCGAGGAGCTCAGCAGGGCCGCCAAGGTGGTCCGGGAGGCCGAGCGGGCGCGCGGCACCAAGACCGCGCCGCGCAAGGCGCCGACCGGCCGTACCGCCGAGATCGCCGAGGACGCGGCTGCCGAGTCGCCCACCGCGGCGGCGGTGGCTGCCGAAGCGGCGGCTGCCGAGGCGGACGAGGCGACCGGCACCGAGGTCGTCACGCCGGCCGAAGCCGCGGTGACCGAGGCCGAAGGCGCCGAGACCGAGCCGATCGAGGCAGAGCCGACCGAAACCGAGACTGCCGACGCGGGCGAGCCTGCCGAGGCTGTCGCGGACGAGGACGCGTCCGAAGAGAAGTAGTCGTTGCCCGACGCTGTGACCGAGCCCGCTTCCCCACCGAGGGGAGGCGGGCTCGTCCGGTTGCGGCTGGACATCGCCTACGACGGCACCGGTTTCTCCGGCTGGGCGGCCCAGCCTGGCCGGCGCACCGTGCAGGCGGTGCTCGGCGAGGCGCTGCGTACCGTGCTCCGGCTGGCCGAGCCGCGGCTGGTGGTGGCTGGTCGGACCGATGCCGGCGTGCACGCCAGCGGTCAGGTGGCACACCTGGACGTGCCGGCCGAGGCGTGGCTGGCCCAGGACGGGAAGCTGCCGCGCCGGCTGGCCGGCGTGTTGCCGACCGATCTGCGGGTGCCGGCCGTCCGTCAGGTCGGCCCGGATTTCGACGCCCGGTTCGGCGCGTTGTGGCGACGGTACCGGTACCGGATCACCGACGCGGTCAGTGGCCCCGACCCGCTGCGCCGGCTGGATACGGTCGGCTGGCCCCGGCCGCTGGATGCCATGGCGATGCACCGAGCTGCCCGGCCCTTGCTGGGGTTGCACGACTTCGCCGCCTTCTGCCGGCGCCGAGAGGGTGCCAGCACCATCCGTTCGCTGGAGTTGCTGGACGTCGTCCGATCCGGCGAACTGATCGAGATCACCGTGCAGTCCGACGCGTTCTGCCATTCGATGGTGCGCTCGCTGGTCGGTGCGCTGGCCGCGGTGGGTTCGGGACTCCGGCCGGAGCGGTGGCCGGCCGACCTGCTCAGCCTGGATCGGCGAGCCGATGAGGTGCCGGTGGCGCCGCCGCACGGGCTGAACCTGATCGCGGTCGGCTACCCGCCGGACTCCGGGTTGGCTGCTCGGGCCATCCAGACCCGGGCTATCCGGCGGCCTGGCGCGGTCGCTGAGTAGTCGTGGGCCGCGCCTCGGCTGGGCTGAGCCCTCGGTCGGCTGAGCGCGGCGGCAGGCGGTCAAGCGGTCAGCGGTCAGGCGGTCAGCGGTCAGGCGGTCAGCCACGGAAGGCCAGGTTGTCCCGGCCGCACCAGTCCAGCACGGCCGGCCACGGCCCGTAGCCGTCAGCCGCGGTGAAGCCACCGGCGCCGCGGATCACCGTGGTCGCCATCTTCAGCGGCGCTCCGTACTGCTGGGCCACCCCGGCCGGGCAGCGCGGATCGTTGTCGCTGCCGACCAACACGGTGCCGTCGGCGGCCTTGCGGACCGCGTCCACGTCGAGCGGCGCCGGAAAGAACGACGCCCATTCGGCCGGCGCCGCCTCGGCGGCCGGCGGCGCAACCAGCGCGACCCGGTCCGGTCTCGGTGAGATGCCAGCTGCTGCCGCGCAACGCAGCCAGAGCAGGCAGCCGACCGAGTGCGCCACCAGATCGAAGCCGAGATCCGGCAGGTCAGCCAGCGTTTCCAGCAGTGCCGGCTGCCAGCGATCCGGTTCCGGCGCCGGGGCGTAGCAGCGGCGCACCTGCCGACCGGCGGCCGTCAGCTGCTCGGCCAGCCAGTGCGGCCAATCCTGCTCAGCCGGCCGCTCGGCCAGCAGCACAGTCGGCACGGCACGGGTGGGACGGCGAGGCATGCCAGCAGCTTACGATCCGGTTCGCGGCCCTCAGGTGAGCAACCCGAGCAGCAGCAGCGCCTGGGCAAGGTGGTAGGTGATCGCCACCGTCACCGGTGCCAGGGGTCTGGCCTGCACGAACCGATCTGAGGCCAACACCAGATCCGAGACGGCGAACAGCACGATGCCGCTGGCGATCCAGAGCTGTTCGGTGCCGACGCCGAGCACCACCGCGGTGCCCAGCGCGACCACGTAGAGCGTCACGCCGAGGGTCAGCCGGCCGCCACCTACCGCATGCGTGCCGGCCAGAATCCGGTACCCGAAGCTGAGCAGGGCGATCAATACCAGTAGCAGGCCGAAGGCCACCGACAACTGGTCGGTGCCGTACAGCTGCATTGCCCTGGCGTAGCTGAGATGCCCGAGCAGGAACGCCAGCAGGCCGAGCATGAACAGCCAGTCGGAGCCGCCGCCCACCGCATCGGCCGCCAACCTGCCGGACCGGCCAGACTTTGCCGCGTGCTGGCCGCCGCCCACCGTGATCAATACCGGCACCGGCGCCGGCCGGCGCTCGGCGACCAGCGCCACGTCGCCGGCGAGGCCGCACCCCAGCGCCACGATCAGCCAGCCATGTACGGCCGGTTTGAGCGGTTGCGAGACCACCGCGGCCATCACCAGGGCGGCCAGCACCAGCGGCTTGGCGATGCGCTCCAGCCGCCGGGCACCCTGCGCCACCGCGATCCAGTCGAGGACAGCCAGAACGCCGGCGGCGGCAAGCCAGGCCCACCCCGTCGCGGTCATCGGTTGCCGACTGTAGCCACGGGCCCGTCAAAGTCAGCTATGAATCGCGGCGCCGCCGCCGCTACAGCACCGCCCCCGGGTTGAGGATGCCGAGCGGGTCCAGCGCGTCCTTGATCCGGCGGGTCAGCGCCATCACGTCCGGGCCGAGCTGATCGGGCAGGTGCGACTTCTTCAGCCGGCCCACGCCATGCTCGCCGGTGATGGTGCCGTCCAGCGAGATGGCCAGTCGCATGATCTCGTCGAACGCGATGCGCGCCTGCGCGGTGGATTCTGGATCGGTGAGGTCGTACACCACGATCGGGTGGGTGTTGCCGTCGCCGGCATGTGCCACCACCGGAATCTCGACGCCGGTGCGGGCCGCGATCCGCTCGATGCCGGTGAGCAGCGCGGGCAGCCGGGGGATCGGCACGCCGACATCCTCGAGCAGGATCGAGCCGCGCTTCTCGATCGCCGGAAAGGCCGCCCGCCGAGCGGCCGCGAAGGCTTCGCCCTCGGCCGGGTCGTCGGTCCGGAAGACCTGGCCGGCGCCGGCAGCCGCACAGAGTTCGGCCATCCGGGCCACCTCGGTGGCCGCCGCCGCACCCGCGTCGGACTGGCCGAGCAGCAGCGCCCCGGCCTGCCGGTCCAGCCCCATCGAGACGTAGTCCTCGACGGCGTTGATGGTGGCCCCGTCCATCAGCTCCAGCATCGCCGGTCGCATCGTCCGGCTGATCGCCACCACCGCCTCGGCGGCCGCGTGCACGGTGGGAAAGCTCGCCACCATGGTGCTGGCCGGCAGCTGGGCAGGCACCAGCCGCAGCACCGCCCTGGTCACCACCGCCAGGGTGCCCTCGCTGCCCACGAACAGTTTCAGCAGTGACAGCCCGGCAACGTCCTTAAGCCGGGCGCCGCCCAGGCTGATCGCGGTGCCGTCGGCCAGCACCAGATCCAGCCCGAGCACGTAGTCGGTGGTGACGCCGTACTTCACACAGCACAGCCCACCGGCATTGGTGGCGATGTTGCCGCCGATCGAGCACATCTCGAACGAGGACGGATCCGGCGGATACCACAGCCCATACTCCCGAGCCGCGGCCTTGACCTCGGCATTCAGCGCGCCCGGTTCCACGATCGCCACCCGGCAGTCGGTATCGATCACGATGGCGCGCATCCGATCCATGCTGAGCACGATGCCGCCGGCGACCGCCGACGAGCCGCCGGACAGGCCGCTACCCGCCCCGCGTGGCACCACTGGGATCCGATGCCTGCTGGCCCACCGCAGCGCCACCTGCACCTCGGTCGCGGTACGCGGCCGGACCACCGCCAGCGGCACCCCGGCGTCCGGGTCGCGGGCCCAGTCGTACCGGTAGTTCTCCATCAGCACCGGGTCGGTGAGGATGACCTCCTCAGCGAGCTCGCCGGCAAGTTCGTCCAGCACGGAAGGCATGAGGCGATGGTAGGCCGGAGGACATGCCCTCAGGCGATGGCGGCAGCGGCGCGACCGCTGGACCTTACCGAATGTCACTCGTTCCGTCATAATGAAGGAGGCCATGAGGAGGAGGGCCGCGTGAGTGCCATTGATGATGCTGTTCAGCGAATCGTGGAGGTTCTGACAGACGAGGGTGATCAACCGGCGCCCGGTGTCTTCGAGCGGCTCGTTCACGAGGGTGTGCGAGATGAAATCGCATCCCGCGCAATCTCCTCGGGTTCGCTACGCGGCGCTTTCAAGTTCGACAGCAGTTTGCTCCTGTCTTTGCCGCCCGAGGGCGATGCTGAGCATTGACAGCAACTGGCCGATCGGACCGTAGGCATCCCGATCGCGTTCGGGCTAACGACACACGTACTAACGACACACGTACACCATTCCAGCGTGATCGAGACCGGTTGCTGTACAGTTCAGCCTTCCGGCGTCTCGCCGGCATCACGCAGGTCGTTTCAGCTAGCGAAGGCCATGTCTTCCACAACCGACTGACCCATACCCTGAAGGTGGCGCAGGTTGGCCGCCGGCTAGCGGAGAATCTTCACCAAGAGGTCACCCGACAGGGCCACGATGCGGATCAGGTGGGTCCACATCCGGATGTGGTCGAGACCGCCGCACTTGCACATGACATCGGGCATCCGCCGTTCGGCCATGTGGCGGAGATTGAGCTGCAGCGATTACTAGCCGATATTGGAGTTTCGGACAGTTTCGAGGGAAACGCACAGTCTTTCCGGATCGTGACCCAGACCGCGCTGACGTCCGACCAGCACCCCGGGCTCAATCTGACCCGGGCCAGTCTGGCGGCCGTTCTGAAGTACCCGTGGCTTCGGTGCCCGGGCCACCCTAAAGGCGAGGTCAAGTGGGGCGCCTACGACGTCGATGTCGATGACTTCCGGTTCGCGCTCGACCTATCCGATACCGATCTCCTGCCACTGGCGGGCAGCCCACAGCGGTTCGAGGCTGCGATCATGGACTGGGCCGATGACATTACCTACGCCGTGCATGATCTGGAGGACCTGTGGCGGGCGGGCCTCATCCCGGTCGACCAATTCGCGAGCCGGCAGGCGGTGTGCGACGATTTCGCGGACTGGGTGCGCGCTCGCTGGATACGGCGCGGCAGCACGGCCAATCTGAACGATATCAAGGTCGCGCTTGCAGTGTTCTCAGTTAGCTTCGGGTCTTTCGAGCCCTATGACGGCAGTGCAGGTCAACGGATTGCTATACGCCAGTTCACTCAGAATCTGATCGGTCAATGCATTGCCGATACCAGCGTGAAGATTTCCGGCGGGGTTCCGGTGCTCGTCGTCGCGCCGGAGACCGAAACGCGGGTCAATGTGCTCAAGGAGTTGACCTGGCGGTATGTCATCGAGCGGCCGGCGCTGGCCACCCAGCAGCATGGCCAGAAACGGGTAGTACGGGAGGTTTTCGAAATCTTCTGTGCCGCAGCGAGCAAAAATAAGGGGTACGATCCCGCCTTGCTTCCCCAGCCGCTGCGGGGCAACCTCGTCCACATCAGCTCCGGGACCAACCCGGCCTTGCGTGCTCGGTTGGTGTGTGACGCCATTTGCCTGATGACCGAGCAGGAGATCCTCGGCTTGCATGCTCGGCTGGCCGGATACGAGCAAGGGTCGATCACTCGGCTGCCCTGAGCGATGCGCGCGGCTGCCGAAATGGCTCGCTTGCCGGCCCGGCCGGTTGGCAGACTGTGCCGGTGGGTTATCTCGACGTCCAGTCCGTCCGGCATCAGCTGTCGGACGGACGGGTGCTGCTGGACGAACTGAACTTCCGGGTCGGCGAGGGCGTCAAGGCCGCGCTGGTGGGCGCGAACGGCGCCGGCAAGACCACCCTGCTGCGGATCATCGCCGGCGATCTGTCGGCCAAGCAGGGCAACGTCGCGAAGGCCGGCGGCCTCGGTGTCATGCGGCAGTTCATCGGCTCGGTGCGCGATGACACGACGGTCCAGGAGTTCCTGATCGGGCTGGACACACCGGCCATCCAGCAGGCGTGGGCGGGGTTGTCGGCGGCGGAGCTGGCCATGATGGAGGTCGACGACGAGAAGACCCAGCTGCGCTATGCGCACGCGCTGACGAACTGGGGCGATGCCGGCGGTTACCAGGCCGAGGTGCGCTGGGACACCGTGACGGTGGCCGCGCTCGGCGTGGAGTACGAACGGTGCAAGTACCGGTCGCTGAACACGCTGTCCGGCGGCGAGCAGAAGCGGCTGGCGCTGGAGGCGCTGCTACGCGGGCCGGCCGAGGTGCTGCTGCTGGACGAGCCGGACAACTACCTGGACGTGCCGGGCAAGCTGTGGCTGGAGGAGCGGCTGACCACGACGCCCAAGACGGTGTTGTTCGTCAGCCACGACCGGGAGTTGCTGGCCCGGGTCGCCGACCGGGTGATCACCATCGAGGGCGGCACCGGGTGGGTGCACGGTGGCGGTTTCCAGTCCTACCACGAGGCGCGCCGGCACCGGCACGAGCGGATGGCGGAGCTGCGTCGGCGCTGGGAGGAGGAGCACGCTCGGCTGAAGGAACTGGTCCGCACCTTGCAGCAGCAGGCCAAGATCTCACCGGACATGGCGTCCCGGTACCGGGCCATGCAGACCCGGCTGGCCAAGTTCGAGGCCGAGGGGCCGCCGCCGGATCGGCCGGAGGAGCAGAACGTCACCATGCGGCTGCGCGGCGGCCGGACCGGCGTCCGGGCGGTGATCGCCGAGGAGCTCGAGCTGACCGGGCTGATGCGGCCCTTCTCGCTGGAGATCTACTACGGCGAGCGGGTCGCCGTGCTCGGCTCCAACGGCGCCGGCAAGTCGCACTTCCTGCGGCTGCTGGCCGGCGAGCAGGTCCGGCACAGCGGTGCCTTCCGGCTCGGCGCGCGGGTGGTGCCGGGATTGTTCGCGCAGACGCACAGCCACCCGGACTGGGTGGACCGGACGCTGGTCGACCTGCTCTGGCACGGGGAGCCGGGTGAGCATCGACCGAGGTACGAGGCGGGAGTGGAGCGAGGTGGCTACTCGTCGGGGCGGCCCGGGGTGGACCGCGGCCGGGCGATGGCGGCGCTGCGCCGCTACGAGCTACACGGCCAGGGCGACCAGCGCTTCGGCACCCTCTCCGGCGGCCAGCAGGCCCGGTTCCAGATCCTGCTGTTGGAACTCTCCGGCGCCACCCTGCTGCTGCTGGACGAGCCCACCGACAACCTGGACGTGCTGTCGGCCGAGGCGCTGGAGGATGCCCTGGAGGCCTTCGACGGCACGGTGCTGGCGGTCACCCACGACCGCTGGTTCGCCCGTACCTTCGACCGGTTCCTGCTCTTCGGCTCCGACGGCCGGGTGATCGAGACGCCAGAAGCGGTGTTCGACGCCGGCCGGGTGGTGCGGGAGCGTTAACCGGGCGATTTGGTTGGCTCCCGGCCCGACGGTAGAGTTCTCGGTTGGCGCTCAGCGCGATGCTGTTCGCCGACGGCCATGCCTCGGGGTCGCACCGGTAATCCACCGGTACCGACCGTGGGGGCGGCGCACCCGTTCAGCACAGCGGGTCCGCCGTGAAGACCGACGAGAGAGAGAACCAACGTGCCTACCTACAGCCCGAAGCCCGGTGAGATCAGCCGGGAGTGGCATGTCATCGACGCCAACGACATCGTGCTCGGCCGGCTGGCCAGCACCGCGGCCACCCTGCTGCGCGGCAAGCACAAGCCGACCTTCGCGCAGCACCTAGACACCGGTGACTTCGTGATCGTGGTGAACGCCGACAAGATCGCCGTCTCGCCCAGCAAGCTCGGCGAGTTCCGGTACCGGCACTCCGGCTACCCGGGCGGCCTGTCCCGGCGGACCGTGGGCGAACTGCTGGACACCAAGCCAGAGCGACTGGTGGAACTCGCGGTCAAGGGCATGCTGCCCAAGACCACGCTGGGCCGCCGGCAGCTGAAGAAGCTGAAGGTCTACCGCGGCCCGAACCACCCGCACGCCGCGCAGAGCCCGCAGCCCTACACCATCGGCCAGGTCGCGCAGTAGCCCCGGCGCTCGCGAAGACCAATCCGCGCAGACTTAGGAGAATTCTCAAGTTGACCAGCCCCGTGCCAGTCGTCGGCCGCCGCAAGGAGGCCATCGTCCGGGTCCGGCTCATACCCGGCACCGGGAACTTCAAGCTCAACGGCCGCACCATCGAGGACTACTTCCCCAACAAGGTGCACCAGCAGCTGATCCGGGAGCCGTTCGTCACCCTGGACAAGGACGGCCAGTACGACGTCATCGCCACCCTGAGCGGCGGCGGCGTCACCGGCCAGGCCGGCGCCCTCCGGCTAGCGATCGCCCGCGCCCTGATCGGCATCGAGGCCGACGACCGGCCCGCACTGAAGAAGGCCGGCTTCCTCACCCGTGACGCCCGGGTCAAGGAGCGCAAGAAGTACGGACTGAAGAAGGCCCGCAAGGCGCCGCAGTACTCCAAGCGCTGAGCGATCCTGGCCGCGCGGCTCAGTCCCGCGCGCCGAACGGCGGGGGACACAGTGGGTAGCTACTTCGGCACGGACGGGGTGCGGGGTCGTGCCAACGACGACCTGACGCCGGAGTTGGCGCTGGCGTTGGCCAGCGCGGCGGCCCGGGTGCTGGCCCGGCACGACGGGTCGCACCGGCCGGTTGCGGTGGTCGGCCGGGATCCCCGGGTATCCAGTGAGATGCTGGAGGCCGCCGTGGTGGCCGGCCTAACCTCGGCCGGTGCCGACGTTCGGCTGGTCGGGGTACTGCCCACCCCGGCGCTGGCCTACCTGACCCAGCACTACCGGGCCGACGTCGGTGTGATGCTCTCGGCCAGCCACAACCCGATGCCGGACAACGGCATCAAGCTGTTCGCGCGCGGCGGGGTGAAGTTGCCGGACGAGATCGAGGCCGAGATCGAGGCCGAGCTCGAAGCCGGCTGGCGCAGGCCCCGCCCGACCGGCGCCGATATCGGCCGGGTCACCCCCGCGCCGGACGGGACGGCTGCCTACACCGCGCATCTGCTCGCCGCCGTGCCGATCGCGCTGGCCGGCCTGCGGGTGGTGGTGGACTGCGCCAACGGCGCGGCGTCCGGGGTCGCCGGCGAACTGCTGCGCAAGGCCGGCGCCAAGGTGACCGTGTTCGCCGCCGAGCCGGACGGGGAGAACATCAACGACGGCGTCGGCTCCACCCACGTCCAGCCGCTGGCCGCGTTGGTGGTCGCCGAGGGCGCCGACCTCGGCATCGCGCTGGACGGCGACGCCGACCGGTGCCTGGCGGTGGACCACCTGGGTCGGCTCGTCGACGGCGACCAGATCCTGGCGATCTGCGCCCAGGCGCTCAAGGCCGAGGGCCGGCTGGCCGAGGACACCGTGGTGGCCACCGTGATGAGCAACCTGGGCTTCCACCACGCGATGGCCGCCGCCGGCATCAAGGTGCTGACCACCGCCGTCGGCGATCGGTACGTGCTGGAAACGCTCACCAGCCAGGGACTCAACCTGGGTGGCGAGCAGTCCGGGCATGTCATCTTCACCGACGCTGCCACCACCGGCGACGGCCTGCTCACCGCGCTGCGGCTGATGTCCTGCGTCGCCGCTGCCGGCCGGCCGTTGGCCGAGTTGGCGGCGGTGGTGCGGCGGCTGCCGCAGGTGATGCTGAACGTCCGGGTCGCGGACAAGGACGTGGTGGCCGCCTCCGCCGAGGTGCAGGCCGCGGTGACGGCGGCCACCGACGAACTCGGCGACGCCGGCCGGATCCTGCTCCGGCCGTCCGGGACCGAACAGCTGGTTCGGGTGATGGTCGAGGCGGCCAGCCAACAGCACGCCGAGGCCGTCGCGCAGCGCGTCGCGGATGTGGTCGCGCGAGCCTAGCGGGCTGCCCCGGCCGCTGGTAACGAGTCGGCCAGCAGCAGCCCATCGGCGACCGCCACCGGCGACCGGGAACCCGACACCCCGCGGTTGAACATCGGCCGTCCTGCTCGCCAACCGATCCGGTGTCGCATAGGTTTCCTACGTGAGCGCAGATGAGGGGGAAACCTCGGTCGACGTTTTGATCGTCGGCGCCGGGCCGGTCGGCCTGTTCGGCGCCTACTACGCGGGAGTGCGCGGGCTGTCGACCGCGGTGCTCGATTCGCTGCCCGAACCGGGCGGCCAGATCACCGCCATGTATCCGGAGAAGGCCATCTTCGACGTGGCCGGCTTCCCCGCTATCCGGGGCCGGGAACTGGTGGCCAACCTGGTCGCGCAGGCGGCACCGTTCGAGCCCGGTTACCTGCTCGGCCAGCAGGCGGTCGGCATGGAACGCGGCGACGCGCTGGTGGTGACCACCTCCACCGGAGCCCGGGTCCGCACCAAGGCGATCATCGTGACCGGCGGCATCGGTACGTTCACCCCTCGGCCGCTGCCGACCGGGGAGGAGATGCTGGGCCGCGGTGTGGTGCACTTCGTACCGGATCCGGCCGAGTACCAGGGCTTGGACGTGGTCATCGTCGGGGGCGGTGACTCGGCGGTGGACTGGGCGTTGCTGCTGGAGCCGATCGCCAAGTCGGTGGCGCTGGTCCACCGCCGCGCGGCCTTCCGGGCGCATCCGCACTCGGTGGAGGTGCTGCGTCAGACGGGGGTGCGGATCATCACCGACGCCCAGGTCGCCGAGGTGCTCGGCGACCCGGTGCACGCCGTCCGGGTCTCGGTGCAGGAGGAGTTCCACGAACTGCCCTGCAACCGGCTGGTCGCCGCTCTCGGCTTCCTAGCCAATCTCGGTCCGCTGCTGGAGTGGGGCATGGGCATCGTGCAGCGGCGCCACGTCGTGGTCGATACCACGATGGCCACCTCGGTGCCCGGCGTCTACGCCGCCGGCGACATCTGCGAGTACCCGGGCAAGGTGCGCTTGATCGCCACCGGCTTCGGCGAGGTAGCCACCGCGGTGAACAACGCGGTCGCCTATATCGACCCGTCCGCCTCGGTGTTTCCCGGCCATCTGTCCGACTACGCGCCGCCGGGTGAGATCGGCTCGCCAGGCTCGCCGACGACCGTGCCGGTCACCGCCCGGTGATCGTCGGGGTCGGTATCGACGTGGTTCCGATCGCCCGATTCGAGTCGGCCTCCGAGCGGACCGCGCAGCTGATCCAGCGGCTGTTCACCCAGGCCGAACGCTTCAACGCCCATGGCACCGCCCGGACTGCCGACTCGTTGGCCGCCCGGTTCGCGGCCAAGGAAGCGGTGGCCAAGGCGCTCGGCTCACCGGGTGGCATGTCCTGGCAGGACTGCGAGGTGGTGGTGAACGAACGTGGCGGACCGGTGCTGCTGGTACGCGGCACGGTAGCCGCCAAAGCCGCCGAGCTGGGTGTGAAGAGCTGGCACGTGTCACTGTCGCACGACGGCGGAATCGCCTCGGCAGTCGTGATCGCGGAAGGCTGAGCGGTGCGCGGGATCTGGACCGTCGAGCAGATCCGGGCCGCCGAGCGTCAGGTGATGGCCGAGTTGCCGGCCGGCACGCTGATGGCCCGGGCGGCCCGGGCGATCGCGGTCACCGCCAGCGAGCTGCTCGGTTTCGGTTACGGGGCCCGGGTGCTACTGCTGGTCGGCGCTGGCGACAACGGCGCCGACGCGCTGTACGCCGGTGCCGAGCTGGCGCGGCGCGGGATGGCGGTACGGGCGGTGCTCGGCTCGGCCAGCGCCAGCGAACCGGCACTGGCCGCGCTGCGCGGTGCCGGTGGCCGGGTGGTCGAGCTGGCCACCGTCGGGCCGACCGATCTGATCATCGACGGCCTGGTCGGCATCGGCGCGCGCGGCCCGCTGCGCGAGCCGATGCTGCCGCTGCTCGCGCACGCCGAGGGCCGGCGGGTGCTCGCCGTGGACCTGCCATCCGGGGTCGATCCGGACACCGGAACGGTCGTCGGCCCCGCCATCCGGGCCGAGGTCACCGTCTGCATGGGTGGCTACAAGTCTGGGCTGCTGGTTGGTGCCGGCCGGCTGCACGCCGGTGAGATCCGGCTGATCGACATCGGGATCACCGACCGGCTGCCGCTGCCCGGGATTCGCCAGTTGGAAGACATCGATGTGCGGGTCCGCCAGCCGGGGCCCAATGACGACAAGTACACCCGGGGCGTGGTCGGGGTGGCGGCCGGCTCGGCGGCGTACCCCGGCGCGGCGCTGCTGTGCACCGGCTCGGCCCGGCTGGGTGGGGTGGGCGCGGTCCGCTACGCCGGGCCGGCGGCCGCCGAGGTGGTGCGCAGCTACCCGGAGGTGCTCGTCACCGACACGGTCGCCGCGGCCGGCCGGGTACAGGCATGGGTGGTCGGGCCGGGGCTGGGCGGTGCCGAGGACGCGGTCGAGTCGCTGACGCGGGTGCTGGCCGCCGACGTGCCGGTGATCGTCGACGCCGACGGGCTGAATCTGCTCGCCGATCGGCGGGAGCTGCTGGAGCGGCGGACGGCGCCCACCGTGCTGACCCCGCACGACCGGGAGTTTCAGCGGTTGTTCGGCGAGGTCGGCGAGGACCGGATCGGCGCGGCCCGGCGGGCGGCGGCCGAGGTCGGCGCGACCGTGCTGCTCAAGGGCTACGTCACGGTGGTGGCCGAACCGGACGGCAGCTGCTATCTCAACCCCACCGGCCATCCGGCACTGGCCACCGCCGGCAGCGGTGACGTGCTGGCCGGCCTGGTCGGCTCATTGCTGGCCACCGGTTGTCCTGCCGGCCTGGCGGCAGCCAGCGCCGCGTACCTGCATGGCCTGGCGGCCGCCCGGGCGGCGCGGCACGGGCCGGTGCCGGCCGGCCGGCTGGCGGCGGCGCTCAGCGCCGAACTGGCCCGCTAACGGGCAAGTCATCGGCCGACCGAGCGGGCAGCCGGGGAGCCGGATTTGAGAGACTGATGGGGTGCTCCGCTCCGAAGCAGTCATCGACCTGTCCGCGATCACGCAGAACGTGGCGGCCTGCAAGGCGGCGACCACAGCCGAGCTGATGGCGGTGGTGAAGGCCGATGGCTACGGCCATGGCCTGTTGCCCTCGGCCTGGGCCGCGGTGGCCGGCGGCGCCAGCTGGCTGGGCGTGGCGATGCTGGAGGAGGCGTTGGCGTTGCGTGAGGCCGGCTTCGGCCAGCCGATCCTGGCCTGGCTGTTCACGCCGGCCGAGCAGGCTCAGCTGCAGGCGGCGCTGGCGGCCGGGGTGGACATCTCGGTGTCCAGCCGACCGGCGCTGGAAATGGTGGTGACGGCGGCCACCGAGCTCGGCAGCCCGGCCCGGATCCACCTCAAGATCGACACCGGGCTGTCCCGCAACGGCGCCAGCGTGGCCGACTGGCCAGAGCTGGTGACGGCGGCGGCCAAGGCCGCCGCCACCGGCGTGCTGGTCAACGTCGGCATCTGGAGCCACTTCGTCTACGCCGACTCGCCCGGCCATCCGACCACGGCCGCCCAGATCGAGCGGTTCGGCGAGGCGCTGGCGGTGGCTCGGGCGCTCGGCGTGGTACCCGAGTTGCGGCACCTGGCCAACTCGGCCGCCACGCTGACCCTGCCGCAGGCACACTTCGACCTGGTCCGGCCCGGCGTGGCGGTGTACGGGCTGTCGCCGGTGCCGGAACAGGGGGACTTCGGGCTGATCCCGGCGATGACCCTGCGCAGCCGGCTGGCCAACGTCAAGCGGGTGCCGGCCGGTGCCGGGGTCAGCTACGGGCACCAGTACCACCTGCGGGTCGACAGCACGCTCGGTCTGGTGCCGCTCGGCTACGCCGACGGGATCCCACGCGCGGCCACCAACCGTGGGCCGCTGCTGATCAACGGCCGCCGGCACACGATCAGCGGCCGGGTCTGCATGGACCAGTTCGTGGTCGACCTGGCCGACGAGGCCGCCGTCGAGGGCGACGAGGTGGTGCTGTTCGGGCCCGGCCGGCACGGCGAGCCGACCGCGCAGGACTGGGCCGAGGCGTTGGACACCATCCACTACGAGATCGTGACCCGGATCGGGGCCCGGGTGCCGCGCAGCTACCTCAACGAAGGGCAGCCGCAGCCGGCTGCCGGTCAGGCGCGGTAGTGCGGGTCAGCAAGGTCGGTGCCGTCGTCGGCGGCGCGGCCGGGTTGGTCGGCGCGATCACTGCCGTCGGCATCGCCCAGCAGCGTCGGGCGGTGGCCGCCGACCGGGCGCGGATCGACCCCGAGTCGGCGGCCGCGCTCGGCGCCGAGCCGGTCGACCGGCAGTGCGAGGTGCCGACCGAGGACGGGGTGCGGCTGCACGCCGAGGAGGTCGGGCCGGCCGACGCGCCGCTCACCGTGGTCTTCGTGCACGGTTTCGCACTCAGCCTGGATTCCTTCGTGCTGCAGCGCCGGGCCGTCCGTGAGCACTTCGGCGAGCGAGCGCGGCTGGTGCTCTACGACCTGCGCTCGCATGGCCGGTCCGGGCATTCGCCGGCCGCGGCCTGCACGCTGGAACAGCTGGCCCGCGACCTCTACAGCGTGCTGGACCGGTTGGTGCCGACCGGCCCGGTGGTGCTGGTCGGGCACTCGATGGGCGGCATGACGGTGATGGAGTTGGGCCAGCAGCGGCCGGAGTTGTTCGGCCCGGACGGCCGGATCCGGGCGGTGGTGCTGATCAACACCTCCTCCGGTGAACTGCGCACGGTCACCCTCGGCCTGCCCAGCCTGCTGGCCCGGGTGCGCGGCCCGGTGCTGCCGGTGTTGCTCCGCCGTGCCGCGAAGAACGCCGCGCTGGTCGAACGTGGCCGGGCGCTGGGCAGGGACCTGGCCTGGCTGATCACCAAGCGGCTGAGCTTCGCCGATCCGGACGTACCGCCGGCCGTCGTCGCCTTCTGCACCGACCTGATCGCCCGCACCCCGGTGGACGTGGTGGCCGACTTCTACCCGACGCTGATGGCGCACGACGGCCGGGACGGGCTGCGCAGCCTGGTCCACCCGCCGGTGTTGATCATCGGTGCCGAGCACGACGCGCTGACTCCGCTGAGCCATTCCGAGGCGCTGGCCGCGGCGCTGCCGCATGCCCGGCTGGTGGTCGCGCCGAACTCCGGACACCTGTTGATGCTCGAGCACCCCGAAGTGGTGAACCAGCCGCTGCTGGAGCTGATCGAGGCGGCCGCTCCGGTGCGAGTGGCCGGCCGGCGCCGGGCCGGTCGATGATCACGCTGAACACCTCGGCCGACACCCGGGAGTTCGGTCGCCGGCTCGCCGGCGTGCTGCGGGCCGGCGATCTGGTATTGCTGATCGGCCCATTGGGCGCCGGCAAGACGGCGCTCGCCCAGGGCATCGGGGCCGGCCTGGGGGTGCTCGGCCCGGTGCTGTCGCCGACCTTCGTGATCGCCCGTTCACACCTCGGCGGCCGGCTGCCGCTGGTGCATGTCGATGCCTACCGGCTGGGTTCGCTGGCGGAGGTCGACGATCTGGATCTGGACGTCTCGGTAGCCGATTCGGTGACCGTGGTCGAGTGGGGCGCCGGCTTGGTCGAGCAGCTTGCCGAGGCCCGGCTGGAGGTGCTGCTCGAGCGGCAGGCCGACTCCGACGTCCGAGCCGCCGAACTGCGCCCGGTCGGCGGCGACTGGGCGGACCGGCTCGTCGATCTGTGAGTTGACCGATCGCGCAGCGCTGAGCCGATCCGATCGCGGGGCGATGAGCTGACCGATCGCGCAGCGCTGAGCCGATCCGATAGCGAAGCGATGAGCCGATCCGATCGCGGGGCGATGAGCTGACCTGATGGCGGAGCGCTGGCCGACCGGCGCGCCAGCGGCGCCGATCGTCCCTACTACTGTGATCGGCGTGCTCGCGCTGGTTCTGGACACCTCCGCCGCGGCGGTCACCGCGGGCGTGGTGGACTGCGCCGGATCTCGGGTGCTCGCCGAACGGGTCACCGTGAACGGCCGGGCGCACGGCGAGCTGTTGGCGCCCTCCGTCCGGGACTGCCTGGCCGAGGCGCGACTGGCGCCGACCGATCTGGCAGCCGTGGTCGCCGGGGTCGGGCCCGGCCCGTTCACCGGGCTGCGGGTCGGACTGGTGACCGCCGCTGCGATCAGCGATGCGCTGGGCCTGCCCAGCTATCCGGTGTGCTCGCTGGACGCGATCGCGGCCGCGCACCCGGATCGGGGCCGGCTGCTGGTGGCCGGCGACGCCCGGCGCAAGGAGATCTACTGGGCGCTGTACCGCGACGGCGAGCGGCTGACCGAGCCGGCGGTGGGCAAGCCGGCCGAGCTGCCGGCTGACCTGAACGCCACCGCGGCGGCCGGCGCCGGAGCCCGGCTGTACGCCGAGCTGCTGGCGCTGCCGGTGCTGGACGGTGACTATCCGAGCGTGGCGGCTCTCGCTGCGCTGGCCCGGGACCGGGTGCTCGGCTCGGCCGCCGGCGAGCCGCTGAATCCGCTCTACCTGCGCCGGCCGGACGCGATGCCGGTGGCCGGCAGGCCGGCGATGCCGGTGGCCGGCGAGCCGGCGACCCCGGTCGAGAGGCACCCAGCCGCGATCACGCTGCGCCCGATGCGAACGGCCGACCTGGACGCGTTGCTGCCGCACGAGCAGGATCTGTTCGGCTCGGAGTCCTGGTCACGGCAGGGCTACCTGGACGAGCTGTCCGACACCGAGCTGAGGCACTACCTGGTGGCCGAGCAGGACGGCACGGTGGTCGGCAGCGCGGGACTGCTGACCATCGGCGAGACCGCCCAGATCGTCACCGTGGGGGTGCTGCCGGCCGCCCGCCGGCAGGGCGTCGGCGGCCGGCTGATCCGGGCGTTGGTGGCCGAGGCGGCTCGCCGGCGGGCGAGCGAGGTGCTGCTGGAGGTGCGGATCGACAATGCGGCGGCCCGGCAGCTGTACGCCAAGCTCGGCTTCGAGGTGATCGGCACCCGGCGCGGTTACTACGACCAGGGCCGGGTCGACGCGGTGGTGATGCGCCGTGGCCTCTGACCAGCCGCTGGTGTTGGGCATCGAGACGTCCTGCGACGAGACCGGCGTCGGCATCGTGCGGGGCACCCAGCTGCTGGCCGACGCGGTGGCCAGCAGCGTCGCCGAGCATGCCCGGTTCGGCGGCGTGGTGCCGGAGGTGGCCAGCCGGGCGCACCTGCAGGCGATGGTGCCGACCGTGCACCGGGCCTGCGCCGATGCCGGGGTTCGGCTGGCCGACGTGGACGCGATCGCGGTGACCGCCGGACCAGGGCTGGCCGGCGCGTTGCTGGTGGGCGTAGCGGCGGCCAAGGCGTACGCGCTGGCGCTGGACAAGCCGCTGTACGGGGTCAACCACCTGTCCGCGCACGTCGCGGTGGATCTGCTCGACAACGGCCCGATCGACGGGCCGTGCATCGCGCTGCTGGTCTCGGGCGGCCACTCCTCGATCCTGCGGGTGCCCCGGGTCGGCGGCCTGGAGCTCACCGAGCTCGGCGCCACCCTGGACGACGCCGCCGGCGAGGCGTTCGACAAGGTGGCCCGGCTGCTGGGCATGGGATTTCCCGGTGGCCCGCTGATCGACCGGGCGGCCCGGCACGGCGAGCCCGCGGCGATCGCCTTCCCGCGTGGGCTCACCGGCCCGCGGGACGCTCCGTTCGACTTCTCCTTCTCCGGCCTGAAGACCGCGGTGGCCCGCTGGGTGGAGGCCCGGCAGCGGGCCGGCGAGCCGGTGCCGGTGGCCGACGTGGCCGCCTCGTTCCAGGAGGCGGTGGTCGACGTGCTGACCAGCAAGGCGATCCGGGCGGCGACCGAGGCCGGCATCGACCAGCTGCTGATCGGCGGCGGGGTCGCCGCCAACTCCCGGCTGCGCGAGCTGGCCGGGCAGCGGTGCGAGCGGGCCGGCATCCGGCTGCGAGTGCCTCGGCCCAAGCTGTGCACCGACAACGGGGCGATGGTGGCCGCGCTCGGTGCTCAGCTGGTGCTGCACGGCGCGCCGGCCTCGGCGCTGGATATTCCGGCCGACTCGGCGCTGACGATCACCGAAGTGCTGCGCTGAGCCGGCATTGTGTGCTGTGCTGAGCAGCATGCTGAGGAGGCAGCCGTGCCGACCGTGATGTGGGAGATCCGAGCTGCCGACGGCCGGCTGGACGAGTTGCTCGACTGGACGCTCGGCCGGATCGACCCGGCCGCCCGGGTGTATCGCAGCGACGCCGGCGAGGCTCGGCTGGTGGTCATCGACGGCACCGGTCAGGTAAGCCGGCAACTGGCCGATCCGCCGGCCGAACTGATCGCCCGTCCCGGCCACAGCTGGGAGTTCTCCCCGGTACGCAACGGCTGACCGGGTCGGCGGCATCCAATGGACGTGGCAGGGTCGCGGTCGGCGACGGACGAGCAGTTCGCCGGGTTCGTCCGGACGCACACCGCTGCCCTGCTCAAGACGGCGTACCTGCTCACCCGGGACGCCGGCGATGCCGAGGAGTTGGTGCAGGACAGCCTGGTCTGGCTCTACCCGCGCTGGGCGCAGGTCGCCGAGGCCGACTATCCGCTGGCCTACGTCCGCAAGGCGGTGGTGAACCGGTTCCTGGCCGGCCGGCGGCGGATGTCGGCAACCGAGGTGCGCTACGACCCGACGCTGGAGCGGTTCACCGACCAGCCGGATCGCCGGGATGCCGCGGCGGAGGTGGACGAACGGCTGATGATCTGGCAGGAGCTGGGGGAGTTGTCCGAACGGCAGCGGGCGGCGATCGTGCTGCGGTTCTTCCACGACCTGCCCGACGACGAGGTCGCGCAGGTGCTCGACTGCCGGGTCGGCACCGTCCGCAGCTTGATCAGCCGATCGCTGAACATGCTGCGCAGAAACGGCAAGTTCGCCGACGACGGAGTCGGTTCGGCGTACCTGAGGAACGTTCAATGAGCACGCTAGGTGGGGCCAGATGAGCAAGCGAACGCTGCCGGACGAAGTGCGCTCGGTGCTGCTCGCGCACGCGCTGGAGGCTCCCGAGCCGTCGGCCACCGTGCACCGGGTGCTGGCCGCGACCGTCGCTCCGGACCAGCCGGCGCCGAGCCTGCGGGGTTGGTCGGCCGGCCGGCTGCTGGGGGTGGCGGCGGCGCTGCTGGTCGCGACGCTGCTCGGCGGCGGTATCGCGCTGGACCAGCATCAGCAGCATCAGCAGCAGTCCACCGCCAACCGGGCTGACGCGGGCCCGGGCGACGCGAATGCGGTGATCTCGCAGGAGCCGGCCAGCGGCACGGTGGCGGCGCCGCCACGGGCCAACATCGCGCCCGGTGAGGCCGGCGGGGTGCCGCCGAACCCGCCCGGGCCGACCGGGCTGAACTGTGCCCAGTTGCTGCCGGGCAGCCACCGGGATATCGGGTCGGTGGCCAAGGCCCGGCTGCCCGGCCTGAGTCAGGACCTCTACATCTACGACTTCCGCTGCCTGCTGGCCGACGGCCGGCGCTCGGCCAGCACGGTGGCGGTCTACGCCCAGACGCGGGGCGCGCTGCAGCAGCGGGCGATACTGATCCCGGCGAGCGAGGGCGCCCAGGTCGACTTCGTCAGCAGTGACGACCGCGCCCTGGTGGTGCAACTGCTGGATCCCAGCTGGGCACTGATTCGGGCGGACTTCATCAGTGACGACGGCGTGCACTTCGCCGGCCAGACCGACCAGCTGGCGCCGGGCTGCACCCCGGCCGACCTGACCGCGCGGATCACCCAGGTCGAACGTGGCTCACGGACCGACGGCGAGCAACCGTACGCGGTGCAGCTGACCAAGCACTCCGACGGGGTCTGCGTGCTGTCCGGCTATCTGACGGTGTCGGCGCCCGACGGCACGCAGGTCAGCGCGGTGCCGACGCTGCGCGGCTCCTCCGGTGCCGGCGGCACTGGTGCCAAGGTGCCCGAGATCGTGCAGCTGGTCCAGGGCACCACGGTGTCGGCAATGATCGAGCCGGTGGCCCAGCCGAAGTGCCCGAGCGGCGCGGTGGTGGTGTCGCTGCCCAGCGGCACGTCACTCGGCCTGCTGCCGGCCAGCCTCGCGCTCTGTGGCGCCCAGGTGCATCCGATCGTGCCGGGCGGCAGCGGCTCGGACTGAACCTCGCGTCGAGCTGCAATCCTGTGCGGGTCAGCCGTGTCTAGTTCGATATGAAGGCTGTGGTTGCCGCGGACGCGCACTTCGCGGAGTTCGTCGAGCAGCACACCGACTCGCTGCTGACCACGGCCTATCTGCTGACCCGCGACCGGTCGGCCGCCGAGGAGCTGTTGCAGGACGTGCTGGTCGCGCTCTACCCGCAGTGGCAGAAGGTGCTGCGCGCCGACTCGGGCCTGGCCTACGTCCGACGGTCGTTGGTCAATCGCTACCTCAACCAGCGCCGGCGCCGATCCGGCAGTGAGCTGCCGCTGGCCAGCACGCCGGAGCTCGGCAACCGGCCCGACTTCACCGCCGGCGTCGCCGATCGGGACCAGGTCCGGCAGGCGCTGGCCGCGCTGTCCGAACGGCAGCGGGCCGCCGTCGTCCTGCGCTACTTCTACGACTACTCCGACCAGCAGATCGCCGATGCCATGCAGTGCCGGATCGGCACGGTGCGCAGCCTGATCAGCCGAGCGCTGGCCGGCCTGCGGGCAGGCTCGGCCAGCGATACACCGAGCGGGACGGGAGGGGTGCTGCGATGAACGTCCTGGAGTTGGAGGGCATCGTCCGCGACGAGCTGCGCCGCGACGCCGCGAACGCCCCGTCCGGCGGGCAGCTGCGGGTCGCGGTGCTGGAGGCGGTGGTGGGCGTGCCGATGACCGACCGAGCCGGCCGGCGCTGGACGGTGCCGCTGCTGGTGGCGGCCGCGATGGTGGCGCTGGCGGTCGCGGCCACGCTGTTGCTGCCGCGGGCGCTCGGCCGGCACAGCCAGCCCGCGCATCCGGCGCCCAGCGTATCGCTGCCGGCCGCACCCGCCCCCGTGAACATGCAGCCGGGCTGCACCAAGGGGCAGCGGTTGGTGAACGGTGCCAACACTCGGTACACCACGGCCACCGGTGCCGACCGATATGTCTACGAGTACTACTGTGCCGGGCCGGACGGCAGCCGTACCGGCAGTCTTGTCGAGGTGTTCCACCAATCGGGCGGCCGACTCGGCTACGACCAGACACTGAGGTCCGTCGGCCCCGGGAAGTACGTGATGTCCATGACCGGTGGCGCCGACCAGCTGCGGATCCGGGTGTACGACGCCGACCCGGGCACCCGTCGCCTGCCCGGCGGCTCGGTTTCCGACCTCGACTTCGACGTGACCGGCGATGCCGCCGCCTCGACGACGTCGGTTGCCGGGCCCTGCTTTGCCGGGAACCTCGAGGTTTGGATCGGGTCGGCCGCCCAGCCGATCCCGCATCCGGTCTTGCGAGTGACCAACCAGGCAGGCGTGGCGTGTGCGGTGTGGGGCAACCCGCGGTATACGCCGGCGGAGACCGGCCGTCAGCTCGATGTTCGATATGTGGTCCGAGGCCCGGCAGGCGGGCTGGGCGCCGAACCGTCGCCGCCGGTGCTGCTGTTGCAGCCAGGTCAAACCGCCACCGCGGCGATTGGCTACGACAAGGCGACGGCACCCTGCTCCAGCTATCTGCTACGCATCGGGCTGACCAACGGCCTCGACCTGGCTGCCCGGAAGGCCCCGAGCTGCGGCAACCTGGTCAGTTATCCACTGGTGGCGGCCGGCAACGGTAGCGAGGAGCATCCGGAGCCCGAGGCGCCCGTCTCGCCCAGCGGCAACTGCGGGGACCTCAACGGGATCCTCACCACCGAAAGCGGCGTGCGGCGTTCCGGCAATCGGGCCAGCATGGTGGTGCGGCTCAGGGCGGATGGGGTAGAGGCAGTGTCCTGCTTCCTCACCGGTTATCCGGAGGTTCGGGCCCTCGATGCCGACGACAACCTGTTGGCGATGGCGCAGGAGACTCGGCACGGGCCGCTCGGTGGACTGAGCCAGGCCGACCTGCCGCGGGTTACGGTGGCGCCCGGCAGGGCAGCCTCGGTCCTGGTCGAGTGGTCGACCACCGGCAGCCGGTGCATCCCCAACGGCTGGATCGCCTTCTCCCTTGTTACCAGCACGGTTACCAT
This sequence comes from Jatrophihabitantaceae bacterium, assembly GCA_045807085.1. Classification (GTDB taxonomy): domain Bacteria; phylum Actinomycetota; class Actinomycetes; order Mycobacteriales; family Jatrophihabitantaceae; genus Jatrophihabitans_A. Next base: position 48,165 of record JBJMIB010000034.1, read on the forward strand.
CCGGGACCCGATCGGCCGGTTCTGTGACCTGCAGGTGCACCCGTTCGTGGCCGGCCCGACCGGCAGCGGCTGATCTGCTGCAACACCGCGCCGCCATGGTGTGTCATTAGGGGCGGAGGTCCTTGATGGCGGATCCAGCGGAGTTCTCGACGTTCGTCCGGCTGCACAGCACGGCGCTGCTCAGGTCGGCGTTCCTGCTGACCGGTGACCGGATCGACGCCGAGGAGTTGGTGCAGGACACCCTGGTCCGGCTGTATCCGAACTGGGGCCGGGTGATCGAGGCGGACGTGCCGCTGGCCTACGTGCGCCGGTCGCTGACCAACAACTTCCTCAACGGGCGCCGGCGGCGCTCGACCGGCGACCTGCTGTTCGCCGACCCGCCGGAGCGGGCCTACGAGCCGGACATGGGTGGCCGGCTGTCGGACCGGGAACTGGTCCGCGGCCTGCTGGACGGGTTGCCGGCCAGGCAGCGCGCGGTGCTGGTGCTGCGTTTCTTCGAAGACTTGGAGGACACCGAGATCGCCTCGATCATCGGCTGTCGGCGTGGCACGGTGCGCAGCATCATCAGCCGCGGCCTGCGGCAACTGCGTGTCGAGACCGAGCGGCGGGGCGTTGACGGCCCGGCCCGGCAGACGAACGGAAACCTGCGATGAGCGTTCCCGCGAAGAGCCAGGAGGTGTGATGAGCGACGAGCGGCAACTAGGCCGGCTGATGTCCGACGGTATGGCGGCCCAGGCGCGCCAGGTGACGGCCGGCCCCGAGTTCACCGAGCGGATCGTCGGCCGAGCGCTGGCCGGGGGCCCGTCCGGTCAGCCTGGCCGGCGGCCGCCCGGCTGGCAGAACTGGGTCCTGCCGGCGGTGGCCGCGGCACTGGTGGCGCTGCTGATCAGCTCGGCGTTGATCGGCACCAAGCTGCTGCGCACGTCCCGGACGCCGCCGGCCAGCAGTCCGACGGCGAGCCAGCCGGCGCCCGGCCCCTCGACGGGTGCGCCGTCACCATCCGGCCTCAGCACGCCAGCCCCGTCGAGCAGCCCGAGTTCCTCCGCCGGTGGCGGCGAGCCGAAGGGCGGCCCGGTGCCGGCCGGCTTCAACGGTTACGACCTGACCTGGGTGAGTAACGATGACGGCTGGGCGTTGGGCACCGCGCCATGCGGCACTCCGCCGTGCACCTCGATCCTGCGCACCCGAGACGGCGGCAAGAGCTGGGTCGGTATTCCCGCGCCCCGGGCATTCCTGACCGCGACCGACACCTGCACCCATGCCTGCGACCAGGTCAGCAACCTGCGCTTCGCCAACCCGCTTGTGGGCTATGCCTACGGGCCGAACTCGTTCTACCTGACCACCGACGGCGGCAACAGCTGGCACCAGCAGCCGGGCTATGCCTACGGCCTGGAGGTGGTGGACGGGTCGGTGCTGCGGATTGCGGCACAGGCTGCCGGCTGCGCACCGGGCTGCACCTTCCGGCTACAGCGGGCGGCGATCGGCAGCGACTCCTGGCAGGACGTCTCGCTGCCGGCGGGCGGCCGCGGTGCCTCGGCGCAACTGGCGGCCAGCGGCCGCACGGTCGTGCTGGCCACCCATGCGAACGTGGCCGGCGGGGCGCAGGATGCCACCGCCGTGCTGTTCACCTCGCGAGACGGTGGCAGCAGCTGGCAGAAGGTCGGCGAGCCGTGCCCGCGGCGCGGATCCGATGAGGTCGACAGCTGGAATGTGACGGTCGCGCCGGACGGCTCGATCACCGTGCTCTGCGTGCCGCGCGGGCCGCTTCAGGACGGCACGATATTCACGACGACCTCGACCGACGGGACGCGTTTCGTGGCGGGCGCGCCGGTGCCCGGGCCGCGACCGGCTACCGCCGTCGGCGCGGTGTCGGCCAGCCACCTGTTCGTGCTGAAGGACCTGGACGGGCTCTATCGCAGCACCGACTCGGGGGCGCATTGGACCCGGCTCGCCGACGGGCCGCCGGGCGGCAACTACATCGGGTTCGAGTCCTCCTCGGTGGGCCGGGTGATCGGCGGCCAGGTGGGTGCGGGGCTGGACGGCACTTGGACGACCACCAACGGCGGGAAGGACTGGACCTTCCACAGCTTCGGCTGACCAGTCCCGGCGGGGCCGGGTGACCCGGCTTTCTGACGGCCCGGTGGCATACCCCGCCACCGGGCCGTCGGCCTGCCCAACCCGGTGTTGAGGGCTGGCACTCTCCGGACTAGAGTGCTAGTCGAAGGCAGCCGGCTGGCACCCGCGACGACAGCCGCCGCCCGACACAACCGACATCACATTCGAGCAAGACCCTGAATGACCCCTAAGGAGGGGAGCTGATCGTGACCGCCACGAAGGTCAACATCAAGCCGCTGGAGGACCGGATCGTCGTCCAGGCGCTGGAGGCCGAGACCACCACCGCGTCGGGCATCGTCATCCCGGACACCGCCAAGGAGAAGCCGCAGGAGGGCACCGTGCTCGCGGTCGGGCCGGGCCGGATCGACGACAAGGGCAACCGGATCCCGATCGACGTAAGCGAGGGCGACGTCGTCCTGTACTCCAAGTACGGCGGCACCGAGGTCCGGTACGCCGGCCAGGAGTACCTGGTGCTGTCGGCGCGCGACGTGCTCGCCGTCATCGAGAAGTAACTCCCGGCACTCGAAACGCCCCGGCTGCGCCTACCGCGCGGACCGGGGCGTTCTCGATTGCGTTCGCCGATCGGGCAGCGTCGATCGGGAATAATCGAGTTCAGCGATTGAGTTCAGAGAGGAATTGCCGCAATGTCGAAGCTCCTCAGCTTCAACGAGGACGCCCGCCGCGCGCTAGAGCGTGGTGTGAACAAGCTGGCGGACACCGTCAAGGTCACCTTGGGCCCGCGTGGCCGGAACGTGGTGCTGGACAAGTCCTTCGGTCCGCCGCTGATCACCAACGACGGCGTGACCATCGCGCGCGAGATCGAACTGGTCGACCGGTTCGAGAACCTCGGCGCGCAGCTGGTCAAGTCGGTGGCCACCAAGACCAACGACGTGGCCGGTGACGGCACCACCACCGCCACCGTGCTGGCCCAGGCGCTGGTCGCCGAAGGCCTGCGCAATATCGCCGCCGGGGCCAACCCGGCCAGCCTCAAGCGCGGCATGGACGCCGCCGTGGAGGCCGTGTGCAACGCCTTGGACAAGGCCGCCACACCGGTGCAGGGTGAGCGGAGCATCGCGCACGTCGCCACCATCTCGGCCCAGGACTCCCAGATCGGCCAGCTGATCGGTGAGGCGATGACCAAGGTCGGTAACGACGGGGTGATCACCGTCGAGGAGGCCAACACGCTGGTCACCGAGCTCGAGTTCACCGAGGGCATGCAGTTCGACAAGGGCTTCATCTCGCCCTACTTCGTCACCGACCCGGAGGGTCTGCTCGCCTCCTTCGACGACCCGTACCTGCTGATCACCACCCAGAAGATCGGCTCCATCGCCGACATCCTGCCCCTGCTGGAGAAGGTGATCCAGGCCAACAAGCCGCTGGTGATCATCGCCGAGGACGTCGAAGGAGAGGCGCTGTCCACCCTGGTGGTCAACGCGATCCGCAAGACCTTCGCGGTGGCCGCGGTCAAGGCGCCGTTCTTCGGCGACCGGCGCAAGGCATTCCTGCAGGATCTGGCCATCATCACCGGTGCGCAGGTCATCTCGCCCGAGGTCGGGCTGAAGCTGGACCAGATCGGCCTGGAGGATCTCGGCCAGGCCGGCCGCGTGGTGATCACCAAGGACCTGACCACGGTCACCCACGGCGCCGGTGCGCAGGCCGACATCGACGCCCGGATCGCTCAGATCCGCGCCGAGATCGAGACCACCGACTCCGACTGGGACCGGGAGAAACTGCAGGAGCGGCTGGCCAAGCTGGCCGGCGGAGTGGGTGTGATCAAGGTCGGTGCCTCCACCGAGGTGGAGCTGAAGGAGAAGAAGCACCGCATCGAGGACGCGATCTCGGCCACCCGGGCCGCGGTCGAACAGGGCATCATCGCCGGTGGCGGCGCGGCTCTGCTGCAGGCCGGTGCCGCGCTGGACGAGCTGGCGCTGACCGGCGACGAGGCGACCGGGGTGGCGATCGTGCGGCGTGCGCTGACCGAGCCGCTGCGCTGGATCGCCAACAACGCCGGCCTCGAGGGCCATGTGGTGGTCAGCAAGGTACGGGCCCTGGGTCCGAACGAGGGCCTGAACGCGGCCACCGGCGAATACCAGAACCTGCTCGAGGCGGGGGTGGTGGACCCGGTCAAGGTCACCAAGGCGGCGTTGGCCAACGCCGCGTCGGTTGCTTCGCTGATGATTACCACCGAGTCGGCGATCGTGGACAAGCCGGCCGAGTCGGCACCGGGCCACGGTCACTCGCACGGCCACGGGCACAGCCACTGACGTCCGCCGTCGTCAGGCGCTCCTGCCTGACGTAGCAGTAGGACGTTGTCGAATAGGAACTCCCCGCTCGTATCGTCCGCAATACGAGCGGGGAGTTCCATCACCGGCCAGCAGCGCCGCTGGCCGGAGTCTGCCGGCTGATCAGCTGGCTTGCCGCCTGATCAGCTGGGCGCGCTCCTCGGTGGACATACCACCCCAGACGCCATATGGCTCGCGCGTCCGCAGTGCCCAGTTGAGGCAGTCCTGGGCGACGGGGCAGCTGGCGCAGATCTGCTTGGCAGCTCTTTCCCGTCGCAGCCGGGACGGTCCGCGTTCGTTCTCCGGATGGAAGAACGTCGCCGAGTCCTGACCGCGACAGGCCCCCTGCATCTGCCATTCCCAGTCACTTGCTCGCGGCGCCGGCAAGCGCGAGATATCGGTCATCGCTACCTCCCGAGTAGGCCTGTGCCGGAAGAACTGCGCCTTCGATGCGGTAAACGAGCCGGTGAGTGGTAGGTAACGGACAGTCACCACATCAGCTGAAAAAAGTTTTGACCCAGGATGTTTCAGGTCCGGACGAACTTGACGAGCCGGCACTGCGGGTTCTGCGAGCGGGTGCGCCGTCCGGTAGTGGAGCCGTCCGGCGCACTGTCAGACAGCCCCCGCCAGCCGAGGTGGCTCACCCGCCGTTGTTGGCCAGGTGTTCTCGCTCTGGTTTGAGCGGGGGAAGATCAGCCGCGATGAGCGAGCGCGTCGGTGAAGCCGCGCGCGTAGTCCCAGGTGACGTAAGCCTCAGGCATAGGTTCAGCGGCTGGCTCATGCACGCCGGTGCGGCCGTTCCCGAGCAGGCTGCGCAGGTTGGCAGCCATCAGCGCCCAGGAGAAGAAATGCTGCTCACCACAATCGCCGCAGTCCACCACGATGCCGCGGATCTCGTGCGGGCTGAGCGCGGCTTCGAACTCGGCAAGTTCGGCGAGATCGGCGGCGATCTCCTGTCGGTCCTGCTCGGTCAGCGGCTCGACCGGTTCCAGATCGTCCAGCAGGCTCGACGGATCATTGGGGTCTCCGAGGAACGGATCCAGCGGTCCACTCTGCGGGTCCGAGAAGGAGTCGTGGGGCGTCACCCCTCAAAGGTAACGCCCCAGGTCCTCCCTCGGACAAGTTACTGCGCAGTTCGGTTGCTAGATTTTTCGAGCCGACCGGCTGGTCCGCTCGGGCTCGGGCATCGTCCGGTCGGCTCAGAGATCCGCGATCGCCTCCAACGGCCGGGTCCGGGCGGCCCGAGCCGCCGGCCAGAGCGCGGCTAGCACGCCGACCAGCGCCGCCAGCCCCAGCATTAACGCGGACTGGCCGAACGGTATGGCGATCCGGCCGAGGCCCTCGTTGCGCAGCGTCCGGACGAACAGAGCGCCGAAGGTGAGTCCCAGCCCGACGCCCAGGATGGCGCCGAACAGCGCGATCAGGCTGGATTCCAGATAGATCGTGCGGCGCAGTTGAGCGCGCAACATGCCGACCGCGCGCAGCATGCCGATCTCACGGCGCCGCTCGACCACCGATAGCGCCAGGGTGTTGATGATGCCGAGCACCGCGATCACGATGGCCAGTGCGAGCAGGGCATAGAGGATGCTGAGCAGCTGGTTGATTGCTTTCGCCCGATCTCCCTTGAATTCCGCCTTGTTCTGCACCTTGACCACCAGGTAGGGGTCGGTGGCCTGCTCCAAGCCGTTTCGCAGGGTGGTCAGATCGGTGCCCGGTCGTGCCTTGACCAGCACCACCTCGTCCCGCAGTTGCGGCGCCGGCGTGACCTGCCGGAAGTAGTCGCCGGAGGTCAGCCAGTTGCCGAGCAGTGGGTTCGGCTGGTAGATGCCGGTGACCGTGAGCTGGGCCGGGGTGCCGTCCAGGGTGCGGGCCGGCACGGTCGAGCCGAGGGTCCAATGGTGGCTGCTCGCGGTCGGCTCGGAGACCAGCAGGTTCTGCCCGGTCAGCTGGCTGGTTCCGCTCACGATGGTGAACCTCGCCATGTCGGTCAGCGGTCCGTCGACGCCGCCACCTGATTGGACTCCAGCGCCGATCCGGACGGTGACCGGGTAGATGGCGACCGTGCTCTGCACGCCGGCCACCCGGGAGACCGCGTTCCCAACCCGGTATGGCACTCCTAAGGCGTCGGGACCGGTCAGCACGTAGTCGGCGGTCACACTGTTGTCGACCAACCGGTTGATGCTGGACTTGGCCGAGGCGCCGAAGACGGCGATCGCGCTGACCAGCATCAGTCCGACCGTGAGCGCGAAGGCGGTCGCCGCGGTGCGCCGCGGATTGCGGACGGCATTGGTCCGGGCCAGCCGGCCGACCGCGCCGAAGGGGCTCGCCAGCACCGTGCCCAGCGCGGCCACCACCGGCCGGGAGAGCGCCGGCGCGCCGAGCAGCACGCCCAGGATCAGCAGCAGCGCGCCGAGCCCGACCAAGGCCGCCGCGCCACCGCCACCGGGCACGGTCGCGCCCCCGACCAGACCGGCCACGCCCAGCAGGCCCAGCCCGGCGCCGATGCCGGTACGGCGGCGCAGGGACGAGCCGGTGGCGGTGAGATCGTGGCGCATGGCAGCCACCGGCGCTGTGTTGGCTGCCCGTCGAGCAGGTGCGTAGGCGCTGAGGACGGTGACCAGCAGGCCGACGGCGATCGCCACTATCACGGTGCGGGCCTGCAGTTGCAGCGGACCGGAAGGCAGACCGGCGTTGAGGCTGTTGAGCAGGCCGCGCAAGCCGTAGGCCAGCCCGACACCGGCAACGATGCCGACGATGCTGCCGGTCAGACCGACCGCCGTCGCCTCCGTCAGCACCGATCGGTTGACCTGACGCCGGCTGGCGCCGATCGCCCGCAGCAGCGCCAGTTCCCGTACCCGCTGGGCGATCAGCATGGAGAAGGTGTTGTAGATGATGAAGGTGCCCACCAGCAGCGCGATGGCGCCGAAGGCCAGCAGGAAGTAGTTGATGAACCGCAGCACGGTGCTGACGTCGTCCTCGGTCTGCTTGGTGACCTCGGCCCCGGTCTGGTAGGTCAGGCCGGGCACGTCCTGCCGCAGGCGCTGCTTGAGCTGCTGCTGGCTGAGGCCGGTGCCGGCCACGTTGACCGAATCGACGTGGCTGCCGTCGGTGAACAGCTGGCTGGCCTGGTCGCGGGCGAACAGCGCTCCCACGTAGCCGCCGGTGTCGGACTTGGTGTCATACACCCCGACGATGGTGACCTCGATGGCGTCTCGGCTCGGGACCAGCACCCTGGTGTGGTCGCCGAGGGTGAGCTTGGCCAGCCTCATCGCGCCCTTGTTCAACGCGATCTCGCCGGCTCGGTTCGGCGCGGTGCCCGCGACGAAGGTATAGCCGGGGCCTACGGTCTGGGCGGGATCGGAATATGCCAATCCCTCGGTCGGGGCGCCGCCGCTGCGCACCGGTTTGCCGTCGGCGGCAAGCAGCACGATCTGCGCGCTGACCTTCGGCTCGGCCGCGCGGACGCCCGGCACCGCGGCGATCTTGCTGATGTCGGCGACCGGAACGCCGCGCCCGTTTTGGTCGGGGCCGGACACCCGCACGTCGACGCCCTTGGCGACGTCGGAGAACAGGCCGTGGAAGGTATGCCCGAGGGTGTCGGTGAAGACGAACGAGCCGGTGACGAAGGCCGTCCCCAGCACCACCGACAGCACCGTGAGCGCAAGTCGGAGCTTGTGCGCCGCGAGGTTGCGCAGTGAAACCTTGCCGATCACGTCGAGGTTCACGGCTGGCCGCCCTCGAGATGCTTCATCCGGTCCAGCACCCGGTCGGCGGTCGGTGAACGCAGCTCGTCGACGATCTGCCCGTCGGCGAGGAACACGACCCGGTCGGCATATCCGGCAGCGCGCGGGTCATGGGTGACGATGACCACGGTCTGGCCGAGATGGGTGACGGAGTTGCGCAGGATGGCGAGCACCTCACCGGAGGATCCGGAATCCAGGTTGCCGGTCGGCTCGTCACCGAAGATGATCGCCGGCCGGCTGGCCAGCGCCCGGGCGCAGGCGACGCGCTGCTGCTGGCCACCGGATAGCTCGGCTGGCCGGTGCGTCAGCCGATCGCGCAGGCCCAGGGTGTCGATGACCGAGTCGAGCCAGCTCTGCTCGGGCTTGCGGCCGGCGATGTCGATCGGCAGCGTGATGTTCTCCAGCGCGGTGAGGGTCGGCACCAGGTTGAAGGACTGGAAGACGAAGCCGACCCGATCCCGGCGCAGCTGGGTCATCCTCTTGTCGGACAGGCTGGTCAGCTCGGTGCCGCCGATGCGGACGGAGCCGGAGGTGGGCGTGTCCAGGCCGGCCAGGCAGTGCATCAGGGTCGACTTGCCGGAGCCGGACGGGCCCATGATCGCGGTGAACTCAGCCTGGGCAAACTCCACCGAGACGTCGTTGAGCGCGTAGACCCGGGTGTCTCCGAGGCCGTAGACCTTGGTCAGCTCGGTCGCGCTGGCTGCGCTGGTCGCCGCGGCGGCCGGTGCTGAACCGGCTCGAGGCCAGGTGGTCGCTAGGTTCTCCTCGGCAAGGGTGCCGGAGGGGATAGCGCCGGAGGAGATGGTGCCGGACGGATTCATGCCGGTTGCCTTTCGCGCAGTGTCGATGAGGTTGCTCTGAAACCCTCTCCGAACCGGCTGCCCGGCGGCAGTGGGGACCACCCTGAATAGCCCCTGATGTTTGCTCACGGCTCACTCAGGGTCCGGATGAGGGGCGGACCGTGCGTGTCCGCCGGCTGGCCGCCGTCATGGGCTGGGTGACGCAGGAGTTGTCCGGATCGGGCTCGCCGTGGGGCGAGGTCTGGGTCACAGGCGGCTCGCCATGGGGCGAGGTCTGGGTCACAGGCGGCTCGCACTGGGCGAGCCCGAGTGCGGGCCGGTCGTCGCCTAGAATGAGGCACCGGAACCCGAGGAGCTCGCGTGACAAGCCACCTGCCCGAATCCACTTCCTCCGTCGACGCGGCTGGCGCTGAGGAAGCGGACGTTCCGGCCCCGTTCGCCACCCTCGGCCTGACCTTCGATGACGTTCTCTTGCTGCCAGGCCCGACCGACGTGATCCCGAGCGAGGCCGACACCGCCTCCCGGCTGTCTCGCAACATCACGCTGCGGCTGCCGCTGGTTTCCGCGGCGATGGACACGGTGACCGAGGCACGGCTGGCCATCGCGATGGCACGGGCGGGTGGCATCGGCATCCTGCATCGCAATCTCTCGATCGAGGAGCAGGCGCAGCAGGTCGACCTGGTCAAGCGCTCGGAGGCCGGGATGGTCACCCACCCGGTGACGACCACGCCCGAGGCGACCCTGGCCGAGGTGGATACGGCGTGCGCCCGCTACCGGATTTCCGGCCTGCCGGTGGTGTCCGGCGATGGCACGCTGGTCGGCATCATCACCAATCGGGACCTGAGGTTCGAGACCGATTACGCCAAGCGGGTGGCCGAGGTGATGACGCCGATGCCGCTGGTGACCGCTCAGGTCGGGGTGCACAAGGACGTCGCACTGGGGTTGCTCGCCAAGAACAAGATCGAGAAGTTGCCGCTCATCGACGCGGCCGGTCGACTGCAGGGCCTGATCACGGTCAAGGACTTCACCAAGAGCGAGCGCTATCCGATGGCGACCAAGGATCCGTCCGGTCGACTGCGGGTCGGCGCCGCGATCGGCTTCTTCGATGACGCGTGGAAGCGAGCAATGGCGCTGATCGAGGCCGGCGTCGACGTGCTGGTGGTGGACACCGCGAACGGCCACGCCGCCGGCGTGATCGAGATGATTCGGCGGCTCAAGGCGGAACCGAGTTGCGCGCATGTCGACATCGTCGGCGGCAATGTCGCCACTCGCGCCGGTGCCCAGGCGCTCGTCGACGCCGGAGCCGACGGTGTGAAGGTAGGCGTGGGTCCGGGATCCATCTGCACGACCCGGGTGGTCGCCGGAGTGGGCGTGCCCCAGGTGTCAGCCATCTACGAGGCGGCGCTGGCGTGCCGGCCGGCAGGCGTGCCGGTGATCGGCGACGGCGGGCTGCAGTACTCCGGCGACATTGCCAAGGCGCTGGTCGCCGGGGCAGACACCGTCATGCTCGGCTCCCTGCTCGCCGGCTGCGATGAATCGCCAGGTGAGCTGGTATTCATCAACGGCAAGCAGTTCAAGTCCTACCGGGGCATGGGATCGCTCGGCGCGTTGCAGACCCGAGGGCGCGCGAAGTCGTACTCGAAGGACCGTTACTTCCAGGCTGACGTCACCGACAACGACAAGCTGGTCCCCGAGGGCATCGAAGGGCAGGTGCCGTACCGCGGCCCGTTGGAGGCGGTGGCCTACCAACTGATCGGCGGCCTGCGCCAGTCGATGTTCTATGTCGGGGCGCACTCGATCACCGAACTGCAGCAGGTGGGCCGTTTCATCCGCATCACCGCCGCGGGGCTGAAGGAATCGCACCCGCACGACATCCGGATGACCGTGGAGGCACCGAACTACCCCGGTAACTAGGGCGGCCTATCGACTGTGCTCGACCCCTTGCTTGACAGGCTAAGGCGGCGGTCTTCCGCGGTCATGCCGCAACGGTAGGCGGATACCGCGACAGGACGGAATCTGCTTTTCTCGATTGTGGATAACCGAGGCGCCGGCCCGCGCCTGTGGATAACAGGGTAGGCCCGGCGCCGGAACTGGTTACCGTTTCCGGCCATGTCAACAACGGCCCTGGACCTCATCGTCCGACCACTTCCGTTAGCGGATGAGCCGATGGTGCGCGCCGGCGCCGCGCGGTATGCCGCACTCGCAGCCGAGCTACGTCGAATCCGGCTGCTGCTGATCGGCGCCCTCAATTCAGATGTCGGCTGGTCCGGCTCCGCTCGGTTGGCCTTCGACGAGACGGTGCACGCGCAGGCCGCGGGGATGGACCCATTGGCTGCGAGATACGAGGGGTACGCGGCCGCGCTGAACGGCTACGCGACAGCGCTGGCGAGCATCCGACCGAGATTGCTGTCCGCGCGAGCGGAACTGGTCGGTGGGCTCGGCACACCTACCGGTGGGGTTGCTGTGTCGGTGGGGGAGTTTGAGCGGTGGTGGGGGGAGTGGGAGGTGGCGCGGGGTCGGTGTGTGGCGGGGTTGGTGGCCGCGGCTGGCGTGGGTGGGGATCGGCGTGGCGGTGGTTGGTCGGGGTTGCTGCATGGGGTGGCGGGGGTGGTGCCGCATCCGGGGTTGGCGGGGTTGTCGCGGGCGTTGGGGGAGTTGGGTCAGGCGCTGGTGGTGGCGGGGGTGGTGCTGGCGTTGGTGTGTCCGCCGGCGGCGGGGGTGGTGTGGGCGGCGGTGGCGGTGGTGGCGGTGTGTCAGTTGGCCGTGGATGTGGCGCGTCGGGGTCGGGGGGAGCGGGTTGGCGCGGGTCGGTTGGGTTGGGATGTGTTGGCGGTGTTGCCGGTGGGTCGGGTGGCCGCCGGTGCGCATTCGGCGGTGGCGGCGTCGGCGGCGATCGAGCGGTTGGCGCCGGGGTTGCGGTCCAGCCGGTTGGTGCCTGGTGGTGGGTTGGTCGGGCATGAGGGCAGCGCGACTTTGCGGGGCCATACCCTGCTCAAGCACGTCGGCAGGAGCCCGCAACAACTCGCCCAACGCTTCCAGACCGAACCGAAGCTGATCTGGTCCTCCAGCTTCACCGACCGCGCCACAGCCGAGGCGGCGGTGGCCAAGGCACTTGATGACAACCGGCAAGAAGTCGCCGAGTGGCTTATCTCGCCGCTGGGCAAGCTTCCGGTTGTGACGGATGTTGGAATGGACATAGGGAAGTCGGTGGCGAAGGATGGCAGCATCATTAGTACTTCGAAGGTGCGCGTGATCTTGAGGAAGGAAGATTCAGTGTTGGGCTACTACGTCAAATCTGCGTATCCGTCGCCATGACCGAGTACCCGACGCTGTGGCACTTCTTCGGCGCCTACCTGTATCAGGATTGGCTGGATGAGTATGCCGATGAGTGGGCAGCGGTTGACGGCTTCATAGCGGACTGCCCGCCTGAGTATCCGCGACTCTTGCGGGCGGAGATCGCCGCGCTGCTGGCGGAGCACCCCACCGAAGAGGAGGTCCGCAAGGTAGTTTTCGATGATCTTGGGTCTTGCTATCTCGCCGAAGTCGACGGCTGGAAGTACCGCGATTGGCTCAAGGCGCTGTCTGACCATGCCGCGAAGGCGATAGGCCACCCGCAGGCATCCTGATGGGATCCTGGACGCTTGGGGCGGAGCCTGCTACTACAAGAACACCATGACCGAGTACCCGACGCTGTGGCACTTCTTCGGTGTCTACCTGTATGAGGATTGGCCGGATGACTATGCCGATGAGTGGGCTGCGGTTGACGGCTTCATAGCGGATGGACCGCCGGAAGATCCCCAACTCTTCCGCGCCGAGATCGCGGCGCTGCTGGCGGAGCACCCCACCGAAGAGGAGGTCCGCAAGATCGTCTTGGACGACCTTGGTTCCTACTATCTGGTGGAAGTCAGAGGCTGGACCTACCGCGACTGGCTGCAAGCTCTGTCGGATCATGCAGCCAAGTCGCTCGGATACCCTCGGGTGTCATAACAGGGACGGAAAAGCGCTAGATGTTGATCGCCCAGCTCAGCGACTCCCATCTTCGGCTCGGCCCGCTCGCTGGTGAGGCGGCATCGCATCTGCACCGCGCGCTGGGTCGAGTGTTGGGCCTGCGTCCGAGGCCGGACTGCGTCGTGATTACCGGCGACATCGTCGACAACGGCACGACAGCGGAGTACCAGGCGTTCCTGGCGGTGGCTGACGGCTATCCGTTGCCGATCCATCTGGCGGCCGGCAATCACGACGATGCCCGCACCATGGTCAACGTCTTCGGCAAGACCGGATATCTCGGTGGCGGCGAATCGGCTTACTACACGGTCGAATATCCAGATCTTCGGATCGTCATTCTGAACTCCGCGGTCCCCGGCAGCATGGCCGGTCAACTGGACGAGGCGCAGCTCAGCTGGCTGGATACCGAACTGGCGGTCCGCGCGGACGTGTCGACCCTGGTCTGCCTGCACCATCCGCCGATCGACGTCGGCATGCCGTTCCTCGACAGCATCAAGCTGGCCAACGCCGAAGCACTGGCGGCGGTGCTGGCCAAGTACTCGAATGTGCAACGAATACTGGCTGGCCACGTGCATCGAGCAATCTTCGGCAGTTTCGCCGGCAGCACCGTGGCGATCGCGCCGAGCACCTTCAGGCAGGCGGCGCTCGAGCTGTGCGGCGAGGGCTCCAGCGGCTACGTCCACGAACCGCCGGGCCTTCTGCTGCACCTTGCCGGGTCCGGTCGCTGCACCACGCATGTGGTGCCGACGATGCATGCCGGCGGTCCGGTCGGGTACTACTGAGCGCGGGGGCCTCCACACCGGCCACTTGCCGCACCCACCGCCGGCCGGCGGCCACGCCAATGTGACCACGTTCACCGGGCTGGCTGGGAGACTCGGACTCGAACCGAGACTGCACGGCTCCAAAGGCCGGCGGGCTGCCGATTACCCCATCTCCCACCGGACGCCGAGCAGGTGCCCCGCGTCCGAATAGAAGAGCTTACTCAACGCCAGGGTGGGCGCGCGGGCAGCAAACCTACGTTCGCGTAGGTTACGCTGGCGTAGCCATCTGAATCTCCAGAGCGTGGCGCCCCCGATCAGTGAGAGGCCAGGCCTTATGACCTTGACCGACCCGCATACCGATGTCCACGCGCTGCGCGATGCCCAGCCGACGGGCAAACCGATGATCGAGGGCCACAAGAAGTCCGGCGAACAGCTGATGCTGTACATCTTCGTCATCGTCCCCTTCCTGGCATTGCTCGCGGCGGTGCCGATCGCCTGGGGCTGGGGCATCGGCTGGACCGACCTGATCCTCGCGCTGGTCTTCTACGCGGTCTCCGGGCTCGGCGTCACCGTCGGCTACCACCGGTACTTCACCCACGGCTCCTTCAAGGCGAATCGCGGCCTGAAGATCGCGCTGGCGCTGGCCGGCTCGCTAGCGGTGGAGGGGCCCGTCATCCGCTGGGTGGCCGACCACCGTCGCCACCACGCCTTCTCCGACCGGGAAGGCGATCCGCATTCACCCTGGCGGTTCGGGGACTCGGTGGCCGGGCTGACGAAGGGCCTCTTCTTCGCTCACATCGGTTGGCTCTTCGACCCGGAACACACCAGCCAGGCCAAGTTCGCCCCGGACCTGCTGGCCGACCGTGATCTGGTGCGGATCGATCGCCGGTTCCCGACCCTGGTCGTGTTCAGCCTGCTCGCCCCGGCGGTCCTCGGCGGCTTGCTCACCTGGTCCTGGACCGGCGCGATGACCGCATTCCTCTGGGCATCACTGGTGCGCATCTGCGTGCTGCACCACGTGACCTGGTCGATCAACTCGATCTGCCACATGATCGGTGAGCGGCCCTACGCCTCCCGCGACCGTTCGGCCAACTTCTGGCCGCTGGCCATCCTGAGCTTCGGCGAGTCCTGGCACAACAGCCACCACGCCGATCCCACCTGCGCCCGGCACGGTGTCGACCGCGGCCAATTGGACAGCTCGGCGCGAATGATCTGGCTGTTCGAGAAGGCCGGCTGGGCCAGTGCGGTTCGGTGGCCCAAGCGGGACCGGTTCGACAAGCTGGCCGCCCGCCGAGCAGAGGAACTGGCCGACAGCTCCGCGCCGACCGGGTAGCCACCAGGCTCGGATCAGCCGCCAGGCGCGATCAGCGGCCAGCCACCGGCGCCGATCAGGGGCCAGGCCGCCAGGCTCGATCAGCGGCCAGCCACAGGCTCGTCGTCGTGATCAGCCACGGATCGTCAGGTGACCACGGTCCGGCCGGCATGCCGGCCGTCGGCGTAGCTGCCGTCGGCCAGCACCTCGGCCAGCCGGCTCATCGCCTCGTACACGTCGGCGTATCCCAGATACAGCGGCGTGAAACCGAGCCGGAGCAGATCCGGCGCCCGGAAGTCCCCGATCACGCCGCGGTCGATGAGTTCCTGGCAGACCTCGTACGCGGCCGGCATCCGCAGCGAGACCTGCGAACCGCGCCGGTCATGCGACAGCGGCGTGACAACCTGCACCCCGAACTGGGCCAGCCGGGTCTGCGCGAACTCGATCACCAGGTCGGTCAGCGCCAGTGACTTGCGGCGCACCGCCGCCAGATCCAGGTGGTCGAACACGGTGAGCGCGGCCTCCAGCGCCGCCATCGACAGCACCGGCGGCGTACCGATCCGCGCCCGCTCGATGCCGGCAGCCGGCTCGTACCGCTGATCGAGTTCGAACGGCGAGCGGTGCCCATGCCAACCGGTCAACGGCAGCGCGGCCGTCGCCAGATGCCGCGCCGCGATATAGATGTAGCCCGGCGCGCCCGGACCGCCGTTGAGGTACTTGTAGCTGCAGCCGACCGCGAAGTCGGCCTCGATCGCGTCCAGCTCGACCGGAAGCGCACCCGCCGAATGGCACAGATCCCACACCATCAGCGCGCCCGCCTGGTGCACGGCCGCGGTGATCGAGGCGGCCTCGTACAGTTCACCGGTCCGGTAGTCGACCTGGGAGAACGAGACCACCGCCACGTCCTCGGACAGGTGCGTCGCGAGGTCGGCTGGATGCAGCCGCACCACGGTCAGCCCGAGCAGTTCGGCCACCGTGTCGGCAAGGTACTGGTCGGTGGGAAAGCCGTCGCCGTCGGTCAGGATCGTGCGCCGACCGGGCCGCAGCCGGCAGGCCGCGACGAGGGCCTGGAACAGCTGCACCGAGGTGGAGTCGCCGCACATCACCTGGCCCTCGGCCGCACCGATCAACCGGGCGATCCGGCTGCCCACCCGGGCCGGCAGCCGCCACCAGTCGTTGACGTTCCAGGAGGTGATCAGCTGCTCGCCCCACTGTCGGCCGACCACATCGGCCACCGCCGGAGCCACCGCCGAGGACAACGCGCCGAGTGAGTTGCCGTCCAGATAGATCATCGACTCCGCAACGGTGAACAGCCGGCGGATCGAGGCCAGCTCGTCCTGGGCATCCGCTCGCCGAGCCGCTTCGGCCGACAGGTCAGGCCGGGAACCGCTGCTGTCCCGGGCCACGGCCGCCGGCCCGAGACCGCCGGCCGACGCTGCTTCGGCGGACACTGCCTCAGAGGACACTGCCTCAGAGGACACTGCGCACCTCCCACAGCTCCGGGAACAGCGGCGCCTCGACCGTCCGCTTCAACCAGGCCAGCCCCGCCGAGCCGCCGGTGCCCGGTTTCGCGCCGAGTATCCGGCGCACCGCGGTGTAGTGCACGTACCGCCATCGGCTGTGCCGCTCGGCCACCGCGGTCAGCACCTCGGCAAGCTCGGCGAGCGGGTTCTCCCCGTCATTGTCGGTATAAACGGCCTGCCATGCTTCGACCACGGCCGGATCGGTATCGGTCCACGGCTCCCGGACATCGCGTTCGAGCACCGCGACCGGAATGCCCAGACCACGCCGGGCCAGCAGCCGCACCGCCGCGTCATACAGCGCCGGCTCCTCGAACGCGGTCTGCAATTGCTTGTGAATGCCGGGCATTCCGGAATGCGGGTTGAGCATCCGGGGGTTCTTGGCACCGATCAGGAACTCCAGCTCGCGGTAGCTGAAGGACTGGAAGCCGGACGCCTTGCCGAGCGAGCCGCGGAACCGGTTGTACTGCGCCGGCGACATCGGCGCCAGCATCTCCCAGGACGCCAGCAGCGAGTTCTGCGTCACCACCGAGCGCCGGAGCGCGGCCAGCGCCACCTCGAGATCGTCAGCCAGCATCGCCCTGATGGCCAGCCGCCACTCGTGGATCAGCAGGTTGAAGTGCAGCTCCATGATCTGGGTGACCACGATGAACGTCACCTCGAGCGGCTCGTCGGTCTGCGGGTGCAGCAGGCCGGCCAGCACGTCGGACTCGGTGTAGGCCACGTACGGCGTCCGGCCGGCATAGTCGAGGTCCGGTGCCCCGGATTCGGCTGGGTCGGCGAGTGCGCGCGGATGGGTCTCGGTCATGGCAACATACTCGCAAAGGCGGAGTCCGGTGCGGAACATCAGGCGCCAGCAATACCGGTTCCGAGCCTTACGATCAGAACGGGCTGAACTCTCCTGCCGCACGTTCGTAAGGTGAGGCGATGGATTCCGTGGACTGGGCGATACTCGCCGAACTCCAGCGTGACGCCCGGCTGTCACTGAACGAGGTATCCCGGCGAGTCAACCTGTCCGCCCCCGCGGTGGCCGAACGGGTTCGCCGGCTCACCGACCGCGGGGTGCTCACCGGCTACGCCGCCCGGGTGGATCCGACCGCGCTGGGTCGTACCGTGCAGGCATTCGTGCAACTCGACTGCTACGGGCCGAAATGCGTGCTCAAGGACGACTCGGTGCGGGACTGGCCGGAGGTGCTCGAACTGCATCGGGTGACCGGTGGTGCCTGCTCGGTGCTGCGGGTCGCGGTCGCCGACATGGCCGGCTTCGAGAGCCTGATCGACCGGTTGGCCAGCTACGGCAAGCCGACCTCCTCGATGCTGCTGGCAAGTCCGGTGCCGTGGAAGCCGGTGGTGCCGCTCGGCCCGGCCGGCTGAACCAGGTCACGCCGAGCAGCACGAACCACGGCACCTCGTGCTGGCTGGGAGGATGGACCGGTGACCGAAGCTGGCAGGACGGACGCAAGCCGACCCCGGGTACGGATGACCGGCAAGGAACGGCGCGAGCAGTTGCTCGACGTGGGCCGGGCGCTGTTCGCCGAGAAGGGCTTCGAGGCCACCTCCATCGAGGAGATCGCGAGCCGCGCTAGGGTCAGCAAGCCGGTGGTGTACGAACACTTCGGTGGCAAGGAAGGCCTGTACGCGGTGGTGGTGGACCGGGAGATGCGTGCCCTGCTGGACTCGATCACCTCGGCCCTGACCGGCGACAACCCACGGATCCTGGTCGAGCAGGCGGCGCTGGCCTTGCTCACCTACATCGAGGAGCAGACCGACGGCTTCCGGATCCTGGTCCGCGACTCCCCGGTGGCGACCTCCACCGGCACCTTCTCCTCGCTGCTCAACGACATCGCCAGCCAGGTCGAGTACATCCTGGTCCGCGAGTTCGGCGAGCGGGACCTGAACACCAAGCTGGCCGGCATGTACGCGCAGATGTTGGTCGGCATGGTGGCGCTCACCGGCCAGTGGTGGCTGGAGGTGCGCAAGCCGAAACGCGAGGAGGTGGCGGCCCACCTGGTCAACCTCGGCTGGAACGGCCTGCGTGGCCTGGAGGCCAAGCCCCGGCTGTCGCTGGAATGACGGGGTAGTGGTCGCGGCTGGAATTACGGCACAGTGCCGATGACCATCGGTAGTTCGAGGTGTAATGCCCGGGTTCGCAGCATTCGTAAGACAGGAACCGCGGCAATAGGCGAATCGCGTTCAGACCGGCGCCCGGCCGACCGATCAGGAGCAGGTGCCCCTGTCCGGCCGGGCAGTCAACTGCCCACCTCGCTCCTCACCCCGGTCACTCCGGTCGGCGGCGCTCGCGGTCTGCCTGACTGGGGTGCTGTCGATCGTGATCCCGTTCGGTCTGTTGATGGGCAAGAACGGCCTGGTCACCGCCGGCGCCCACCGGCAGGCTCGGATCCCGGCGCCGCGGTTGACCAGCTGCGCGGACGGCCAGCCGATCGACGGCCGTTCGGTGCCGCCAGGTCAGTGCCTGGACATCACCGGCACCGGCTTCGGCCGGCGGGAGCTGCTCGAGGTCAGCGACTCGCGGCGGCCGGGCTGGCACGAATCGGTGTGGGCCGACGAGCTGGGCCGATTCCACCTTCGATTCCAGCTGCCGGCGACCACGCCGGCCGGTGCCGACGTGCTGACCTTCGTCGGGACCGACCAGGCAAGCGCGGCCGCCATCCCGGCGATGGCGTTCTGCCGGTTAACCGTGACCGCCCGCTGAGCGACCCGGCTCGCAGCTCAGCAGCTGGTCGGCTTGGCAAAGGCGGCTAGCCTCAGAGCTGGTCGGACAGCTCCAGCCAGCGCGACTCCGCCTCGTCCTTGTCGGCGACCAGCTGTTGCAGCTCGCCGGTCAGTTCGCCGACCCGGAGGTAGTCGGTGGCGTGCTCGGCAAGTGCTGCGTGCAGCGCCGCCTCCCGCTCCTCGAACTTGGCCAGTTGCCGCTCCAGCCGGGCCAGCTCCTTGCGGACGGCGCGTGGATCGGCCGCCGGGTGATGCCGAGCGGTACCGCGTGCGGCCGGTTGGCCGGCGGCCCTGGCTGAGCCGCGGGCGCTGGCCGAGCCGCGGGCGCTGGCCAAGCTGCGGGCGCTGGCCGATTCGCGGGCCTGGGCGGCCGCCCGCAGCCGCAGGTACTGCTCGATGCCACCCGGCAGCGCGGCCAGTGACCCGTCACCGAGCAGCGCCACCGTGCTGTCGCAGACCCGCTCGATCAGATACCGGTCATGACTGACCACCACCAGGGTGCCGGGCCAGGAATCCAGCAGATCCTCCAGCTCCGCCAGCGTGTCGGTGTCCAGGTCGTTGGTCGGCTCGTCCAGCAGCAGCACGTTCGGCTGGCCGAGCAGCAGCCGGAGCAGCTGCAGCCGCCGCCGTTCGCCGCCGGACAGGTCCGCGACCGGGGTCCACTGTCGCTGGTTGGCGAAGCCGAACCGCTCGGCCAGCTGGCTGGCCGACTGCTCGACACCCTCGATCACCGCGCTGGCGCGGACCTCGGTGATCGCCTCGATCACCCGCAGGCCGGCCGGCAGCTCGGGCACGTGCTGGCTGAGGTGGCCGACCGAGACGGTCTGGCCGATCACCACCCGGCCGGCGTCCGGCGCCAGCTCTCCGGCCAGCAGCCGCAGCAGGTGGGTCTTGCCCGATCCGTTCACGCCGATCACGCCGATCCGGTCACCCGGCCCGACCTGCCAACTGACCCGGTCCAGCAGCAGCTTTCGCGTCGGCGGCTCGCCCACCGACAGCGAGACATCGGTCAGCTCGCACACCGTGCGGCCCAGCCGCCTGGCCGACAACGCGCGTAACTCCACGCTCGCGCCGGGCGTCGGCACATCGGCGATCAGCGCCTCGGCCGCCTCGATCCGGAACTTGGGCTTGGTAGTCCGGGCCGGCGGCCCCCGGCGCAGCCAGGCCAGCTCCTTGCGCAGCAGGTTCTGCCGCCGGGCCTCCGCCGCGTTGGCCCGCCGGTTGCGCTCGGCCCGAGCCAGCACGTAGGCCGCGTAGCCACCGTCGTAGCCGTGTACCGACCCGTCGGCGACCTCCCAGGTACGGCTGCACACCGCGTCCAGGAACCACCGGTCGTGGGTAACCACCAGCAGCGCGCCGCGCCGCTGACCGAGGTGCTCGGCCAGCCAGCCGACCGCCTCCACGTCCAGATGGTTGGTCGGCTCGTCCAGCACCAGCAGGTCGGACTCGGCCACCAGCGCCGCCGCCAGCGACACCCGCCGCCGCTCGCCGCCGGAGAGCCGGTCCAGCTCGGCGTCCAAGCCCAGCGCGGCCAGTCCGAGTCCGGTCAGGACCTCGCGAATGGCCGCATCGCCGGCCCACACGTGCTCGGCGGCCTCGCCCACCACCGCCGCCCGCACGGTAACCCCGGCCGGCAGCGAACCGGCCTGATCCACCGTGGCGATGCGCAACCCGCCCAGCCGGCTGACCCGGCCGTCGTCCGGCGGCTCGCTGCCGGTGATCAGCCGCAGCAGGGTGGACTTGCCGCCGCCGTTGCGGCCCACCACGCCGACCCGATCGGTCGAGCCGATGCCCAGCGACACCCGCTCCAGTACTCGAATGGTGCCGTAGCCCTTGCTGACACTCTCCAGGTTGACCAGGTTCGCCATCAGGTCTCGCGCCGGCTCGGGCCGTGGACGCCGCCGGCCACCGCGACCGCGAACCGGCAGTGCTCGGTGGCCGCGATCTTGCCGGCCAGCTCCTGAGCCTGTCCGGCGTCGGAAGCCAGGAACGCGCAGGTCGGCCCGGATCCACTGACCAGCCCGGCCAGCGCGCCGGCGGCCAGCCCGGCGGCCAGCGTCTGGGCCAGGTACGGCAGCAGGGTGAGCGCGGCCGGCTGCAGGTCGTTTCGCAGCAGCGGCGCCAGGGCCACCGGGTCACCGGTCCGCACCGCCTCGACCAGCCCTGCCGGCAGCCGCGGCTCGGGCGGCGCCGGCCGCTGCCGGTCGTACTCGGCGTAGACGGCGGCGGTGGAGAGCTGACCCGGCGCGGCGGCCAGCACCCAGTGCAGCACCGGGCCGGTCAGCTCGACCAGCCGCTCGCCCCGGCCGGTGCCGCGGGCGAGGCCACCGCCGAGGGCGAAGCTGACATCGCTGCCAAGCCGGGCGGCCAGCGTGGCCAGCACCGCCGGCGGAGTCGCCAACCGCCACAGCCGGTCGCAGGCGAGCAGTGCGCCGGCGGCATCGGCCGAACCGCCGGCCAGGCCGGCCGCGACCGGGATCCGCTTGTCGATGCGCAGCGCGGCCGCCGCCGGCCGTCCGGCCTGCTCGGCCAGCAGCTCGGCTGCCTGCCAGGCCAGGTTGCGGCCGTCGGCCGGCACCGAGCCGGCCTCCGGGCCGGTCACCGACAGCCGCAGCACGTCGGCCGGCTCGGCGGTGACCGTGTCGCGCAGGTCCAGCGCGCAGAACACGGTGTCGATCGGATGGAAGCCGTCCGGCTGGCGCGGCCCCACCGCCAGGCCCACGTTCAGCTTCGCCGGCACCGAGACGGTGCAGGCAGCCGAGCCGGTGGCGGAAAGCACGTCCGCGATGGTAGTCGCCGCAGCCGGCCACCACCGGTACGCCGGCAGCCCGCCAGCCGCGATCTCGGCCCTGCTCGCCGATGCTGCCGGACCCGGTTCGGCCGCCGGAGTAAAGCCTTGTAGGATTAGCGGGTTGCCTCGGCGAGGGTGGCCACGCTGGCCTCCGCACTCGACGCGGTGCTTGCCAGCGCCGACGTCCACCGGGTCGACGAATACGCAACACCGCAGGCACAAACGCATACGTCAGGTCGCGCTGTCCACCGCGCACCCGTGATACCCGCACGATGAGGAGCCTTCCCGTGTCCGAAGTTCGTCTGGCCGCCGAGATCCGTACCGATTTCGGCAAGGGTGGTGCTCGCCGTACCCGTCGGGCCGGCAACATCCCGGCCGTGCTCTACGGCCATGGCGCGGCTCCCAAGCACGTCGCGCTGCCGGCTCGTGAGTTCGCCAACGCCGTCCGGCACGGCGGTGCGAACGTCCTGCTGACCATCGCGCTGGAGGGCAAGGACCAGCTGGCCATTCCCAAGGCGATCCAGCGGCATCCGATCCGCGGCGAGTTCGAGCACGTCGACCTGCTCGCCGTCCGCCGGGGTGAGAAGGTCAGCATCGACGTGCGGCTGGCCATTTCGGGCGATGTGGCGCCGGGTGCCCTGCTGAGCGTCGAGCACACCACCGTGACGGTGGCGGCGGAGGCGACCCATCTGCCGACCGAGATCGAGATCTCGATCGAGGGCCTGGCGCCCGGCACCCAGATCACCGCCGCCGACCTGAAGCTGCCGGCTGGTTGCACGCTGGTCACCGACGCCGAGACGCTGCTGCTCAACGTCTCCACCGCGCCGACTGCCGAGGACCTGGAGGCCGAGACCGCTGAGGCCGCCGGTGAGCTGGGCATAGTCGAGGACAAGCCGGCCGAGGCCGAAGCCGGCGAAGCGGCCGAATAGCCACGCCGCCGGCTGCCAGCCCGTCACCGCGCGCCTCGGCCGGAATAGCCAATGTCCGACGAGCGATTTCTGATCGTCGGGTTGGGCAATCCCGGTCCCCGGTTTGCTGCCACCCGGCACAACGCCGGCTTCTTCGTGCTGGACGAGCTGGCGGACCGGATCGGCGCTGGTTTCCGGTCGCACAAGAGCGGTGCCGACCTGGCCGAGGGCAGACTGGCCGGCCAGCCGGTGGTGCTGGCCAAGCCGCGCTCCTTCATGAACCTCTCCGGTGGCCCGGTGGCGCAGGTCAGCCGGTTCTTCAAGATCGACCTGCCGCGACTGGTGCTGGTGCACGACGAGCTGGATCTGCCCTACGGGGTGGTCCGGGTCAAGCGCGGCGGTGGTGAAGGCGGCCACAACGGGCTGAAGTCGGTGTCCGCGGCGCTCGGCTCGAAGGACTACCTCCGGGTCCGCTTCGGCATCGGCCGGCCACCCGGCCGGCAGGATCCCGCCGAGTACGTGCTGCGCGAGTTCAGCGCGGCCGAGCGCAAGGACATCGGCTACCTGATCGACCGGGCCGCGGACGCAGCCACGGCGGTGATCAGCGACGGGTTGGCAGCGGCGCAGAACGCTTTCCACAGTTGACCCGCCGGGTGGCCAGCCTGCGAATCCAGCCGGCACCAGGCAGAATCCCGATCAACCGCCGGCTCAACCCCCGCTAGGAGTCTCGATGCGCGCTTCGGCTCGCCGCCTGCTCGGCCTGTTCACCATCACCGCGGTAGCCGGCCTCGGCCTGGTCGCGCTCAGCCTGTCCACGGCGCCGAAGGCAGCCGCGGCGGACACCCCGCTGCGGGTGATCACGGTCCAGGCCGGCTCGGCCAGCGCCACCACCGCCCGGCTGGATCTGTGGACCGCCTCCAGCCGGGGCGGCTACTGGCACGCCGCCGGTCCGGTGCGCGCCTACGTCGGCGAACTCGGCATCGGCCAGGCGCACGAGGGTGTCGCTCGCACGCCGGCCGGAGTCTTCACCCTCACCGAGGCGTTCGGCAACCAGCCCAACAACGGCACCACGCTGCCGTACTTCCAGGCCACCCGGGCGGACTGGTGGGACGGCGAGTCCGGCACGCCCGCCTACAACACCCATGTGCACCAGCTCGCCTCCCCCGGTCCGAACAGTGAGAACCTCTACGACACCGGCTACGTCTACTCGCACGCCGTGGTGATCGACTACAACCGGTTCCCGGTCCGGACCGGCGCCGGTTCGGCGTTCTTCCTGCACGTCACCAACGGCCAGCCCACCGCCGGTTGCGTGGCGGTCGACGCCAACTCCCTCAACGTGATCATGCGCTGGCTGATCCCGGCCGCCCACCCGGTGATCTCGATCGGGGTGGGCGCGGCGGCCACGGCCATCATCACTAACGCGAATGCCGCGGCCGCCAAGCACAACCCGTTCGGCCACGTCGACTCGGTGACCGGCGGCACCGGCAGCGTCAAGGCGGTCGGCTGGGCCGCCGACCCGGACAACCTGAGCGCCCGGCTCTACCTCGATGTCTACGTCGACAACCGGATGCGTGGCCGATACACCACCGGGGTGGCCCGGCCGGACGTCGCGGCCAAGCTGCACACCGGGCCGAACCAGGGTTATGCGATCACGGTCGCCGGCCTGGCCGCCGGCCGGCATCTGATCTGCGTGTACGCGCTGAACACCTCCTACGGCACCGGCAACACCAAGTTCCTGCCGTGCGCGACGGTGACCAGCGGCTGAGCCGTGCCGATCGCTCAGCCGGCGGCCATGGCCGGCCGGCCGAGCACCCGGGTCTCGAACTCGAGCAGCCACTGCTTGTTCGTCAGCCCGCCGGCGTAACCGGTCAGGGCGCCCTTGCTGCCCACCACCCGGTGGCACGGCACGATGATCGAGATCGGGTTGCGGCCGTTGGCCAGGCCGACCGCGCGAGCGGCGTTCGGGTTGCCCAGTTCGGCGGCTAGCTCGCCGTAGCTGCGCCGTTCGCCGAAACCGATGCCCTGCAGTAGCTGCCAGACCCGGCGCTGGAAGGGGGTGCCGGCCGGCGCGATCGGCAGCTCGAAGCTCTGCCGGTCACCGGCGAAGTACTCTGCCAGCTGCCTTGCCGGCTCGGTGAAGACCGAGTCGTCGCGGGCGCCGAGCGGGGTGGCGATCCGCACGTGCTCGGCCAGGTAGAGCCCGGTCAGGGCGGCCGGGTCACCGGTCAACAGCAGCCGGCCGATCGGCGAGTCGAGATAGCTGTGAAACATCGAATGTCCTTCGGTAGTAGGAGAGTTCCGCGGTCAGTAGGCCGAGGCCCACAGGTGGTGGGTGAGGTAGCTGCGCCACGGCGCGGCGGCCGCCGGCGCCAACGGCTGGCTCAGCCGAGCCATCGCGTGCCGGACGCCGAGGTCGGTTGCCAGATAGACATCCGGGTCACCGGCCGCCCGCATCAGCAGGTAGTCAGCGGTCCAGGCACCGATCCCCGGTATCGCCAGCAGCTGCTGCCGGGTCGCCGCGCGGTCCGCGCCGGCGTCCAGCTCCAGCTCACCGGCGGCCACCGCGGTGGCCAGCGTGACCAGGGTCCGGCCCCGGGCGGCCGGCATCGGCAGCTCGGCCGGAGCCAACCCGGCCATGGTTTCCGGGCCGGGGAACAGCAGCCCGTCCGGCCCGGAGCCGAACGCCGGCCGCCCGTACCGGCTGGCCAGCCGGCCGAGCAGGGTGCGTGCGCCGGCCACCGAGATCTGCTGCCCGACGATCGCCCGGACCGCCATCTCGAAGCCGTCCACGGCGCCGGGGGAGCGCAGCCCCGGCCGCTGCCGGACCAGGTCGGCCAGCGCCGGCTGGCCGGCCAGCACCTCGTCGACCGCCTGCGGATCCGAGTCCAGATCCAGCAGCCGGCGAACCCGGGCCACCGCGGCGGCCAGGTCCCGGTGATCGGCCAGTCGCAGTGCCGCCCGCACGTGGCCGGCGGCCGGCGTCAGGGCAACCAACCCGGCACCGTGCGGTAACCGCAGGCTGCGCTGGTAGGTCGTCCCGTCGTACTCCTCGACGCCCGGAATTGCCCGCTGGGCAAGGAAGTTCAGCGTGCGTGCCAAGTCCATCGGGCGCCGGTAGGCCAACCGCAGCTCGATCGTGCCGGGCTCGCCGGACCGCCCGCCGGGCCGCTGCCGCAGGGCGGTCGGGGTGCAGCCGTAGACCTGCAGAACCGTGTCGTTGAACTGCCGGATGCTGGCGAAACCAGCTGCGAATGCGACGTCGGAGGCGGGCAGTTCGGTGTTCTCCAGCAGGATCCGCGCGGTGTGCGCCCGCTGGGCCCGGGCCAGTGCCAGCGGTGGCGCGCCCATCTCGGACACCAGGGTCCGGGTCAGCTGGCGCTCGGAGTAGCCGAGCCGGCGGGCCAGCCCGGGCACGCCCTCACGATCGATCACCCCGTCGGCGATCAGTCGCACCGCCCGGCCGGCCAGGTCCGCCCGGGCGTTCCAGTCCGGCGAACCTGGCGTCGCGTCCGGCCGGCACATCTTGCAGGCGCGGAAACCGGCTCGCTGGGCGGCGGCGGCGCTGGGATAGAAGTCCACGTTGCGCCGGTGTGGGGTGCGCGCCGAGCAGGACGGCCGGCAGTAGATGCCGGTGGTCCGGACGCCGGTGTAGAACGTGCCGTCGAACCGGGCGTCCCGGCTCTGCACGGCGCGGTAGGCGGCGTCGGTGTCGATCGACATGACTAGCAGTCTGCCCGCCGGCGAGCCGGCCTGCTAGCGGTTTTCGGACAGCCCGATACAACCGGCACGCGCGCCGGCCGGGCATCCTCAGCCGGTGTTGCGCAGCCCGGCTGCCACCCCGTTCATGGTCAGCAACAGGGCTCGGCGCAGTTCGGCCTGCTCATGCTCGCTGTCGGGCTTGCCGGCCAGCCCCCGGACCCGGGACAGCAGGTCGACCTGAGCGTAGGAGATCGGGTCCAGGTAGGCGTCCCGGACACTCAGTGTCCTTTGCAACAAAGGCTGATTGTCCAACAAGAACTGCTCGCCGGTGACCCGCAGCACCTCATCCACGGTCAGTTCGTGCTCGGCGCGCACCAGCTCGAAGAGCCGCCGCAACGGCTTCGGCACCAGCGAGGAGACGTAGTGTGAGGCGATATCCAGGTCGGTCTTGGACAGCGTCATCTCGACGTTGGAGATGAA
The DNA here is from genome assembly GCA_045807085.1 of Jatrophihabitantaceae bacterium. GTDB lineage: Bacteria > Actinomycetota > Actinomycetes > Mycobacteriales > Jatrophihabitantaceae > Jatrophihabitans_A. The sequence goes on from JBJMIB010000034.1 coordinate 75,314, forward strand.
CGTGCGGAAGAAGTGCCACTCGGCGTGCATCTCGGCCAGCACCGAATCCAGCCCGGCCTCCCGGGCCGCCTTCAGGCCGGAGCCGACGCCGAACCAGCCGGGCACGATCTGACGCGACTGGGTCCAGCCGAACACCCAGGGGATCGCGCGCAATCCGTCGATACCGCTGCCGGAATCGGGTCGCCGGCTGGGCCGCGAGCCGATGTTCAGCGAGCCCAGCTGCTCCACCGGGGTGGAGGACAGGAAATATTCGGGCAGCCCCGGATCGTCGATGAACGTGCGGTACGCCGCGTACGCGGTCTCGCTCACCACCTCCATGGTGTGGTCCCAGGTATGCAGCTGCGCCGCGCTCTGCCGGGGCGAGATGTGCAGGCTGGAGGCGCGCAGCACCGCTGCCACCGTCAGCTCCAGGTTCTCCCGTGCCAGCTCCGGCAGCGCGTACTTGTCGCTGATCACCTCGCCCTGCTCGGTGAACTTGATCTCACCGGCCAGCACCCCCCAGGGCTGGGCCAGGATCGAGTCGTAGGTGGGCCCGCCGCCGCGACCGACCGTGCCGCCCCGGCCGTGGAAGAGCCGCAGCCGTACCCCGTGCCGGGCCGCCACATCACGCAGCCGCCGTTGCGTCTTGTGGATCTCCCACTGCGAGGTGGTGATGCCGGCGTCCTTGTTGGAGTCGGAGTAGCCGAGCATGACCTCCTGGACGTCACCACGCAGCCGGACGATCAACCGGTAGGTCGGGTCCGACAGCAGGTCGTCCAGCACCTCTCCACTGCGCCGCAGCTCACCCACCGTCTCCAGCAGCGGCACGAAGCCGATCCGGGCCACCGGCTGCGCCCGACCGCCGGTGCCGGTGCCGTGCACGTCCACCAACCCGGCCTCGCGGGCCAGCACCACGGCGGCCAGCACGTCGTCGGCGCCCATCGTCATCGAGATCACGTAGCTCTCGATGACATCGCTGCCGTAGGTGTCCAGCGCCCGGCGGATCTCGGTGAAGACCGCGAACGTGCGGGCGGCGGCCTCGTCCAGCGGCGGCGGACTCTGCGACAGTGGCCGGCGGTTGGCCAGTTCCTTCGACAGCAGCCGGGCCCGGTAGTCGCGCGGCAGGTCGGCGTAGAGCCAGTGCTCCTCCTTGAGCCGGTCGATCAGCTGGCCGACAGCGTGGTGGTGCGCCTCGGCATGCTCCCGGATGTCCATGGTGGCCAGGTGCAGCCCGTAGCAGGCCAGCGTCCGCTGCGCCCGGGCCAGCAGGCCGTCGGCGATCAGCTCGCCGGCGTTGGCCCGCAGCGAGTCGCCGAGCAGTGCCAGCTCGGCCAGCAGCTCGGTCCGGCCGAGGTAGTCCCGGCCCGGCAGGTGGCCGGAGCCGGCCAGCACCCGCGCCCGGGTGTTGAGGATCTTCTGCCGGATGCAGGACAGCTTCAGCCGGTACGGCTCCTCGGCATTGATCATGCGCAGCCGCGGGTCGAGTTCGGGCAGGTTGCGCAGATCCTCGGCGATGGAGGCGGCGAGTTCCTCGCTCACGCCGACGATGCCGGATGAGGAGGACAGTTCCGCGATCAGCGCGTCGATGTTCAGCAGCGCGGATCGGACGGCCACCTGGTGCTGCAGGGTCAGCACCTCGCGGGTGACCTCGGCGGTCACATTCGGGTTGCCGTCGCGATCACCGCCGATCCAGGAGCCGAAGCTCAGCGGCCGCGCCTCGGCCGGCAGCCGGCCGCCGTGCCGGTGCAGTTCGGTGGCCAGCTCCACGGTGAGCTCGGGCAGCGTCTCGTCGATGAGTTCCTGCAGGTAGTAGACCGCGTTGCGGGCCTCGTCCAGGGGGGTGGGCCGGTGCCGCCGCAGCTCGTCGGTCTGCCAGATCAGGTCGATGATTTCGGCCAATTGCCGGTCCTGCCGCTCCCGGGCGGTGCTGCCGGCCTCGGTCGGGGTGGCCAGCACATCGGCCAGCCGGCGCAGCTTGGTCAGGATCGAGCGGCGGCTGGCCTCGGTCGGATGCGCGGTGAACACCGGGCGCACTGCCAGGTTCCGGACCGCCTTGGTCAACCCGTCCGGCCCGGCCTTGGCGGCCACGGCGGCCACCGAGGTGGCCAGCCAGCCCTCGGTTGCCGGCCGGTGGCGCAGGCTGCGTACCCGGTGCACCTGTTCGGCGACGTTGGCCAGGTGGAAATAGGCCGAGAACGCGCGAACCAGCGCGGCGGCCAGATCGGTGGGGAGTTCGGCGAGCAGCGCGCGCACCTCGTCCCGGGCCGCGTTGCGGTCCTCGATCCGCTTGGCCTCCTTGCTCTGCTTGGTGAGCGCGCGCACCCGTTCCACCAGGTCGAGCAGCTGTTGGCCGTGCTGGCGGACCAGTGACTCGCCGAGCAGGTCGCCGACCCGGCGGACATCACGGCGCAGCGCCGTGTCGTCGTCGCCGGTCCGTTGTTCGCCAGGAGCCTCGTCGGAAAATGTGCGCACCGTCACTCTGGAGATCTTGCCTCACTCGGCTAGCGCGCCGGCAACCGGTAACGATGACGCCAGGTGATCATCGAGGAACGCAGAGTGCGGGTTTGGTGACTCTGCGCGATAGGTCGATCGCAGCGCGCTCAAATCATCGTGTCTGATGTAAAAACCCTTTGAAAAATCAGCAACTTAGCGCTTCCCAAACAACCTACTCACGGGTTATAAACGACGGGTCGTGAACGTCGCGGGGGGCGATGGAACGATCGTCCCGGTGTCCCCCGCCCAGCAGCGGCGCGCGGTTGACTACGGGGGGTTGTTCGAGTCGGCTCCGAACTCACGGAGCGTGACTCGGACGGCGTGACGGGTTTGGGACTGCCTGGCGGTCGACAGGCCCATTCGGGGGAATTGATGTTGACTGACGGCCTTGAACTCGTCGAAGGCGCCGATGGGCAAGCACGGGGAGCAACAGGGGGTATCAGCGTGGTTGCGGCAGCTGGCGCGCACGCCCAGTCGGTGGACGGGGCGGTCGAGCCGCCTGCCATCACTACTCCGGCGGGACGCCAGCTGCGTCCGATCGGCCGGTCCACTCCGGTTGCCGCGCCGGTCAGGTCCGATCGCGACCGGCGCGAGTCGTGGCTGCCGCGTTACCAGCGGGCCCTGGTGCTGGTGGACCTCGTTACCGCGGCGGTCAGCATCTTCGGTGCCTACCTGATCCGGTTCGGCACCCACTTCGACCGGCCGATGAACCTGCTCTCGCTGCTGCTGATGCCACTGGGCTGGATCGCGCTGGTGGCCTTCAACCACGGCTACGACAACCGCTTCGTCGGTGTCGGGGCGATCGAGTTCCAGCGGATCTTCCAGGCGTTCCTGCACGTCACCGCACTGGTGGCCTTCGCTTCGTTCGTCAGCCACGCCGACCTGGCCCGTGGCTTCGTGCTGGTCGCCCTGCCGGTGACGTTGCTGGCGAATCTGCTCAGCCGCTATGGCGCCCGTAAATGGCTGCACCGGCAGCGTGCCGCCGGCAAGGCGATGAAGTCGGTATTGCTGGTCGGCGATGCCGAGGCGATTGTCAGCTTCACCAACGTGCTGCGGGACGATCGCTACGTCGGTATGCGGGTGGTCGGCGCCTGCGTGCCGACCGAGATGGTCTCCGACACCCTGACCGTCGAAACGCTCGCGGCGCGCAATGTGCCGCTGCTGGGTGACGTCGATATGGTGCTCAACGCCGTGACCAGGTCAGGCGCCGATACGGTGGCGGTAGTTTCCTCCGGCCGAATCGGTCCGGAGAAATTGCGCTCCATCGCCTGGCAATTGGAGGGCAGTTCCACCGACCTGGTTGTCTCGCCGGGGTTGATCGAGGTGGCCGGCCCACGGCTGCACATCCTGCCGGTGGCGGGCCTGCCGCTGTTGCACGTCGAGGAGCCGACCTTTTCCGGCTTCAGCCGGTTCGTCAAGGGTGCCTTCGACCGGGGCGTGGCGGCGCTCATGCTGATCTGCCTTTCGCCGCTTTTCATCGCGCTCACCTTGGCGGTACGGCTCACCTCGCGCGGGCCGGCATTCTTCAAACAGACCAGGGTCGGCCGGACCGGTGCGGATTTCACCATGTTGAAATTCCGCTCCATGTATATCGACGCCGAAGAGCGCTTGGCCGAGTTGCAGGGTAATAGTGATGGAAATGGCGTGTTATTCAAAATGCGCCACGACCCGCGGGTAACTCGCGTCGGGCAGCTGCTGCGCAAATATTCGTTGGATGAATTGCCACAGCTCATCAATGTGCTGTCCGGTGCGATGTCGCTGGTCGGGCCCAGGCCGCCGTTGCCTCGCGAGGTGGCCAAATATGAGGCGCACGTGCATCGGCGGTTGCTGGTCAAGCCCGGCCTGACCGGCCTGTGGCAGATCAGCGGGCGCAGCGATCTGACCTGGGAGGAGTCCGTCCGGCTCGATCTGCGCTATGTCGAGAACTGGTCGATGGCCAGTGACCTGCTGATCCTGTGGAAGACGGCGCGAGCCGTGCTGGCTAGCTCCGGCGCGTATTGATCCGGTTACCCTGCGTCAAATTTGGTAACGACTCGGAATGGTCCCTCTAGCTTTACTCATACCGTCTTTACATCGTCGGACTGCTCGACTAGGGTAGGAAATTAGCAGATAACTAACATACTTGCTGCAGTTGATCGGCTACCCGGAGTAATTGTAACGGCAGCTATTACGGGGGATTCCGCGGCGAACAAGCAGGCTTTGTCGTGCGGCGACACGGCCCGGCTGCCGGTCCGAGGCAGTGCACGACAGCACCAGCGGCTCAGGACACCACAGCTCGATGGCACCACTGCTTCACCAGCGGTCGAAAGGGACCGCGCGCCGCTCAGCGGCAGAGACGGCACCCCGGGGGGAACTATGCGAGGCAAGCGACTACAGGCCGCGATCGTGGCCGTAGCCATTCCGTTGTTCGGGCTGGTGGTGCTCGCGACCGCGACGCCAGCATCCGCGCTCGAGGGCACCGTGCCCTCGACCGTGGCCTCGAGCTGGCAGACCAACAACACCGTCAACGCGATCGCAGCGGCCAACGGCGTCGTCTACGTCGGTGGCGCCTTCACCTCGGTCCGGCCGCCGGGTGCCGCGGCCGGCACCGGCGAGGTCGCCCGCAGCTACCTGGCCGCGTTCAACGCCAGCACCGGCGCGCTGATCACTTCGTTCAACCACACCCTGAACGGGGCGGTGTCGGTGCTGACGGCCAGCTCGGACGGCCAGACCATCTACGCCGGTGGTGACTTCACCAGCGTGGACGGCTCGACCCGCAACCGGATCGCCTCGTTCACCGCCTCCTCCGGCGCCCTCACCGCCTGGAACCCGAACGCCAACGACCGGGTCGCCGGCATCTCGCCGTTCGGCTCGACCGTCTATGTCGCCGGCTACTTCTCGACCATCGGCGGCCGCACCGAGCGCCGGGTCGCCGCGCTGAGTGCCAGCACCGGCGCCGCGCTGGCAACCTTCAACGCCACGCCGGACAACATCGTCTACCAGAGCGCGATCTCACCGGCCGGTGACCGGCTCTACCTGGCCGGCGCCTTCCTGAGCGTCAACGGTGACCCGAGCTACCACGCGGTGGTGGCACTTGACACGGCTACCGGCAACACGGTGCCGTTCGCGGCGGCCTCGGTGATCCCGCCGAAGACCGACGCCTGCACGGTTGAGGCCAAGACCGTCAAGACCGACAGCAGCGGCGTCTACTTCGGCGTCGAGGGCACCGGCGGCGGCTGCTTCGACGGCACCTTCGCCGCCAACAACGACGGCTCGCTGCGCTGGCAGAGCCTGTGCCTGGGTGCCACCCAGGCGGTGCAGCCGATCGGCGGCGTGCTCTACACCGGCTCGCACAGCCACGACTGCAGCGGCGACCAGGGCAAGGACCCGGACGCCTTCCCGGAGGTCGGTTGGAGCCTGGGCCTGTCCCGGCACCTGCTCTCCCGCAGCACCAGCGGCGGCCTGCTCGGCAACTGGTACCCGAACACCAACGGCGGCCCGGGCGGCGCCGGGCTCGGCCCGCGGGTGATGGCCACCGACGGCAGTCAGCTGTTCGTGGGCGGCGAGTTCACCACGGTGAACGGCCTGACCCAGCAGGGCTTCGCCCGGTTCAGCCCGGCGACCGGTGACCTGGCCGCGCCGGCGCGGCCGGCCACCCCGAGCGCGGTGGCGCTGCCCGGCGGTCGGCTGGCGGTCTACGTGCAGGCGCCGCTGGACACCGACGACACCGACCTGACCGTCCGGATCTACCGGGACGGCGGCGGCACGCCGATCTTCACCAGCCCCGTCCACTCGCTGTTCTGGCGAGACCCGGTGGTCAGCTACCTCGACTCCGGCCTGCCGCTGGGCAGCACCCACACCTACACCGCCGATGCCATCGAGACCAACGGCTCCAACGCCAGTTCGAAGTCGGCGGCCAGCCGTTCGGTGACCGTGGTGAACACCGCGAGCAGCGCCTACGAGGCGGCCGTCGACCAGGACAACCCGAGCATCTTCTGGCGGTACGGGGAGAACGCCGGCCCGGTCGTGGCCGACTCCGGTGCCAGCTCCGACGCCGGTGTCTCGCAGGGCACGGTGAGCTACGGCGTGGCGGGCGCGGTGACCGGCAGCACCGCCGTCACCACCAACGGCGCGACCGGTTTCATCTCGACCTCGCAGCAGCTGCCCTCGCCGACCAACTACTCGCTGGAGACCTGGTTCAAGACCACCAGCACCAGCGGCGGCAAGCTGATCGGCTTCGGTGACCGGCAGGGTGGCTATGACTTCAACGGCAACCCGGCCGTCAGCGGCTCCTACGACAAGCAGGTCTACCTGACCGCCGACGGGCACCTGAAGTTCGGTGTCTGGGTGGGCTTCGCCGACACCGTCACCTCCGGCAACGCCTACAACGACGGGCAGTGGCACCAGGTGGTCGCCACCCAGAGCAGCCAGGGCCTGAACCTGTTCGTCGACGGTGCCAAGGTGGCCCACGACGGCCAGACCAACAACCAGGCCTACAACGGCTACTGGCGGGTCGGCGGCGACAACCTCGGCGGCTGGCCCAACGCCAGCGGCATGTTCTTCAACGGCAGCATCGACGAGACCGCGGTCTATGACCACGCGCTGAACCTGGGCGCGGTGCAGAGCCACTACGCCGCCAGCGGCCGCACGCCGCCGCCGTCCACCGTGCCGGCCGACGACTACGGCAAGGCCGTCTACAACGACAATCCGGCCAACTACTGGCGGCTGGACGAGCCCGGCGGCGCCAGCACGGCCGCCGACAGCACCGACAACAGCACCACCGGCAACTACGTCGGCGGCGTCACCCAGGGCGCGCCCGGCGCGCTCGGCGCCACCGGGCACGCGGTCACCTTCAACGGCAGCACCGGCAACGTCACCTCGACCAGCCAGATCGGCGGCCCGAGCCGGTACGCGCTGGAGTTGTGGTTCAACACCACGACCGGCACCGGTGGCAAGCTGCTCGGCTTCGGCAACGCCCAGACCGGCTCGAGCAGCAACTACGACAAGCACGTGTACATGACCAACACCGGCCAGCTGATCTTCGGTGTCTACAACGGCAGCTTCGACATGATCACCACGCCGGGCGCCTACAACGACGGCCAGTGGCATTACGTGGTGGCCATGCAAGGCCCGTCCGGCATGGCGATGTACGTCGATGACCACCTGATCGGCAGCAACGGGGTGGCCACCAACCAGGGTTACAGCGGGTATTGGCGGGTCGGCGGCGACAACCTCAACGCCTGGCCGAGCCAGCCGAGCACCGCTTACTTCGCCGGCACCATCGACGAGGTGGCCGTCTACGACGGTCCGCTGACGCCGGGCCAGATCGACGCGCACTACACCGCCTCCGGCCGGACCGGCCCGGACATCGTAGCGCCGACCACGGCGATCACCGCGCCGGCCGACGGCGCCGGCGTGAGCACCGGCACGGTCGCGGTCAGCGCGACCGCCGCCGACAACGTCGGGGTCACCGCGGTGGACCTGCAGGTCGACGGCAGCACCGTGGGCACCGACACCTCGGCGCCGTACACGTTCAGCTGGACCGCCACCGCCGGCCCGCACACCCTGCGCACGGTGGCGCACGACGCCGCCGGCAACACCGGGAACTCGGCCGACGTGCACGTCACCGCTACCGCGCCGGACACCACGAACCCGACCACGGCGATCACCTCGCCGAGCGACGGGGACTCGGTGTATGGACCGATCACGGTGAGCGCGGACGCGGCCGACAACGTCGGGGTGACCTCGGTGTCGCTGCTGGTGGACGGCAGCACGGTGGGCACCGATACCAGCGCGCCGTACACGTTCAGCTGGAACGCCACCGACGTCGGCAACCACACGCTGCGGACGGTGGCCAGCGACGCGGCCGGCAACACCGGTTCGTCCAGCTTGGTCAACGTCACCGTGCCGGCCGACACCACCCCGCCGTCCGCGCCGGGGCCGTTGAGCTCATCGAACGTCACCGCGAACTCGGTGACGTTGAGCTGGGCCGCGGCCACCGACGACCGGGCCATCGGCGGTTACCAGATCGTCCGGGACGGTTCGGTGGTCGGCTCCACCGGTGACACCAACTACACCGACACCGGTCTGAGCTCGAGCACCAGCTACAGCTACACCGTGCATGCGGTGGACGCGACGGGCAACGTCGGTCCGGACACCGCTGCGCTGCCGGTCACCACGGCGGCGTCCAACCCGGTGCTGTTCGCCGAGACCTGGCCCGGCGCCGACGGCTCGGCCTGGCCCGCGGCCTGGACCACCAGCACCGGCAACGGCACGGTGGACACCCAGGCCGGCGCCGGCCGGCTGTCGATCGCCGATGTGGCCAGCTCCTTCGGCCGGGCCCAGCTGACCGGGCTTGCCAACCAGTCCGACACCGAACTGCTCACCTCGTTCAGCTGGTCGGCCAACACCGCGGTCAGCTACCTCGGCGTGTACCTGCGCGGCTCCGGTGGCTGGCAGAACGGCTACCGACCGAAGAACGGCTACGGCTTGGAGCTGCAGTCCAACTCCGGCGCCGTGGTGGTGCGCAAGGACGTCAACGGCACCGTGTCCACTCTGGCCACGATCACCGGCGCCCAGCAGCTGACCACGGCCAAGCAGTGGCTGCGGCTGCGGGTCAGCGGTTCGACGATCCAGTTCAAGATCTGGACCGACGGCAGCACCGAGCCGGCGGCGTGGGCTTCGACCAGCACCGACACCAGTATCACCGCGCCGGGCCAGCTGTTTCTCTCGCTGAACCGGGGCGGCACCAACGTCGGGGTCAAGGCCGTCAGCTTCGACGACCTGACCGTCCGGGCCGCCCCGTAACACCAGCGCGCGGCCCGGCAGCACAGCACTACCCGAGAGCACAGCACCACCGAAGACCAGCACCGCACGTTTGACAGCTCGGCGGCCGACCTGGCCGCCGAGCCGACCAGCAGGCCGGCACCAGCCGGCACACAGGTTGTGGGGACCGAGGAAGCGATGTCGAAGAATCTTCAGGGCGCCGGGCCGGCAGCACGGCATGCCTCGTCGGATCGATCGGTGCTGGGCCGGCTGACGGCACAGGCCAAGGTGCTGACCGTGACGGCGAGCGTGCTGGCCGCTGGGCTGGTCGGAGTGCTGCAGGCCGCCGGACCGGCAGCCGCGGCCACCCCGCCGCTGGACGGCTCCAGCGCGGCGCAGGCGGCACCGTCCTGCTGGGCGATCAAGCAGCTCACCCCGAGCAGCCCGGACGGCATCTACTGGCTGCAGACGCCGCAGCTGGTCGCGCCGCAGCAGTTCTACTGCGACCAGACCACCGACGGTGGCGGCTGGGTGCTGGTCGGTCGAGGCCGGGAGGGCTGGACCTGGTCCTACAACGGCCAGGGCAGCATCGCCGACCTGCGCAACGTCCCCACCGGCACCGCGGCCTTCGCGCCGGCCACGCTGCCCGCCACCACCGTGCAGGCGCTGCTCGGCGGCGGCCGGGTGGACGCGCTGGCTGACGGCATCCGGGTGCGCCGGGCCAAGGACATCGCAGGCTCGACCTACCAGGAGATGCGGATCAAGGCCTCCAACCGAGCCAACTGGAGTTGGGCGATCGGCGGTGGCGAGCTGTTCTCCAGCATCCAGGTCGACGGCACCACCTACGGCTCCGGCAACACCCAGTCCTGGGCCAGCGGCAGCAACCAGGGCTTCCTGCGGCTGACCACCAACGAGCAGACCAACCACAACTACAAGATGGGCTTCGCCTACGGCAATACCATCGCCGGCCAGAACAACTCGACTAGTTACCTGTGGACCTACACCACCGAGAAGTCGGCGCTGGCCTTCAGCCAGGTCTACCTGCGGCCCAAGCTGACCACCGCCAGCTACCCGGCGATCCCGGCGGCCGGGCTGCCGGCCAGCACCATCCGTCCGATGATGAGCTCGGAGACCTCGCAGACCACTCCGTGGGGCGTCACCGGCATCATCGGCGCGAACAGCGAGCTGAAGATGGAGGCCGAGACGTTCGCGCAGATCGGCAACATCATGTACGTCGGCGGCGCCTTCCAGTACGTGCAGAAGGGGCTCAACCCGGCGCCGGACGAGAAGATCGCCCAGCCCTGGCTGGCCGGTTTCGACGTCAACACCGGAGAGTGGCTGTCCAGCTTCCGACCGACCCTGAACGGCCAGGTCTGGGACCTGCAGGCCACCCCGGACGGCAAGCTGGTGGTGGGTGGTGAGTTCACCAGCGTGGACGGTGATGCCACCGCTGTCGGCCTCGCCGAGCTTGACCCGATCACCGGCGCCGAGGTGCCTGGCTGGACGGCATCGGTCGGCTGGGTGAGCACCGACGGCCTGCCCGCGCAGGTCCGCGCGATCGACTACCAGGACGGCTGGCTCTACATCGGCGGCCGGTTCAACCGGGTCAGCGGTGGTAACCCGCTCACCGGGCCGGTCACGGTCGGCCGGGCGGCCCGGCTGCGGCTCTCCGACGGTAAGCCGGACGGCGCCTGGAAGCCCAACTTCGACGGCTCGATCATCGAGCTGGACGCCAGCGCGCAGGGTGACCGGGTGTACTTCTCCGGCTACTTCAACAACGTCAACGGCGCCGCCTCGGCCAACATCGGCATCGTGAGCACCGCCACCGGCGCGGCGCTGGTGCCGGGCCTGGGCTCCTTCCGGCCCAGCGCCGGCTCGGGCACCGCCACCTACCAGCAGGCCATCAAGGAGGACGGCAACATGGTCTGGGAGGGCGGGGCGGAGCACATCCTCGGCCAGTACGACCGCGCCACCTTCAGCCTGCAGAGTTCGAACATCACTCGCTCCGGCGGTGACATCCAGGCCATCGGCATCCTCAACGGGGTGGTGTACGCCAGCTGCCACTGTGGCAACTACAACTACTCCGGCGACATTAACTACTCCAACCCGATCCCGACGGCCTCGGACGTCAACAACATCCAGTACATCGGAGCCTGGGACGAGCAGACCGGGCAGTACCTGCCGGAGTTCTACCCGATCTCGCTGGATACCCGGTCCGGCATCGGCGGCTGGGAGCTGTTCCCGGACTCCAACGGCTGCCTGTGGTTCGGCGGCGACTTCAAGCAGGGTTCCTGGACCGGCACCGGTTACCAGTGGCTCGGCGGCTTCGGCAAGTTCTGCGCCCGCGACTCGCAGGCACCGACCGTGCCGGGCAACCTGGCGCTGACGCCGTCCGGAACCGGGGTCAAGCTGTCCTGGACCGCTTCGACCGACAACTCCGGCTCGGTGCGCTACGAGGTGCTGCGCGGTGACCGGGTCATCGCCACCACCAGCGGCGTGTCCTACATCGACCCGGCGCCGAGCTACCCGGCCAACTACTGGGTGCGGGCCATCGACACCGCCGGCAACCGGTCGGCGACCACCGCGATGGTGACCACGGCCGGCCCGGACACCGTGCCGCCGACCGCGAGCATCACCTCGCCGGCCAACGGCAGCACGGTCTACGGCCCGGTCACGGTGACCGCGGACGCCGCCGACGACCGGTCGGTGGCCTCGGTCGACCTGCTGGTCGACGGAGCGGTGGTTGCCAGCTCGACCACGGTGCCGGCCAGCTTCAGCTGGAACGCCATCGCGGTGGGCAGCCACACCCTGCAGGCGGTGGCACATGACGGCGCCGGCAACACCGGCAGCTCGGCCCTCGTCACGGTGAACGTGCCGCCGGACACCACGGCGCCGAGCGCGCCGGGCACGCTCAGCCAGACCGGCACCACCACCAGCGCGGTGTCGCTGGCCTGGTCGGCGGCCACCGACGACCGGCAGGTGGCCGGCTATCAGGTGGTGCGTGACGGCAGCGTGGTCGGCAGCACCAGCGGCCTGACCTACACCGACACCCCCCTGTCGGCAGGCGCCAGCTACACCTACACGGTGCGGGCGCTGGACTCGGCCGGCAATATCGGCCCGGACAGCAACGCGGTGCTGGCCACCACCGCCGCGGCCAACCCGGTGCTGTTCTCCGAGACCTGGCCGGGTGCCGATGGCACGGCGTGGCCGGCAGCCTGGAGCATCAGTGGGGTGAGCGCCACCCTGGACACCCAGGGCGGCGCCGGCCGGCTGCTGGTCAGCGACGTTGCCGGTGGCTATGGCCGGGCCCAGCTGACCGGGCTGGCAAGCCAGGCCGACACCGACCTGCTGACCTCGTTCCAGTGGTCGTCCAACACCGCCGCGAGCTACCTCAGCGTGTTCGTCCGGGGTTCCGGCGGCTGGCAGAACGCCTACCGCCCGAAGAACGGCTACGGCATCCAGCTACAGTCCAACTCGGGCACCGTCTCGGTGCTGAAGAACGTCAACGGCACGGTGACCACGCTGCAGAACGTGGCCGGCGGGCAGCAGGTCAGCACCGGCAAGCAGTGGCTGCGGCTGCGCGTGGTGGGTTCGTCGATCCAGTTCAAGGTCTGGGCCGACGGCACCGCCGAGCCGACCAGCTGGGCCACCACGCTCACCGACACCGGCGTCACCGGCTCCGGACAGCTGTTCCTGTCCGAGGTACGGGCAGCCAGCAACGTCGGGGACAAGGCGATCACCTTCGACGATCTCTCGGTGAGCTAGCGAGCTCACGGAAGGAAAATCCAAGGCGGGGTAACGCTCCGTACCGCCGGAGCCCAACCGCACATACCGACACTGTGGGGACGAGCGATCAGCTCGTCCCCACAGTGCTGCGCAGGGCTCTGAACCGGTCCCGCAGGCCGTCGAGCGCTCCAAAATACTGTGACACTTCTTACAGCTACCACTTGCGCCCGTCGCCTTGACAGCGACTATCGACGCGCACGAGCCGGGAATTGTTGATCTCTTCGGCGGGAACCGCCGCCGCCGGCCGGCACGACCCGTCGTTGATCGTCTCCGGCGACCGGAGACCCCAAATTTCCGACGGTCCAGCGCTTGAACGGTGTCCGAACCGTAACCGCTTAGTGCTTGATCGAATACCGGGTCGAACGCCGGCTTGGGCATGGAGTCCGATGTTAGCTAACTGTAGGTAGTCACGCTTTCTTCACACATGCCGCTCTAGGCGCGATCCAAGGCAGCTCGCGAGGTAATTGCATCCGCCCCCCGGGCTATGGCTAGATGTTCGCGCACCGCCCGACGAACCCGCTACAAGCCCGTGTTTTCGGCCGTGAAGCGTCGCATTCGCCAGCGCGCCAGGACCGCCCTCAACTCGGTACTCGGTCTGTCGATAGAAGCGGTAACCGACTACTAGGAGTGATCACCAAAATGGGTCGACACGGCGCCGTGACTCTGAACTCGAAGCAGCGGACGATCGTCGGGGCGACTGCGATCGCGATGGCTGGCCTGGCTTCGATAGTGGTGATCGAGACTTCGAACGGCGTTTCCGCGACGAGCGCGAACCTGGTCCGGGATCCGGCCTTCCTGACCGGCGTGACCAACTGGAGCACCACGGCCGGCGGCAGCCTTTCGATGGCCGACGGGCATGACGGTCATCGGGCGATCCGGCTGCTCAACAGCTCCGCCGGAACCATGACACTGGCCTTGAACGACCGGATCAACACCGTGCCGACCACCACCGCCGGCGCCACCTACCAGGCCGGCGCCTGGGTCAGCACCGATGCGCCGGGACTGACCGCCGGCGTCCGGATGATGGAGTACGAAGGCTCCATCATGCACGGCAGCAAGCAGGGCAGCGCGTGGCTGCGCACCAACGACTGGTACTACGTGACCACCAGCTACAAGGCCGTCACCAGCGTCTCCAGCATCGACTTCAACGTGCTGGGCTGGTCGATTCCCAAGGGCAAGAGCCTCTACATCAGCGAGCCGAGCCTGGTGCAGACCTCGCCGACCCCGAGCAGCTCGGCCACCAGCAGCGCCGCGCCGGCCAGCTCGACCGTCCAGACCACCACCGCGGTGCCGAGCAGCATCGCCCCCACCACGCCCGACTACACGCCCAGCGCACCGGTCACCTCGGCGAACCAGCCACCGCCGCTGAGCTCCAGCAGCGCCAGCAGCCCGACCGCCAGCGGTAGTTCGTCGCCCAGCCCGGCGCCGAGCGGCTACCAGCTGGTCTGGTCCGACGATTTCAACTCCCTGAACACCGGCAAGTGGAACGTCCGGAACAACACCTGGTCCAGCAACGAGGAGTCCATCGACACCTCCCGGCCGGCCAACGTGTTCATCTCCGACGGCACCCTGACGCTGCGGGCGATCAAGCAGACCTACACCGCCTACGGCACCACCCGGCAATACACCTCGGGTTACCTCGACACCATCGGCAAGGAGTCCTGGCAGTACGGCCGGATCGAGATGCGGGCCAAGCTGCCGATCGCGCAGGGCATGTGGCCGGCCTTCTGGCTGCGCAACGATGTCGGCCTCGGCGAGCTGGACATCATGGAAGCCGTCGGCGGCATGAACGACAGCAGCGTGCAGACCGTGCACCAGTCGACCAACGGCGACCTGGCACGCAAGGGCCACCAGGACACCCTGCCGTCCGGCACCAACGCCGACTGGCACGTCTACGCGGTGGACCGCGAGCCCGGCTACATGAACTGGTACGTCGACAACCGGCTGGTCTTCACGGTGACCCAGAGCGAGTTGAGCTGGCTGGACCCGACGTTCAACTCGCCGATGAACATCCGGCTGAACCTGCAGGTCGGCGGCTCGATGCCGGCGTACTACCAGCTGCCGGTCGGCGCCACCCCCACCGGCCAGAGCGACTACGTGGTCGACTACGTCCGGGTGTACCAGAAGTAGGCCGCCTGACGGCCTCATCCGACGTAGGAAACAGGTAAATGACATATGCTCCGGTGATCCGGGCCTTCCGCGAGGCCCGGAACACGGGGGCATCGTCATGCACGAGGTGATCGAGGTACGGCGTGGCTGACACGCTCGTCCGGCCGGCTGAGCGGGCTCGCTATCGGCAGATTGCCTTGGTGCTGGTCGGTGCGCTGCTGCTCGCTGGCCTCGGCGCCGCTGCCTGGTACCACCACCGGCCGGGCTGGCGGTTGAGCTGGTCGGACGACTTCTCCGGCGCCACCCTGGATCCCGCGAAGTGGCAGGTTGAGGACCGATCCACCTTCGGCAACGGCAATGCCGAACTGGCCTGCCTGCTGAACCGGCCGCGGAACGTCCGGCTGGCCGACGGCCTGCTGAGCCTGACCGCGGTGCGGGAGCGCACCCCGGTGGTCTGCGGCGACAACGACACCCGCTTCCCGAACGGCCGCGACTACACCTCGGCGATGGTCAGCACCAAGGGCAAACAATCCTGGCACGAGGGACGGTTCGAGATCCGGGCCAAGCTGCCGCTCACGCCCGGCAGCTCCAAGGGTCTCTGGCCGGCCTTCTGGATGCGGCCGGCAGCCGGCACCGGTGATGGCGAGATCGACGTGCTGGAGGCCGTCGGCACCGGCAACCCGAACGATCCGGAAGCCAACACCGTGCATCAGACGCTGTGGTACGACGAGAACGGCACCCACCCCAAGCAGTCCCAGGTAACCCAGGTCAGCGACCCGGCGGGCAGCTTCCACACCTACGGCGTGCGCTGGCGGGACGGCAAGATCGACTGGTATATCGACGGAAAAGTCGTCTTCAGCCGGGACGAATCCAGCACGCCCTGGCTGACCAGCGCGCTCGCCGGCAGGTTCTTCCTGCGCCTCAACCTCGCGGTCGGCGGCACCTTCCCCGGCACACCGACCGGCTCCACCCGTTTACCAGCGGCGATGGTGGTCGATTGGGTCAAGGTATATCAGTGGCGGGACTGATCCCGGGCCGGCGTCGTGGCGGGCCGGCTGGGTCCGCCGAAGAGATGGACGGTGTCCGGGGTATGACTGGCTCCTTCGACCGAGCTGACTGGCGATCCGCCGAGGCGGACTGGCCGCTGGTCAGCGCGGTGATCCCGACCAAGGACCGGCCGGAGCTGCTGGCCCGGGCGGTGCAGTCGGTGCTGGACCAGGACTACCCCGGCGACATCGAGGTGCTGATCGTCTTCGACGGCACCGAGCCGGTCGCGCCATCGGTGCAGCCCCGCGAGGGCCGGAGCATCCGGCTGCTGGTCAACGACCGCAAGCCGGGGTTGGCGGGCAACCGCAATACCGGCTACCTCGCGGCGGCAGGGGAGTTGGTCGGCTCCTGCGACGATGACGACGAGTGGCTGCCGAGCAAGCTACGGGTGCAGGTCGGGCTGCTCCGCGCGCACTCCCAGGCGAGCGCGGCGGCTTCCGGTTTCCTCTATTCCTACCGGGGCAACGAGCTGCCCCGGGAGGCCGCGCAAAGCCTGCTGCGGTTCGAGGACCTGATCGACGACCGGCACCTGGAGGCGAATGCCTCCACCTACCTGATCCCGCGCCGGCTGCTGATCGAGCGGATCGGACTGGTCGATGAGCAACTGCCCGGCAGCTACGCCGAGGACTACGAACTGTTGCTGCGAGCCGCCCGGCTCGGCCCCATCGTCTGCGCCCACCAGGCGCTGTCGCGGGTGTACCTGCATGACAGCTCGTTCTTCGCCAGTCGCTGGCAGACCATCAACGATGCGCTGCTGTACCTGCTGGACCGGGTTCCGGAGTTCCGCCAGAGTCCGGTCGGACTGGCCCGCATCGAAGGTCAGATCGCCTTCGCCAACGCCGCGCTGGGCCGGCGCTCGCAGGCGGCCAGGTGGGGCCTGCGCTCGCTGCGCCGGTCGCGCCGGCCCCGGCAGAGCTACGCTGCGCTCATGGTCGCCACCGGCTTGATCAGCGCCGATCGGGTGCTGGCAACCGCCCGCCGGTTCGGCCGCGGAATCTGAGCGCTGGATGGTCGCACCCAGGAATCCGCCGATGCAGCTGCCGGCCTGGCCGCTGTTCCTGCTCTTCGCCGGCTTTCCGCTGTGGTGGATCACCGGCTTCGGCGCGTTCGCGGTCATCCTGACCTCGGTGCCGATGCTGGTTCTGATGCTGCAGCGCCAGCGCATCGAGTTGCCGCCGGCGTTCTGGCTGTGGGTCGGCTTCCTGATCTGGGCATGCGCCGCCGCGCTGGAGCTGTCCAACGGCTCCCGGCTGATCGGCTTCGGCGTCCGGATGTGCAACTACCTCGGCTCGTCCATCGTGTTCCTCTACGTCTACAACGCTCGGGAACGGCTCAGCGATCGGATGGTGCTCAGGGCGCTGGTGCTGTTCTTCGCCTTCGTCGTGTTCGGCGGCTACCTCGGTGTGCTGTTCCCGCACGGCAGCATCAGCACGCCGGCCGAGTCGCTGCTGCCCCAGAACATCGCGCGCAACGAGTACGTGCAGGCGCTGGTGCACCCGTCCTTCGCCGAGGTGCAGCAGCCCTACGGCTCGCCCCGGGCGTTCTACCGGCCCAGCGCGCCGTTCCCCTACACCAACAGCTGGGGCTGCAACGTCGCGCTGCTGGTTCCGCTGGTCATCGCGGCGATCACGCTGGCCGTCCGACGCCGGTCCCGGCTGGCCATGGTGGCACTGCTGGCGGCGGCCTGTGTGCCCGCCTTCGCGACGCTGAACCGGGGCATGTTCCTGGCGATCGGCATCGTGCTCGGCTACGCCGTGCTGCGGCTGGCGCTGCGTGGTCAACTGGTGCCGTTGATCGCGGTCATCGGTGCCAGCGCGGTCGGGGCGGCGGTGGCGGTCGCCGCCGGCGTGCTGGTCGATCTGCAGTCGCGACTGCACTACAGCCGGACGAACCTGGGCCGCCAGACCATCTACCGGGAGGCCTACGACGGCGCCCTGCAGTCGCCCATCTTCGGCCACGGGGCACCGCAGCCATCGCAGACGCTGACCGTCTCGATCGGCACCCAGGGTCAGGTCTGGAACGTCATGTACAGCTACGGCTTCATCGCGCTCGGCCTGTTCCTGGGCTGGTTCCTGCTCGCGATGTTGCTCAGCTGGCGAGCCGAGGACCAGGGCCGGCTGTGGATACATGCCACGTTGTTCGTGTGCTTCGCGACCTTCTTCTACTACGGCTACGACGGCACTCAGCTGACCGTGGCCATGGTCGCCGCGGCGCTCGCGCTGCGCCCGTCCGGCGCCCGGGCGCGCAGCGAACCGGCTCAGCCGACCGGTCACGCGCTGGCCGGGGCCTGAACCTGGCCGCTCGCGGCCGCGACGGTCGTTGCGGCTGATCACCGGATGTGCTTAGTTGAGCGATGTGACTGGCTAGGAGCATTGGTATGCCGCCGACTGCGTCTGACACTGTGCGGGAATGCTTGCGCGCCGTCCATCTGGTGAACCGTCCTGACACCTGGCGTGCCGGGCCCACGGTCATCACCTACCTCTACGTGGCCGGTGAACTCGACGCGTCGCAACTGGGCGAGCTGTATGCCTGGGCGCTGTCCCGGAACTACCCGAACGTCCGGGTGATCACACCGCGCTTCTTGCAGTGGGCGCGGTTGTTCCATCCGCGCTTCCATGAGGCAGCGGCGAGATCGGGCATGCCAGGTCCACTCCTGCCTCCGGTCAGGTTGCGCCACGCGGGGCCGTTGACCGACGCCGTCGCCCTCAGCCGGTTCCGCTGGGAATCAACTGCCTTCCTCGCGGCGGTGACGTTGTCGGCCGCGATCATCCAGTCGCGTTGGAGTGAAGGCACACTCGCCAGCAAATACGACCGCCTCTGGCAGCTTGGCCTGCTCGCCGAGGACGGCACACTTGCCGAACTCGCTTCGCTTGACCTCAAGGCAGCCGTTCGGGAACTCGCGAGCTCCGCGGACATGCCGCCGACGGACCGGCTGCTGGCTATCCGGGAGCAGTTCGAGCAGGTGCTGGCGCGGATGGCGATGGCGCGGACGTATCAGAGCGCCGTCCTGCGGGCCGATCCGCTGCCACCGCGGCTGCGCGAGCGGTTCGGCTTCGTCGATGCTCTGCGAGCTACCCTCGGCGAGGATCTGCTTTGTATCGTGGTATATGGCTCAAGTGTCAGCGGCATGGATTTCGCCGACTACGACGCCCTGGTGGTAAGTCGTGATCCCCGCTCGGCGTTGCGCCGCATGGCGGGCACATCACCGACCTGGCGCGGCAAGGAACTCAACCTCGGGGTCTATTCGCCGGCAGAATTATGGAACATGCAGGCACTTTCCGGCGATAATCTCGCCGATTACGGGTTATGCGTGTACGGCGAGGTGGCGGTGCCGACCAAACCGAAAGATATCCTGCTTGCCCGCAACTTCAGTTTTGGCGCCGTACGGCAAGGGCAGCAACTGGGCATGATCGGGTCCGCGATGACCTTCAGGCCGATGCCCGAGGGCGACGACCGGCGCAATCTCTATGACTATTTCGTCAAGATTCCCGCTAATATCGCCAAGGGAACTTGGGGTGCGTTAGATTGCCACGTGGCCAAGGCAGATGTTTACGAGTGGCTGCAGGCCCGGTGCGGCTTCGATACCCGAGGTGAACAAGCGGTGGCAGCCGCCGGTTCGCCGGGCGTCGCACTCGCCGCCGCCGCGGTGGCGACCGGAAACGCCATGTCGGCACTGAATGCTGACCTCGGAGTTCTGGAAGGGACGGTGTGAGGGTGGCCACCGCGACCAAACCTCGGCTCTGTCCTGAAGCGGACCTGCTGCTCGACGAGTGCGCCGATCTGGAGATCGACCTCCAGGTTGAGCAGGTCATCGCGCGACAGCTCGAGGTCACCGGCCCCGCTGGTGAGCGCTTCGTCGTTGACATAGCACCGGGCCACGCCGCCATGCTCGAACAGGTGCTGCAGGGTATGCGGTTCGATTTCGATGCGCTGCCGTCCCTGGTGCTCGGTGACAGCAAGGACGTCAGGCTGTTGACCCCGAAGGTCACGTTGGCTCGGCTGCGGCCGACGGTTTACTCCTTCACGAACAACAGATACGGGACTGTGCCGGGCACGGATGAGGTCCGAGCGCGGTTCTCCGCCGCCGTATTCCGGTCGATGGCGGAATCGCCGGGCAACCGGCACCTGGCTTCGGCCTTCCTGGGCCTCGTCGAAACGCCGGTCGGGCCCCTCCTCGCCGAAAGGCGGGTGAGCCCGTGCAACCTCGAAGTCCGGGTGAAGCGATTCCATATCGGCTCTCCGCTGCACCGCTATCGCTACACCGAGGACCACTCGACGGTGTCCGGTCCGCCGCTGCGGAGATGGAGCCGGTTCCCGGATCCGGTGGTGTGTTTCGACTGGCGCAATCCGCTGCATGGCGATGACGGCGAGCGGCTCGCCGACGAGCCGATCTCTGATGACTACGCCGCCGTCTGGATGGTCGATCCACAGAACGCCAAGCGGCTGGCGAGGGACTCGTTCGAGTGGTTGGAGGAGCGGTTTCGGCTGGCGGGCCTTCAACTCATCGACATCTGTTTCTTCATAGACCGCGGCGGCCGGGTCGTCTACGGGGAAATCAGCCCGGATTGCATGAGGGTCCGCAGTGGCGCATCGGACGATGCCGAGGCCCTGGACAAGGACCAATGGCGTTCGGGGGCGCCAGCGTCCGAGCTCCTTCTCCGGTACCGGCGGTTGCACGAACTGGTGTTCGGCAGTTCTTTAGACAGCAGCTCTTCAGCCAACGATCTCGTAAGCCAAGGAGGTAGACATGGCACAGATGGCGGTGCGTAACCGGAGCCTGAAGGTGTCCCCGGGAGGCGTCATTACGCTGCCGGTGGCCGCCCGGAAATGCCTCGGCATGCAACCCGGTGTCGGAGCGCGGGTGACGGTCGCGGTCACCGGCGACGGGGTGGAGATCCGACCCGCCGGCGAGGATGGCGGGTTCCGGGTATCGCCGAGAGGTCAGATGGAATTGCGCGGCGACGCCTTCGCGACCTTGTCGAAGAACACTCGTAACTACTGGCTCGAGATCGACGACGACCGTGCGACGGTGGTCCTGCGCCCCTTCACATGAGCGATGCCCGGCTGACCGGCGTGATCGGGCTCGACGGTCACGACGGAGCCGGCAAGACCACGCTGGCCGTGGCCTTGGCCGGGGTGTCCGGTAGCGCGTATGTCCGCCCCTTCTCCGGAGCCGTCGGGCGCGAGCTGATGGCCGCGGCGGAGAAGGCCGACACGGCGGCGGTGGCTGAGATCGGGCGGACGGCTCTCAGCGGCGCTTTGGCCGATCACGGCCGGCCGCTGGTGCTGGACCGCTCCTGGATGACGGTCGCAAGCCTCATGCCGGCCACCGAGTTCGCCGCCTGCTGGTCGATCTGGATTCCTACGGTGCTGTGCTGGAGCGCCTTGCCGGCCACCCTCGAACGATTGGCGAGCCGAAGCGAGGAACCCCGAACCGCCGCCTGGCACCGGCACTACCTGGAGCGTTATCTCGCGATCTCCGAACAGTTCGGCGTGCCGGTGCTGCGCACGGACGACCGTACGCCTGCAGAATGCCTGGCCCTGCTGTTATCGGAATTCGCGCCGGCGCGGCCAAGGGTCAACCCAGCGAGCTGAGATCCCGGCGGCGCCGTCCGGTCCGGCTCGGCCGGCTGGCCAGCAACTGCTCGACGGCAGCTTCCAGCCGCGCCACCGCGGCGGCGACGTCGCCGGCGCCGCCGACCGCGACGAAGGCCTGCGGATCCCCGCACGCCCGGTCGAGCGCCTCGTGCAGCTCTTGCTCGGACTGTGCGGTGACCACCAGCCCCCTGCCGGCCAGGTGCTCGGCGAACGGGATCTGGTGGTCGTCGACCACCTCGGCCAGCCGGGCCAGCCGGGGCACCACGATCGGCAGCTTGCCGCACTCGCGAGCATCCATGATGCCGCCCGGGCCGCCCTGGGTCACCACCACCGCCGCGCCGCGCAGCAGTTCGAGGACTTCGGACCGGGGTTTCATCGTGAACCCGCTGGCAGCACGCATCGGTCGGCTGGCGCCGTGCTGCACGATCCAATCGAAGGCGTCGGGATGAGCGGCCTGCCAGCTCTCCAGCCAGTCCATCAGGCGGTCGAACCGGTGGTGATCGGTGCCCACCGTGACCACCGCGGTGAGCCGGCCGGCCTCCGGGGCGCGTCGATCAGCGCCGTTCACAGCAGCGGCCCGATCAGGGTGGCGCCGGGATAGACCGACAGCTGCTCCGCCCATTGCACGGCGAAGATGTCGGTCACCGGCCGGCACAGCCGGCCGGTCAGGGTGGCGCTGTCGATCCGGTCGTACACCTCGATGTAGACGGTTCGGATGCCCATCAGCCGAGCCAGGTAGAACACCGGGACCGCGACCGCCGCGCCGGTCGAGACGACCAGGTCCGGCCGGAACCGGCGCAGCGCTCGCCAGGCCACCCCGAAGTTGCGGATCAGGTTCGGAATGTTGCGGGTGGTCGGGTGGTAGGCCCAGCTGATCTGCTCACCGGCCAGCAGCGAGCGGGCGTCCGGCTTGTCGAAGGTGATCCAGTGCCGCTCATGCTTGGACCACCACGGCTGTAGCGCCACCAGCTGGCCGAGGTGTCCGCCGGTCGAGCCGGCGAGCAACACCCGCATCGGCTCAGCTGCCCTTGCCGGCGCCCGACACCCGCCGTAGCTGCTCGGCACCACCGGTCCGCCGGTCCTCGGCCGATCCGGGCTCGACCGCGGCCGCTCGGGTCGAGATGTCCCGGCGGCGGCCGGGCTGGCCCGGTTGGATGCGGGCGTGCGGCCGCTCGGCCGCCCGGGCGGCCGCCTCGGCCCGGTCAGCGGCCCGGCTGCCGGGCAGGGCCGCCTGCTGCGGCCTGACCGCCGGCTTGGCCGACGCCGCCCGGTGGCGCAGCCAGGGCCGGTGCCGACGCAGCCAGGGCTGCCGGCTGAGCACGACCGCACCGGAGATGCTGGCCCGCGCCTGCGCCAGGTGCTGGGCGAGGACCTCGAGCCCGAGATGGGTGGTGCGGTCCAGATAGACCAGCACCACTACCTCGTCGGCCAGCTGACCCAACCGCAGCGAGGTGCTCGGCAGTTCGATGTTGACCCCGTCCAGCACCACGATGTCTGCCTCGGCGAGCACGTCCTCGAGCTGGTCACCGTTGTTGCGCAGGGTTGCGCCGAGCAACACCTCATCGCCCAGGTTGAGCACCGACAGGTCGGCCACCGTGCTCGAGGGGATCAGCTTCTCGACCATCGGGTCGGCAGCGCCGGTGCTCAATTGGTTGATACCGAGCAGTTCGACCACCGGCTCCAGCGCGGTACGCGGGCCGGCCAGCACGGTGCGCAGGCCCTGCAGCGCGTAGGTAGCGGCCAGGTTCATCGGCGCCAGGCTGCGGCCCTCCCGGCCGGTGCCGCACAGCAGCACGATCTGGCTTTCGGCGGCGTCGGAGGACACCGTGGTGGTCACCGTGCGGTAGGCATCGGCCTCGGTGCCACGCGGCTCGGTCAGCGTGACCAGCGAGCGCGGCCAGGTCTTGCCGGCGACCTCGGCCGACATCGCCTCGGCGATCACCGGGGCACCCAGGCTGGCGGCCAGATCCGCCTTGCCCCGCACCCGGTCGTCCCGCCGGTCGCGCAGCATCGCCAGCAAGGCGCCGAGCAGCAGCCCCAACAGCAGGCCACCGGCCAGGTAGAGGTACGGCTTGGGGGCGCTGGGACGTGGCGGTGGCGCCGCTGTGCCGGCCACCTGGCCGGGCGTCACCACCAGCGTGCGGTAGTTGTTGAGCTGGTTCAGCAGCTGCTGGATCTGGCCGGTGCCGCCGGCCGGCTTCTTGTCCTGCAGCGTGCTGATCTGGTCGTTGATCCGGGAGATCCGCAGCTGCAGGTCGGCCTGCGCGGTAGCGGTCCGGTAGTCGAGGTAGGACTGGGCGAACGCGTTCGCGCCGTCGGCGGCACCGTGCGCGCTGCTAGAGGTGAAGGTGATGTTGAGGACCTGGCTGCTCAGCGGCGAGGTGACGCTGACGTGCTGGGCCAGCTCACCGGGAGTGCCGGTGAACCCCAGCTTCTTGGCGGCACCCAGCGCCACCGAGGACGAGGTCGCGATCTTGGCCTCGGTGATCGTGTTGACCGAGTTGTTGCCATTGCCGGAACCCGAACTGGTCGGCAGCGTCGGGGTGATGTCGACCACCGCCGTCGACTGGTAGCTCTTGGGCGTGGTGGCCAGCAGCGCGCCACTCAACGCCAGGCCGAGCAGCAGGCAGGTCAGCACCAGCACGAACTGCCGTCGCAGGGTGCCGAAGAACTGGCCGAGGGTGACGACCGACTGGCCGTTGGAGCCGGTGGCCCGGACCCGGCCTCGATCGCCGCTGGGGCGCGCGACCTGCCGACGCGGCGTGCCGCTGGTCACGCCGGACCGCCGCGACTTACGGTGCGGCGTTGCGCCGGTCGGACTCCCCGGGTCCCTGTCGGACACGTAGTGCCCCCTTCGTCTGCACGACTGCCAGTCGTGCACCCTACCGGCGCGCCTGCCTGGTCAGCCTTGACCTGGCAGGCAGGAGTTCTGGTCAACTTTACGTTACCTACCCTGAGAGCTTGAGCCGATGTCAAGTTTTCATATAGAGCGAAGAGGCTAGCCCGCCGGCTGGCCGACCCGGTTCCCGGAGCGGGCGCCGGGACGCAGCGCCTGAACGAGGATCCGGACGCCGAACAGCTCACGTCCTGCCCAGACAATCGGCAGGAAGACCAGCGAGCCGAGGGCAACCGTGGCCAGCATGGTGGCCAGCGAGCCGCCGGCCAGCAGCCGGATCGCCAGCCCCAGCCCGCCGAAGCAGCCGAGCGCCAGCAAGCCGGCCTTGACCAGCGGGCCGAGCCGGCCGGCGATGCCCATGCCCCAGCGGACCTGGGCGAAGGCCAGGCTGCTGTCCAGCACGATCGTCACCGCCCAGGCCACGGCGGCACCGGTGATGCCGTAGTGCGGCACCAGCACCAGGTTGGCCGCCACGTTGATGGTCAGGCTCGCCGCCTTGTCCGCCAGCACCCAGGTGCTCTTGCCGCCCATCAGCAACACCGTGCCGACATTGCCGGCGGCCAGGTACACCAGCATGGCCAGGCACAGGATGCTCAGCGCGTGCGCGCCGGCCGGGTAGGAGGGGCCGAAGATCCGCAGCACGGTGGGTGCGAAGACCGCCATCACCAGGTAGAGCGGCCAGGACGAGAGCACCACCCACTGGGAGGCGGTGGTGTACATCTGGCTGACCCGGTCGTGAGCGCGGCGGGCCAGCGCGGCGCTCACCTCACCGGCAATGGCCAGCCGCAACGCCTGCAGCACCAGGGTGCCGGAGGTGACGAACCGGCTGGCCGCCGCGTAGATCGCGGCCTGCGATGCCGAGACCAGGGTGGCCACCAGCAGCACGTCCAGCCAGTTGAGCAGGATCTCCATGACGCTGGAGACGCCCCGCGCGCCGGTGAATCTCCAGTACTCACCGGCGATCTCGGGTATCGATCGACTCCGCTGTGGCCACGCCCAGCGGTGCCCGTACCGGCGTTGCAGGCAACCGGCCACGATGACCGCCGCGACTACCAGCGCCAGCGCCAGCGGCAGCAGCCAGGCCAGCACCACCACCCACAGCGGGGCGCTGACGGCCACACTGAGCCCGACCAGCAGCGGCCGCAGTGCCGGCACGCCAATCTGCTGGATCAGCACGTAGTTGCGCACGCTGCCGAAGGCCCGGGTGCACTCCACCGCGGCCACCTCGAGGGTGCCCGGCAGGAACAGCAGCGCGAGCATCCGGAAGCTGCTCAGTGCCGCCGCGGAATTGTCGTGGCCGACCCGCGCGGCCAGTAGCGGCGCGGCGAACCACAGCCCGATGCTGCCGAGCAGGCCGAGCACCGCCACCGGCACGAAGGCCACCGCCAGCAGCGCCGGCACGTCCTCGGACCGGTCCAGCGCGCCGAACCGGGGGACGAACCGGACCAGGCCGGCACCCACCCCGAAGGAGAGGAAGGTCTGCAGCACGATGAAGATCGCGGTGGCGCTGAAGAACTGCCCGGCGGTGGTGGTGGTCAGCCCGTGCGTGACGATCAGGGTGAGCACGAAGCCGAGCACCGAGCCGATGCCGGTGCCGAGTACGGCGAACGAGCCGCCCCGGGCGATCCCGGCGAGCGGGTGCGGTGCCGGCGCGGCACCGCTCACCGCGACGACCGGTCCAGGGCCACCAGGCCGAGGTAGGCCTTGGTCAGCGAGCGGAGCGCGAAGGCCACCGTGCACAGGGCGAGAAGTCCATAGCCGACCAGGAAGGCGCTGTGCCAGCCGAGCAGCAGGAAGACCAGCCCCAGCGCGCCGTGATCCAGCGGCAGCAGCAGCCAGGCTC
Organism: Jatrophihabitantaceae bacterium; assembly: GCA_045807085.1. Classification (GTDB taxonomy): domain Bacteria; phylum Actinomycetota; class Actinomycetes; order Mycobacteriales; family Jatrophihabitantaceae; genus Jatrophihabitans_A. Next base: position 101,809 of record JBJMIB010000034.1, read on the forward strand.
GCAGCACCGACGAGGTGCCGGTGCGAGCCGCCGCCGGCTGCCCCGCGCCGGCCCGCAGCTGGTCACGCAGCATCATGCCGAGGAACTGGGTCGCGTTGGCGATGCCGAAGACCAGCGGGATGGCCAGCGTCAGCCGGGGCACGTCGAAGAAGCGCAGGATCGAGACCGCGACCGCGCTGTGCAGCGAGGTCAGCTTGGCCATGTCCACCACGTGGTCGAGCCACTCGCCGGCCTTGCTGCCGCCGCCGCGCACCCGGGCCAGCTGACCGTCGGCCGAGTCCAGCGCGTAGCCGAGTAGCAGCAGCCCGGCCACCCCGCAGCCGATCGCCAGCGTCGGCGTGGCGATGAGCAGCAGGGCGATGCCGGCGAAGGAACTGAGCGCGCTGAGCACGGTGACCTGGGTCGGGCTCAGGTCCACCGCGTAGGCCAACGCCGCCAGCCAGCCACCGGCCCGGCGGTTGACGAAGCGCAGGTAGGCGGGCACCGAGGCGGTCGGCTTCTGCGCCGAGCCGAGCCGGCCGCGAGCTGTCGCGAACCGACTTTCGGTCAGCGTGTCGGTGGGGACGTTCTTCACCATGTGCCCCCAACCGCTAACGCGCGGCCGGCGCGAGCTCGGCCGCTGCCTGCTCGCCGGGTACCTGCCGGGCCCGCCATTGCTCGGCCTGCCAGGCGCTGCGGACCATGTCGGCCAGGTCATGCTGGGCCCGCCAGCCGAGTTCCTCGGCGATCCGGCTGGTGTCTGCCACGACGCTCGCCGGGTCGCCGGGACGCCGGTCGGCGAGTACCGGATCCAGCTCGATGCCGATCACCTCGGCCACCATGTCGATCACCTCACGTACCGAGTAGCCGTGGCCGCGGCCGACGTTGACCACCAACTCGGCATCCGGTGAGTCCAGTGCGGCGATGGCCGCCACGTGCGCGCCGGCCAGGTCGGCGACGTGGACGTAGTCCCGCACGCAGGTGCCGTCCGGCGTTGGGTAGTCCGAGCCGAAGATCCGCGGTTGCTCGCCGCGGCGGACGGCCTCGAAGATCATCGGAACCAGGTTGGCGCCGCCCAGGTCGCCCAGTTCCGGCGCCCCGGCACCCACCACGTTGAAATAACGCAGCGCGGCGTAGCGCAGTCCGCTGGCTCGGGCCTGGTCCCGGATCAGCCATTCACCGATCAGCTTGGTCTGCCCGTACGGGTTGATCGGCTCGGTCCGGTCGTCCTCGCCGACCCGGTCGGAGTCGACCATGCCGTAGACCGCGGCACTGGAGGAGAAGACCAGCCGGTCCACCTCGGCGAGCCGCATGGCGGTCAGCAGTTGCATCAGGTTCAGCACGTTGCGGCGGTAGTACCGCAGTGGCTGCCGTACCGATTCCTCGACCTGCTTGTCCGCCGCCAGGTGCACCACACCGGCGACCCGGTGGCTGCGCAGGGTGGCGACGACCAGGTCCACATCGCCGATGTCGCCGGCTACGAATGGCACTTCGACCCGGTCCCGGACTCCGGTGCTCAGGTCGTCCAGCACGATCGGATGGGCACCGGCTGCCTGCAGGCTGCATACCACGTGCGCACCGATGTAGCCGGCTCCGCCGGACACCAGCCAGCATTGCCCGCTAGCAGAGTTGTGCATTCCTGGCCCCCCGGGCGGCTGGCGAGTTCGCGGACTCGGATGACAGCGCCGTCGCGATTCACTAATCTTAACAGTATCCGCACGTCGGCAGGGCGGCTTGGCAAGTTCGGGGGGATCGGATGGACGGGATGCGGCGAGGACGGGTCGGGTATGCGCCCGGTGTCTTCGATATGTTTCATATCGGGCATTTGAATATCTTGCGCAATGCCCGGTTGGACTGTGACTACCTCATCGCCGGCGTGGTCTCGGACGAGTTGGCCGCCCGCGCCAAGGGCCGGCCACCGGTGGTGCCGCTGGCCGAGCGGCTGGAGATCGTGCAGAGCATCCGGTACGTGGACGAGGCCGTCTGCGAGGAGGTGCCGAGCAAGCTGCTGATGTGGGAGCGGCTGCGCTTCGACGTGATCATCAAGGGCGACGACTGGCGTGGCACCGAGAAGGGCACCCGGTTGGAGGAGGAGTTCGCGCCGCTCGGCGTCGACGTCTTCTACCTGCCGTACACGGTGCACACCTCGAGCAGCATGTTGCGGCAGGCGTTGCACACCGAGATCGCGCGCACCGTCGGTTCCTGAATCAGACGGGGTCTGAATCAGACGGGGTCTGAATCACGGGGTCTGAATCAGACGAGGTCTGAATCAGGCTTCCCGGTGGCTCGGCTCAGCTGACCGTGCAGGACCGGAAGCTGACCGCGCTCTTGTCGGCCGCGGTTCGGCCGATGTGCAGGTACCCGCCCCGGAACCGCTGGTCCTCCACGCTGACCTGGGCAGCCGATCCGCTGTCCGGCGAGGACGCGTCCAGCCGGGTCCAGGTGATGCCCTGCGGGAAGACGTTCAGCCGCAGCGTGACCCACTGACCCTCCTCCGGCGCGTTGGTCTGGACCGGATCGCCGAGGCGCTCGCCGACCGACCGGCCGGCGTAGTGCGCCCAGAGTTCCAGCGAACCGTTCGCGGTGATGATCGCGTGATAGCCGTCGCTGGCGCCGAGGCCTTCCTCGTAGTACCGGTCGTCGGCATGCCCGAAGGCCAGCGTGATGTTGGTGGTGAGGTCGTCCGGCAGGAAGTTCCACCGTGCCTGCAGGTCGATCTGATAGCTGCCCCCGGCGTTCGGCAGCGGTCCGAACTGGCCCAGCGTGATGAAGTGCTGGGTGCTCCGCTTGGCCAGCGTCAACTCCGCCGTGCCGGTCCACTCCGCCGCGTAGGTCTTCTCGTCCGGCCGCAGGTTCATCTCGCCGTCGGCGACCGCCTTGGTGTTCCAGGTGTCGAACCTGGTGCTGGCGGTCCGGGTGGTGACATAGCGGTAGCTGGAGGTCACCAGGCCGGATGCGCCGAGGCCGAAGAAGTAGTCGGCCTCGCTGCGCCGGTGGACCGGGTAGACCCAGACCGGCACGCCGGTCCGGACGGCAGCCTGCACCAAGGCCGCCGGCAGCTGCTGGTCCCCGGTCGGGCCGGCGGTGGTCGGCAGCACCAGGTAGTCCGTCCGCGGGTTCAGCACGGCGGCCGCGGTGGCGATCGCGTCCTCGCCCACGTCCGGCACGCCGAGGTAGCTGAACACCGGATAGCCGGTGCTCTTGGCGTCGGCTATCGCGTTGCTGAGGTGGAACGCCTTGACGATGACCGACTTCTGCAGCCCGTGCTTGACGATCAGGTCCATCATCAACGGGAAGTCGTCGTACCGTTTGGCCTCGACGCACAGCACCAGCCGGCCGCCGAAGGTCTCCAGCACGTCCTCGAAGCGCGGTATCGGGGTCAGCGGCTCGCGCATCCAGGCCGGCCCGAGCTGTGGCTGACGGACGCCGATATTGCGCAGTTGCGCCCAGGACTTGGCGGCCACCGGGCCGGTGGCGTTGGTGGTGCGATCCAGGGTCAGGTCGTGCATGCACACCAGCACGCCGTCGGAGGTACTGCTGGTGCTGACCTCCAGCGCCCGGGCGCCCCAGTCGGCGGCGGCCTGGTAGGACGGCATGGTGTGTTCCGGCCGGACGTCACCGGCGCCCCGGTGGCCGATGTAGTAGTGGTTGCCGCGGATCCGGCGCCAGCCGGCGACGTCCAGCCGGGTGCTGCCGGCGGCCTGGTGATCGCCGAGCAGGTATGCCCCGGTGCCGCCCAGCGCGGCCGCCGCCGCGGTGAGGCCGAGGCCGCCGAGCACGGCCCGTCGGCTCACCCAGCCGTCGTCGTTGGTCACCCCTGTCCTATCGGCCATGCTCTCATCATCCGCAACCCTGTTGGTGCAGGCCGATCAGCACCGGGTTGACGGCTGGTTGCTTGAACACCATGACCGGCCCGGACCTGGCCGGTTCGGTGGCGGTGACGGTGAGCACGTGGGTGGCGCCGGCGGCCAGCTCGACCGGCAGGGTGAGGACCGTCAGGCCGTGCTCGGTGCCGGGCGCCACGATCGTCGGCCTGCCGTCCAGGGCGACCGCCGTGACGGTGGCACCCGGCGTCAGGTAGTAGTTCACCAGCACCTTGTTGTCGCCCGGCTTGGTCGGATAGCTCGGGTGATCGGCGCGCAGCGTCACGTAGGTCGGCAGCCGGCCGGCCGGCACCGCGTTGGTGAGCGTGATCGTCGCGCTGCTGTGCACCTGGCCTGCGCAGGTGCCGCGCTGGTAGCTCAGCGAGCGGTGCAGGTAGTAGTCGAGCTTGCCGCCGGTGGCGTTCACCGTGGTGAAGCCGACGAATGGTCGCTGGCCCGGGTCGAGGGCGCCTGCCAGCGAGGTGGCGCGCAGCTGCTGTTCGGTCGCCGGCTCGGCGCTCCAGAGCAGCAGCCGGCGCTGGGTCGAAGCCTTCAGCGCCGCCTTGATCAGGCCGGTGGAACCGTGGGTGGCGAGCAGCCGGCGGGAGATGCCGGTGGCGATATCGATCAGGAACGCCTTGCGCTGGGCGGTGTCCGGGTAGCGCTGGTAGAGCGTCTTCTGGGTCAGCGGGACGACGTTGGCCGCCGTGATCGACTCACCGGCGGTAGTGCTGGCCGGGCCGGTGACCGCGAGCAGGTAGGAGATCGCCGTCGGATCGATGGCCACCGCCCCGTCCACCCGCTCGCCGCTGTAGCGCTGCCACATGGCGGCCCAGATCTGGGCCGCGTCGGTGAAGTCGGGACCGATGGTGGAGTTGGCGTAGCTGTTCGCCGGATCGGCGGTCGCGTAGCGCTGGCGGTAGTCAGCGCCCAGCCGCAGATCGGTGTGCACCTTCTGCAGGGTGGTGTCGCTCTCGAAACGCTCGAATCGGAGCTGGCCGTGATCGGCGGTGACGATCGCGAACGCACCCGGTATGCCGCCCAGGCCACGGGATTCCGCCTCGTTCTCCAGGCCGACGAAGTAGCGCTGTGGGCGCTCGGCCCCGAGCAGCCGGGGTAGCAGATCGGTGGCCCGCTGGACCGAGTCGAGCTGGTGTTGCAAGCTCGCCAGCTGTGCCTGGAACGACCGGGTGCCCCGGTTGACCGGGTTGAGCCAGGTACCGGTTGGCAGCGCCCGCACGGTGGCCGAGGTCGTCGCCAACCGGTGCTGCGCCTGGTCGATGACCGGGGCGGCCTGCTGCAGCGGCGGCAGCTGCACCGTGCCGTGGTTGAACAGCCGGCCGGCGGTCAGCTCGCCGGCCACGTTCAGCAGCGGGTTCAGCACACCGCCGGACAGCGCGTCGAGCTGCGCGGCAGCACCGCGCGTCGCGACCGCCGGCCGGCCCAACCAGGGCAGCTGGGCGGCCAGCCACCAGCTGGGTCCGGTCGTCAGCTGGTGCGCTCGCCGGGCATGCCCGGCCAGCAGCTGCGCCTGCCGCGATGCGCTGTCGACGTCGCCGGCGTCGATGCTGAGCCGGATCTGGGTCACCTCACGCTGGGCCGCATCGACCTGCTGCTTGGCCAACAGCCCGGTGATCACCAACCAGGCCAGGCCGCCGAGCAGCGCCAGGGCGAGCAGCAACCAGCCGAGCCGCCTGAGCAAAACTCCGATGCGGCGGGGTTCGCCGGACACCGGCTCAGCTGTGCCGACGGCGGCCTTGCACGAGGAGGAACACGCCACCCAGCACCATCAGGCCGGCCACGGCAGCGACTCCGAGCACATCCGCGCCGGTGTTGGGCAGGGCGCCACCGGAGGAATTGCTCGCCGGGACGGGGTTGTTCTCGGCAAGCGCGGCGATGCTGGCCACCGCGCTGCAGCCCTGGCCGCTGGCGACCAGCCGTCCGCTGCCGGTGTCGAGCGAGGTTGCGAAGCTACCGCTCGCGTCGGTCAGCACGGTGCTGTGCGAGTTGCCGAGGGATACCGAGACCTCGGTGTTCGCCGCGAACCCGGTGCCGGTGACGTTGGTTCCGGAACCGGTGGAGGTGCCGGCGACCGAGCAGGACGGCGCCGGCGGATAGGGGGAGGGCGAGGCGGCCGAGGCCGGCCCGGCGAAGCCGACCAGCGCGAGCAGGCCGGCCACGGCGATCAGCAGCATGCCGGTGAGGGCGCGCAGTGGCGTGCTCGCCGGCGCGCTGCCGAGGGCGTTGGCACGCTCGGCGGTGGTGGCGATCTTGTTCATTGAGTGGTCCCCCCGGGTCTTCGTCTGTGCTCCAGATGCTAACTGAACCTCGATCTCACATCTACCGTTGTGATGAAGAATTCCCTGGAATCTGGCCGGAAAACTCGATCGAGCCGGTAATTCAATACACAGCGCTTTCTGCCTGTCACCAAGCGTGATCAACTGCGCGGTCGGACCGGTTGCGTACCCTGGATGCACACCCCCGACCGTCGCCGGTCGGGGGCCAACTGTGCTGCCGTCGAAGACCTGGCGGGGGAGCAAATAGGTGTCGAGCAAAGAAGTCGAAGAAGTCGAAGAAGTACAGGGGCCGAGAAGATGAGCTTGTCCGGACTGATCGCCGAGGCCACCGGCCGGGACGGCGACCCGGCGCTGAACACCATGCGGGAGCGGATCGGCTCGCCGGAGCTGGCCGTCGCCGGGCCGGCGGCGCTGCGACCACTGGCGGTCGCCGCACTGGCCGGCGCCGGCCGCACCGTGCTGGCGATCACCTCCACCGGGCGGGAGGCCGAGGATCTGGTGCGGGCGCTGGAGTCGCTGCTTCCCGGCGACTCGGTAGCGCTCTATCCGGGCTGGGAGACCTTGCCGCACGAGCGGCTGTCACCCCGGCCGGACACCATCGGCCGGCGGCTGGCGGTGCTGCGCCGGCTGCGGCATCCCAGCCTCGACGACCCGGGCACCGGTCCGCTGCGGGTGGTGGTGGCACCGGTCCGCTCGGTGCTGCAGCCGCAGGTGCCCGATCTCGGCGAGCTGGCGCCGGTCAGCATCGCCATCGGCGACTCCGGCCGGGAGCTGGAGGAGATCGTCGCCGACCTGGTCACCGGCGGCTACGCACGGGTCGAGCTGGTGGAGAAGCGCGGCGACTTCGCCGTCCGGGGCGGCATTCTCGACGTCTTTCCGCCGACCGAGGACCATCCGCTGCGGGTGGAGTTCTGGGGCGACGAGGTCGAGGAGATCCGCTACTTCAAGGTGGCCGACCAGCGCTCGCTGGAGATCGCGCCGGACGGGCTGTGGGCGCCGCCGTGCCGCGAGCTGATGTTGACCGACCAGGTGCGGGCGCGGGCCGCCCAATTGCTCGCCGAGCATCCGGAACTGGCCGAGTTGCTGGAGCCGATCAGCCAGGGCAACCAGGTCGAGGGCATGGAGTCGCTGGCGCCGGTGCTGGTGGACCAGCTCCGGCTGGTGCTGCACGAGTTCCCGGCCGGCAGCCACGTGCTGGTCTGCGACCCGGAGCGGGTACGGGCCCGGGCGGCGGACCTGGTGGCCACCTCGGCCGAGTTCCTGGCCGCGTCCTGGGCGGCGGCGGCCGGCGGCGGCAAGGCGCCGGTGGATCTGGCGGCCGCCTCGCTTCGCACGCTGGAGGAGGTGGCGGCCGAGGCCGTCGCGCTCGGACAACCCTGGTGGACGCTGTCGCCGTTCAGCACCGACGCCGAACTGCTCGACTCGGCCGGCTCGGTGGCGGCGGTGACCTCGACGTTCGAGGCCGCGCCGACCTACCGGGGCGACACCGAGGCGCTGCTGACCGACCTGGCCGGGTGGCTGGCCGACGGCTGGCGGATCGCGCTGGTCTTCGACGGCCACGGCACCGCCGACCGGGCGCTGGAGCGGCTGCGGGCGGCGGACCTGCCGGCCCGGCCGGTCAACGGCGTCGACCCGCTGGATTCCAAGGTGATCTCGGTGACCACCGGCTGCCTGGCCGCCGGGCTGGTCTCGGCCGAGCTGCGACTGGCGTTGCTGACCGAGGCCGACCTGACCGGCCAGCGCGGCGCGGCCACCCTGGATCGGTCCCGGATGCCCTCGCGCCGGCGCAACGCCATCGACCCGATCCAGCTGTCCACCGGTGACTACGTGGTGCACGAGCAGCACGGCGTCGGCCGATACGTGGAGATGGTGCGGCGGACCGTGAACGGCGGCGAGCGGGAGTACCTGATCATCGAGTACGCGCCGGCCAAGAAGGGCCAGCCGGCGGACCGGCTGTTCGTGCCCACCGACTCACTCGACCAGGTGACCAAGTACGTCGGCGGCGAGCAGCCCTCGCTGTCCCGGCTGGGCGGCTCGGACTGGGCCAAGACCAAGGGCCGGGCCCGCAAGGCGGTCAAGGAGATCGCCGCCGAGCTGATCCGGCTGTATTCGGCCCGGATGGCGACCAAGGGCTACGCCTTCTCCTCGGACACGCCGTGGCAACGAGAGCTGGAGGATGCCTTTCCGTACGTGGAGACGCCGGACCAGCTGGCCGCCATCGACGAGGTCAAGGCGGACATGGAGAAGCCGCTGCCGATGGATCGGGTGATCTGCGGCGACGTCGGCTACGGCAAGACCGAGGTGGCGGTGCGGGCCGCGTTCAAGGCGGTGCAGGACGGCAAGCAGGTGGCGGTGCTGGTGCCGACCACGCTGCTGGCGCACCAGCACATCCAGACCTTCACCGACCGGATGAACCAATTCCCGGTGACCATCGCCGAGCTGTCCCGGTTCACCCATGCCGCCGATGTCGACCAGGTGCTGGCCGGTATCGCCGACGGCAGCGTGGATATCGTCATCGGCACCCACCGGCTGCTGCAGCAGACCGTCCGGTTCAAGGATCTGGGCCTGGTGGTCGTGGACGAGGAGCAGCGCTTCGGCGTCGAGCACAAGGAATACCTGAAGTCGCTGCGCACCGCGGTCGACGTGCTGACCATGTCGGCGACGCCGATCCCGCGGACCCTGGAGATGTCGCTGACCGGGATCCGGGAGATGACCACCATCCTCACCCCGCCGGAGGACCGGCATCCGATCCTGACCTTCGTCGGCGCCTACGACCCGCGCCAGATCTCGGCGGCGATCCGGCGGGAACTGCTGCGCGACGGGCAGGTCTTCTACATCCACAACCGGGTCGAATCGATCAATCGGGCGGCCGCCACGCTCGCCGAGCTGGTGCCCGAGGCCCGGATCGCGGTGGCGCACGGCCAGATGGGCCAGGACGCGCTGGAGAAGATCATGGTCGGCTTCTGGCAGAACGACTTCGACGTGCTGGTCTCCACCACGATCGTCGAGTCCGGCCTGGACATCCCGAACGCCAACACCCTGATCGTGGATCGGGCCGACATGTTCGGGCTCTCCCAGCTGCACCAGATGCGCGGCCGGGTGGGCCGGGCCCGCGAGCGCGGCTACGCCTATTTCCTGTACCCGCCGGAGAAACCGCTCACCGAGCTGGCGCACGACCGGCTGGCCACCGTGGCCCAGCACACCGAACTGGGCGCCGGCATGCGGGTAGCGATGAAGGATCTGGAGATTCGGGGCGCCGGCAACCTGCTCGGCGGCGAGCAGTCCGGTCACATCGCCGGGGTGGGCTTCGATCTCTACGTCCGGCTGGTCGGTGAGGCGGTCGCCGAGTACCGCGGCACCAGCACCGAGCCGGTCAACGAGGTGAAGGTGGACCTGCCGGTGGACGCCAACCTGCCGGTCGACTATCTGCCGGGTGAGCGGCTGCGGCTGGAGGCGTACCGGTCGCTGGCCGCGGCCAGCACCAACGAGGCGGTGGACGCGGTCCGGCTGGAGCTGCTGGATCGGTTCGGGCCGCTGCCGCCGGAGGTGGACAACCTGCTCGCGGTGGCTCGGTTCAAGGTGGGCTGCCGCAAGTACGGCATCACCGAGGTGTCGCTGCAGGGCAATTCGGTGCGGTTCTCGCCGGTTCTGCTGCCAGAATCGGCTCAGCTGCGGCTGCAGCGGCTGTATGACAAGACGGTCTACAAGCCGGCGGTGTCCACCATGGCGGCGGCTCGGCCGAAGGGCGTCCGGCAGCCGGACGGCACCTTTACCGTTGCCACCTTTGGTGGCGAGCCGCTGCGCGATCAGCCGCTGCTGAACTGGTGCACCGAGCTGCTGGAGACGATCCTCGGGCCGGTATTGGCCGCGGTATTAGCGAATTAGGCGTCAAGGCAAAGGCGCGGCGACAAGAGAGTTGCGCTCAAGCCGTGACTCAGCCGCACACCCGCGCTCGGCTTAAAGCCAAAGACAAAAGCAACGGCTAAAGCGCGGCGACGAGGAGTTGTGCTTTCGTCTCGGTTGCGTTGCTGGCTTGCGGTTTCGCCTTGAGCGGAAAGGCAAAAGCTTAACGGGATGGCTTGCCTATCGCTGTTCGATACGGTAGAATCGAATATGTGATCGAGCAGCCGGCAACCGCTACAGACGAGGCGCTGCTCGATGAATACGTGCAGCTCGAAGTCGAGATGGCTCGGCTGGAGTACCGGCAGCTTTCGGTGCTGGCCGAACTCAACTCCCGCAATGTGCCCGGCGCGCTGGGCTTTCGTGGGCTGTCGGACTTGATCGCGGCGCAGTTGCGCTGTGGCCGCTCCGAGGCGCGGAAGCGGGCGCTGGCAGTGGAGCGGTTCGGTGCCCGGCGCAGCCTGACCGGCCAGCCGCTGGAGCCGGTGCTGCCCGCCACGGCCGCCGCGTTCGAGGCTGGCGAGGTCGGCTGCGAGCACGCGGCGGCAATCGCCGAGACGGTCGAGGCCATCCCCGCGCCGGATCGCGCCGAGCACGCCGGTCCGGTGGAGTCGACCCTGTTAGCGCATGCCCGCACGGTGGATCCGCGCACGGTTCGGCTGTTGGGTCAGCGGATCCTGGCCCATCTGGATCCGGACGGTCCTAGCCCGGAGGAGCAGCGGCTGCAGCAGGCCCACCGGCGGCTGACCCTGACTCGCCTCCCTGATTCGACCGGGTTGCTCGAGGGACGGCTCACCCCGACCTGCCAGGCCATCTGGGAGGCCGTCCTCACGCCGCTGGCCGCCCGCCGGCCCGAGGACGCGCTCGGTGCGGATGACCGCAGCCCGGGTCAGCGGCTGCACGACGCGTTCGAGGAAGCCGGCCGACGCTTGCTCGCCGCCGGCGAGCTGCCCGACCACGCCGGACTGCCCAGCCAGCTGATCATCACCCTGAGCCTGACCGACCTGGAACGCCGCGCCGGCCGGGCCACCACCCACCACGGCGGCACGCTGAGCGTGGACGACGCGCTGCGGTTGGCCGCCGAAGGTAACGTGCTGCCGGCCGTGCTAACCGATGCCGGCGGTGTGCTGGCCTACGGCCGCGGCCGCCGGCTGGCCTCAGCCGGTCAGCGCAAGGCGCTGTTCGCCAGGGATCGCGGCTGTACCTTTCCCGGCTGCGATCGCAGTGCCGCCCGGTCCGAGATCCACCACGCCACCGACTGGGCTCATGGCGGGGCCACCGACCTGAACTCGATGGCGGTTGCCTGCGGCTACCACAACAATCTGGCACCCAAACAAGGTTGGCAAACGGTCATGCTCGGCGGCGTGTCGCACTGGCAACCACCACCCTGGCACCCGCGGCAGCAACCTCAGCGCAACTACCTCCACCACCCCGAACTGCTTATGAGAGCAGAAGGTTCTCCGGCCCGCGATGATCCCGAGTAGCGGCGAGCGGCACGTCGTCGATCGGTAGCTGTGTGGTATCGAGTCAAGTGCCGTAGCCCGATCGTGAAGGATGAACCGATGGCCGTTGAGTTGCCCGAACTGCTGGTACCTGACGCGGTTGCCTGGCGGGCCTGGCTGGCCGAGAACCACCAGGACTCGCCGGGTGTCTGGTTGGTGCTGACGAAGAAGGGTGGCCGGGTCACCGAGCTCAACTACGCCGCCGCGCTGGACGAGGCGCTCTGCTTCGGTTGGATCGACGGCCAGGTCGGGCGGCGGGATGCCGACACCATGAAGCAGCGGTTCACGCCTCGCCGGCCGAAGAGTGCCTGGTCACGGAACAACGTCGAGAACATCGCCCGGCTGGCCGCCGAGGGCCGGTTGGCCCCGGCCGGGATGGCGGCAGTCGAGTCGGCGAAGGCAGACGGCCGGTGGCAAGCCGCCTACGCCGGCCCGGCGGCGAAGGAGCTTCCGGCGGATCTGGCCGCGGCGCTGGCCGCCTCGCCGCCGGCGCGGGCTGCCTGGGAGTTGCTCACCTCGCAGAACCGCTACGCGATCACCTACCGGGTGGGCCAGGCCAAGCGACCGGAGACCCGGGCCAACCGGATTGCCGAGTTCGTTGCGATGCTGGAGCGCGGCGAGACCGTGCATCCACAGCGGCGCCCGCTCAAATGAGCACAGCGGCGCCCGCTCAAATGAGCACAGCGGCGCCCGCTCCGGTAGCACAGCGGCGCCCGATCGAGCACAGCGGCGCCCGCTCAAATGAGCACAGCGGCGCCCGCTCCGGTAGCACAGCGGCGCCCGATCGAGCACAGCGGCGTTCGATCGTTCGGGGCAACGACTCAGGCTGGGCGTTCGGCCTTCGGCAACTTGGCGACCACCAGGTCGTAGGAGTCATCGATGAGTTCCTGCACCTCATCGTCCGGCACCTCGTCGATCACCAGCCGCACCCACAGCCGTTTGCTCAGGTACGGCGCCGGGCCGGCGTAGTCCGGATACCGCTGCTTGAGCTCCGCGACCGCCGCCTCGGTGTTCTTCACCGTGATCGTGTCGCGGCCGTCGGCCTGTCCCGGGAACAGGAAGATCTTGCTGCCCACCTTGGCCAGCGCGTGGTCGTCGCCCCACGGGCTGTCCGGCCAGGCACCGGGCTTGGCCAGGGCGTAGCGCATTGCCTGCTCGGTGTCCACGCCACAGGTCTAGCACGCCCCTCGGCCCGGTGACAGCGGTGCCGCGTGCGAGACTGGGGGCACGAATCACCCGGCATGAGGGAGTGCGCGACGTGAGGTTCCGGTGGCTGGTGGCAGTGGCGCTGTGTGCGCTCGGCGCACTCACCCTGACCGGCTGCGACTCCAAGATCGGCACCGCCGCGGAGGTGAACGGCAGCAAGATCTCCGAGTCCGATGTCGCCCGCTACCTCGACCCGGCAGCCGAGAGCGCCAGCCAGGCCCGCAACCTGGCCCTGCAGTACCAGATTCGGGAGAAGCTGTTCAACACCGCCCTGCAGCGCAAGCACGCGGTGCCCAGCGATGCCGACCTGCGGCAGCTGCACGACGTGGCGGTCTCGAACCTGCTGGGCCAGCAGCTGAGTGGGGCCGATGCCGACCAGAAGCTGCACGCCGCGATGGCGCAGAACGGGCTCAAGGAGAGCTTCGCCGACGTGCTGACCCGGTCCTTCGAGCTGGAGCTGTACTACGCCAAGCAGATCAACGCCAACCAGGAATCGGCGGTGATCAGCGACCTGGACAAGCAGAAGATCCCGGTGCAGGTGAACCCCCGCTTCGGCTCGTGGGACACCTCGACCTTCGCCTTCACCGGCCTGGGCAGCAAGCAGCTACCGTCGGTGGTCACGCTCAACGGCAATCCGCTGCCGGGCGACGCGAAGGCCACCACCAGCCAGTGAACGAGCCCGTCCCCGGCTCGGCCGTGCTCGGCGCCCGGCTGCTCGAGGCGGTCCGGGTGATGGATCGACTGCGTTCGCCGGGCGGCTGTCCGTGGGACGCCGAGCAAACCCACAGCTCGCTCGCGCCGTACCTGCTGGAAGAGGCGTACGAGACCCTGGAGGCGATCGAGAACGCCGACCTGGTGGCGTTGCGGGAGGAACTCGGTGACCTGCTGCTGCAGGTGCTGTTCCACGCTCGGCTGGCCGAGGAGGCCGATCCGGAAAGCCGATTCGGCATCGACGAGGTGGCCGGCGACCTGGTCGGCAAGCTGACCAGGCGGCATCCGCACGTGTTCGCCGACGTCACAGCCGACACCGCGGAGCAGGTGGCCAGCAACTGGGAGGACATCAAGCGGGCGGAGAAGCGGCGGGAGTCGGCGACCGACGGGATCCCGTCCGGCCAGCCGGCGCTGTCGTTGGCCGCCAAGCTGGTCAGCCGATCCCGGCGGGCCGGGTTGGCCGCGCCGCTGCCGGCCGGCGACGGGATCGGCGAGCGGCTGCTGGCGCTGGTGGCCGAGGCGGTGCGGGACGGGGTGGATCCGGAACTCGCGCTGCGCCGGGCGGCCCTGGACTACCGGGAGGCGATCCGGCAGCGGGAGTCGCTGGGCCCGACCGAGCCGGCGGCCGAGCCGGGCACCGGGTAGCCCGCCGCCCGAGGTGGCCGCCCGCGCTCGCCCGATAGGCTTTGCGAGCAAGGAGCAGCCGGGCGCTGCGGCGTTCGGCGCCGTTACGCGAATCGTCGAGAGGATCAGCTGTGGCCAGCATCGAAGCCGTCGGAGCGCGCGAAATCCTGGATTCCCGCGGCAACCCCACCGTGGAGGTCGAGGTCGCGCTGGACGACGGCAGCTTCGCCCGGGCCGCCGTGCCGTCCGGTGCCTCCACCGGCGCGTTCGAGGCGGTGGAGCTGCGCGACGGCGACGCCCGCTACGGCGGCAAGGGCGTGCTCAAGGCGGTCTCGGCGGTGCTGGACGACATCGGCCCGGAGCTGCTCGGCTTCGAGGCAAGCGAGCAGCGGTTGCTGGATGCCACGCTGGTGGACCTGGACGGCACGCCGGACAAGTCCAAGTTCGGCGCCAATGCCATCCTCGGCGTCTCGCTGGCGGTGGCCAAGGCGGCCGCGTCCTCGGCCGAGCTGCCGCTGTTCCGCTACCTGGGTGGGCCCAACGCGCACCTGCTGCCGGTGCCGATGATGAACATCCTGAACGGCGGCGCGCACGCCGACTCCAACGTCGACGTGCAGGAGTTCATGATCGCGCCGATCGGGGCGCCGACCTTCGGCGAGGCACTTCGGCAGGGCGCGGAGGTCTACCACGCGCTGAAGTCGGTGCTGAAGTCGCGCGGGCTGGCCACCGGCCTGGGCGACGAGGGTGGCTTCGCGCCGTCGCTGGAGTCCAATCGGACCGCGCTGGACCTGATCGTCGAGGCGGTCGGCAAGACCGGCCTGGATCTCGGCACCGACATCGTGTTCGCGATGGACGTGGCGGCCACCGAGTTCTACGCCGACGGCGCGTACCGGTTCGAGGGGGCGAGCAAGACCTCGGCGGAGCTGGTCGCCTACTACACCGAGCTGATCGCCAACTACCCGATCGTCTCGATCGAGGATCCGATGTCGGAGGAGGACTGGGACGGCTGGATCGCGCTGACCAACCAGCTGGACGAGACGATCCAGATCGTCGGTGACGACCTGTTCGTCACCAATCCGGAGCGGCTGGCCCGCGGCATCCAGGTCGGCGCGGCGAATGCCTTGCTGGTCAAGGTGAATCAGATCGGCACGCTCACCGAGACGTTGGACGCGGTGGAGCTGGCTCACCGGTCGGGCTACCGCTGCATGATGAGCCACCGCTCCGGGGAGACCGAGGACACCACCATCGCCGATCTCGCGGTGGCCACCAACTGCGGTCAGATCAAGACCGGCGCGCCGGCCCGCTCCGAGCGGGTGGCCAAGTACAACCAGCTGCTGCGGATCGAGGAGGAACTCGATGATGCTGCCCGCTATGCCGGCGCGGCGGCTTTCCCTCGCTTCCAGCGGCAGGGAAGCTAGCGGGGTCCAGTAGCGAGGAGTGGGAGCGCACCGAGGTGGCAGATCGGGTGACCGCGCCGTCGGCGTCGTCGCGGGGTGTCCGGCTGCGCCGACCCCGGCTGACCGGACGGACCATGCTGGTGGCCGCGATGGCGCTGTTCCTGGTGGTGATCCTGGCCTCGCCGTTCCAGACCTACCTGAACCGCCGGGCCTCGGTGGCAGGTTCGGAACGGCAGCAGCGCGAGCTGGCTGCCCGGGTCGCCCAGCTGCGGGCGCAGAACGACCTGTGGCAGGACCCGGCCTACGTCGAGCGGCAGGCGCGGGTGCGGCTGCAGTACATCCGTCCGGGCGACACGCTCTACACGGTGCTGGATGCGCAGGGCCAGCCACTGCAGCCGGCGGCGGCGGCCGCGGCACCGGCCAAACCCGCCAAGATCGGCCGGCAGCCGAGCTGGAACGCGTTGCTCTGGTCGAGCGTCCACGACGCTTCGCAGTGATTCCGGCAGCCGATCAGCGGGTCGTGGCCGCCCAGCTCGGCCGGCCGGCGCGGGGCATGCACTCGATCGCGCACCGCTGCCGGTGCGGCAATCCGGACGTGGTCAGCACCGAACCACGCCTGCCGGACGGCACGCCGTTCCCGACGCTGTACTACCTGACCTGTCCGGTGGCGGCAGCCCGGATCGGCACCCTGGAGGCGTCCGGGCTGATGGCCGAGATGACCGGCCGGCTGGCCGCGGATCCGGTGCTGGCCGCCCGCTACCGGGCCGCGCATCAGCGGTACCTGGACGAGCGGGCCCGGCTGGCCGAGCAGGTCGGGCTGGACGAGGTGCCGGAGATCGCCGGCATCTCGGCCGGTGGCATGCCGGACCGGGTGAAGTGCCTGCACGTGCTGGTGGCGCACGCGCTGGCCAGCGGCGCCGGCGTGAACCCGCTCGGCGACGAGGCGCTGGACCGGCTGGGGGACTGGTGGTCCGACGGCCCGTGCGTGCCGGCCGCGCAGGTAACGGCATGAGCCGGGTCGCCGGAATCGACTGCGGCACCAACTCGATCCGGCTGTTGGTGGCGGACCTGCCGGCCGGTGGCGGAGCAGCCGGTGCCGAGCTGACGGAGCTGCATCGGGAGATGCGGGTGGTCCGGCTGGGCGAAGGGGTGGATCGGACCGGCCAGCTGGCGCCGCCGGCGCTGGCCCGAACCCGCGCCGCGCTGGTGGATTATGCCGAGATCATCGGCAAGTTCGGCGTCGGACGAGTGCGGATGGTGGCCACCTCGGCGACCCGGGATGCCGCCAATGCCGAGGACTTCCAGGCGATGGTGCGCGAGGTGCTCGGCACCGAGCCCGAGGTGATCACCGGCCTGGCCGAGGCCCAGCTGTCCTTCGTCGGCGCCGCCGCCGGCTTGCCGCCGCTGCCGGACCCGGTGCTGGTGGCCGACATCGGCGGTGGCTCCACCGAGCTGGTGCTGGGCTCGATGGCCGAACGCGAGGTGCTCGCCGCGCACAGCATGGACGTCGGTTGCGTGCGGATGACCGAACGGCATCTGCGCGGCGACCCGCCGGCGCCGGCCGAGATCCAGGCAACGCTGGCCGACCTGACGGCGGCGCTGGAGCGGGCGGCGGCCGACGTGCCGCTCGCCGACGCGAGGTCCTTCGTCGGGGTGGCCGGCACGGTGACCACCATCGTCGCGATCGCCCGCGGCCTGCCGGTGTATGACCCGGTGGCCATCCACGGCTCGGTGGTCGGCTACCCGGCGGTGGCCGAGGTGACCGACCGGCTGCTGGGCATGACCCGCGAGCAACGGGCGGCGCTGCCGGTGATGCATCCCGGCCGGGCGGACGTGATCGGCGGCGGCGCGCTGGTGCTGCGCACCGTGATGGAATTCGCCGGGCTGGCCGAGGTGATCGCCAGCGAGCAAGACATCCTGGACGGCCTGGCGCTCTCGCTCGGCTGACCCGGCTGGTCGCTGTCGGCCGCGGTCAGCTGATCGGCTCGGCGATCGGCTCAAGCTCCTTGGGCCGAGGCGACGGCCGGCCGGTGAGTGCCCGCCAGATGGTGTCGGCGCCCTTGGTGGTCAGCAGCTGGGCGATCGCGGCGCCGATGCCGGTGAGGCCGGCCCAGATCAGCGCGTCCGGCCAGCTGGCGTCCGGATCCTTCGGATTCACCGAGGGACTCTCCGGCCGAGCGGTAACCCAGATCTTCGCGGTGCCCTTGGTGACCAGCCGGCCGACCGGGATGGCGACCGCCATCGCCACCAGCCTGAACGCAAACCTGCCTGCCGCACCGGCCATCGGTCGTCCCCTTTCGCGCTGGCTCTTGTCCTTCGGTATTCGTTTGTCGCCAGCCTAGTCAGACCGGCTGACTAAGCTGAGCGGGCAGCACAGCGCGCCCGGCTCCGGACGGCTTCGGCTGGCTGGCCCCCGTAGCCCAATGGCAGAGGCAGCGGACTTAAAATCCGCCCAGTGTCGGTTCGAATCCGACCGGGGGTACCTGAACAGGTCTCAACGGCCCCAGCCAATGGCTGTGAACAGCACCAGAACCACCGTCGCCACCGCGCAAAGGCCGTGCGTCAGCACGGCTGGCGGTGGGAAATGGTCCTCGGCCGCGTGCCGGGGCACGTACGCGTGCCTGCCCCGCGGTCGGCCATGCCCCGCGCGTAGCCACAACCCGAACATCGTGAAGCCGAGCGTGGCCACCGGCACCAGGACGACAACCGTGATCCAGGCGAGCGGGACCGCGCCCACGAACAGATACGCGATCCAGACGACGAGCCCGGAGGCCGCCAGCCCGCCGTGGCCGAGGATCAGGATCGGCGCGAACCGTGACCGCTCAGCCTCTTTCCGGGTCCGCAAGCCACCGTTGACGATCCAGGTACGGAGCAGGTAGGTCCCCACGAGCGCAGCGAGCAGCCATGTCACAAGCGCGGCGACCCTCACGTGATCAATCAATTCAGAGCGGACATGCTTCGTCAAGGCGCATGCTGCGCGCCGGGCCTTGGCCGGGGGAGTGTGCCGGTTCGCCGCCGAGGTATGGAATCGCGGCTCCGGCGGAGGTAGCTTGTGCTTCGGCTAACTAACTTTCTTCTCTCCTCCCGGAGGATCCATATGCGTCGAACCCCGCTGGTCGCCCTCGTCGCGGCCACCTCGCTGTCGCTGCTGCTGGCAGCGCCTTCCGGCGGCGCGGGTGCCGTCACCCCGATCGGGGTGCAGGTCGTGAACGTCTCGCAGAGCACACCGTCCGGTGACGTGCTCTCGCAGAACGAGACACCGATCGCGATCAACCCGGCCAACCCGGCCAACATGATCACCGGCGCGAACGACTGGAACTACAACGACGGCTGCGCGGTGAACACCAGCTTCGACGGCGGCAAGACCTGGAGCGCCACGCTGCCGGACGGCTACCTGCCGGGCGTCACCAAGTTCACCAACGATCCGAACGTGCCCGGCACCGGAGCCTACGACGCCGGCGGTGACCCGACGATCGCGTTCAGCCCGGACGGTTCGGTCGCCTACTACGTCTGCCAGGCGTTCAACTTCACCTCGCCGTTCCAGATCGCGCTGCTGCTGAACCGGTCCTACGACGGCGGTCGTACCTGGCAGCACACCGGCCTGACCCAGATCACCACCGACACCGGCAACGGCGTCTCGAAGGGCTCGAACGGTCAGTTCCCCGACCACGAGAATATCCACGTCGACCCGACCAACGGCTGGATCTACGTCGCCTGGGCGCAGTTCAACGGCAAGAGCACCCACTCGCCGGTCTCGGTCGCGATCAGCAAGGATCGTGGTGACAGCTTCACCATCACCCAGGTGACCTCCAGCACGATCCGCAACAACCAGGACCAGCGGGTGGTGACCGACCCGCAGGGCAACGCCTACCTCACCTTCGACAACGGCGTCCAGGGCGGCAAGGGCACCGTGCTCTACGTCAGCAAGTTGGCCCACAGCAGCAGCACCTGGTCGGCGCCGTACCAGTTCGCCACCTTCGCCAACCCGGTGTGCATCTTCCCGCCGAACTGCTTCAACATCTCCGGTGGCCAGTTCCGGGCCGGCGGCAGCTACCCGGTGCCGGCGTTCGACCCGGCCAACAACCGCCTCTACGTCAGCTACGCCGACATCAAGGGGACCTACGCGCAGGTGTACCTGCAGTCCGCGCCGGCCAGCGACCTGACCGCCTGGACGGCTCCGGTGGTGATCGCCGCCGCGGCGGGTGACCAGTTCCAGGCCGAGCTGAGCGTGGCGCCCAACGGGCGGCTGGACCAGTCCTTCTACGACCGTCGCTACAGCGGCAACCAGCTGGTCGACCTCACCTACGCCACCAGCAGCGATGGCGGCGCGACCTGGCGGACCACCCGGGTCACCTCGGCCGGTTTCGACCCGTCGCAGTGGGGCGTTCCGTCCGGCAGCTCGTTCCGGCCGTTCATCGGTGACTACAACGGCATCGCCTCCACCAACGCCGGTGCCGAGCTCACCTGGACCGGCGTATCGCAGCCGTCGCCGTACAACCTCGACATCTTCGCCGCCACCGTCACCCCGTAGCGGTTCGCCGAGGAAGCCGAACGGTTCGTCAAGGAGGTTGGCTGTCACCGACTCAGGTCGGTGGCAGCCAGCCTCCTGATCCGATCACCTCATCCCAAGCGGAGGAGAGGGTTTGCCTCAGGCGCGCGGTCGTGGTCCGGCGCCCTCGGTGCCGGCCGGCGTGATGAGGATCGTGATGCTGAGCACCAGTACCCAGACCGGGAAGGCGAGCTGGATCCACTGATTGTCGGCGGCGACCAGCAGCAGCGCGCACGCCTCGACGTAGCCCAGGATGGCGACCCATCGGGGTAGCGCGGCAGTTCGGACCGCGAGGGTGCTCACCGACAGCGTGAAGACCGCGGCCATCCGCATCGCATACACCGAGACCAGGACCCGGGTGGCGTCGCGGCCGTAATCCCAGAGCACGGCTCCGGACGGGGTCTGCGTGGCGGACGTGCCCACGTGTTGCAGCAGGCTGGTCGAGATGACCGCGCCGAGGAACAGCATCGCGACGAAGAGCAGGCCGCTGCCGAGGAACACGGTGGAGAACAGGCGGTCCTCGACCGCACCGATCTGGTCCCGGATCACGCCGATGAACCACAGGAAGGCAATGCCGGCGAAGGGCACGAGGTTGAACCCCGCCTGGAGCAGGCGCCGCCGTCCGGGGTCTGCCGCTAGGACAGTCGGGCTGGCCCCGGACAGGGCCGAGCGGACGATGATCAGCCCGGCGATGAGCAGTACCGCGAAGACGATCCCAGCCACCGCCGCCGATCTGCGGGTGCGCCACCGCGACGCGGTCAGCGCCGGCCTTGCCGCGGGGATGTCTTCGGCTGCGTCGGTCATGGCTCGTCTCCTGTCCCAGCAGGGTGCTGCCCGCGACGTGGCACGGCCGCGGTCACAAGACGTTCACGGCCCGCGCGACGACGAGCGTCGCGATGGTCAGGGAGATCGCCGCCTCTGCCATTACCGCCAACTTCGACCAGTGCCGGATCGGGGAGACGTCAGCGGCGCCGAACGCGGTCGAGGTGTTGAACGAGACGGCCAGGTAGTCCACGAACTGCGGGTACCAGCCGTCCGCGACCAACTCCGGGATGTCCTGCTCGCAGAAGCGGAACGCCGACCGGCCCGTGAGCCTGTCGGTTGCCCGGGCCACCGGACCGCCTCCGTCCATGTGCCAATACCAGAGGGCGAACGCGATGATGTTGATGATCCAGGTGACAGCGCCGGCCGTGAGGAGTTCGGCCGGGGTGGTGAAGACCGCCTTCTGCACGATGCCGACGACCAGCCGGATAACCGCACCGATACTCCAGGCCGAGATCAGACCGATCATCGCGCCGGTGGTCAGGCGCAGCCAGCGCTGGGATCGGTCGATCCGGCCCGGGTCGCCGACGACCAGGACCGCCAGCAGGGCCAGCAGCACGACCGGGGAGGCCACCTGGAAAGCCGTCGACACCCGGAACGCGGCTGGGATCAGCTCGTACAGACCACCCACCACCAGGACAGCCAGCGCCATCGGCAACCGCCGCTCGGCGCGGCGCTCAGCACCGCCGGGCCCGACCCTGCTCGGTGCCGCGCCGTCAGCAGCCTGCTCGCCGGCTATCGCCTCACCAGACGCCCGGTCCACGGCCATAGCCCGATCCCTCCACCTGGGATAGCCATCATCCGCCGGGCCTGCAGCGACGTCGTCGCCCCGGTTGGATGAGGTCAGCCGGGCCCGGGGCGAGGTTCAGGCTGCCCGCGGACACCTACTTCGCGGCCTAGGCGCTCCGCCCGATGTGGGCGTGTCCGAACGGATTGATCGACTACCGCGGGCCGTCAGGCCCGGGCCACGGTGGCGCGTTCCACGCCGAAGCCGGTCAGCAGCGCGGTGAAGTCCGGCGACGGGTCGATGCCGAGCTCGCACCGAACCAGCCGCCGGTAGGCGAGGTAGCGGTTGCGCGCCTCGACCCAGTTCCGCTCGCTCAGATGCGCCTCGATCAGCACCCGCTGGGCGCTCTCGCGCAGCGGCTCGGAGTTGATCGCCACCATCGCGGCGTCGACCGCGTCGGCGTACCGCCCGAGGTTGCTGAGCATCCTGCTCAGCGCCTCCAGCGCGTGCAGCATCCGCTGGCGCACCCGTTCTCGCTCGACGATGGCCCAGTCCTCGTACCAGCCGGGCAGCAGGTCGAGCGCGCCCACCCGGGCCTGCGCCAGGCAGAGATCACCCTCGCGCGGGTCCTGCTCGATCAGCCGATCGGCCCAGGAGCGGATGAAGTCCACGTCCACCAGCACGTCGGGGTAGAAGGCGAGCGACATCTTGTCCGCGGCCAGCACATCGATGCCGGCTCCGCGCAGCCGCCACAGCGCCGACCGCAGGTTTCCGGCCGCCCGGCCCTCGCCACCTCGCGGCCAGAGCATGCCAGCGGCATATCGCCGATCGACCCGGCCGTTGCACAACGCCACGAAGGCCAGCAGCCGCTGACTGCCTTCGGGCACCTCGCATCGCGACTCGCCGACCGTGACGAAGGGTCCGCCGAGCAGGTGGATGACGGTCGATTTCTCATTTCCGTAGGAGGTGTCGGCGCAGTGACAACCCATAGCCGGCTTCCCCCTCACCCGTCGGTCTGTCTCCGTCCGAGCTGATGACTGCAGCCACCGTATTGAAAGCTACGTCACCCGACTGTCACTTGGGAGTGCTGAGGCAACCGAAGACGATCTGATACGTCCCTTCCCTAGAGCTCACGGGCCCGCTACCTCACGCAGGAACTGGGCAACCTGTTCGGCCGCCTCCCGGTAGTCGACCAGCTTGCTGGACGATTCGGTCTGGAATCGCCGGTTGATGTTGCGCACCGTGGTGATCGTGATGAGCGAATGCGTCGGCTCGAACTCGACCCGGACGATGCACAGCGACGTCGGCGGCAGCAGCGGCCGGCTCATCCCGGTGGCCGTTGTGGGCGGGGTGGTACCTCGGCCACCTCGGGCACCACGGCCCGAGGTGTCACGGCAACCACGATCAGCTCGCGATCGATCTTGTCCGAGACGTCGGCGGTGATCGGCGGCGGCGCCAGCCGATCATCGAACGAGGCGGCCAGCAACGCCGCTCGCAATGCCGCCAACGGCCGGCGCGTCGCGTCGGAGGCCATCGCGATCATGCTGAGCTCGCAGTCGGCCAGCGGCCGGCCCACCGCCGGCGTGTTCCGGCACCAGGTTTCCAGCAGGTCGACGGTCACGCCGCCGGGATATGCCCAGCTCGCCGGCGGGTAGTTGAGCGTGTCGACGACCGGCCCCAGTTCGAGCTTTCCGGCGTGGTAGAGCCTGAGCAACTCGACACCGTTGTCCAGCGCGACGAAGTGCACGTCGACCTCGTCCAGATCGGTGCGCTCACCACAGTCACACTCCCGGCGACGCACGAAGGCGACCCAGCCGTAGTCCTCGGCGCGGGTGGCGGCGAGATCGGCCGGCTCGACCGGCACCAGGATGTCCACCTGCGCGATGCCGTACTCGGTGGACAGCGGAATCCGGTCCAGATGCTGGGACTCCTCGATCGCGTGCGGCACGAAGTCGGCCCGGCAGCGGCAGAAGCGCAACTCGACGCCGCTGCCCTCGAACAGCGCGCGGACGGCGGCGGTCACGTTCTTGCGGGCATGGCGGACGGCCAGGTAGCCAGCCGGCGGCAGCTCACCGATGCCGCGCGAGAGCAGCGAGCCGCCCTCGCCCTCGACGGTGTACGGCTCGGGCGCGGCCTGGTAGCCGGCCAGGAACTCCTTGACGATGCCCCAGTTCGCGATCGGGTTACCGACCACCGCATGCGCGAATCGTTCGAACACCTCATCGCGCTGGTTGACGACCTGATGCCGGGAACGAACCAGCTCGATGCCACCGCCCAGTGCGAGTTCGTTCTGGAACTGCAACACCTGGGCCAGGAAGACGTTCCACGGCCGCATCGCCAGATGCCCCTGCCACCGGGTGGTGGCCGGCGGGCCGCCGATATCACGACGGGCCACCCACACATCGAGCAGCCAGCTGCCGTTCACCAGTTGCAGCACGCCCAGCGGCACCGCGGCCTGACCGGGCGCGGTCGGCGCGTCGGTCCAGTCGTGGTTCAGGATCGGATCGACCAGGCCGGCCGTCACCCCGGGTACCAGCCAGGGCTCGGTCTGCGAGCGTTCGCGTTCGTAGTAGCGGGAGGCCAGCCAGTTGCGACGCTGCTCGGACGGCACCGAGTTCAGGCCGGGTATCGCGTCTGCCCGCAGCGAAACCTCGACGCCTTCGACGAGGTAGGGCGAGATCGACGAGCCCGAGCACGGGTCGGCGCACAGCGTCCCGTACACCGGGGCGTGCCCGGACGGCCAGCGGGCCGGCCCGACCTCGACCACCCAGAAGCCGTCCGGGCCGATCGCCGGCAGCTCCTGCTCGGCCAGCGACACCACGGCGGTGGCAACCGAGCGCAGTACCTGCCCGGCGGGCTCCACCGCCAGCCCGGCGGTCACCTCCAGGGTGGCGTCCCGCACCGTCAGGTGATAGCCGTAGACCACTCCGGTGCCACCGGCGACCCCGAGCGCGCGGGTGAGCGCGCGGGTGTAGTCCTCGATCGCGGCGAGGTGTTCGGCCTGCAGGAACAGCCCGTCCGCCGGATTGAGCGCCACGATGCCGCCCGCGACGACCGGTCCGGGACCGGTGCCGGGCGGCTCGACCATTCCGCTGACCACGCGCGTGCTCATGATTCATCCGTCCGATCGATCGGGTTGGTGAAGCTCAGCACCGCGTCCCGGCCCTCGGCACCGGCGCTCGGCGGCGCGCCGACCACCCCGGACAGCGGCATCACCGGGTCAGCCCCGTAGACCGGGGTCGGGCCGGTGCCACGGACGATCAGGCGCACCACGTCGTTGATCGGCCGGTCGGCCAGGTGCACCACGATGGCCGGCCCGTCGGGCTCGTACCGGATCGACTCGATGTCCTCGTCCACCCAGCCGCGGTCGGACAGCGAGGTGATCTCCACCGCGCGGCGTACCGAGCCCGGCACCAGCGCCGCGGTGACCGGCACCAGCAGCCGGCGGCCGTCCTCGGACCACACCACCGGCGGCGCGACCCGCGGGCCGACATCGACCACCTCCGGCGGCGCCGAGACCAGGCCGGCGGCGAGCCCGCAGGTCAGTTCCTGGATGGTTGCCGTCGGCAGCAGGGTGGTGCGGCAGCAGGAGTCGACCCGGACCTCGAGGATCTCGCTGCAGCCATCGGTATCTCGGACGTCCACCTCGATGCAGGCGAGCACCACCGCCGCGCAATCCTCGGGCACCGGGAAGAGCGTGGGAAAGCAGTCGCCGGCCTCCCGCGCCGGATGCAGCTCGGCGCAGTCGGCCGCCGCCAGGCAGCGGAACTCGCGCAGCAGCTGCTCGGCTCGCTGCCGCGGCGGGGCGGCGCTGACCCGGTCGCGGGCCTCGCGCACCTCCTCGTCGTCGCACCGGTCCAGGCCCAGCAGCATGCGTAGCCGCCGGTACGGCCGGCGCGGGCACGGGCAATCCCCGGCGCGCAGGTCGAAACGCACCCGCTCGACGATGCGCGAGTAGTCGTCGTGCCGCCGGGTCACGTCGCACGGGTCGGCCAGGGTCGGCACCGGTGAGCTCTGGCAGCAGTCGAACTCGACCACCAGGCAGGCATGCACGGTGCGGGTGCCGCACTCGTCGCCGGCGCGGGCGTTCGCCTCGACCAGCGGCCGGACGTCCCAGCAGGTGGTGGTCTCCGACAGCAGTTCCCGGCCGAGCCCATCGATGGCCAGGCCCGGGCCGATCCGCAGGTTCCAGACGCCGTCGACCTCGATGCCGTAGCCCCAGACCACCCCGCAGCCGTGCAACCAGGCCGAGTGCAACATGCCCTTGCCGCGCGGATTTCCCATCATGGTGCGGAAATCGTCCTCGCCGAGCAGCATCCCGTACGCGACCCGAAGCGCCAGGAACGGATTCACCGGGAGGTCGCCGGTCAGGCACGCGTCGCATCCGCACGGCTCGCCACCGGCGGCCGGATGCGGCTGGGTCTGCGTCAGCTGGTCAGTTCCGCTCATGTCGTCTCCTCGGAGGTTCGCCCGGGAAGGTCAGGGACGCCTTGGCATATTCACGCCGCATCGCCCCGACCAGATGTCGCTGGCCGATCCGTTCACCGAGCGCCGCGGCCGCGAACGCCGCCGCGACGGCCGCGTTGCGGATCCAGCCGCCCGGCACGGCATAGAGCCGGGCCAGCGCGGGCAGGTCGACGTCGTCGGTGAGAACGGCCGGTGGCAGGTGCAGCGCCCACAATTCGGCTCGGCCGGCAGCGTCCGGCATCGGGAAGTCGACCACGAAATCCATCCGCCGGATGAAGGCCGGGTCGATGTTCTGCCGCAGGTTGGTGGCAAGCACCGCCAGCCCCTCGAAGTGGTCGAAGCGTTGCAGCAGGTAGGCGGTCTCGACGTTGGCATAGCGATCGTGCGAGTCGGAGATCTCGGTACGGGCACCGAACAGGGCATCGGCCTCGTCGAGGAACAGCACCGACTGGGTACGTTCGGCGGCGTCGAACACGGCCGACAGGTTCTTCTCGGTCTCGCCGAGCCACTTCGACACCACCCGGGAGACATCGACGACGAGCAGGTCGGTCGCGGTCGCGGTGGCGATCGCGTGCGCCGCCAGCGACTTGCCGGTGCCGGGCGGCCCGGTGAGCAGCAGTCGCGCACCCCGCGTGGCGTGCGCGCTCTCGCGCATCCCCCAGTCGTCCAGCACGATGCTCTGCTGCTCCAGCCGGCCGACCGCATCGCGCAGCTGCCAGGCGCTCTCCTCGGGCAGCACCAGCTGGTGCCACCCGATGGACGGGGTGATCAGGTCGACGCCGGCCGGCAGCGTCACCCCGGCCCGAGCCCGGACCAGCTTCGAGACAGCGGCCACGTCGAGCTGTGCCTCGGCCTGCCGCGCATCCAGCGCGATCTGCGCGATCTGGGCCGGATCGAGCGGGTGCCGGGCCGCCAGCCGGGCCGGGTCCAGGCCGGGCAGCGCCGCCTGCCAGGCGATGCGCTGACCGGCGACGGCCACCGGCTCGGCCGGCACGCTCAGCAGCGGCCGGTCGGCCGCGGTCCGCAGCCCGCCGGCCGGGCCGCAGACCACCAGCGGCACCGGTAGCTCCGCGCAGGCGAGCAGTTGCTGGGTCGGTTGCTCGCCCTCGGACTGCGCGATCAGGACGGCGATGCTGCCGCGCGCGGCCGCATGCGCGGCCAGCAGCGCGAGCGCCGCGTGGTCGCTTGGCCGGGCGCGGGCGACCAGCGGCGCGCTGCCGGCCGCCGCCGCCAGCGCGGCGACCCGGCCCAGCGCGATCGCCTCGTCAGGGCAGCGCACCAGCACGGTCACCGGCCGGCCGGCCGCCAGCGCCCGGATCGCCGGGCGCACGGCGGCGTCGTCCAACCAGTCCGCCAGGCCGAGTCCGGCCGGCGTCTCGACGCCGGCCACCCGCTCCAGCTGGCTCGGCCAGGCGTCCCAGCCGTGCAGCGCATCCCAGAGCGCGTCGGCCAGCACCAGCGAGCGCTCGAACAGCGGGCCGTCGCCGATCGCCTGCACCAGCCGGTGCTTGGTCACCGGGGCGCCGCGCAGCAGCCCGCGCAGCGAGCCGCGGTCGATCGACAGCACCAGCGAGGCCAGGCTGGCGGTGGGATACGGCTCGCCGCGTGGGTGCAGCGAGCGCAGGGTGGCCGCGATCCCCTCGTGCTCCTCGGCCAACCCGGCGAGCACCAGCAGATCGCGCTCGTCCGGCCCGAGGCCGAAGCTGCCGCACAGCTCGTCGAGCGGGGTGGCCACGCCGTCCAGCAGCGCGTTCGGCACCGAGTCGGCCCAGTCCCGCAGGAAGCCACTCGCGTCCTGGCCACCGGACTCCGGCCGGCAGCGCAGGTCGATGACGTCCGCGACCACCCGGGCCAGCAGGGCCGCGCGAGCCGACAGGTCACCGGATACGGTCAGGGTCGCCTCAGCCATAGCGGTACCTCACGACCACGCCGAGCCAGGGCAGCCAGCCCGGGTCGATGTCCAACCCGGCCCGCCGGACGTCGAGGTCGACCTCGGCCAGCTCCAGCCACACCTCGATCCAGCCCGGATCGGCCAGCACGACCCCGCGCCGACGCGCCAACCCGAACAGCACGTCCTCGCTGGGGTCCGCGTCGATCGGATCTGGGTCGATCGGATCTGGGTCGATCCGGTCCGCCTCGTCCGCGCCGGCCGGTTGGAGCCGCTTCCGGGTGGCCAGCGCCCAGCGGCGGGCGTGCCGGTCGAGCGCGGCGGCCTCGGTGGCGGTGGGCGGCTCGCCGACGGGTGGCCGGTCGAACGGCGAGAGGCCCGCGAAGCACAGCGCCGCCGGGTCGTCGGCCGCCACCGGGATGAGCAGCAGCGCGATCCGGTGCAGTGCCCAGCGCAGGGTTCGATCGGCCAGTGCCGGATCGGCCAGCAGCGCATCCGGCACGCCGGCCGTCGCCGCCGTCGCCAGCAGGAAGAGCAGGCCGGCCCAGCCGGTCGTCGCGGTGCGGCGGGACTGGTCGCTCTCGGGGTCGCGGTCGTCGGGCCTGATCGTCGAGGTCGACTGGCCGGGGGCCTCGGCTGCCTGATCGGCCGCCGGCCGGCGCTCGCCG
This sequence comes from Jatrophihabitantaceae bacterium, assembly GCA_045807085.1. GTDB lineage: Bacteria > Actinomycetota > Actinomycetes > Mycobacteriales > Jatrophihabitantaceae > Jatrophihabitans_A. Next base: position 130,409 of record JBJMIB010000034.1, read on the forward strand.
GCCGGGCCGGCCCGCGCCACCGGCTGCTTGCCCGCCAAGGCGCCGGCCGGGCCAGCGTCGTCGGCCAGTCGCTGCCGAGCGTCGGGCGAGACGCCAGGATGGGCCGCCGGTCCAGCGGCGGCCGGTGGGCTGATCGCCGGCTGGCCAGTCGCCGGCTGGGCCGGTTGGGCCGCCAAACCCGCGACGTGCCGCTGGCGCAGCGGACCGGCGAGTCGCTCGGCCACCTCGGCCACCAGCTGCCCGGCATCGGCGCGCCGCAGCTGCGCCGGGTCGGCCTCGGCGAGCACCAGCACCGACCAGGCCCGTGCGGTGCCGGCGTCCGGACGCAGGCCGGCGCGGCGCACCGCCGCCGCCAGCTCCGAGCGTTCGAGCACGGTGGCGGCGCGCGGGGTACGAGCGGTGCTCGGCTCGGCCGCCGGGTCGAACCCGCGCCGGACCACCGCCGCGGCCCCGGCGGCCCCGGCCACGATTGCGGCGAGCTCCTGCCAGCCGCGGCCGCCCAGCATCCGGTGCGCCGCGACGATCCCGTCCCGGCGCACGAGCCGTACCAGGGCGGCACCGGCCGTTTCCGGCCGGCGCCGCAGCGCGGCGAGCAGCGCGGCAGCCGGCGAGCCCTCGGGTGCTGGGCCGGCATCATCGAGCAGGCCGAGCTGGCGCCAGGCCCATGCTCGGGTCAGCCGCCCGGCCGTCAACTCCCCGACCAGGTCGTCGAGCGCGTCCTCCAGCCGCCGGTAGCGGATCACCGAGTCCGACTCGGCCGCCAACGCGGCACTCAACGCCGCCGCGATCGAGGCCGCCCAGTGCCGCTCGATACTCGCGTCGTTGTCCTCGATGTCCAGCGGCACCGTCACGTCCAGCCGGCGCACGCACCACTCACCGGCCGGCAGCGCCAGCTCGGCCAGCGGAGCGTCGAGGCGATGCTCGGCCACCCGGCGCAGCATCGACCGGACCCGGCCACCGAGTTCGGGCACGTCCTGGAGTTCGGGCACGGTAGCCCGTAGCTGGTGGATTCGGAGCTCGGTCATCCGACCCGCACCCGCCCCGTCACCGAGTCGGCACCGAGCCGGGAGCCGTTCGCCGGAGTGCCGATCACGCCGTCGGTGCCGATCCCGGTACTGCCGAGGACGGCCTGTTGCCAGCCGGCGCTCGGGCCGACGAAGGAGGTCAGCGCGACTCGCAGCCGCTCGCCCACCCGCATGCCGCAGCCGAGCTCGCAGATCTCGTACGCGGTGTGCGCCGGGCGGTGCACGTCGAGGATGCCGGTGACGACGACCCGCTGTTCGGCAGTGAGCTGGCCCGGCACCAGCACGGTGAAACGGTGCGCCGAGGTCCGGTAGGAATCCTGGCCGGCGACCGCTCCGCCGAGCGCGAACCGGCCGAGCGTGCCGGCCTGCTGGCCGGACCCGATCGCCGGTGGCGGGGTGCCGAGCGGGGTGCCGAGCACGGTGCCGCCGAGCCCGCGCAGCTGCCACTGCTCGACGATCTCCGGCGCCCGGCCCAGATAGATCTCCAGGATCCGGATCAGCGCCGCCCGGGTACCTCGTCGGGCGAACAGCTGGTACGCCTCGGCCACCAGGCTGCGCCGGGCTGGTTCCGGCCATCGGGTGTCGAGCACCAGACCGGCGAAGCCGGCGAGCCAGCCGAGCGCCTCGGCCGGCGTGGCCCGCGGGTCGAGCAGGATCGCGCGCTGGGCGGCGCGCCAGTCCAGGTCGCAGAGCACGCCGTCGATCGGGGTCAGGAACCGGTGCAGGAACTGCGCGTCCGGCTCCGAACGTGACCAGGATCGGGGCAGGCTGGAAAGCAGGCCGTGATCGACGCTTTCCACCCGCACCGCCCGTACCCGCGGCGTGACCCGTTCGGAGCCGGCCAGCAGCAGCTGCAACCAGAGGTAGCGGCCGGGTGCGGCGGCCACCGGCGCCTCGTAGGTCGCCGAGTCACCCGCCGGCGCTGACCACGATTGCTCCGGACCGGTCGGCCGGCGGAACAGCACGCCCGGCTGGCCGGCCGCGTCGAGCAGCGTCGCCGAGGGCATCGGTGGCGTGCTCTCCGGGTACGGCACGGTGCGGCTACCCCGCTCGGGTGGCTGCGCGGTGATCGGGTCGTCGATCTCGTCGAGGTCGCTGGTGAGGAAGCGGACGCCGACCGAGGTGTCCGGCGGCAGGCAGGCGTCGAGGAACAGCCGTCCCCAGCGGTTGTGGTACCTGCCGCTGTCGAGACGGTAGGTGGTCACCGAGCCGGTGCCCCGATGCCGGCCGACCGGTCCGATCGTGGTCCGGTAGCCGGCCGCGGTGGTGTAGGCGATGCGGGCCCCGGCGGCGATGCGGGCCCCCGCGCCGGACGAGGCGGTGGCGCCGGACGAGGCGGGGACGGCGGCGATCGCCCCGCCGTCGTAGTCGGGCGCGCCGATCGGTTCCAGTTCGGTCCAGCCGGCGCCCTCTCGCTGGAACCGGCGGATGGACTGTCCCGGTTGCCGCGCGACCGCGAGGATCCCGTCGATCAGGGCGATATCGCTGGCTCCGTCGACCTCCAGCAGCACGCTGCCGTCCGCGCCGGCGATGATGCCGGCGCCGCCGCCGGTCCAGAGCAGCAGCGGGCCGGCCGCCACCCGTGTTGCCCGAAGCCTGGCCGCGCAGCGCGGGGTGGCCACGGCCGGTCCCGGTCGCGGCCCGCGCCGGCCGTCCAGCACCAGCAGCGTCGCCGGCTCACCGCCGAGCAGCCAGACCCGGGCGCAGTCCGCGCTGACGTCCCGGGGTCGCAGCCGGCCGAGCCGGATCCGGCGCAGCAGGCGTCCGGTCCACAGATCGACGACCAGGACGGCGTGTGCTGCCGACTCGACGACATACAGCCGTTGCAGCCGGTCGATCGCCAGGCCCAGCGGGGCACGCAGCACGCCGGAGCATGGCGCCGGCGACGGCGGTTGCCGCACCGGGTAGACCTCCACCACGCCGGCACGCGAGCGGTAGGCCCGGCACCAGCGGTCGAAGGCGAGGCCGCTCGGCACGGTTTCGGATCCACCGCACGGGACGGTTTCGGATCCGCCGCTCGGCACGGTTTCGGATCCACCGCACGGCATGGTTTCGGATCCGCCGCACGGCGCCGCACGGCGGGAAGCGCGGCCGGCCGGACCGGTCGCCGGCTCGTCGCTCCAGTCCAGCTCCACCCCGCCGCCGGCCAGCAGCGCCGTGCCGTCGTGCGAGCAACGGGCCCACTGGTCCGGGTGGCTGAGCATCCGCTCGGCGCGGTCGGTGCTCATCAACACACCTCGGGCGGCAGCGGGACGAGCACCTTCGGCGGCGGGGCCGGCTGGTAGGCGGTGCCCGGCGGCAGCGGCGGCCCGGCGACCACGCTGACGTCCACCACCGCCGGCACCTGCCAACGCTCCAGCTCGATCAGCTCCTGCTCGCTGGCGGTGCCGTTTACCACGGCGGCCAGGATCAGGCCCTCGAGGTAGTCCACCCCGTCGACCTGGACCGCGACCGCCTCCAGCTCGGCCCGGCGAACCGTGCGGCCGAGCGGCCAGCCCTTGCCGTCCGGGCCGGCGGGCGGCACCGGGGCGAGGTACTGCTTGATGATCAGCTCGACCCACCTGCGCACGGCATCCACCTGGTAGCCGGTGCGCACCACCACGCCGACCGAGACGCTGATCGGTACGTAGACCGGCGGCACCACATACAGCTCGGTGGTGACCAGCCGGCGCTCGTCCAGGTACGCCGAGGCCTGACGGAGCAGCCGCAGATCGGGCACCGGCGCGGTGGGGTTACGCAGGTCGGAGTCCGGGAAGATCATCACGCTGACCACCCCGGCGGCCTGTTCGGCGGGGCTGTCCGGGTGGAACAGCGGCAGCGGCTCGGCCCGCGCGACGCCGGAGACCGAGCCCGCCAGGGCGGCGAAGTCCTCGGCGATGACGGCCCGATCGTGCCGGTGCACCTCGGCCGGGATGGCGTCCAGCGCCTCGGTCAGCGGCACCCGGTCGGCGCCGCCGGCGGCCGGCAGCGGATTGCTGACGGTGATGCTGCCGCTGGCCGCCAGCGCGTTGACCGCCTTGGCCGGCACGTTGCCGGCCGTGCCGCCGCCGTAGCGGTAGCCGAGCGCTCGAATCCGCTCACCCAACTGCGGTACCTGGCCCCGGCCGAAGCTGACCGTCCCGGCGTCGTAGTCGACGGTGAAGTGCCGATCCGTCGCGGTGGTGGCGATGAAGTCGTCGACCTCTTGCCACCGGACCCAGCCGGTCGGCTCCTCGACCTCCACGATCGTGCTGCCGGCCAGCACCGGGCTGTGGTTGAGGGCGTAGGTCTGGCCGCTGTCGCCGGTCCCGGTGCCGAGCAGCTCGGCCGCCGCCGCCCGCGACTGGACGGCGGTGACCGCGTTGACGCCGATCCAGCGGACCCGGCCGATGGCGTTGCCGATGTCGGCCGTCGCCGGCCGGGACACCTGCAGCCACCCGACCACCCGCGCGGCGAGCTTCTCATCGCTCAGCGGCGGCGGACTGCCCGCGTCGCCGCTGCTCACCGTCCCGGCCACGGCAGGCATCGGCTCGGGCATCGCCAGCTCGACCACGCCGGTGGTGGCCATTCCCTTGGTGGTGTCGCGCAGCACCGCGAGTTCGCGCAGCGGCTGGTCGGCGTCCGGGCCGTACCACATCCGCCAGAGCATCGGCGGCGGGTCGGTGTCCAGTCCCGTCGAGCGATACTGCGCTGCCGGCTGCAGCGTGACCGGCTCGTCGATGGTCTCGTCGAAGGCGACGCCGAGGAACAGCACCCGGCCGGCGAGCTCGGTCAGCTCGGTCCGGGCCTTGCCGAGCAGCGCGATCCACAGCGCACCGTCGGCCTGCGCGCTGACCTCGATGGTCGGCGCATCGGTGGCCAGCGGGTCGGCGCCGAGCACGACGGTGGTGTAGAACTGCCCGTCGGCCGGGTCGATCACCTCGGCCCGGGCGAGCGCGTCGGCGTCGCTGTCGCTGAGCGCGTTCGGATCCTTGCTCACCGGGGTCTTGCCGGCGCCGAGGACCTCGAGCGGCCAGACGAACACCTCGTCCTCGGTCTGGAACGGGATGGAGCCGGCCCGGGCCTCGGCGGCCCGCGGCACCTGCACCCCCCGGGGATCGTCGGTGGCGGCGGCCAGCAGCACCCGCGCCGGCAGCGCCGGCCGAGGTCGGACGCCGAGCAGCCGCAGGAACTCGATGCGGGTGGTGTCCGGAATCTGGTTGAACCGGTAGATCAACGACTCGCCGAGATAGGCGAACAGTTCGAGCAGGGCGATGCCGGGATCGCTCTCGTTGTGGTCGGTCCACTCGGGCGCGTAGCTGGGGATGCGTCGGACCAGCTCGTCGCGCAGTTGCGCGAAGGACCGGTTATCCAGGATCGGACTGATCAGCGCCATGACGCCGCTATCTCAAGTAGAACGGGTAGACCAGGTTGTCCGGACGCAGATCGGCCCGGCGCAGGTAAGCAATCTCGATCCACACGAGCGAAGGATCCTCATCCGGCGTCACCGCAACGTTGGTGAGGCGGATTCGCGGCTCCCACTGCTCTAGGGCCGAGGTGATGTCCTGCCGCATCGCCGTCCGGGTGGTGAGCGTGTTGGGCTCCATCAGGTATCGGCGTAACCCGCAGCCGAAGGTCGGCAGCATGATCCGCTCACCCGGCTCGGTGTCCAGGATGGTGGCGATGGACTGCCGTACCAGCTCGATGCCTTCGATCGGGGCGAACCGTCTTCGGTGCGGCCCGAACTCACCGGATCCATCCGGTGCCGGCGACACGGGGACGGGCCCGAACGGCGCTCGAAAGCCCGCACCGAGCCACTGCTGCACCACATCGTTGACAGCCTGGTCGTTCACAGCCTGGATCGTCTGCCGCTGGCGTCACCGAGCCGTCGCCCACTGGCGGGCCTGGCGGGGGTGACGGCATCGTGACGGGTTCGCCGGAGCATCGCGGGAAGGAGCCGGTGGGAAGGAGCGCGCCACGCCGTGTCCGTGACCGTCCTTCGGCAGCGAGCGGGACTGGTCGCACGACGGTGCGCCACGCACCAGGACGAGCCGGCCGCGCACGAGCAGCCGGCGCGGCTGCGCACGTCGGCCGCCGGCCCGAGCCCGATGTCCGAGGAGCTGGCCGGCATCCGCCGCTGCTCGTCCGGCGGCGGTTGTTCCGGCGGTTGCTCGGGCGGCTGTTCCGGCTCGGCCGGCAGTGCCGGCCAGGACGTCAAGCGAATGTGCGCCGGTTGCAATGCCGCGGCGACCGAGCAGGTCAAGCCAGGCGCGGAGCACTCCTCGACGATGCGCGAACCCGGTGGCGTGGTGGTGTCACGCTGCGGGAATGCCGGGTGTGGCGGGCAGGCCGGGAAAGGCCAGGACTGCGGCTGCGCCCGCCGGACCTGCGCCGACTGTGCTGGCCAGGCGCCCGCCGGCCGGCAGGCCACGGCCGACCGGATCGCCGCCTCGCGCGGGCGTGGCAGCGGCCTGGACGACGCGGCCCGCCGGTACTTCGAACCCCGCTTCGGTGCCGCGCTGGACCGGGTGCGGGTGCACGTCGACGGCGAGGCGGCAGAGCTGGCCGGCGGACTCGATGCCCGCGCCTTCACCGTCGATCAGGACATCTACTTCGCGGCCGGACAGTACGAGCCGCATTCCACCGCCGGCCGCCGGCTGCTCGCCCATGAGCTGACGCACACGCTGCAACCGGCCGCGCAGCCCGGCACGCCACGCGAGGCGTTGACCGTCAGCCATCCCGCCGACCCGGACGAGCGGGAGGCGGATCAGGTGGCCGATGGCGTGGTCGGCGGCCAGCTGCAGGGCGCCCACGCGCTGGCCCGGACCGCGCGTGGGTCTGTCGCCACGCTGCCGGTAGCCCGCCGTGTTCCCGGCGACGGCGGTTCGACCGCCACCGCCACTCAGGAGCCGGTCGAGCCGGCAACCCCGGCACCGACCAGATCGCCGGTGGTGCCGGCGGCCGCGGTAGGCACTCCAGGCTCCCCGGACGGGCCGCCGGCAACGCCGCTGGCCGGCGCCGGTCACCAAGTCGTCAGCTCGGGCATGCTGCCGCTCGGCGGCGACCTGCTCTCCTCGTTCACCGCGCTGGTGGCGCAGTACGGCGGCAGCGTGGACATCACCCAGTCCGGTGTGGTGATCACAATTCCTGACCTGCCGTTGTGCCCGGCGATGTCGATGACCCTGCCGCTGCCCGGCCTGAGCACCGATGTCCCGTTGCTGGTAGGCGGGATCACCGCCGGCGCGGTCACCTTGACCGGCACCCTCGGGCTGCACTTCGACCTGCGGCCGTCGCTGACCGCCGTGCTCAACGGCTGCCGGCTCACCGGTGCCCGAATCGTGCTGGACCCGCTCAGCGGCCGGTACTCGGTCAGCGGAACCGTCTCGGTGGGCGCGGCGTTGTCGGAGCTGAATATCGCCCGCGGCGCGTTGGCCGGCACCTTGCGCGCGATCGTGCTGGTCCCGGTGGGCGGCGTCCCGATCCCGCTTACCTTCCAGCTCGCCGAGATCCGGGGTGGCGCGCAACTGGCCGCGCGGCTCACCGGCGGCGGCACGTTGACCACGGCGATGCATCTGAGCTACGCCGGCGGACGCCTGAGCGCCGGCCTGCTGCCGACCCTCGCGCTCGGCGGTGCGATCGATCTGGACCTCGGGCTGTACGGCAGCCTCAACGTGCTCGGCACCGACCTCTGCACGCTGGTCTGGCCGCTGTGGCACTGGCAGGCCGAGGCGGCCCGGCAGTGGAGCGTCGCGATCGGTGCCGGCTCGGGAGCCGGCCTGTCGGTGGGCACGGTGACCAGCACGCCGATCCCGTTCGCCGACGCGGTGCGCGGCATCGACCGCTCGGTGCCGGCCACGACCTGCGCGGCGCTCGACACGATCTGTGCCGTGCTGCGCTACTACAACCTGTTGCCGCGCCAGCGCGGCGTGGTCTGGACCGGCCACCCGCCGCCCCGGCCACCGACCCCGTGCAACACCCACCCGGATGCGCCGAACCTGGAGAACCCGCGGATCGCGAGCGGGGCGCTATGCCGCGGCACCTGCGGCGTGGACTGCGCGAGCAACTGCGTCCGGGAACCGGACATGATTCGCTGCACGCCGATGCCGGACGGGTTGTCACACCAGATCTGCATCTATCGCGGCGTGCAGAACTGCGGCACCCACGAGGGCTGCCGCAACCACGACCACTGCTACGACTGGTGCGCCGAGCACGGCTACCCCGACATCTGGGACGACTGTCACCGCTGGTGCGACATGGGCTGCGTCTGCGACTTCGACCCGATCAGCTGCATCGGCTGGGCGCTCGGCCGGCCGCCGTTCGACAGCCGGCTGCGGTATTACGACGAGTCGATCTCGGTGGTCGCGGGACCGTTCCCGGGTCCGTGCACGGCGGGTGGTCAGGCCATCGCCCGGGTGCAGCAGTACCTCGACCTGGTCGACCCGGAGGAGATCGTCGCGATGCTGGCCCGGGCGCCGATCGAGGAACGGCAGTACCTGTCGGGCGACCCGTGGGCGGTGGACCTGCTGCAGTCCAAGATCGGCACCACCTTGTGGCCGACCGCCCGCCGGATCCTCGACGGTGCGCCCTCGGTCGCGGTCCCGTCGCTGGACGAGGCCACCTGGTTCCTGGCCGACCTGGCGATCCGCCGGGGCGACAATGCCCGGGCGCTGCTGGAGATCCTGGCGAGGTTGCGCACTACCGGCATGATCATCGACCGGCTGGCCACCTGGGCCTACGTCGACCGCACCGACCGGGGCGAGGGGCTGACCAGCTTCCGGCTCGGCACGGATCCGGTCGACCCGGCCCGTCGGCGCGCGCTGGCGACGGCCAGGATCGAGATCTACCGGCCGGCCTTCCTCGACGTGGGTTGGCTGTGGAGCACGATCCTGCACGAGTACACCCACGCGTTGCAGGTCAGCGCCGGTTACGGGCCCGGCGAACTCGACGCCACCGGCAACACCACGGCGGCCGTCGCGGACCGTGACGAGGTCGATGCCTACCTCTGGGAGATCGAGCACTCCGTGGGCAGCGGAATCGTCAACAATCCAGCGCAGCTGACCATCCTCGGCGACCGGTTGCGCAGTCACTACCTGGCGATGCCGGCTGCCATGCAGGCGCAGTACCGGGCCCGCTACGACGCGGCGCAGGCCCGCGTGCGCGACGTGGCCGCCGGCCGCCGGCCGCTGTCGATCGACGAGGCGCGCAGGATCCTCGCCGAGACCAGCCAGCAGATCGCCGACCTGCTCCGGGACCGGCCGCGCGACCCGACCGGCGTAGACCGGCGGATCGAGGAGATCCGGCGACGCCGGGCGGCCGCCATGGTCACCGTCGCGCTGGTCGAGAATCCGGTTATCCAGGTGGTGCAAGGCGGTGACCCGGGCATCTATCGGGTGCCGACCGTGGATGCCGACGGGCGGGTGCGCTACCTGCACGGTGGTATTCAGGTCGCCTGGCACCTGGCGCCGGCCTCCACCTCGGCCTACACCCTTGGCGGCGCGCTCGGTGCGGGCGGTGAGATGGCGGTCGCCGGCACCGCGATCCAAGGGCGCGTCCACCCGTTCCCACCCGATGTCGACTTCGACGAGACCATCCACGTGGTGGCGAACACGCTGCCCGATGTCGGCCGGCTGGCCGCCGGCATGATCATCGCCAATATCCGGCGGGTGCACGGCACCCGGATCCCGGGCCGCAGTGACGTCGAGTTCCGCCACATACTGGCCTTCGGTGGCCGGCCTGCCACGCCGCCGGTCAGCCTCGGCGACGTGCTGACCGGCCGCGCGCAGGGCATGCTCAGTAGCGCTATCGCCCGGCGCGGATTCCGAAACCTCAACAGCTTCTGGCGCGGCTTCCTCGCCGACGGCCGGTTCATCGGCCTCACCAAGGTCATCTTCGTCACCGCCAACCGGCCGGACGGTCGGGTGCTGCTGTCGAACACCGGCTCGCCCGACCTCAACCTGGCATTCCTCGAGGAGCCAACCGAGATCCCGGCCTCGGCCCTCGGCCGGTTCGCCTGGGCGATGTGCTGCGCGGCGGTCCAGCAAGCCGACGGAAGCAATTGGCTCAAGGCCGCCAAGCGGGCCTACAACTACTTCTCCACGATCGGGGATACTGCCCATATGACCGCGCTGGAGCCGGTATTCCGCTCGTCGGCGGCACATGTCGAGCAGTACGCCTCGGTGGTGGACGGCATCGACATCGTGCTGTCGCCGCGCGACATGCGGGTGGACCAGCCGGACACCCGGATCATCACCGTCACGCAGGCCCGGGCGCAGATTGCCGCGGCGGCCGACGTGGTCCGCCGGGAGCTGCCGGCCGGTGGCACCGGCCGCAGCCCAACCCAGATCGCCACCGACCTGATGACCCACGCCGGCGCCTTCACCGCCCGCAACAGCCGCGGTCACCTGGCCCAGGACGCAGGTCTGGCCAGGCTCTTCGAGACCGATGCGGCGGACATCCGGCTGCTGCTCAACCTGAGCATCCAGTCGCAGGTACAACCCGTCATCGACAGCGCGGTACGTCCGTACTGCTCGAACCCCGCGGCGTGCCGGAGGTGACCGGCGGCAGCTTCATCCGGGCCAACGCGCTGTGGCTGCGGGAGGGCCGGACCGCCCGCGCGCTGCGGCTGTATCGGCAGGCGCAGCAGGAGGATCCGGCCGATCCGGTGGTCGCCTTCCAGTATGCGTGCGCGCTCTGGGCGTGCGAGCAGCGGACCGAGGCGGCAGCGATGATGGCGATCGCCGAGGAGCATCGCGAGCAGTTGAGCCGGGTCGGGGCGATGCTGATCGACCAGTGGCGCGACCGCGTCCGGCAGCCGCCACCGTCCACCCCGGACGATCTGCCGCTGGACCTGCTCGATCGCGACGTGCTGGAACATCAGCCAGAGCCGGAGCGGGGTTGGCGCGGGCTCGCCGAGGTGGCCGCGGCCCGCGAAATGCCCGGGCTGGCCCGCTGGGCGCTGGAGCAGTGGAACGGCGTGCCGCTGGATGCCGACGACCTGGACGACCTGGCCCGCATCGAGCGAACCGCGGCCAACACCGAAGCCATGCTCGCCGAGCTGCGCCGGAGCGACTCATGACCGCCGGCGCGGCGAGCCTGCCGCTGCGACTGGAGGTCGAGATCGTGCCGGCCGAGGCGCGCGTCGGCACGCCGTCCACCCTGCTCGGCCGGCTCGCCAACGAATCCGGCAAGCCCCAGCTGGTCAACACCCGGCTGCTGCTCAATCACCCGGGCCAGAGCGGCGAGGTCTCCATCGAGGTGACCGGGCCGCCCGGCTGGACCAATGCCGTGCAGTTCCGCATCCGGGCCGGCGTCGCCGGGGTCGAGTTCTTCCGGGAGCTGGCCGATGGCGAATGGGTCGACCAGAGCTGGGATCTCGACCAGTACCTGGATCTGGACGCGCCGGGGGACTACGTCATCACCGTCAGCTATCGCCAGGAACGCCGCACCACGCCGGACGGCCGGCCGTTGGCCACCGGAGTGTGCGTGGCCACGGCCACCGCGCGCCGCTTCGCCGGATGACCATCCGCACTCAGTGCACGCGCGCCGCCGGCGCCGGGCAGAGCGGATCGTCCGGCTTGTCTTCCAGCTCCGGTGGATCGCTCTTCGTCTCGGCGCGGGTCGGATCCATCGCCGTGACCAGATCCCGCAGCGCGGGGGTACGCGCCGGGTCCGGATCGGCAGCGAGCTCGGGCGTGCCCAGCGCCAGGTCGGCGCCGGCTCCGGGCAGCCCGACCGCGTCGTCGAGAGCGTCGTGCTCGGCCTGGAACGCTGGCAGGCCGAGTTGCGCCGTGACGTGGCCGGCGGCGTAGAAGTCGATCAGCAACTGGAAGGAGATGGACGGCGGGAAGCAGAACCGCAGCGCCAGCATCCACCAGAGCTGGAAGCTGAACACGATGATCGGCAGGAAGAGCAGGAACAGGAAGAACGCGACGATGAAGAACAGTTCCAGGGCGAAGCTGCAGGTGCCGCCACCGGCGCCCACCTTCCCAGAGCCGCCGGGGATGCCGGCGAACGGGATGGGCGGTAACTGGGAGTTCGGTGGCGTGGTGATCCGCACGCCGCCGGCCGGCTTTGCGCCGGAGCGCGCGGCGAGCCGGCGCAGGTCCGGCAGCGTGATCGACACGGTGTGGTTCTTGGTGCCGTCCGGGTCGAAGGCGGCGGCCAGCCGGAACGGCTCGCTGGGCATGCTCCACCAGACCTTCGGCGGGCAGTGCTCGTGGCCACGCGGCGGCGGTTGCCGCACGAAGCAGACCAGCTCGTAGAGGGCGTGATCGTCCAGCTTCGGCTCCGGCTCGCCGTGCGGCCCCGGCTGATGGTCGGCCGAGAAGGTGGGGATCATCCCGAACCAGAGCGAGCGGGTCTTGGCGGCGGCGCAGTCATCGGCCCGCGGTGGCAGCCGCCACATCGGGATCTCCTGCTCCCGTTCGTGTTCCAGCGCGGCGTCGAGCCTTGCCCAGCGGCCGGTGCCGGCGGGAGTCACCAGCCAGGATTCGTCGTCGGTGTTCGCCTCGACCAGGTCCAGCAGCGCGGCGTTGTTCGCCTCGAACGCCCGCCGGGCCGTCTCGGCCCACCAGAAGTCCCGGACGTCCAGGTCACCCGGGCCGGCCAGGTGCAGACCGTGCTGGTGCTTGGCCATGTCGATGATCAGGTTGCGCGCCAGCCTTCGGGTCGGGCCCTTCTGTCCCTTCAGCGTGGTGTTCATCCGCCGCATCACCATGCCTACTTGCAGATCGGTGTGCGACCCGGCCCGGGGCAGTCCGGGCTCGTCACAGAACACCTCGACCGTCAGCGCGTAGAACCGGTCATGGCTGGGCTGGTAGAGCTTGCGCAGCCTGGTATGGATCAACTTGCTGGTGGCGAACCGCTCGCGGCCCTTCGCCGAGGTCGCCGGTGTCGATGGCACCGGGTAGCTCCACACGTCGTCGTCGCCCGGCTTCACCGAGTCCCGCGGATCCGCGAGCAGCCGCTGGACGAATCGCGGGCTGTCATACATCTGGATCTCCGGTCGCAGCGCACGCGGGTCACGCAGGCCGAAGGAGTGGCGTTCGCGGACGTACCACGGCGCCCGGATCGCGAAGCCGGTCACCAGACGTTCCCGACGCCGGGGGTGTAGGCCGGCGAGACCACGAAGGAATCGGTGATCAGCGTCTGGCAGTGCACGATGCCGCTGAACGTCGATACCGGGGCGGTCACGTTGACGCTCGGCGCGGTCACGTCCAGCGAGACGTTGGCGTTCACCTCGATCGAACCGGCCGCGGTCATCCGCAGCACGCAGCCGTTGGAGTGCTGGATGGTGATCTGCGGCGGCGCGTCCTCCAGCACGATCCGATGCCCGGACGCCATGGTGATGCTGACCTTCGGGCTGCCTGCCGTGTCGTCGAACTCGAGCCGGCTGTCGCTGCGCGAGCGCAGTATCCGGATGTTGTTCGCCGACTCCGCCGAGTGCGGCAGGGTCGTCTTGCCGTTCCAGGCGGCACCCAGCACGTACGGGCGGCGCAGGTCGCCGGCCTCGAACGCGACGACGACCTGACTGTCCACCTCCGGCAGGATTTCCAGTCCCTGCTCGTCATCGGCGTAGGGGGAGCAGAGCGTTGCCCAGGCTCGCACGTCCCGGTCGCCGTCGGTACCGAGCCAGGGGAACCGAACCTGCACCCGGCCGATCGCGTCCTGATCGACGATGTTGGTGACGATCGCCGGATAGACGCCGAAATAGCGTGGGCCGGCACCGTCGGTCGGCGTGGGAAGTGCCATCAGGCCACCTCGTTGATGGTCGCCCGTTCGGCGTCGAAGTTGGTCCGCAACCCGGTCACGTTGTCGTAGGTGTGCCGTACCCGGGTGACGTAGTATCCGTCGCCTTCGAAAGGCGGTCCGACCTCCTCAAGCCGCAGCAGGCTGCCGACGACCATCTCCGGCGATCCCCGGGTGAGGCCGGCGACGGTGACGAATCGCCTGCCCCGGCGCAGCATCTCCGCCTTCGCCCAGGCGCTTGCCTCGGCCGTCGTCAACGCCACGTCCCGCACCCGGATGCTGGCGCTGGCGCCGAGCGCCTGCTCGACGATCCGGGCGCCGGTGCGGCCGGTGCTTGCCTCCGCCGATACCGCGCTGGCATCGGCCTGTTCGCTGATCACGTCCTTGGCTCGCGCGTCGTAGCCGCCGACCAGCACGCTGCTGCGCTGGTGCGCCAGGTCGGCCCGCAGTCGGGCCCGCAGCAACTGGTTGCCCCGCACCAGGGTCAGCGCGGTGCCGGTGCGGTTCGGCCGGGTCGAGAAGTGCAGCGTGCGACTGGTGCACCACAGCTCCGCCTGGATCAGCCGGGCCCGCTCACGGAGGAACGCCAGATCGCTCTGGTTCAGCTGTTGCACGACGTCGTAGCGCGGCCCGTCCGCCGTGATGTCGGTCTGCAGGCCGTGCTCGCCGGCAAGCTGCTGAGCGATGTCGGCATCGGTGACGTTGGTGTAGGTGCGCATCCGGCGCGTCATCCGCAGCCGCATCAGGGCGTCCTCCGCGAGCACCATGACCCGCGGCGGTTCGCTGTCGCCGTAGACCGCCTCGATCGCCGAGATCACCCCGTCGAACACGGTGCGTTGGCCGCCGTCCGGCCCGAGGCTCACCTGCACCGGCTTGCCGAAATCGAGCACCGAGCCGTCCAGGTAGAGCAGCTGCCCCCGCGGCCCGGTGGCACCGGCCCCCACGGCGAGGAAATGCGCCTGCAGCGTCCGCAGCCCTTCGATGCCCTCTTCGATCTCCAGCCGGACGCAGTCCCGGCCGAGGTCGCGGCTGAGCTGGCTGTCCACGGTGAAGACCGGCGAGACGATGCCGTGCAGCGGATCAGTCATCGAAGCCAGCCGCGGCTACCCGGCGCGCGAGCGCGTCGAGGAAACCTCGTGATTCCAACCATTTCTCCTGAGCCGCGCCCAGCTGCTCGGGGCCGGCCGGCGGCGTCGGTGATCCGGACGGGCCGCTCGGGATCACCTCGGCATGCACTTCGTCGACATGCACGGTCACGAGCGTCCACCTCCCACCACCGTCGCGTCCATCTCAGCAGTGGGGCGTCACCGGCTCGTTACTCAGCCGGGTGGCAGCTCCACCCGGGCACGCAGCGGGATGCCGCGACCGTAGCTCTGGGTACGGGGGTCGAGGCGAAGCGACACCGTTGTCGAGGCAGCGGGAACGTCGAAGGAGGCACGGGCCGTCGCCGTGGCCGCCGCCGCCGCCGAGATCGCCACCGTGGTCGCCGCGACGGTAACCCCGCCCTGCTCGGCAAGCAGGAAACCGGCCGCCTGCTGGGACGATGCGCCGGAGCCGGCCGAGAATCCGCCACCCACCGATAGCCCGCCGCCCACCGATAGCCCGCCGCCGGCTGAGATACCGCCGCCCACCGAAAGCCCGCCGCCGGCTGAGATGCCGCCGCCGGCTGAAATGCCGCCGCTCACTCCCAGGGCAGCGCCCAGTGAGGCGGTCGCGCCGGCGCTCGCGCCGGCGGTGAAGCCGGCCGAGACCCCCAGCCCGACACCGGCCGACACCTGGGCCCCGAGCTGCACCTGCACCCCGGCGGACAGCCCGAGCGGGCTGTCCAGGCCGCCCATCGCGGCACGCCAGGTGGCCGGGTCCGCGTTGAGCCGGGTCAGCAGCTGCTGCAGGCTCTCCCCGGCCTGGGCCAACGCGGCCGAGACCGGATTCGAGGTGGGCGGCGAGCCGGGGCCGGTGTTCGCCCCGCCGCCTCCCGGCGGCGCGGCGTTGGTGGCGTCCAGCGCGCCGGCGCCGACCTTCTTCGCCTCCCAGTCCGGGTTCTGCTCGGTGATGGTCACCGACACCTTGGCCCGCAGCGGGCGTCCCTCCGGGCTGAAGTAATCGAGATCCTCGCTCAGCTGGGTGACGATACCGGTGAAGGCGAACGTGCCCCAGATGAACCGGATCGGCGGCGGCGGATCCTTGGGTGCCTCCTTGTTCGGCTCGGCGAACTGCCGAATGATCAGCGTGCGGTCCCGCACGTCCTGCGGCTGGCCGTCGTCGTCGCCCTCGGCCGAGTCGAACTCGAGGTCGAAGCTGAGGGTGGCCGACTGTGCCGATGGGGTCTGCCGGCGCTGGGTGTTGGTCGTGGCACCGCCGCGGTCGATGTTGTTCTGCCGGGTCAGGCGCAGTGAGGTCGGGTTGAACTGGACCGCGAAGGCGCCCTTCGGATCCGGCGTGTAGGTCGACTGGGCGTCCTTGCCGCTGCCCTTCTTCTCGATCAGCCGCAGCAGGATCGCCTTCGACAGCGCGGTGCTCATGCGCTTACCGCGCGCTTCGCGCTAGCGCTCATCATGTCGCGGCCACCAGCCGTAGCCCCTCGTGCAGGATGTGCAGCTCCTCGATCGCGATCTCGCCGGTCTTGGCGTTCAGCGCCGGGCCGGCGACCTTGGTGGGCAGACCTCGTTCGAACGTCCACACCGCGACGGCCCTGGTGTTCGCCGGATCGTGCACCTGCACCTCGCCGTCGTAGCGGGCGATCGGCAGCGTGCCGCTGACCATGCTGGTGAGCCAGTCCCATAGCGCGGTGTCGGCGGTGCCGCCCTCGCTCTGCATGAACATGCCGCGCTTGAGCACGATCGGCGCGAGCTTGACCCGGCCGACCCGCCGCACGACGCCGTCGTTGCGGCCGCCCTCGAGGTACTCGCGCACGTCGGCCGCCAGCTCCAAGCCGCTGCATTCGGCGAACTTGCCGTCGCCGAGTTGGTCGACCCCAGCCCCGAATCCGTTGCTCTTGGTCAGGGTGACCGAGAACCGGAAGCTCTGCACCAGTTCCGGCTCAGTCATTCGCGCTCACCACCGTTACCGCGCCGTCGATGTCCTGGCTGATCCGCAGCACCAGATACTCCAGCGGCGCTGCCGGGGCCACCCCCACCTCGGCGACTAGCCGACCGAGCGCTTGGGACCGCGGCGGGTTCAGCGCGGCATCGCAGGAGACGAAGAACGACTCGGCCTCGGTGGCGCCGGCAAAGGCGTTGCGCCGGTAGAGCCGCCGCAGGAAGAGGATCAGGTTGTTGCGCAGCCGCGTCCGCAAGGCGTCGGTGTTCGGTTCGAAGACCAGCCATTGCATCTGCTGCTCGATGCTCAGCGCGATCATCGTCATCAGCCGTCGGACACTCAACTGCCGGTACGCCGCGTCGGTCGAGAGCGTGCGCGCGGCGGTCAGCCGGAAGCCGTCCCGCTCGGCGCGGTAGACGTTGATCCCGAGCGGGTGCAGCTGGTCGTGCTCGGCGTCGGTGACCACGCTGGTGGCCAGCACCGCGCCGAGGGCCAGCTCGTTCGCCGGCCCCCAGGGCAACCCGAGCCGGCGTTCCCGCGACGCGATGATGCCGGCGGCGAAGGCCGATGGTGGCACCGGCACCGCGACCCGCTCGCGGTCACCGGCCCTGGGCACCCCGAGCCAGGGGTGGTACGCGGCCGCGTAGGAACTGTCGAAACGGGTCCGCCAGTTGGTCACCTCCCGTATCGAGAGGCCGTCCGGGACGTCGAGGAGCGCGACGAAGCGCCGGCGTAGGACCGCGACCGCGACCAGCCGTAGTTGCCGGCGCAGGATCTCGGCGAGGTCGGCGGGGTCGCGTGCGTCGAGTCCGCGCGGCACCGGCGCCGGCGCCTGGTAGTCCGGTTCGACCTGCTCGGTCTCGCACCACCGGCATCGGCAGTCCTGCCGGACCACTGCCGGTGGCGGCGCGGCGGGCGCCGGATCGGTCGCGAACCAGCAGAGGTCGGGCACCGACAGCAGGCCGAGATCCGGCTGTCGTCCGATGGCGTCCACGCCGCGATGCACGGCGAACTCATCCAGCGGATCATCCTCGGCCGCGCCGTCGTCGAAGAAGCTGCCGTAGCCGATGCCGGCGAATCGATCGCGGCCGTCCTGGATCCGCTCGGCCGGCAGCGGGCTGAGCAGCGCGGACTCGGGCATCACCGGCTCCCAAGAACCGGCCGGCGCCAGCAGGATGGAGTCCGACAGGAGCACGGTGCCGAGGAAGCGGGGATGTGCCGGGTGCAGGCCGAGCCCGCTGAAGATCTCACCGCGTGGCACGGCCGAACTGGTATCGGAGATGGTCATGGTGCCGGTGATGACGTCCAGTTCCAGCGCCCTGGCGGTGGCCTGGCTCTCCAATACGGGCAATGGGCTGTCAAGCACGGCATAACGCCGCGCCGGGCCGGCGCGGAACTGCACGCTGGTCAGCCAGCGGAAGACACCGCCGGCCGGCAGATCCGGCCGCCGGATCCGCAGCAGGGACGGCGCGGTGAGGTTGACGCCGTCGGGAATGTCGAGCTGGATCGGGCCGCCGTCGCCGATCCGGATGGTCTGCTCGACGCTGAAGGACAGGCTCGCCACCAGCAAGTTGGCCCAGGCGCCCTCGTCGGCCGCCTGGGCGATCACCGGGCCGATCCGGAACCGCGCGGTCGCGGCGTCGGCGGTCACGCCGACGGCGCCGGGCGGCGGCGCCACCCGCACGATGTAGGCCCGTTCGCCGCCCTGACCGAAGAACGCCTGCACGGCGTAGGGCAGCAGCCGATCCGGGGCGCCGGCCGGCCGCTCGAAGCCACCGAAGCGCCGCTCGAAGTCGGTCCAGCTGGCCACCGGCACCGGGCTGTCGACGGGCCCGCGCAACGCCACGCCCACGAAGCCGGCGATGTCCAGTCGCACCGCCGACAACGCAGCCTCCGGCCGGCGCGGCGCCGGGTAGACCCCGGGCGCTCCCAGCCGCAGACCGGTCGTCACGTCGAGACGAAGTCGATGCGTTCAGCGACCAGGTGCAGCTCTTCCATCGCCACCTCGCCACCACCCTTGGCGGCCAGCGTCGGGCCGACCCACTTCTTCGGCTGGGCGCTGCGCAATACCCAGCTGCAGACGACGGTCCGGCGCTCGTCGAGCATGGTGATGGTGATGGTGCGCGGGTCGAGGTCGCCCTCACGAGTCGACTTGAGCCAGGCGAACAGCCGCAGGTCGCCGATGACGCCGCGCTTGAGCGTGACGTCGTCGGTGCTGTTGATGTTCGGAATCTTGCGCACGTGGTTCTCCGCGTCGTTGCCGTTGCGGTACTCGGAGAACTTGATCTCGTTGCCGAGTCCGCTGACGTCGGAGAAGCCGCCCGAGATCTGCTCCTCGCCGCCGACGTCGCCCAGCTTGACCATGAAGTTGAACGCTCCGTACGGGTTGTTGCGGGTCGCCATGATGTCCCTCAGCTCTGCTGCGCGTCAGCGGTCCACTGACCGATACGGAAGATGACGAATTCGGCGGGATAGGTGGGAGAAACCCCGATCTCGCAGATCAGCCGGCCGTTGTCCAGATCGTTCTGGGTCATCGTCGAACGGTCGCACCGGACGAAGTAGGCCTCCTCCGGCTTGGTGCCCATCAGGGCGCCGGTGCGCCACACCACCAGCAGGAAATCCTCGATGGTCTGCTTGATCGAAGCCCACAACCGTTCGTTGTTGGGTTCGAACACCGCCCACTGGGTGGACTTGTCGATGGAGTGCTCCAGGTAGATGAACAACCGCCGGACGTTGACGTACTTCCATTCCGGGTCCGAGCTCATCGTCCGGGCGCCCCACACCCGGTTGGCGCGGCCCTCGAAGAAGCGCAGCGCGTTGATGCCCTCCGGGTTGAGCACCGACTGCCGGTCGTAGGTGACGTTCTGCAGGAAGCGGGTGATGCCGAGCACCACCTCGTTGGCCGGCGCTTTGTGCACGCCGCGGTTGATGTCGCTGCGCGCGTAGATCCCGGCGGTGAAACCGGACGGTGGCAGCGCCAGGGTGGCCGGCGCGGCACTCGGATCCACCTTCGCGGTCGGATCGACGATCTCCATCCACGGGTAGTAGAGGGCCGCGTACGTGGTATCGAACTGGGACCGGAAGGCTCGCACCTCGGAGATCGAACTGTCCTTCGGCGGGTCGACGATGCCGATGCGATAGGCCTTCAGCGCCTGGCAATGCTCGATCAGGTCGTTGGTCGCGGTCAGCTGCTCGGCCGCCGAGAGCCGGACCGCGTCGGGGGAGGAGACGATCGCGATGTCGTCGATCTCGGCCAGCGCGGCCAGGCCGGTGGCGGCATGGGTGATGTCGTCCGGATCCGC
The DNA here is from genome assembly GCA_045807085.1 of Jatrophihabitantaceae bacterium. Lineage (GTDB taxonomy): Bacteria > Actinomycetota > Actinomycetes > Mycobacteriales > Jatrophihabitantaceae > Jatrophihabitans_A. The sequence goes on from JBJMIB010000034.1 coordinate 150,480, forward strand.
CGGCTCGCCGGCGATGGCCGCGGCGCCGAGCGGATCGCCCTCGTTGCCACCGGTCAGGAAGGTGTAGGCGTTGAGTGCCAGCAGCGCGGTGAGCAGATCGCCGGGCGCGGCAGCTGGGGCCACCGGGTCGAACCAGATCAGCGATGTGCTGTCGGGCGGATCGGCGGCCTGCAGCACGCTGGCAACGGAGCGAGAGCTGGCCGGGTCCAGTTCCAGGCCGGGGTAGACGTCGGTGCGGCTGCCGAACTGCACGCTCACCGTCAGTGTGATATGCGAGGCGCCCTGCACGCCGTCGTCGACGACCTGGTCGACGCCACCGGCCGCGTTGCGGTAGCCGGGCACGTTGTTGGCATTCACGGCGACGATCCGGAGGTTGCCCGGCACCGGCGCGACCGGCTTGCCATCGGTCGGGATGGTCGTCCGGTCGGCGAAGGTCTCGATGGCCGCGCCGGCGCGCACCCCCTTCAAACCACCACCGGACAGCACGTTCTTACTGCGGTGGTAGGCAACCTTGACCGCGATCGTGTTCCCGGCCCGGCCGGGCCAGCGGGCCCGCCAGGCACCGACGGCGCCCACCGGCAGCGCGGCGAAGTCCTTGGTCAGATCCGGCTGGCCGTTCGCGTCGACCGGGAACGGGAAGACCCGCATCACGTACAGGCGTCGCCCGCCGTTGCCGAAGAATGCCCGCGCGGCGTAGGCCAGGTAGTTGGCCTGGTCGTCCAGGGTTCCCACCGGGCCCAAGCCGCCGAAGGCGCGCTGGTACTCGGTAAAGCTGGTGACCAGCATGGGCCGGGGCACCATCACCACATCGGGCACGTTCGGTCGGGACAGCAGGTACGGGACCGGCCCGTACTGGGTCAGTCCGGCCATGCCGAACGTGCTCGTCGCCACCCCCTCGATCGAACGCGAGCGGAAGCTGGTCTCCTCCAGGTAGACACCAGGAGTCAGGTACTCAGGCATGCGCGGCCTCCTTGGTCACGGCTAGGCGGAGAAGACGACATCGTCGAGGAGTTGGACTTCGGAACCGATCACTGCGCTGACCCGCGGCGCCGGCAGGGTGGAGTCGACGTAGCCGGGCGGCGGGCTGGCACCGCGCAGCACCGGGTTGTCCAGATCCGCAGGCAGTGCCGGCACCGAGGACAGTGGAATCGCCTCCACCGGGACGTCGGCGCAGCGATCGGCCGGATCCGGCGCTGGCGCCGGTTCGGCCGCGGCGACATGCAGCAGCAGGTCGACGGTGCTCTCCAGCGGGTTCTGGTCCGGGTCGAGCACCGGCAGCACGAACTCGCCCCGGTCATCGGTGAACGCCCGGCCGGCCACCGCGGCGGTCGGAGCGATGGCGGTGACCCGGGCCCAGCGCACCGCGCTACCGTCCGCTCGCACGATCCGGCCACGCAGCACCGTGCTGCCGCCGACGAAGCGGTGCGCCGAGCCCGGCGCCAGCCAGAGCCGGAGCACCCGGGACAGCACCGGGACGTAGGGCGCGTCGACGGTGGACTCGAGGCGCACCGGCACCCCGAAGCGGCGCGGCACGTAACGGCGGGTCGGATCGTCGATCCGGATCACCAGCGGCTTGGTCGGCAGCGGCAGCTGATAGCGCAACCGGAACCGGCCGGTCCCCATCGGTTCCAGATCCAGGCACGGCCAGGCCGGATCGCGTGGTAGCGGCCGCAGCCGTGGGAAGGCCTGCCAGCCGGCCCGCAGCGGTGTCGGCACCAGGATGCCGGTGACCCCGTCCAGGCACTCGACCCCGAGCGCCAGCCGGTGCAGCACGGTGGCCGTCGTCACCGCTGTGCCAAATCGAGCGCCGCGGCCACCGAGGCGACCCGCTCACGGACCGGTTCGGGCCGGCCCTTGATACAGATAACTCTTGCCAAATAAGGCAGTACCAGCCGGTAATCGGTGCTCAGCGCCTGGAACGCCTCACTCATCGAGTCCAGCGCGAGGTCGTCGGACACCACCTGTATGGCGTCACCGTCGTCCCAGTCGCCGCTGAGGTCGAGCAGCGGGCCGGTCAGGATGGGCTCGCTCTCGAGCACCTGGGCCGCCAGGCCCAGCCAGCGCAGCTCGTCCTCCACGTTGGCTGCCCAGGCGGCAATCAGCAGGTGCATCCGCAGCGGCAGCCGCGGGATGCCGTCCACGCTGCCGACGGCGGACCAGCCCGGCCGGGTCTCCCGATCGACGGTCACCTTGTAGCAGAAGACCGACACGGCCGGCTGGTGGATCAGCTGGCCGGTGTCGGTCTTCATCGTCTTCAATTCCTTGCTGCTGGCCAGGAACGCGTTGACGTTCGCCGCGGCGGGCAGCTCGTGGAAGCGCCGGTTGAGCAGCGCAACGATGCTCACGCCCGCGGCGGCGAGTGCCTGGTATCCGGCCACGGCCAGATCATCGGGGCGCGGCCGTCACCCGGCCGTCGCCGGACACCCGGGATTTCCGGCGACGGCGCGGTGACAGGGGACGGTCAAGACTCGCCTGCGTGCTCAGCGGAAGCTCGGATGAAAGGACGCTTTGATGAGAACCGATCCGCCCGCGTCGCACGACGACGAGCCTTGTCCCGATCCATCACCCGAGCCACCGCCCAAGCCGGAGCACTCGCCGTGCGCCCCGCCGGAGTCGGGTTGTGATCCGAAGCTGATCGACACGCTCAAGTGCGACGCGAAGGGGATCGCCGAACAGGCCAAGTACAACGCGACGTACCAAGACGCGCTCGAACAGGCCAAGACCGACTACGAGAACGCGCGCAAGAGCTACCGCGACCAGCGACATGACGCGGCGCTCAAGGTGCAGGACATGCGCCACCAGATCAAGCACCTGCTGGAGCGGATCCGGTGCCTCATCGAGCAGGACCGGGTGGTGCGCTGCCTCGACGAGGTGTTCTGCCAGATCGTCGAGGAGCTGGCCGACTGCCCGCACGCCGGCGGTTGCTGCGCCGATTCGGACTGCGAATTCGATGTCGATTGTGGCGACGTCGACTGCCTGGACGATCATGCCTACCAGCAGTTGCTGAACCGGATCGCCGAGTACCAGCGGCATGCGGACAAGGCGCATGCCTGTTTCACCACGCTGATCGCCGAACCCGCCGCGCTCGCCGCTCGGGTGATCGCGGCCAAGGCAGAGATCGACGCCATCAACGCCGCGCTCAGTGCCGACCCGGCGACCACCGATCTGAAGAAGGTCTACGCCTCGGCGATGGTCGCCCACCGGCATGTGGCGATGATCTGGAACGGCTTCGACGACGTCCACGACTATGTCGAATGCCTGTGCCGCGCGCTCACCTGCTGGACCAAGGGTTGCGTCGCGGTATCGGCGCTCACCGGGGCCGCGGCTGTCTGCCAGTGCCGGCGAGACGCCCGGGACGCGCACTGCGTCAGGCTCCGGGACAACACGGTGGACGAGATCCTGGTGCGCTACGACCGGTGCTGCCAGCCACGGTGCGAGGACGAGGACGATCACGATCACCACGACGACGATCACGACCATGATCGAGATCATGATTCCGATCGTGATCGTGACCGTGATCGTGACCGCGATCGTGATCGGGATCGGGATCGTGACTACGACCGGGATCGCGACCGCGACCGGGATCGTGACCGAGACTATGACCGCGACCGGGATCGCGATCGCGCGGTGTGAGTCGAGCCTTCAGGCCAGCTGGCTGCCAGCTCGCGGGATCCGCATGCTGGCGGGCCAGCCGGCCGGTTTGCTCAGGTGGTGCTGAATTGCTTCACCTGGGTGAGCCGGAAGTTGTTGCCGGACGGGTCCCGGAAGGCGGCGTCGATGCCGTACGGGCGCTCCTCCGGCTGCTCGACGAACTCGACGCCACGCGCGCTCAGGTCGGCATAGGCGCCCTGGCAGTCGTCGGTGGTGAGGAAGACGGTGCCGGCGAAGCCCTTGCCCATCAGCTGCCGAACCTCCTCGGCGGTCTGGGCATCCATCACCGGCGGGCCGGGGATGGCCATCAGCACGATCGCGAAGTCAGGCTGGTTGACCGGGCCGACGGTCAGCCAGCGGAAGTTGCCCATCTCCGGCATGGTGACGTCGGCGCGGACCTCCATGCCGAGCTTGCCGGTGTAGAAGGCGAGCGCCTGGTCCTGGTCGTGCACCCACAGCTGGGCGTTGGCGATGCGGTACATGATGGCCTCCGTGATCGGTTGTGATGATCGAACGCTAATCACCGCTCAGCACGGTCGTCTTCTCGAAACGTACGCAGTTGCGGCCGGCTGTAGGCGCGCACCACGCAGGCCGGCACCCGGGCGAAGGTGGCCGCCGGCGGGAAGGCCGCCCGGTAGGCCGCCGGGCTGGTGCCGAACATCCTCTTGAAGCTGGTGGTGAACGAGCCGATGCTGGTCAGCCCGACCGCGACGCAGATGTCGGCCACCGAGTCGTCGGTGTTGCGCAGCAGCGCCGCGGCCCGTTCCAACCGCCGGGTCAGCAGGTAGGCGTGCGGGGACTCGCCGAAGGCCTTGCGGAAGGCGTGACTGAAGTACGCCGGGGACAGTCCGGCCGCCCGTGCCAGCGCGGCGACGTCGAGCGGCTCGGCGTAGTGCGCGTCGACCAGATCCCGGGCGCGCAGCAGATGCCGGGCAATCGGTACCTGAGCCATCACAACGCGTTCACTTCCAGCGGAAGTGCACGAAGATCCTGCCGAAGTTGTCGGAGTCCTTCTCGACTCGGTGGTAGAGCGCCCGCACCTCCTTCTGGTCGAGGTAGCGCAGCACGTGCTTCTTGAGCTGGCCGGAGCCCTTGCCGGGGATGATCTCGACCAGCGGGGTCTTCTTGGCCACCGCCTCGGCCATGATCGCGCGCAGCGCCCGGTCGATGTCGGCGCCCCGGTTGTAGATCTCGTGCAGGTCCAGCTTCAGCTTCACCGATCCAGCCTGTCACGCCGGGGGGACGGGCGGGAGTGCGGGCGGCGGAGCGCCGGGGGCGTGAACTTCCTATCTGTTTAGGAAGTGTTATCTCCGGGAAGACTTGTCGGCGTGACGGACGGTCTGGCGGTGTTGGCTGCCTGGGTGCTCTTCGGTCTCCTGCTGCTCGGGCTGGCCGTGGTGGTGCTGCGCGGAGGGCCCGAGCGGTGAAACCGATTGCCGTCCTCCGGCTGACCGTTGCGCTGACAATTTCATTGGCGCTCGGTGCCTGCGTCGGGCCGGCTAGGACGACCTCGGCCTACAACGGAAAGGCGGTGCAGGCTGCCGATTCGGCGTTGTCGGAAGTGCAGACCGTGCGCCTGACGGTGCGGTTGAGCCTGGCCGGCAAGCTTCAGCAGGCCTACCTGGAAACGGTGCTGACCAATTCCGAGACTGCGATTGCCAGCGTCCAGAACTCCTTCGACTCCATCCAACCGCCGGACACGGATACCGCCGACAAGCTGCGTTCGGATCTTGACCAGCAGCTCAGCGATGGCTCGGACACCATCTCGCAGCTGCGGATCGCGGCGCGGCGCCAGGACACCGATCAGTTGCGGTCGCTGCTGGCCTCTCTCGATCCGGTCGCGTCGAAGCTGCAGGCGTTCAGCTCGGAGCACGGCGGATGAAGCGCCTGCTGGGGGTGGCGCTGGGGATCCTGACGGCTATAGGCGGTTTCGTCGATATCGGCGACCTGGTTACCAGCGCGCTGGTCGGCTCCCGCTTCGGGCTCGCCCTGGCGTGGGCGACCCTCCTCGGCGTCGTCGGGATCTGTCTGTATGCGGAGATGTCCGGTCGGGTGGCGGCGGTGACCGGCCGCGGCACGTTCGACCTGGTCCGCGAGCGGCTCGGCCCGCGAGCCGGGCTGGCAAACCTCACCGCGTCGTTCTTCATCACCTTGCTGACCTTCGCGGCCGAAATCGGCGGCGTGGCGCTGTCGCTGGAGCTGGCGACCAGCGTCAACTACCTGCTGTTCGTTCCCTTCATCGGGTTGGCCATGTGGCTGCTGATGTGGCGGGTCAAGTTCTCGCTACTGGAGAACGGCTTCGGGCTGCTCGGCCTTGCCCTGATCGCCTTCGCGGTCGCGTTGTGGAAGCTGGACCCGTCCTGGAGCAACCTGCTCCACCAGATCGTTCGGCCACACAAGCCCGCCACCGAGTCGTTGCCGGTCTACTTCTACTACGCCATCGCACTGTTCGGCGCGGCCATGACCCCCTATGAGGTGTTCTTCTTCTCCTCCGGCGGGGTGGAGGAGAAGTGGACCAAGAAGGACATCATCACCGAGCGAATGAATGTGTTCATCGGCTTCCCGCTGGGCGGCCTGCTGTCGTTGAGCATCGCCGCGGTCGCCGCGCTGGTACTGCTTCCCAACAAGATCCAGGTAGGCACCCTCGGCCAGGTCGGGCTGCCGGTCGCCTACGCCAGCGGCAAACTGCTGCTCGCGGTGGCGATCCTGGGCTTCGTCGCGGCCACCTTCGGCGCGTCGCTGGAGACCGGCCTGTCCTGCGGCTACACCGTGGCGCAGTACTTCGGGTGGCAGTGGGGGAAGTACGTGCGACCGCGGGAGGCCGCGCGCTTCCATCTTGTCGTGCTGCTCTCACTGATCACTGCCGTCGGCCTCGTCCTGACCACGATCGATCCGGTCAAGCTGACCGAGTACTCGGTGGTGCTGTCCGCCTTCGCGCTGCCCTTGACCTACCTTCCGATCCTGATCATCGCCAACGACCCCGACTACATGGCCGAGAAGGTCAACGGGCGGATCAGCAACGCCCTGGCCAGCATCTTGCTGATCATCATCCTGATCGCCTCGCTGGCAGCGATCCCGCTCATGCTCTACACCAAGGCTGGACAGTGACCATGGCCGGACGCAGGCTCGATGCCCATCTGCACCTGCTGGATCGACAGGTCGTCGACCCGGACGATCGGCTCGTCTGCAAGGTTGACGACCTCGAACTCGAACTGGCGCCAGACGGGAACGCATACATCACCGCGATCCTGGTCGGACCCCGGGCGCTGGGCCCGCGGTTGGGCGGCCGGCTCGGCCGCTGGGTGAGCTCGATCGCCGCCCGGCTCAGCAATGACGCCGGCCCGCGCACCATCGATTTCGCGCACGTCATCGACATCGGCAGCTCGATCAAGGTCAATCGGTCCCGGCCCGACCTGGCGGTCGACCCGCTCGAGCGCTGGGTCGATGACCGGGTGATCGCGCGCATCCCCGGGAGCCGTCATGCGAGCGAGTGACCTCATCGGAGCGGAAGTCATCGACCGCGCCGGCCAGCGGCTGGGCATCGTGACCGAGTTGCGCTGCGTGCAGGACGGCCCGCTCCGAGGCGCGATGGCCGCACTGCGGGTTGACGCGCTCATCGTGAGCCAGCGACGCACCGGCTCGATGCTCGGCTACCACCGCCCCAGCCAACGAGGCCCGTGGCTGATCCGGGTCATCGTGCGAGGGCTGCACCGCAAATCCCTCGTCGTCCGGTGGAGCGACATCGCCAGCCATGACGGCCGGATCACGCTCTCCGCCGACGCGGCGGCCATCGTCGACCGGGCGGGCGGAAATCCGGGCGGCGGCAGCTGACCGGCAAAACGCCGCGGCCGGCGGCCGGGAAGGCACGCGGGAGTGCGGGGACGAAACGGCACGCCGGCCGGGAACCTTCCAGGTACCGTCGAGCGTTGATCAGGCAGAGCGGGTCGGCCACCGGAGCATCCGATGGCGACTCGGGTCAAACCGGACTTTTCCGATTTGGTGGAGGCGACAGCAGTGGCAAGTAACCCGGTATTGCGGGGTTTCGAGCGGACCGGACGTCCGGGCACCGGCGGTGGTAACGGCGGGGTGGTGCCGCCGCCGCCATCCGCCTCCCAGATGAACCAGTGGTACGCCCAGCCGGCCTACGGTGAGGCGCCGGCCCGCCAGGCGCCGTCGCGGTACCTGACGCTGGACGACGTCATCACCCGCACGGTGCTGCTGATCGCCACCATGCTGGTGGCGGCCGGCATCGCCTGGTTCGTGATCCCGGACAGCGCCGTCGGCGGCATCGCGGCCCTCGGCGTCCTCGGCGCGCTCGGCCTGGGCCTGTACATGGGCTTCTCCGGACGGGCGAACGCCGGCACCACGGTGACCTATGCCGCGCTGGAGGGGCTGGCGCTCGGGGCCATCAGCGAACTGTTCAACCGGCAGTGGCCGGGCATCGTGGTACAGGCGGTGGCCGGCACCATCATGGTGGCCGGCGGCGTGCTGGTCGTCTACAAGACCGGCGCGGTACGGGTTACCCCCAGGTTCACCAAGATCGTGTTCGCCTCCACCCTCGGCGTCTTCGGGCTGATGCTGGTGAACGTGATCGCCAGCCTGTTCACCCCAGGTGGCCTGGGCCTGCGGGATCCGCAGACCAACCTCGGCATCGCGATCATCTTCAGCCTGCTCTGCATCGTGATCGCGGCGGCCAACCTGATCGTGGACTTCGACATGATCGAGCAGTCGGTTCGCCGGGGCACCGACGAGCGGTTCGGCTGGTACCTGTCCTGGGGCATCCTGGTCACCCTGGTCTGGCTCTACCTGGAAATCTTGCGGCTGCTGAGCTACCTCAACGGCGGCCGGAACAACTGAGGCCTGCTGAACGGCTCCGGCGACCGACCGGAGCGGCTGAGTCAGACCTTGCTAGACGCGGCCCGCCCCCTCCCCCCGGGGCGGGCCGCTCCCATGCCCTGGGAGCCTTGACCGGCTAGGACAGCCGCTCGATGATCATGGCCATGCCCTGACCGCCGCCGACGCACATGGTCTCCAGGCCGAACTGCTTGTCGTGCCACTGCAGTGAGTTGATCAGGGTGGTGGTGATCCGGGCCCCGGTCATCCCGAACGGGTGGCCGACCGCGATCGCGCCGCCGTTGACGTTGAGCCGGTCCAGGTCGATGCCCAGCTCCTGGTAGGACGGGATGACCTGGGCCGCGAACGCCTCGTTGATCTCGACCAGGTCGATGTCACCGATGCTCATGCCGGCCCGCGCGAGCGCCTGCCGGCTGGCCTCCACCGGGCCCAGCCCCATGATCTCCGGCGACAGCGCGGTCACTCCGGTCGCCACGATCCGGGCCAACGGGGTGATGCCGAGTTCGGCGGCCTTGCTGTCGCTCATGATCACCAGCGCCGCCGCGCCGTCGTTCAGCGGGCAGCAGTTGCCGGCGGTCACCCGGCCGTCCGGCCGGAAGACCGGCTTCAGCTCGGCCACCTTCTCATACGTCACGCCCGGCCGCGGCCCGTCGTCGAGCGACACCACCCCGCCGGACGGCAGCGTCACCGGGGTGATCTCGCGGGCCCAGAAGCCGTTGTCGATCGCCTGCTCGGCCAGGTTCTGCGAGCGCACCCCGAAGTGGTCCATCTCCTCCCGGCTGATCCCCTTGAGCAGTGCCAGGTTCTCCGCGGTCTGCCCCATCGGGATATAGATGTCGGGCAGCGTGCCGAGTTCACGCGGGTCCTGCCAGCCGTCGGCGCCCTCGGCGGCGACCTGCTCGGTGCGGGCCCGCGCCGGGTCGAACAGCGGGTTGCGGGTGTCCGGCAGGCTGTCCGAGGAGCCCTTGGCGAAGCGCGAGACGGTCTCCACGCCGGCGGAGATGAACACATCCCCCTCGCCGGCCCGGATCGCGTGCATCGCCATCCGGCTGGTCTGCAGCGAGGACGAGCAGTACCGGGTGATGGTGGTGCCGGGCAGGAAGTCGTAACCGAGCAGCACGGCGACCACCCGGGCCATGTTGAAACCCTGCTCGCCGCCGGGCAGGCCGCAGCCGAGCAGCAGGTCGTCGATGTCGGACGGGTCCAACTGTGGCACCTTGGCCAGCGCCGCCGTGACGATCTGCGCGACCAGCTCGTCCGGTCGCACGTCGACCAGCGAGCCCTTGTTGGCGCGACCGATCGGCGAGCGGGTGGCGGCGACGATGACAGCCTCTGGCATGTCGAACTCCTAGTGTGCGTGCTCGGTTACTGGTCTGCTTGCTCGGTGACGGCCATGGTGGCAGGTTCGGCCGCCGCGGCCGGCGGCCGGCTGTCCGGCGGCAGCTGCGGTGCCCGCCGGCGGGCCAGCCGGGCCCACGGGCCACGCCGGCCGGTGGACTCGCCGTGCACGGTGGTGGCGGCCACCTCGGTGCCCGGATGGCTGGCCGCCCGGGCCGCGGCCTTGGCCACCGGACGGGCCCGGGTGGAGGTGAACAGGCTGGCCGGCTGCGCGGTGGTGCTCAGCCCGAGCGCCGCGGCCGCGGACGGCAACAGCACCTCGGCAGCGCGGGCGTAGCCGATCGCCGAGGGATGGAATCGGTCCTCGGAGAAGTACTCCCGGCTAGCCTCGAACTCCGGGCCCAGCACGTCGCCCAGGCTCACCGCCCGGCCGCCGGTGGCCACCACTGTCACCGCCTGGGCGGCCGCCAGCGTCCGGGACAGCCGCCGGGCCAGCCAGCGCAGCGGCTGCGCGATGGGCTGGATGGTGCCCAGATCCGGGCAGGTGCCGACCACCACCTCGATGTCTCGCTCACGCAACCGGTGCAGGGCCGCGGTCAGATACCGCACCGAGTCGGCGGCCCGCACCCGGTGGGTCACGTCGTTGGCGCCGATCATGATCACCGCCAGGTCGGGCCGCTCGGCGAGCACCTGGTCGACCTGACCGGCGAGATCCGCCGACCGGGCGCCCACCTTGGCGACATTGCGCAGCCGGACCGGGCGGCGGGCCAGCGCCGAGAGCCCGAGCGCGAGATGGGCGGCGGGCGTGTCGGTGTCCACGTGCACGCCGTAGCCGGCGGCCGAGGAATCGCCCAGCATGGCAAGTACCAGCGGTCGGGGCGCGTCCGGTACGCCGGCAGCGCGCCATAGGCCGTCCGCCCGGGGCGGGTCGGTCTCGGCGGGCGCGATCCGGCGCCGCGCCAGCTTCGTCTCGCCGTAGATGACGCCGAACGCCGCCGCGCTGAGTGCGCCGAGGCCGCCGCCGCCGAAGGCCGCGGCAGTCACCACCCTGCGCGCACGCGATGCCCGGCCCATCCGCGCAGCCTCCTCTCAACCGATCACCAGCCGACCCGGCGTGCTCGGCCGGCAGCCACCGGCCGAGCGCCACCGGAGTTGGCCAGAGCACAACCCGGCGCCGATCCGGGCATCTCGCCTAGGCCGGCCGCTACATCGAGGTTAGCCTTTGCCCCATGCGCTATCACACCTCGCTCGTGGAGCTGATCGGTAACACCCCGCTGGTCCAGCTGCACGGCGTCACCCGTCAGCTGGATCCGGCCACCGCACCGTTGGTTTTGGCCAAGGTCGAATACTTCAACCCCGGCGGCTCGGTCAAGGACCGGATCGCGGTGCGAATGATCGAGGCCGCCGAACGATCCGGCGAACTCAAACCAGGCGGCACCATCGTCGAGCCGACCTCCGGCAACACCGGGGTGGGCCTGGCCATCGTCGCCCAGCAGCGCGGCTACCAGTGCGTGTTCGTGCTGCCGGACAAGGTGGCCGGCGACAAGATCAACACCCTGAAGGCGTTCGGCGCGCGGGTGGAGGTGTGCCCGACCGCGGTGGCCCCGGAGGATCCGCGCTCCTACTACCAGGTCTCCGACCGGCTGGTGCGCGAGATCCCGAACGCCTGGAAGCCCGACCAGTACGCCAACCCGAACAACGCCCGCTCGCATTACGAGACCACCGGCCCGGAGATCTGGGAGCAGACCGACGGCCGGATCACCCATTTCGTGACCGGCGTCGGCACCGGCGGCACCATCTCCGGCACCGGCCGGTACCTCAAGGAGGTGTCCGGCGGCCGGGTGCGGGTGATCGGGGCCGATCCGGAGGGCTCGGTGTACTCCGGCGGCACCGGCCGGCCGTACCTGGTCGAGGGGGTCGGCGAGGACTTCTGGCCGACCGCGTACGACCGCGGCGTCACCGACCAGATCATCGCGGTGTCGGACCGGGACTCCTTCGAGATGACCCGGCGGCTGGCCCGGGAGGAGGGGCTGCTGGTCGGTGGCTCGTGCGGGATGGCGGTGGTGGCGGCGCAGCGGGTCGCCGAAGCGGCCGGCCCGGATGATGTGGTCGTGGTGCTGCTGCCGGACGGCGGCCGGGGGTACCTGTCGAAGATCTTCTCCGACCAATGGATGAGCGACTACGGGTTCATGCAGGCCGCTGGCGTGGAGACCGTGCATGACGTGCTGACCGCCAAGACCGGCCAGATTCCGGACCTGGTGCACGCGCACCCGAACGAGACGGTCCGCGACGCCATCGACATCCTGCGTGAGTACGGCGTCTCGCAGCTGCCGGTGGTCAAGGCCGAGCCGCCGATCACCGCCGGCGAGGTGGTCGGTTCGGTCTCCGAGCGGGTACTGCTGGACAAGCTGTTCGCCGGTGAGGCGACGCTGGCCGACCCGTTGGATCGGCACATGTCAGCACCGCTGCCGATCATCGGCTCGGGGGAGTCGGTCAGTCAGGCGGTGGCCGAACTCGGCCGGGCCGACGCGCTACTGGTGCACGTGGACGGCAAGCCGGCCGGCGTGCTGACCCGGCAGGACCTGCTCGGGCACCTCACCGAGAAGTAGTCAGGCGGGAAGTAGCCAGGCGGCAAGTAGCCAGGCGGCAAGTAGCCAGGCGGCAAGTAGCCAGGCTCGGAGGTTTGGTCAGGTACGGAGCGCGGCGGCCAACTGCCGGGCCGCCGCCTCCACCCGGCTCACGCCGGTCCGGTAGTCGGGCTGGTGCTGGCTGAGCACCACCAGCAGCAGCTTGTGGCCGCCGGAAACGGCGACGCCGGCGCTGTTGACGGCCCACAGCCCGTTGTCCCGGTCGATGTTCAGCCAGCCGTTCTTCAGTTGGCTCTCCGTGCCGTTGTCCGCGGCGGCGGAGATTCCCCAGTTCTGGTCGTCCTCGACGGCGTCCATCAGCTGCAGGGCGTAGGCCCGCGAGGCCGCGTTCAGCGGCGACCTGCTGGACACCAGCTGCTTGAGCAGTACCAGCTGATCGGTTGCCGCGGTGGTGGACAGGCCCCAGGTTCCGGTCGGGTCCAGCACGGTGCGGCTGAGCCCCACCGTGTCGTTGTACCGCTGCAGGCCGCCGTTGCCACCGCTGTTGACGAACACCCGGTCGGCGGCGGCGTTGTCACTGTGCTCGATCATCGCCTGGACATCGTCGTCGTCGAGGTAACCGCCGCCCTGCTGGCGGTACAGCGCGGTTTCCAGGATGTCGAGCTTCACCAGGCTGGCCTCGGTCATCCCGGAGATCGCGCCGGCCGCGATGCCGCGTCCGGTGCTGAGGTCGTAGCCGGCCACCGAGAACGAGTCGCCCGGGCCGAACACCCTGGCCAGGTTGGTAGTCAGCTGCCGGGCGGTCACTCGTGGCTTGCCGGGCGGGGCGGTGGCGGTCCGGGCCGGCGGTGGCGTGCTCGAGCTGACCGGCTGCGAGAGCGACGGACTGGTGCTGGCCACGCTGGCCGAGCTGCCGACCGGGCGGCTGATCACCGGGTCAGCACCGGTCTGGCCGGCAGCGGTGCGCCGATGCCCCCATGCGGTCAGCGTCAGCAGTACGACGCTGATCACGGCGGCGATAGCCACCACGTGCCTGCGGCTAGGCACCTCGACGAAACCCCCAGGTAACAGACCGACTCGGACACGAACCGACCCAGAATAGCCGCCGGCCGCCTGCTGCTCGGCCCCGGCACGCTGGCGCCGAACGCCGGCGGGGCGCCGGCAGCCGTGCGGGCAGTGCTGTCCGCCAGCCCGGTAACCTAGCCGCATGCAGATGCCTGACCGCGGCAGCGAGGCCGCGCTCGACCTTGCTGGTTCACCGGTTGGCTTCAATACGTTGGCCATTCATGCCGGTCAGGAGCCGGATCCACGAACCGGCGCGGTCACCATTCCGATCTACCAGACATCCACCTACAAGCAGGACGGGGTGGGTGGCCTGCGTTCCGGTTACGAGTACAGCCGGTCGGCAAATCCCACCCGGACCGCGTTGGAGGAGTGCCTGGCCGCTGTCGAGGGCGGCGCTCGCGCGCTCGCCTTCGCCTCCGGCCTGGCCGCCGAAGACACCCTGCTGCGCACCCTGTGCTCGCCGGGCGACCAGCTGCTGCTGCCCGACGACGCCTACGGCGGCACCTACCGGCTGATCGCCCGGGTGCTGTCCCGGTGGGGCTTGGACTACACCCCGGTGGCCATGCACGATGCCGCCGCGGTAGCCGCCGCGATGCGCCCGAACACCACGGTGGTATGGGTCGAGACGCCGACCAACCCGCTGCTCAACGTCGTCGACATCGCCGCGATCGCCGAGGTGGCGCACGCCGGCTCGGCCAAGCTGGTGGTCGACAACACCTTCGCCTCGCCGTACCTGCAGCAGCCACTGGCATTGGGCGCCGACGTGGTGATCCACTCCACCACCAAGTATCTGGGCGGTCATTCCGACGTGGTGGGTGGGGCGGCCATCACCTCCGATCTCGGGCTGGCCGAGCAGTTGACCTTCCACCAGAACGCGATGGGCGCGGTGAGCGGGCCGTTCGACGCCTGGCTGGTGATGCGCGGGATCAAGACGCTCGGCGTGCGGATGGACCGGCATTGTGACAATGCCGAGCAGGTGGCGCATTTCCTGCTCGAACACCCGGCGGTGTCGCAGGTGCACTATCCCGGCTTGCCCAACCATCCACAGCATGAACTCGCCGCTCGGCAGATGAGGCGGTACGGCGGAATGATCTCCTTCCGGCTGGTCGGTGGCGAGGAGGCGGCGCTCAAGTTCAGCGGTCTGACCAGTTTGTTCACGCTGGCCGAATCGCTCGGCGGGGTCGAATCGCTGGTGGAGCACCCGGGCCGGATGACGCATGCCAGCGTTGCCGGCTCACCACTGGAGGTGCCGGCCGACCTGGTTCGGCTGTCGGTCGGCATCGAGAACATCGAGGATCTGCTGGCCGATCTCAGCGCCGCCCTTGCCTGACGCCGTTGGGCCTGACCCGCTGACGACGCCGAGCAGCCACATTTCGGGCCGGGTCGCGGGTGGCCGCAGATTGGTTACGTCGCTACGGCGGCCCATGCTTTAAGGCTATTGTCGGGCTCAATTCGACAGGCGCCCGGCGCGCGGGCATCGGCATCGGTGGTGATTTCGACGGGCAGTTCGCGGATGCGAGATCGCTGGCTGCTGGCGCTGGCCGGCCTCGGCTTCGCTGTCGTCTGCGTCGCCGCGAACGCCGCTCGAATGCCGTCCGGGCAACAGCATTCGAGCACCCCGCTGGTCTCGCCCAGCAGTTCGGCGAGCACCGCCAAGCAGCCGACCGATGAGCTGGATCCGGTCCGGAGCAGTCACTGGCACGTCAGCATGCCGTGGTGGGTGGTGGAAAGGCTGCTCATCCTGCTGCTCGGGGTGGCGCTGCTGCTGCTCATCGTGTTGATCGTCCGGCTGGTGCCGCGGCTCGAATTCCGGCGGGCCCGACGGGTGGCGGAGGAGGAACCGGTCGAGTACGCCCCGGCGATCAACCAGCGGCAGGTCGCCGGCCAGGTAACGGCCGCGCTGGATGACACGCTGATCGCGTTGCGGCGAGGAGACCGGCAACGGGCCATCATCGTCTGCTGGATCCGGCTGGAGCAGGTCGCCGAGGCGGCCGGGTTCGCCCGACTCGACTCGGAAACCTCCAGCGAGCTGGCCGACCGCTGGCTGGCCCGATTGCCGCTGAGCCGGCAACCGTTGCTCACCCTGGCCGAGCTGTATCGGGAGGCGCGCTACTCCAGCCACCCGATGCCGGAATCGGCCCTGGAAACCGCCCGTGCGACCCTGGAGCAGCTGCGTCGGGAGCTCGTCGTGTCGGCCGGCCGCGAACCGGTATGACCGAGGACCGCTTCGGCACCGAGCCGGCTCTCTGGCGATCGGTCGGTCGTGGGGCGGCGCTCGGGCTGGCGATCGGAGCGGCCCTCGAGCTGATCTGCCTGCTCAGCCACATCCCGAGTTCGCCGGTGCTGATCCTCGGCATGCCGGTGGCCGGGCTGGCGCTGTTGCAGCTGGTGCGGTCCAGCATCAGCGAGACGCCACCGCCGGAGCCGGTGACCCAGCCGATCGTGATCAGGCCGGAGTACTTCGTCCGGCTGCGACAGCTGGAACGACGACTGGACAGCGCCAGCCGGGATCCGTCCAACTTCGACTGGGTGGTCCGGCCGATGCTGGCCGAACTGGCGGCCGACCGGCTGAAGTACAAACACGGGATCAACTTTCATCGCGAGCCGGCAAAGGCTCGAGAGGTTGTGGGGGAGCAGCTGTGGCAGATCATGATCACGTCACCGGACACGCCGATCCAGCCGGTCAGCCCGGCCCGGCTGCGCGAACTGGTGCAGGCGATCAGTCACATCTGATCTCCGTCACCGAGGCGGCCCGGCTCTGCGACCGGGTGCTGACCGAGGTGGGCCGCGCGGTGGTCGGCAAGCGTGGGCAGCTTTCGCTGATCCTGGCGGGCATCCTGGCCGGTGGCCACGTGCTGATCGAGGACAACCCGGGGCTGGCCAAGACGCTGGCGGCGCGGTCGTTCGCCCAGGCCTCGGGGCTGCTGTTCCGCCGTGTGCAGTTCACCCCGGACCTGTTGCCGTCCGACATCACCGGCTCCTTCGTCTACGACCAGAGCAAGAACGAGTTCGCGTTTCGCAGCGGGCCGCTGTTCGCCGGCCTGCTGCTCGCCGACGAGATCAACCGGACGCCGCCGAAGACGCAGGCCGCGCTGCTGGAGGCGATGCAGGAGGGCCAGGCGACGGTGGAGGGCCGGACGTTCGAGCTGCCCAAGCCGTTCCACGTGATCGCAACGGCCAACCCGATCGAGTACGAGGGCACCTATCCGCTGCCGGAGGCGCAGCTGGACCGATTCCTGATCCGGGTCGCCTTCGGCTACCCGAGCAAGGACGAGGAATGGCAGGTGCTGCAACGCCGGATGCAACGGCGCACCGAGACCATCACGGTTTCCCAGGTGCTCGATGCCGAACAGTTGCAGGCGATTCAGCAGGTGGCCGAGACGGTGGAGGTGTCCGAGAACGTCGGCCGGTACTGCGTGGACCTGGTCGACGCGACCCGGTTCCACCAGCACCTGCTGGTCGGATCCTCACCACGTGGCGCGCTGGCGTTGTTGCTGGTGGCCCGGGCATACGCGCTGATCCATCACCGCGATTACGTGACGCCGGACGATGTGAAGGCGGTCGCGGTGCCGGCGCTGGCGCACCGGATCACGCTGCGGCCGGAGATGTGGATGCGCAACCTGTCACCGGCCGACGTGATCGAGGGCGTGCTGAAGTCGGTGGCAGCGCCGGATTCCGACCGCCGCGGCTACTCGGCGGTCGGCCGCCGGTGATCGGCCGGTGGCTGCCGACGCCGGCGTTGAGCAGCGCGCTCGCCGTGCTGGCGGTGCTGCCGGTGCTGGCCGTGCTGCTGTCCCGTCCGGATCTGCTGGTGATCGCGCTGCCGATCGGCACCAGTGTGGTGCTCGGGTTGGCCCGGCGGTCCTACCGGCTGCCCGCGGTCAGCCTGCGTGCCGAGGCCAGCACGCTGCTGGAGGGCGAATCGACCCGGTTGGCCTTCGAGATCTCCGCCGACGAGCGGGTGGACATGCTGCGGCTGCGCCCGGTGCTGGAAGGCTGGATCGCGCTGCCGGACGGTGGCCGCCAGCTTTGTACGACGGTGGCGCCGGGTGAGCCGCGGCGGTTCAGCTACCGGCTGGCCAGCACCAGGTGGGGCCGTGGCCAGCTGGACAGCGTGTCGATGACGGCGTTCACCGCGCAGGCGCTGCTGCGTGCCGACGCGGTGCTGCCGGTGCGGGTCACGGTGCGCATCCTGCCGCTGCGGGAAGGGTTTACCGCGACGGACATCGTGCCGAACGCGACCGGCGTGGTCGGCCTGCACCGGTCCCGGCGGGTCGGCGAGGGCGTGGACCTGGCCGGCGTCCGGCCGTTCGTGGCGGGTGACCGGCTGCGCCGGATCAACTGGCCGGTGTCCACCCGAACTGGCCAGTTGCATGTCACCGCCACCTATTCCGACCGGGACACCGAGGTGGTACTGGTGCTGGATACCGCCGTGGAGATCGGCGAGAGCAGCGGCGCCGATCGCTCGTCCAGCACCATCGACCAGGCGGTGCGGGCAGCCGGCTCGATTGCCGAGCACTACCTGCGCAACGGGGATCGGGTGGGTCTGCTGGATCTGGCCCGGCCCGGTCGGCCGATCCGCTCGCGCAGTGGCCGGAGCCAGCTGAACCGGCTGATCGACATCCTGCTCGAGGTGCGCGGCGGCTCGATCGCCGACTTCGAGATCGCCCGTGGGCTGGCCCGGATCTCGCCGCGGGCATTGGTGATCGTGCTCAGCCCGCTGCTCAGCGACGAGATCGCCAACGCGCTGGCTGAACTGACCCGGTCCGGCCGCGCGATGCTGGTGGTGGACACCTTGCCGGAGCAGGTGGTGTTGCCCGAACACGGACCGTGGACCGAACTGGCCTGGCAGATCCAGATGCTGCATCGGGACAATCTCGCCGGGGCGCTGCTGGAGCATGGGGTGCCGATCGTGCCGTGGCTGGGCGCCGGCAGCCTGGACGCGGTGCTGCTCGGGCTGAGCCGGATGGCGATCGCGCCACGGGCGGTGCCGCGATGACCGATCCGCGCCAGGTCGTTGTCAAGCTGAGCGTGCCGAGGCTGGCACTGGGCACCCGGCGGCTGGGCTTCCGCGGCCGCCGGCCGCTGGTGGGCAGCCGCCAGCCGGTGCTGGTGCCGGTGCTGGCCGAGCGCCGGCAGTGGACCCGTTCGGCCCTGCTGGTCCGGCTGGTGCAGCTGGTGGCCGGAATCGCGGTGCTGCTGCTGGAGCCTGAGTTCCGGCGGCTGGTCGCGCTGGCGATGGCACTGGGGCTGGTGACGGCGGTGCTCAGCCCGTCCCGCAGCGGTCAGGCGATCGCGGTGGGCGCGGGCATTGCCGGCTGGGTCTTCGGCTATCCCACGCACGCCGCGCCGCCGGTGGCCCGGGTGTTCCTGTTCGCGCTGGCCCTGTTCGTGCTGCACGACTCGACCTCGCTGGCCTCGACGGTGCCGCTGACCGCCGACCTGCGCCGAGAGGCGGTGCTCGGTTGGCTGCGTCGCAGCGCCCTGGCGTTGTTGCTGGCCGGGGTGCTGGCGCTCGTGGTCTACGGCGTCGGCCTGCTGGTCAGCTTCACCACCTCCTATCCGCTGGAGGTGGCCGGCATGTTCGGCATCGTCGGCACGCTCGGCGTCGCCGCCTGGTTGTTCAGCCGCTCCCTGCGCTGACCGGGTTCGCCGAGAGCTCACTCGCGGGTAGGGCGACTGCTACCGACGCCGGATCTTGTTGCCGAGCCAGACCAGCGGGTCGTACTTGGTGTCGACGACCCGTTCCTTCATCGGGATCAGGGCGTTGTCGGTGATCTTGATGTGCTCCGGGCAGACCTCGGTGCAGCACTTGGTGATGTTGCACATGCCGAGGCCGTGCTCGTCCTGGGCCTGGCGGCGGCGGTCGAGCGAGTCCAGCGGGTGCATGTCCAGCTCGGCGATCCGCATCAGGTAGCGCGGGCCGGCGAAGGATGCCTTGTTCTCCTCGTGGTCACGCACCACGTGGCAGGTGTTCTGGCACAGGAAGCACTCGATGCACTTGCGGAACTCCTGGCTGCGCTCGACGTCCACCTGCTGCATCCGGTACTCACCCGGCGCGACGCCTTCCGGCGGCGCGAACGACGGGATCTCGCGTGCCTTCTCGTAGTTGAACGACACGTCGGTGACCAGGTCGCGGATCACCGGGAACGCCCGCAGCGGTGTCACCGTGATCGTCTCGTCCTGGCTGAAGGTCGACATCCGGGTCATGCACAGCAGCCGGGGCCGGCCGTTGATCTCGGCGCTGCAGGAGCCGCACTTGCCGGCCTTGCAGTTCCAGCGCACGGCGAGATCCGAGACCTGGGTGGCCTGCAGCCGGTGGATGATGTCGAGCACCACCTCGCCCTCGTTCACCTCGACCTGGAAGTCCTGCAGCGCGCCGGCGTCGGCGTCACCGCGCCAGACCTTGAAGCTGGCCTTGTAGGTCATGACTTATTTGATCCCTTCGCGCAGGACGGTCGGCCGGTCATGCCTGCACCTCGGCCACCGCGGGCAGCTCGGCGTCGGTCAGGTACTTCGCCAACTCGTCGCGGTCGAACAGCGCCAACAGGTCGGCTCGGATCTCCGGGATCGGTCGCTCGGTCACGCTCACCTCGCCCATTCCGGCCGCGTCGTAGCTCGCGCGGCAGATCAGGTTCCGCCGCCGCCATTCCGCGCTCATCTGCGGGTAGTCGTCGCGGGTATGCCCGCCTCGGCTCTCCTGCCGTGTCAGCGCTGCCTTGGCGACGCACTCGCTGACCGCGATCATGTTCTTCAGATCCAGCGCCAGGTGCCAGCCCGGATTGAACCGCCGGTGACCCTCCACGCTGACCTTGCTGGCCCGCGCCTTGAGCGAGGACAGCCGCTCCAGCGCCTCCCGCATCTCCGACTCCTTGCGGATGATGCCGACCAGATCGTTCATGGTCTGCTGCAGTTCCTGGTGCAGGGTGTAGGGGTTCTCGCCCGGTTCGGAATCGAACGGGGCGAGCGCGGCAGCCGAGGCGGCCCGCACCGCATCGGCCGGCACCGCCGGGTAGTCGCCGTGCAGCCCGGCCACGTACTCGGCCGCGCCGGCGCCGGCCCGCCGGCCGAACACCAGCAGGTCGGACAGCGAGTTACCGCCCAGCCGGTTCGAGCCGTGCATGCCGCCGGCCACCTCGCCGGCCGCGAACAGGCCCGGCACGCCCTCGGCCGCGGCGGTGTCCGGGTCGACCGTCACGCCACCCATCACGTAGTGGCAGGTCGGTCCGACCTCCATCGGCTCGGCGGTGATGTCGACGTCGGCCAGTTCCTTGAACTGGTGGTGCATGGACGGCAAGCGGCGGATGATCTCGGCCGCCGACAGCCGGGTGGACACGTCGAGGTAGACGCCGCCGTGCTCCGAGCCGCGGCCGGCCTTCACCTCGGAGTTGATGGCCCGAGCCACCTCATCGCGCGGCAACAGCTCGGGTGGGCGCCGGTTGTGGTCCGGGTCGGTGTACCAGCGGTCGGCCTCCTCCTCGGTCTCGGCGTAGTTCTTGCGGAACACGTCCGGCACGTAGTTGAACATGAATCGCTTGCCGTCGGAGTTGCGCAGCACGCCGCCGTCGCCGCGGACCGACTCGGTGACCAGGATGCCCTTCACCGAAGGCGGCCAGACCATGCCGGTCGGGTGGAACTGTACGAATTCCATGTTCAGCAGGCTGGATCCGGCCCGCAGCGCCAGCGCGTGGCCGTCCCCGGTGTACTCCCAGGAGTTGGAGGTGACCTTGAACGACTTGCCGATACCGCCGGTGGCCAGCACCACCGCCGGGCTGCGGAACAGCACGAACTGGCCGGACTCCCGCCAGTAGCCGAAGGCGCCGGCGATCTTGCCCGATTCGTCGGTCAGCAGTTCGGTCACGGTCAGCTCGGCGAACACCCGCAGCTTGCCGTCCGAGACCGTCCCAGTGCCGTCCGCGCGTCCGTCGGCCTGCTGCAGCGCGACGATCTTCTGCTGCAGGGTGCGGATCAGCTCCAGGCCGGTCCGGTCACCGACGTGGGCCAGCCGCGGGTACTCGTGGCCGCCGAAGTTGCGCTGGCTGATCTTGCCTTCCGGGGTGCGGTCGAACAGCGCTCCGTAGGTCTCCAGCTCCCAGACCCGCTCCGGCGCCTCCTTGGCGTGCAGCTCGGCCATCCGCGGGTGGTTCATGAACTTCCCGCCGCGCATGGTGTCGCGGAAGTGCACCTGCCAGTTGTCGTTGGCGTTGACGTTGCCCATCGAGGCGGCGATGCCGCCCTCGGCCATCACGGTGTGCGCCTTGCCGAACAGCGACTTGCAGATGATCGCGGTACGCAGGCCGGCCTCACGCGCGGCGATGGCGGCTCGCAGGCCGGCCCCGCCGGCGCCGATGATCACTACGTCGTAGCGGTGTTCTTCGTATTCGGGCATCACTGGCTGATTTCCTTAGGCGGGATGTGTCGAACCGGTTCCACGTCGCACCCGCCTAGAAGAACCGCGGGTCGGTGAAGCTGCCGTGCGCGAGCAGGAAGATATAGAGATCGCTGATCACCAACCAGATCAGCGATACCCAGGCCAGCTCCATGTGGCGGGCGTTGAGCTTGGAGACCTGGCTCCAACCCCAGTACCGGATCGGGTGCCGGGAGAAGTGCCGCAGCCGGCCGCCGACGATATGCCGGCAGGAGTGGCAGGACAGCGTGTACGCCCAGATCAGCAGCGCGTTCACGACCAGGATCACCGTGCCGAGCCCCATGTGGCCCCACCGGCCGTGCTCGTTGCGGAAGCCCAGGATCGCGTCGTAGCTGAGGATCACCGAGAACAGCATCGCCACGTACCAGAAGTACCGGTGGATGTTCTGCATGATCAACGGGAACCGGGTCTCGCCGGTGTACCTGGCGTGCGGCTCGGCAACGGCGCAGGCCGGCGGTGACTGCCAGTACGCCCGGTAGTAGGCCTTGCGGTAGTAGTAGCAGGTGAGCCGGAAGCCGAGCGGGAAGATCAGCACGATGATCGCCGGCGACAGCGGCCACCAGCTGCCGATCGGCGAGCCGAAGTCGCTGGAGTGCGGCACGCAGCTGGTACCCAGGCACGGCGAGTACAGCGGCGTCAGGTACGGCTCGGAGTAGTAGTCGGCGTTGGCGAAGGCTCGGATGGTGGCATAGACACCGAACAGGAACAGCACCGTTCCGGTGGCCAACTGCGGACGCCACCAGCGGTCCTCGCGCAGCGTCCGGGCGGCGATCGAGGCGCGACCCGGCGCGTTCACGCCGTGCACCCGAGGGCCGGCCGGCCGGCCGCCGGTCGGTTGACCGCCGGCCGGTTGACTGGGCGAGGGCTGGGTTTGGGTCATCGACGGGACGCTCCTAACTCCATCGCCGGCGCCACCGGCGGGCCGCTCACCGCGAGCGAGCCGACATCGTGCACGTCCAACTCCAAACGCTCGAGATCGCTTCTCGGACGACGAACCGCGGGCACGTCGCCGCCCCTGTTCGGTAGCGACTCCGGTAACGACGCTACGGCGGATCGCAGCTCTTCGACCACTCGTTGCAACCTACGTTCCTCGGCGGTGCCCGGCATCGTTTGCCTCTTTCTATAACGGGCGAAATCGTAGGACGGCAGTCATCGACAATGACACAGTATGGCTAACCTCACATCACCGACCGGCCCCCTAGCCTGTCATGCCCGGCTGGCCCGGTCGCGGCCGGCCGGGCGGCCATCCCGGGCCCGGCCTGGGAAAGCCGGGCGCACTCGGATTACCGTCGCAGTTATGGCGTCGATGCGCATCGATCTCCCATGCCGGACGACCGTGGTCTGGGGCGATGGCTACCTGCGCTACGACTTCGGTGAGCATCCGATGACGCCGGTCCGGCTGGACCTGACGATGCGGCTGGCCCGGTGCCTGGGCGTGCTGGATCAGCTGGCGGTGGACGCGCCGGTGCCTGCCGCCGAGGCCGAGCTGCTGACGGTGCATTCGGCTGACTACCTGGCCGCGGTGCGGGCCGCCAGCAGCGACCCCGATTATCTGGGTCATGGCCTGGGCAGTGCGGACAATCCGGTGTTCGAGGGTATGTACGACGCGGCCGCGTTGATCGCCGGCGGCTCCCAGCTGGCCGCGCAGCTGGTCTGGCAGGACCGGGCCGAGCACGCGGTCAACATCGCCGGCGGCCTGCACCACGCGATGACCGATTCGGCGGCCGGGTTCTGCGTGCTCAACGACGTGGTGCTGGCGATCCGGACGCTGCTCGCGGCCGGCGCCCAGCGGGTCGCCTACGTCGATATCGACGTCCATCACGGCGACGGTGTGCAGGCTGCCTTCTACGACGACCCGCGAGTGCTGACCATCTCGCTGCACCAGGACCCGCGCACGCTCTATCCGGGCACCGGGACGGCGGCTGAGGTAGGGGTGGACGCGGCGGCCGGCACCTCGATCAACCTGGCGCTGCCGCCCGGCACCGCGGACGATGGCTGGCTGCGGGGCTTCAACGCGGTGGTGCCGGGCGCGGTGCGTGCCTTCGGACCGGACGTGCTGGTCACCCAGTGCGGTTGTGACACCCACCATGAGGATCCGCTGGCCGACCTGGCGCTCACCGTGGACGGCCAGCGTGCGGCCTACGCGGCGTTACACGAGCTGGCCCACACCGCGGCCAACGGCAGGTGGTTGGCACTCGGCGGTGGCGGCTACGGGGTGCTGCGCTGCGTACCCCGGTCCTGGACCCATCTGTTGGCCGAGGCGAGCGGGCACCCGTTGGCCCCGGAGGTGGAGATTCCCCAGTCCTGGAGCGATCAACTGCGCAAGAGCGGGGTGACCGCGCAACTCCCGCGCTGGATGGGGGAGGGCCGCGATCCAGCGCCGCAGCCGTGGAATCCGGGCGGTGAGTCATGGCTGGACCGCTCGATCGCGGCCACCCGGGCGGCGAGCTTTCCCCTGCTGGGGCTGGACCCGGATGACCCCCGGGACTAGCCAGCCGGCAATGACCCGCCGGGAGGCTGAGCGATGACCGCCGGGGAGACCGATCGCATCGACTACGCCCACTACCCGCCGCACTGGGAAGCCGACGTGGTGGTTTCCGACGGCGGCACCCTGCACCTGCGGCCGGTCACCCCGGACGACGCCGAAGCGCTGGTGCGCTTTCACGCCGGGTTGTCGGTGCGTACCCGTTACCTGCGCTACTTCTCCGCCTATCCCACCATCCCGCAGCGGGATCTGTTCCGGTTCAGCCACGTCGACCACGCGCACCGGGTGGCGTTGGCCGGCTGGCTCGGCGGCGAGATCATCGCGGTGGGTCGGTTCGACCGGCTGATGGACGCCGAATCGGCCGGTCGGCTGGCCGAGGTGGCCTTCGTGGTGGCCGACGCGCACCAGGGCCGCGGCATCGGTTCGGTGCTGTTGGAGCACCTGGGGGAGATCGGCCGGGAGCTGGGGGTGGCCCGGTTCGAGGCGGTGGTGCTGGCTGAGAACCAGGCCATGCTGCGGGTGTTCCTGCTGGCCGGTTTCGAGGCGTCCCGGCGGCTGGAGGGCAGCGAGGTCAGCCTGGAATTCGATATCGCGGCAACCGAGCGCACCCAGAAGGTGATGGCCGAACGCGAGCTGCGCGCCGATGCCCGCTCGATCGGCCGGCTGCTCAACCCGGGCTCGGTCGCGGTGGTCGGGGCCAGCGCCGATCCGACCAAGATCGGCCATCAGGTGCTGGCCAACCTGCGCCAGGCCGGATTCACCGGCCCGATCTTCCCGGTGAACCCGCACGGCCGGTCGATCTCCGGCCTGCCGGCCTACCCGAGCATCGCCGAGGTGCCGGGTGAGGTCGGCCTGGCGGTGCTCGCGGTGCCTGCCGCGGCGGTGGCCGAGGTGGTCCGGCAGTGTGGTGCGCACGGCGTGCACGGGCTGGTGGTGATGTCCGGCGGGTTCGGTGAGTCCGGCGACGAGCAGGCGCGTGCCGAGGGTTCGCGGGCGCAACGGATGCTGGTCGCCCAGGCCAGGTCCGCCGGCATGCGGGTGGTCGGCCCGAACTGCCTCGGCGTGCTCAACACCGACCCCGCGGTGGCCCTCAATGCCTCGCTGTCGACGGTGGCCGCGCTGCCCGGTCGAGCCGGCTTCTTCTGCCAGTCCGGGGCATTGGGCGTCGCGGTGCTCGGCGAGGCCGCTCGCCGCGGGCTGGGTATCTCCACCTTCGTCTCGGCCGGCAACCGTGCCGACGTGTCCGGCAATGACCTGCTGCAGTACTGGGAAACCGATCCGGCCACCGAACTCGCCCTGCTGTATCTGGAGAGCTTCGGCAATCCTCGCAAGTTTGCTCGAATCGCCCGCCGATTCGCCCGGCACAAGCCGATCGTGGCGGTCAAGAGCGGCCGGGGCTCGATGGTGGCCGGCCTGCAGCACACCTCGGTCGAGCTGCCGGAGGCCAGCGTGCAGGCCCTGTTCGAGGCTTCCGGCATCATCCGCACCGAGAACCTCGCCGAGCTCTTCGATGTTGCGCTGCTGCTCACCAGCCAGCCGCTGCCGGCCGGTGATCGGGTGTCGGTGGTGGGACATTCCACCGCGTTGGGGGTGCTGGTGGCCGACGCGCTGGCCACCTCGGGCCTGACGCTGGCCAGGCTGATCGACGTCGGGGTGACCGCCGGCCCGGCGGTCTTCGGCCAGGCGCTGCGCGCCGAACTGGCGGCCGCGGACGTCGATGCGGTGATCAGCATCTTCGTGCCGCCGATGCGCCGAGGGGAGGAGGGCGCGGTGGCGGCGCAGCTGCGCGAAGCCGTCGCGGGGCAGCCCAAACCGGTGCTGTCCACCTTCCTGGGATTCGACGGGGTGCCGGCGGAGCTGGCGGTGCCGGGGCCACTGACCCCGATGCCGGGCTCCATCCCGTCCTACTCCTCGCCGGAACGGGCGGTCGGCGCGCTGGCCCGAGTTCGCCGGTACGCCCGCTGGCGGCAACGCGAACCCGGCCGGTTGCCCGAACTTGCCGGGGTGGCAGCCGATCCCGCCAGAACGTTGCTGAGCCGGGTGCTGGCCGACGATCCGGCCGGCCGCTCGCTGATCGCGGCCGAATGCCAGCAACTACTTGGCTGGTACGGCATATCGATGGTGCCGGCCGAGCCGGTGACCGGACCGGAACAGGCCGTCGCGGCCGCGGCGCGGCTCGGCTGGCCGGTCGCGGTCAAGACCACCACGGCTCCGATGCGGTCGCACCAGTCGGATCGGGTGCGGTTACACCTTGCCGATGGCGAAGCGGTCTCCGAAGCCTGGCAATCCCTCGGCCTGGCCGCCACGGACGCGGCGGTAGTCCAGGCGATGGCGCCGCGTGGGGTCGACACGGTGCTCCGGGTGCACGACGACCGGTCCTTCGGCGCGCTGATCTCCTTCGGGGTTGGCGGCGTAGCCACCGATCTGCTGGCCGACCGCTCCTACGCGGTGGTGCCGCTGACCACGCTCGATGCGGCCGAACTGATCAGCGGGCCACGGGCCTTCCCGCTGCTGACCGGGTACGGCGGCGCCGACCCGGCAGACATTCCGGCGCTGGTGGAGCTGGCACTGCGGCTGGCCCGGCTGGCCGACGACCTGCCGGAAGTCGCCGAATGCCTGCTGGAGCCGGTGATCGCCGCCGCCGAGGGCGCGTATGTGCTGGCGGCCGACATCCGGGTGGCACCGCCGACCGCCCGCGACGATCGGGGTGCTCGTCGGCTGCGCGGACTGTAGCTTGCTCGACCGGCTGGCCGGTTCGGCCTCCTGACCAGCTGGGCAGCGATCAGCCAGTCGATCAGCCGGTCACTCGCTCGGCAGCCGCCAGGTCCAGCCACATGTATCGGTGCGGGCCGTAGTCGGTGGAGAACCGCTCGCCGTGCAAGAGCCAGCCGCAATGCAGGTAGAAGCCGACCGCGGACTCGCGGGCCTCGCACCAGAGCACCTCGGCTGCGCGCTTGCGGACTTCCTCGGCTGCCGCCCGCACCACCACGGTGCCGGCACCGGTGCCCCGAGCGGCCGGATCGGTCGCCATGCTCCGCAGCCGCCAGGCCGAGCGGCCCGGCTGCCACTCGCAGGGATGTGGAAAGACCAAGCAAGCGCTTACCAAACTCGATCCGTCGTACGCCGCAAGGTGGATCGCGCCGGCCTCGTCGTCGCCGGGCAACGGGCAACCCGGTGCGAAGTGCGGACGCAGCACCGACCGCCGCAATTCCCTGCTACCGGCGGCATCGACAACTCGCGCGGTCAGTTCAGCCATGCCCCGCAGCCTAGCCGGGAGTCGAATGCCCCCAGCCACAAGCGATTGCGGTCCGAGCGAGCACGCCAGAAACGGTGTGTCGGAGCTTGACAGCCCCTCGATAATGGCAGAATTCGCTGCGATGCGGCGAGATTCTCGCCCGCGAGCCACAGCCGATGGGAGAGTGCTACGAGACGAATCAACAACAGATTTCACATCTAGCACTACTGGTGTCACACTTTCGATAGGAAACGCAACACAATTAAGGAGATCTAGGTTGAACAAGACCCAGTTCATCGACGCCGTAGCGGCTCGACTGAATGCCGACCACAAGTCCACCGCCGCGATCCTGGACGCGATCCTGGACGAGGTCTACACCAACGTGTCGAAAGGCGAGAAGGTCATCCTGACCGGCTTCGGCGCCTTCGAACGCCGGGATCGTGCCGCCCGCATCGGGCGAAACCCGGCCACCGGCGCGAAGGTCCGGGTCAAGAAGACGTCAGTCCCGGCCTTCCGTCCCGGCACCGAGTTCAAGGAGATCATCGCCGGCCGCCGCAAGATCGCCAAGGCCGCTCCGGCGAAGAAGACCGCTAGCAAGGCCGCCGCTCCGGTGAAGAAGGCCGCCAGCAAGGCCGCCGCTCCGGTCAAGAAGGCCGCCAGCAAGGCCGCCGCCCCGGTCAAGAAGGCCGCCGCTCCCGCCAAGAAGGCGCCCGTCGCCAAGGCTGCGCCCGCTCGCAAGACCGCGGCCAAGAAGGCTCCTGCCACCAAGACCGCCACCAAGCGCGCACCGGCCAAGAAGGCCCGCTGACCCACCCCGGCATCGGCCGGCAGGGACGATAGGCCCGTGACGAACTGTGGCCCGGCGGGGAGTCCGCCGGGCCACAGTCATGTCTGGAGGATGCTTGAGTGCGCCGGACCGACCGCGGCCCGGCGCACTCAGCCGGCGCGACGCCGGCCGCCCCGCGACTTCAGATAGTCGGAAACGACGTATTCCCCCAGCGCCCCGGTGCTGGGCAGGAATACCCGGCCGCCGTTGCGCCGGCCGATCTCGTGCATGAAATCCACCAGCCGCTGCTCGTCGTCCAACATGAAGATGTTGATGGTGGCACCGCGTCGGGTGCATCGTTCCACCTCGGCCAGGGTGGCGGCCACCGTCTCCATCGACGGCGGCCAGCAGAAGGTCGAGAAGCCGTCCGCCGCCAGGTGCGCGGTCGGCTCACCATCGGTGATCACCAGGATCACCGGCTCGGCCGACCGGTGCTTGTCCAGGTGCCGGCGGGCCAGCATCAGCGCGTGCTGCAGGTTGGTGCCGTAGACCCGTTCCCAATCGTGGTTGACCAGGTCCCGCGGCGTCAGCACCCGGGCATAGTCGGAGAAGCCGATGATCTCGATGGCGTCCTGCGGGAACTTGGTGCTGACCAGCGAGTGCAGCGCCAGCGCGGTGGTCTTGGCCTCGCCCCAGGTACCGCGTAGCTCCATGGAGTAGGACATGTCCACCAGCAACGCCACAGCGGCCGAGGATCGGCGTTCGGTCTCGATGACCTCGAAGTCCTCGGCCAGCAACCGGATCCGGTCGCCGACACCGGTACGCACCACCGCGTTGCGCACGGTGCGCACCACGTCCAGTGGCTGCTCGTCGCCGAATCGCCACTCCCTACTGGATCCGGTGAACTCGCCGGCAGCGCCGGCATCGCGCATATCGTGATCACCGCGCCGGGTGTTCTCCAAGGCGGCAAACACCTTGCGCAATGCGGTGGCTCCCAGCCGGCGCAGGGCACGTGGGCTCAGCTGCAGGCCCTGACCGGACTGTTCGAGATAACCCTGCCGCTGCAGCTCGCGCTCGATCTGGCGTAGCTGCTGCAGATCCTGCACCGCCTGCTGACCGAGTGCCCGCTCCACCAGCTCCTCGTCGATATCCGCCAGGCTGGCACCGGGATAGTCCTGGCCGGCCAGCTCTGCCAACTCGTCCAGATCCGCCAGCTCAGCCAGCGCCTCGGTGCCGTCGGCGTAACCCATCGACTGCTCGCCGGTCATCCGCTCGCCGCCGCCCCACGGCAGATCCGGCCGGGCCGCCCGCAACGAGCGCTGCAACCGAGCCATCCGATCGGCCAGCCCGGCGGAGTTCATCGCCTGCTCCATCAGCGCGCCGAGTTCGTTGCGCTGCTGCTCGGTCAGCGAGTTCATCAGCCGCTCGGCGGCGGCCGACCGGCGGGCCAGCGAGTCCACCAGTTCGGCGAGGTTGCTCGGATTGTCCGGGAAGAACTGGCCGTGCTTGGCCATGAATTCGGCGAATTGCTCAGCCGTGTGCTCGCCCCGGGCGTCGGCATCGAGCATCTCGTTCAGGTCGTCCAACATCTGCCGGATCTGCTCCATCGCCCGTGGATCCGGGTTGGCCAGCGCGTCGCGCAGGCCGGCGAACTGGGCGTCCAGCACCTCCGAGCGCAGCAGGTCGGAGATCTGCTGGTAGGCCGCCGCCGCCTCCGGCGACCGCCACTGGTAGTCGGCCAGCTGACGTACCGCCCGCGAGGTGTCGGACGGCAGCGCGTCCAACTCGGACTCGGCCAGCCTGGCCGCGTCGGACGGGTCCGGGAACAGCGCCGCCCGCTCGCTCTCCAGCGCCTGGTCGAGCAGTTCGCGAACCTGCTGCAGCGTGCCATCCAACCGGGACGAGTTGCGCAGTTGGCGGGCTCGCTCGCGGGCCCGCCGGCGCAGTGTGTCCAGCCCGGACCGGCCATCCACGCCGCCGCGCAGCAACCGCTGCAGGGCGGCTCGCGGTGACATCCCCGCCAGCACGTCCTCACCGATCTCATCCAGCGCCTGGCGGATGTCGTACGGAGGTTCCAGCGGGTCCGGGCCGCCGTGCCAGGCGCCGTATCTGACTGCCATCAGTACCTTCTGCTCATCGCCGGCCGGCCTGTCAGGCGCCGTAGACGGTGCGGCCGCCGGCCGATTCCTTGGCCAGCCGGCGATTGAGGTAGAGCCCTTCCAACGCGAACTCGACTGCCGCCGCGGCTATCCCCACGGTGGCCGGTCCCTCGTGCACGCTGTCCGGCTCCAATCGCTCCAGCAAGGTGGCCAGGCCGGGGATCGAGCCGAGCTGCTCCAGCAGCCGATCGGCCGCCACCGTGTCGCCGGACTCGACCAGCAGCCCGGAGTCGAACTTCTCCTGCAGCGGCCGCAGATCCAGGCCGGCCAGCCGGGCTCGGGAGGTCTCGGCAACCGCCCGTCGCAGCAGGTGGTCGAGCACCTCGATCTCGCGTCCTTCGTCCGCGTCGTCGAATTCCACCTTGCCGCGCGAGGCCGGCACGATCGCCGGCAGATCGGCGATCCGGGCCACCGCGACCGGCTCGCCGCTGAGCGCCGCCCGGCGCACCGCCGACGCGGCGACGGTCTCCACCGCCGCGATGGCGAAGCGGGCCGAGACGCCCGAGCGCTGATCGACCTGCGGCGCCTCCCGAACGGCGCGGGCGAACCGGCCGATCACCTCCAGCAGGTGCGAGGGCACCAGCGGCGCGGCGTGGCTGGTGTCGTCGTTGTCGGTGCCCCAGAGCACCGCCGCCTCCTGCGCGATCAGGCTGAGTTCGTCGGTCAGATCCAGCGGGTAGTGGGTGCGGATCTCGGCGCCGAACCGGTCCTTGAGCGGGGTGATGATCCGGCCCCGGTTGGTGTAGTCCTCGGGGTTCGCGCTGGCCACCATGAGCAGGTCCAGCGGCAGCCGCAGCTGGTAACCACGCACCTGGATGTCGCGTTCCTCCAGCACGTTGAGCAGCGCGACCTGGATCCGCTCGGCCAGATCCGGCAGCTCGTTGATCGCGAAGATGCCACGGTTGGTACGTGGCACCAGGCCGTAGTGCACGGTTTCCGGGTCGCCCAGGGTGCGGCCCTCGGCCACCTTGATCGGGTCGATGTCGCCGATCAGGTCGCCGACCGAGGTGTCCGGGGTGGCCAGCTTCTCGCCGTACCGCTCGCCGCGGTGCCGCCAGGTGATCGGCAGGTCGTCGCCGAGTTCGGCGAGCAGCCGCATCGATGCGGTGGTGATCGGTGCGTACGGATGCTCGTTGATCTCCGATCCGGCGATCACCGGCGTCCACTCGTCGAGCAGGCCGACCAGCGTGCGGATCAGTCGGGTCTTACCCTGCCCACGCTCGCCGAGCAGCACGATGTCGTGGCCGGCCAGCAGTGCCCGCTCCACCTCGGGGGTCACCGTGTCGGCGAACCCGACGATGCCGGGCAGCGACTCGGCGCCGGCGGCCAGCCGGGCGATCAGGTTCTGTCGGATCTCGGCCTTGACGCCGCGATGGATGTGGCCGGAGGCGCGCAGCGCTCCCAGCGTGGTGATGTCTGGTGCCTGGTTCACCAGGAAAACGCTACGGCGCGGGGCCCCGAATCGCCACGTCCCTCAATCTGAGTGCCGACCGGCTGAGTGCCGACCGGCCGCGGAACGCTCCCGGCGCGCCGGCCTAGCCGGTGTACGGCTTGGCGGAGATCAGCGTGACGCTCAGCGTCTGGCCGGTCGGCGTGTTGTAGGAGACGGTGTCCCCCTCCTTGGCGCCGGTCAGCGCCCGCCCGAGCGGCGAAGCTGCCGAGTAGACCTCCAGGTCGGTGGTGTCGGAAACCTCTCGGGACCCGATCAGGAAGGTCTCGGTCTCCTCATCGTCGGAGAACCGGACGGTCACCACCATGCCGGGCCCGGCGGTGCCCTCGCTGGTGGGCGGCTCACCCACCCGGGCGTCGCGCAGCATCTGGGTCAGCTGCAGGATTCGGCCCTCCTGCTTGCCCTGCTCCTCCCGCGCGGCGTGGTAGCCGCCGTTCTCCCGCAGGTCGCCTTCCTCGCGCCGGTCGTTGATCTCCTTGGCCATCGCTTGCCGGTTGGCGATCAGCCCTTCCAACTCCCGGGAGAGCCGGTCGTAGGCCTCCTGGGTCAGCCAGACGACCGACGAGGTTCGTGCTGCATCGCTGCTCACGGTGTAACTCCTATGCCGCGGATGTATACGGGTCGTTTGGAAACGGTCTTCCAACCTAACACCGGCGCCCGCGGTTCCGCGCCGGAATACCGCAGCCGCTCGGCGGCGGCTGGCGGCTTGACCCACCGCGGCACAGTGTCGGTGCCATCGGGGACAATGACAGGGTGCCAGATGCTGTCCAGTATTCCGACGGTACCTATCCCAACGACGGTGCCTATCCCAACGACGGTGCCTACCCCGAACCTGCCTACCCCGACGACGACGGGCCGCTTCGGCTGCTGTGCGTGCACGCCCACCCGGACGACGAATCGAGCAAGGGCGCGGCCACCATGGCCAAGTACGTCGACGAGGGCGCCGAGGTGCTGGTGGTCAGCTGCACCGGAGGGGAGCGCGGCGACATCCTCAACCCGGCGTTGAAGGACCGGCCGGAGATCCTGGACAACATCGCCGAGATCCGGCGGACCGAGATGGCCAACGCGCAGCGGGTCCTCGGTGTGCAACATCACTGGCTGGGCTTCGAGGATTCCGGCCTGCCCGAGGGTGACCCGCTGCCGCCGTTGCCGGCGGGCTGCTTCGCGCTGGTGCCGCTGGCCGACTCGGCCCGCGCGCTGGTCGAGGTGGTGCGCCGGTTCCGGCCACATGTGATGACCACCTACGACGAGAACGGCGGCTATCCGCACCCGGACCACATCCGCTGCCACCAGGTGTCGGTGGCCGCCTTCGAGGCCGCCGGTGACCCCGGCCAGTTCCCGGATGCCGGCGAGCCGTGGCAGCCGCTCAAGCTGTACTACGACGTCACCTTCACCAGGGAGCGGGTCGAGGCGATGCACAACGCGATGCTCGAGCAGGGCCTGGAGTCCCCCTATGCCGAGTGGATGGCGAACTGGGACGAGGCGGCCAAGGACCGCCGGGTGCCCAACGTCACCACCCGGGTCAACTGCGCCGACTACTTCCCGCGCCGGGACGCCGCGCTGCTGGCGCACGCCACCCAGGTGGACCCCGAAGGCTGGTTCTTCAAGGTGCCGCTGGACGTGCAGAAGCGGGTGTTCCCCTGGGAGCAGTTCGAACTGGCCCGCTCGTTGGTGGACACCGAGCTGCCGGAGGACGATCTGTTCGCCGGGGTGCGGGAGAAGGTGCGGGCTTGAGCCTGCTGGCCGCCGCGCTGCCGGTGCTGGCCGACTCGGACACCGGCAAGGGCAGCCCGATCGGGCTGCTGGTGGTGTTGCTGCTGCTGGTGGCCGTCTACTTCCTGTACCGGTCGATGAACCGGCATCTGCGCAAGGTGCCCGGCCAGTTCGACCAGCCGGAGCCCCCGACTGCCCAGCCCTCAGCCGCTCAGCCGCCAAACGGCGAGCCGCCAGCCGCCCAGCCATCGGTTGCTGAGCCGTCGGCCGGACAGCCGTCGGAGCGGCAGCCCGGCGATCCATCCTGACCGGCTGAGCCGCCGGGACGGTCCGATCACTCCGGTCGGATAGCGGCCCGGCCGGCCTTCACCTGCCCACGCTGCTTCTTGGTGTCAAGGCGCCGCTGCCGGGCGGCGCGGGACGGCCTGGTGGCCCGGCGCGGCGGGGCTGGCGGTGCCAGCGCCTCGGTCAGATAGTGGACCAGTCGGGCCCGCGCCGCCTGCCGGTTCAGCAGCTGGGCCCGATGTTCGGAAGCCACCACGGTGAGGACTCCGTCCACCAACCGGCCGGCCAGCGCGGCCAGCGCCCGGCTGCGTTGCAGCTCGGTCAGCGCGCCGGAGCGGACCACCTCGAAGCTGAGTTCCACCCGGCTGTCACTGGTGTTCACGCCCTGCCCACCGGGGCCGGAGGATCGCGAGAACCGCTCGAGCAGCTCGCTGTCCGGGATGACCAGCCCGCCCGGGATGCCCCGGCCGGGCGGCACCCGAAGGTCACCGGACGGCATGCTCGTGCTGCTGAACGGTGGGGCTGCGCTGTGCCGGCGCTACGGCGTCACCGGACGCGACTGCACGTGACGCATCCATTGGACGAGTTCGTCCGGGTCCCTGGGCAGCGCGCCGGACAGGTTCACCGGCGCCCCGTCGGTCACCAGCACGTCGTCCTCGATCCGGATGCCGATGCCTCGCCATTCCGCGGGCACCGACAGGTCGTTCGGCTGGAAGTACAGTCCCGGCTCCACGGTGAGCAGGTAGCCGGCGCCGAGCCGGCCGTTGCGGTAGGTCTCGTCCCGGGCCACCGCGCAGTCGTGCACGTCCAGGCCCAGCATGTGGCTGGTCCCGTGCAGGGTGTAGCGCCGGTGCAGGCCGGCACCGGGAGCCGCGATGTCCTCGGCGCAGGACATGTCGGCCGTCACCGGCAGCACCCCCCAGCTGTGCAGGTGGTCGGCCAGCACCCACATCGCCGCGTTGTGCGCGGCCAGGAAATCGGCGCCGGCCTTCACCTCGGCGATGCCGGCGTTCTGCGCTTCGAGCACCGCGTTGTAGATCTTTCGCTGGGCGCGGGTCCACTCACCGCTCACCGGCAGCGTGCGGGTCACGTCGGCTGTGTACAGGCTGTCCACCTCGACACCCATATCGGCCAGCAACAGCTCGCCCGGCCGGATATCGCCGTCGTTGCGCCACCAGTGCAGGGTGGTGGCATGCCGGCCGGCGCCGACGATGCTGCCGTACCCGACGTCGTTACCGGCCAGCCGGGCCCGCCGCCAGAACGTGCCCTCCAGCCAGCGCTCGCCGCGCCGGCCGCCGGCGGCCAGCACGTTCGGGATCTCGGCGGCAACATCGGCGAAACCGTCGGTGGTGGCATCGCAGGCGGCCTGCAGTTGGGCGATCTCCCAGTCGTCCTTGACCAGTCGCAGCTCATCGATGACCTGTTCCAGGTTGCCGGCCTCGGCGCCGGGCAGCAACCGGTCCAGGTCCGGGTCGACACCGCGCGGGGCGAGCGTCTCGGCACTGTGCTGACGCAGCGTGGCAGCCAGTTCGGACAGCGGGCGAACCCGGATGCCGAGTACCCGCTCGGTCTGCTCCGGGGTCGGCACGTTGCCCACCCAGATCGCGCCGTGCACCCGGTTGGTGAAGTAGGCGGGCTTGCCGGGTCCGGCGTACTCGCGGATGTAGAGGGTGGCAGTGTGCGAGTCGCCCTCCGGGGCGAGCACCAGCACCGCGCCCTCGATGGTCTCGCCGGTCAGCCAGGTGAACGACGACCAGGCGCGGAACGGGTAGTCGGTGTCGTTGGCGCGTACCTTCAGCTGGCCGGCCGGCAGCACCAGTTGCTTGCCGACGAACGCCTGGGACAGCGCTTCCCGGTGCTGGGCGAAGCTGGCCGCGCCGGACGATTCGCCGCCGTCCCGGCCGGCCGGATGCGGCATCACCGGCGCCGGCGCCCAGTCCGCGGCGATGGCCTTGGCCAACCCCTCGGGTAGCGGGATGTCGTGTGAGGTGGTGCCCTCGTTCTCCGAGGGTGGCTCGGTCGCCTCCGGCGGCGTACTGGCTTCGGAGTGGCTGGCGTGCCCGGCATCGGTCATGGCCCAAGTCTAGGCATTCGGCGTGCCGGAGACAGCGGGATATCCGAGCAGTACGCACAATGGCGAAACCGGCTGCCGCGAACGACGGCCGGGTCGCGAGCCGGGGAACGGAGCCGAGGGTGAAGCTGGCCGCTCGATCGGCGCTGGCCGTGCTGGCGCTGCTGGTTGCCGGCTGCGCCGCCCAGTCCGGCCCGGCCACGCCTGGCCCATCGGCACCCACCGCGACCAACCCGAGCGACAGCCAGCCGCCGGTGATCACTGAGAGCGCGCTGCCCACCGGCAGCAGCTCGACCGACGTCGAGAACCCGACCGACCTGGTCCGGCCGAGCACGCCGGCCGCGGCCAGCTCGCCGCCGTCGACGGACGGGCTGGCCAACTGCGCGCTGCCCTACCTGCGGGTTACCGTGCGCGCGGCGGCGGCTCGCAGCTCGCACGCCGGGTACCTGGTGAGCTTCACCAACACCGGCCAGATCGCCTGCCAGCTGACCGGCTATCCCAGCGTGGCGGTGCTGGCCGCCAACGGCCAGCCGGCGGTGCGGGCCAGCCCGACGCCGTACGGCTACCTCGGCGGCGTACCCAGCGGCAAGCCGGTGACCGTGCTGATCGCCACCGGTCAGCAGGCCAGCGCGCTGCTGGAGGGCGAGGTCATCGACATCAACGGCAACCGCTGCCCGGGCCGGCCGGGCCTATCGATCACCCCGCCGAACAGCACGCTGCCGGCCCGGATACCGGTAGGCACGGCCATCTGCGGTGGTGTGCAGATCCACCCGGTGGTCGCCGGCAAGTCTGACTGACGCGTCGACTAGGTCCAATCCCAGCCACGCATGGCGGTCCTCCTTCGTCAGCTAATGGGTGTGAACTAGAGCCAGTCCCAACTGCGCATGCCTGGACCTCCCTCGGCAGCCGTCGAGCAGCTAATGGGCATGAATCAGTACCAGTCCCAGTTGCGCACGTCCGTTCCTCCTTCGATCAGCTATCAAGCAGCCAACGGATGTGAATTAGTACCAGTCCCAGCTACGCATGGCCGATCCTCCTTCGGCTTGCCAGCACAGCGGCCGTCTGCCAGACCGGGTGATATTAGCGATCGGCGCGTATCCGGGCAATGGGCCGAATCTTATGGGGTCAATCGTATTACTGCCCGCGCTTTAGCGATTTAGGCGTAGGGCTGCTCGCCTGCGGCTCAGAGATGTCTACGCGCAATACGTCGCACGGGGATCTCAAAGCAAGGCGATCCCCGTGCGACGTGGCTGCGAACCGTGGCGTGACAGGACGGTTCCACGTATGTACGCTCCGTCACGAGCGTGCAGTGTGAGGGTTTAGACCCATTCCCAAGTGTGCACTTGTGGTCACCTCCTTTTCTGTCTCGCGCCGACGCTTGAGTTCAAGGGGGACTGCGGTGCATCGGTTATCGGTGGCGGACTGGGCACTGTGGCGGCAGCCTCGTCGCGTAATCACCTTGATCCTCCTTGTCGAGATATCAGCTGGAATTACTCCATTCTTGTTCACGGGGAGAGTGACCAGATCTGATATTGGCCTCGGCATGCTCCTCGTGTCGCTGAGTATCGCCTATTCAGCATTAACGCGCAGAGGAGAACGAGCGCGCAGAGCGCTGCAGGAAGGAATTCAGCCGACCGTCTGTCCCAACTTGCTAGCCGCTTGGGGTCTAGCTTCTGCGGTCCTGTTACCGCTGCCGCTAGCGACGGCGGTGCTGGTTATTGCTGCCGTCGCTGAGTGGCCAGCCCGCAACATCTCGGGTCAGGCGACGCCCTATCGCTACGTCTACAGCACTGCTTCTGCTGTGCTGGGCGCGTCGGTTACCAGATGTTGTCTGGCACTCAATTTACCTCGACAACTGGGCTTCCTTACGGCTGCGGGTGCCTACACTGCAACCTCCCTAGTCATCATCGCACTCGCGATTGCCGCGACAGGACAGTTCCGGGCACTGCAGGTCTATACCCGAATCGGCTCGTATCGTCTCGACTTCCTCACGGCGCTCATCGCCCTTGCGCAGGTCGAGCTACACGAACTCCGCTTTCCGCTGCTCTGGCTGTCGCTTCCGGTGACGATCGCGTTGCAGCGGCGAACCGTGAAAGCAGACCTCCGGTCGGCGGCTGAGGACAGCACTACCAAGCCGATGAGCCAGGAGGCTTGGCTCATCGCGGCCGGCGAAATTGTGGCCGCGCTGCCCGTCGTTGCAGTCATGCGCATAAGTACGTCCGCGCCGCTGGCCGTCGCCGAGGTTGCCGAGATGCAAGCCGGCTGCGATGCCATCGGCTATGTCGGGGACTCCGGACTTGCCGTCCTGCTGGTCGACTGCCCCGACATAAACGCCGATGCACTGGCGATGCGGCTCCGGACCGCTCTGCGGTACCGGAACATTGAGGCCAGCGTCGCGACGGCCGCCAAGAGCCGGGACGGCTATTCCTTGGCCGACCTCTTAGCGGTTTGCGAGGCGGAGTTGATCGCCAGGGATGCTGCCAACCGGTCAGCCAAACCCTCACGCCCGGACGCTTGAAGCTGTCGCAGGTAAGCCTCCAGGTCGGCGCGGGTCTCAGGTCGTAGCCGCCGCGCCGGCTGCTCTCGCTCGGCCAGCAGCTCCTCGATGAGGTCCACCGCGCCGCTGTCATCCTGAGCGGTCACGGTCGCTCGAATGAAGGCGTCCAGCGCCATCCGTTGAGCATGATTGAGCCGATTGGCTTCCTTGGTCGGCACCCATGGGGTGGCTTCGCCGACGGCCGTTCCGACCACCGCGCGCAGCTCGGTGAGCGAGACGGCAGGCAGGCTGGAGGCGAACGCCTCGAGGATGGCCTCGCTCGGACGCTGTGGGTGACGCCCGGCCAGGTATCGGTAGACCGTCGCCCGGTCGAGCTTTCCGTCGAGCGCCTCGACAACCTGGGACTTCGACCAACCGGCCGGGACGTGGGCATTGAGGTAGTCCGACAGCTTGGACATGGCGTCATGACTCCTTCACCTTGATATCGACTCGCGACGCGGGACTCCTTCGGCCTGCTGGTCGACAGAGCGAGTCTATCGCACGTCGCAGCGATCTGCGATAGGATTCGATCCAGCACCGCCGGGGGCTGGCACCCCCAGCGGCCATCGCCACCCACCGCTCCGGTCGAGGGAGACACGAGTGACACCCTGCATTTTCGCATGCCCGGACATCGTTGCAGTCAGCTTCGCCGGCAAGGCTGATTCGGAACTTTCCTGCCGGCTCGGTGGCCGGCTGTGAAGCTCCGTAGCCGTCTCATCTTCGTGGCAGTCATCGAGGAGGCAGCGGTCTCCGAACGGGAGCTTGCTCGGCGGGCCGGGCTCAGCCATGCCACGGTCAATCATCTGATGACCGGGCGCCGGAGCACCTGCACGCTCGAGACCGCAATCGCCATCACCCGAGCACTCGGTTGCCCGGTCGGCACCCTCTTCGTGGCCGAACGCCCAGCAGAGCACGAAGCGATCTGCCGCCTTTAAGGGAACGGGAGTGCTGGATCGTTGTTGCCGGCAGGAGGGCCGCGCTGCCGTCGGCCGAACCGATCGCTAGCGTGAGCCTTATGCCAGCAGAGCTGAACGAGGCCACCATCCGAATCGCACCGAAGGTGCTGCTGCATGATCATCTGGACGGCGGCCTGCGGCCGCGGACGATCATCGACCTCGCCGAGGCGATCGGCTACGACCGGTTGCCGGCTAGCGATGCCGAGCAGTTGCAGAAGTGGTTCGTCGAGGCGGCCAACTCGAATTCGCTGGTTCGCTACCTGGAGACCTTCGAGCACACGGTGGCGGTCATGCAGACCAAGGAGGGCCTGCACCGGGTGGCCAGCGAGTGCGCGCAGGACCTGGCCGACGACGGCGTCGTCTACGCCGAGGTGCGCTGGGCCCCGGAGCAGCATGTCGAGCAGGGGCTAACCCTGCCGCAGGTGGTCGAGGCCACCCTGGAAGGCTTCGCGCACGGCGTACAGGCCGCCGCCGAACGCGGCAAGCAGATCCGGATCGGCGCGCTGGCCACCGCGATGCGGCACGCCGCCCGGTCCCGCGAGATCGCCGAACTCGCGGTCGGCTACCGCGATCGGGGCGTGGTCGGCTTCGACATCGCCGGCGCCGAGGCGGGCTTCCCGCCCACCCGGCACCTGGACGCCTTCGAGTACCTGCGCCGGGAGAACTTCCACTTCACCATCCATGCCGGCGAGGCGTTCGGCCTGCCCTCCATCTGGGAGGCGATCCAGTGGTGCGGCGCCGACCGGCTCGGGCATGGCGTGCGGATCATCGACGACGTCACGGTCAGCGGTGACAGCCTGGAGGAGCAGGTGTCCACCGCCGAACTCGGCCGACTTGCCCAGTACGTGCGGGACAAGCGGATCCCGCTGGAGATGTGCCCGTCCTCCAACGTGCAGACCGGCGCGGCTGCCTCGATCGCCGAGCATCCGATCGGCCTGATGCGCCGGCTGCACTTCCGGGTGACCGTAAACACCGACAACCGGCTGATGAGCGGCACCGACATGACCCGGGAGATGTCGCTGCTGGCTCACGCCTTCGACTACACCTGGTCGGACCTGCAGTGGCTGACGATCAACGCGATGAAGAGCGCGTTCATCCCGTTCGACGACCGGCTGACGATCATCAACTCTCAGATCAAGCCGGGTTACGCTGCGCTCAGCGCCTGATTCTCGGGTCGGCCGGTTTAGCTGCCGGCCGTGGAACTACAAGGAGAGCGCGGGGAGTGGACGAGCTGCAGCCGCTGGCCGCGCTGGTGTCGCGGCAGGCCGCCGACCTGGAGGTGTACGCCGGCTTCCTGTTCGCCGCACTGGACGGCGCGCTGCCGCCGGAGCTGC
This sequence comes from Jatrophihabitantaceae bacterium, assembly GCA_045807085.1. Classification (GTDB taxonomy): domain Bacteria; phylum Actinomycetota; class Actinomycetes; order Mycobacteriales; family Jatrophihabitantaceae; genus Jatrophihabitans_A. The sequence goes on from JBJMIB010000034.1 coordinate 191,394, forward strand.
TCACGGTCGAGCGCCGGCCGTCACTGTCGGACCGGCTGCGCGGCCGGCCGGGCGATGTGCTGGCGGTCTCGATACGGCTCGGTGACCGGCGTTTCTCCTTACGCAGAAAGGGTGTCGGCGCGGCGACCCAGGCCACGGTCAGCCATGAGGTAGCCGGCATCACGCTGTCCACCAGCCAGCTCGCGCTGCCGGAGTGGTCAGGCCAGCTGACCACGGCGCTGTACCGGCTGGCCGAGCACAACGCCGGCGCGGCGGTGGCTCTGCGACGGCTCAGTTCGTTCACCGTCTGAGCCCCTACCATCGCGGGTATGTCGACACCTCACGTGGATCTCAGCCAGTACGGCATCCCGTCCGACGCCGCCCGCCGGATCGCCGAGAACGCCGACGGCGCGGCCGGCGCGGTATTCACCTCCGACCTCTCGGTGAACGAGTTCCTGCTCGTCCGGCAGGCCGGGTTCCGGCCGCTGGGTCTGGTGCTCGGCTCGTCGGTGTACCACATCGGCGCGCCCAGTTCTCCTCGTTCAACCAGAGCATGGAGCTGGGCGTGCTCACCCAGGCGATGTACCACGCCCGGGAGCTGGCGATGACCCGGATGCGGGCCGAGGCGTACGCGCTCGGCGCCGACGGCGTGGTCGGCGTCCGGCTCCGGGTGACCGGCCTGCAGTGGGGCGAGCACATCGCCGAGTTCACCGCCGTCGGCACCGCGGTGAAGGCCGACGGCGTCGAAGCCGATGGCGGTTGGCGGGACGCCTCGGGCGGCCCGTTCACCTCCGACCTGTCCGGCCAGGACTTCTGGACGCTGGTGCAGGCCGGTTACGCCCCGCTCGGCCTGGTGATGGGCACCTGCGTCTACCACATGGCTCAGCAGGGTTTCCGGCAGATGTGGCGCAACCTCGGCCAGAACGTGGAGATCCCGCAGTACACCCAAGGGGTCTACGACGCCCGGGAGCTGGCGATGGGGCGGATGCAGGCCGAGGCGCGGGCGCATCAGGCAGAGGGCGTGGTCGGGGTGCAACTCAACGAGTTCAACCACGTCTGGGGCTACCACACCACCGAGTTCTTCGCGATCGGAACGGCGGTCCGGCCGGTCCGAGCCGACCACCGGATCGCCCAACCCGGCCTGGTGATGCCGCTGACCTGACCGCGGCCGCGCGCGGTTCAGGCCACCGCCGGCCGCGCGCTCAGGCCACCGCCGGCCGCGCGCTCAGGCCACCGCCGGCACGGCCTCAGGCCACCGCCGGCACGGCTCAGGCGAGCAGTCGATGCCGCACCGGTCGTCTCGATCATCCGGATACCCCTACAGCGTCGGGAACGCCGGCGGCGGCAGCAAGCGCTCCACGGCGGCGGCGTAGCCGAGCAGTTCCAGGTCGGCGCCGCGCCGGCCGAGCAGGCTGATCCCGAGCGGCAGGCCGCCGACCGAGCCAGCCGGCAGGGAGATCGAGGGCGAGCCGGTGATCGCGCACAGCGAGGAGGTCAGCACCTGGTTGTGCTCGTCCTCCCCGTACCTGATTGGCCAGGCCGGGGAGTTGGTCGGCGTGATCGTGAACGCGCAGTCGGCCAACACGCCGGTCAGCGACTGAGCCGCCGCCGCGTCGCAGGCCTGCCGGGCCTGCAGGTACTTCGGGTTCGTGGTGCCACCGGCTTCGATCGCCTCCGCGCACAGTCCGAAGATCTCATCGGAGAACTTCGACAGCTCGACCTCGTCGGCCTGGTTGAACGCCAGCAGCTCGGCCCAGGTGCGCGGATGCTCGCCCGGCCGGGTCGCCAGGTAGGCGGGCAATGCCACCGAGAACTCGGCCACCAGCGCCTGCAACTCGGCATCCTCGAACGGTCCGGACGGTTCCTCGGCGGCCGTGGGCACCACGATCGCGCCGGCGGCCGCGAGCAGCCTTTCCAACTCGGCGTGACAGGCCGCGACCTCCGGCGGCGCAGTCGGCTGCCGCCAGCTGGCCACCCGCCGGCCGGCCAGCTCCACCGCGGGCAGCGGCGCCGTCACGCCGGCCAGGATCCGGTAGAGCGCCACCGCGTCGGTTACCGTGCGTGCCATCGGTCCGGCGGTGTCCTGGCGCGGGCTGATCGGCACGATGCCAGCGGCCGGGATGCTGCCCCGGGTGGGCTTGAAACCGACCACGCCACAGACCCCGGCCGGCGACACGATGGAACCGTCGGTCTCGGTGCCGACACTCACCGGGACGAGCCCGGCGGCCACCGCGGCCGCCGAACCGGAGGACGAGCCGGAGGTGTTGCGGCCGGTGTCGTGCGGATTGCGGGTCTGGCCGCCTACCGCGCTCCAGCCGCTGGTGGAGGTCAGCGAGCGGAAGTTCGCCCACTCGGACAGGTTCGTCGCACCGAGCACCACCATCCCGGCGCCGCGCAGCTGCGCCACCAGCGGGGCGTCGGCTGCCGGCGGCGCGGACAGCAGCGCCCGGGAGCCGGCGGTGCCGGGCAACCCGGCTGCTTCGATGTTGTCCTTGATCAGCACCGGAATCCCGTCCAGCGGGCCGAGCAGGTCGCCGTTGCGCCGACGCTGGTCGCTGGCCCGCGCGGCGTCCAACGCATCCGGCGCGATGGCGATCACCGCGTGCAAGATCGGGTTCAGCCGCTCGATCCGGTCGAGGTAGCTGCCGGTCAGTTCGGTGGAGCTGACCGATTGCGAACCGAGCAGCTCGGCGGCCTCGGCGGCGCTGCGCGCCGGTTCAGTCATCGAGCTCCGTTTCGGCCGGCTCGGCCTCCTCGAGCGGCACGGCGGCCGAGCCCTGCCAGCTCAGCCAGGTCTGCACCCGGCCCAGCGCGCGTTCCCAGCTCTCGGCCACCACGCTGCCGAGCGCGGACCATTCGCCCCGGCCCTCCTTGCCGGTGTGGTAGTCGGTCTCGCCCTCCATCAGCAGGGCGTACTCCCGGGTGCCGTTGAGCAGCGAGCGGAGCATGCCGTCCTCGCAGCAGTCGGCGATCCGGGCGGCGATGTCCACCGTGTCGGCGAGCTCGGAGACAGTTTCCGGATCCGGCTCAGTGGCGGCCAGCTCGTACACCGCGTCGAGGTCGTAGCGGGCTTCCGGGGCCGGCTCCAGCAGCGCCTTGCCGCGTTGTGAGAAAGCCGTCCAGGCCGGATGGTCGGCCAGGTCGTGGTCTGGATGGTCACCGAGCCAGGTGTTGAGCTCATCGGCCGTGCCCAGCAGCACGATCTTCGCCCCGTCGCCGAGGAAGCCCTGCCACTCCTCGCCGTCGGCATCCGCCCAGGGCGGGGCGTAGAGGGTGAGCCCACTGCGGTTACCGGCAGTCAGCCGGATGGCGACGATCGGGTCGGCAAAGGAAGGCATGCAGGCAACTTACACACCCATCGGATGCCAGACCGTCTTGGTCTCGGTGAACGCGGTCAGCCGGCCGATGCCGGGATCGGCGGTGGCATCGAAGCTCGCGGGGGAGTACACCCGCTTGACGGTGTCGGCCGCCGCTTCGGCCAGCGGCGGCCGGTCCGACACCGGCACCCCGGTCAGGTCCAGGCAGTTGATGTCGCGGTGGCTGGCCAGCCAAGGCGCCAGCTCGGCCACCGAGCCGGTGAGCAGGTTCAGCACGCCGCCGGGCAGGTCCGAGGTGGCCAGCGCCTCGGACAGCGAGACCGCCGGCAGCGGCCGCTCGGCAGCGGCCAGCACCACCACGGTGTTGCCGGTGGCGATGACCGGTGCCACCACCGAGACGAACCCGAGCAGCGACTCCCGCGGCGGCGCGATCACCCCGACCACACCGGACGGTTCCGGCAGCGAGAAGTTGAAGTACGGCCCGGCCACCGGGTTGGCGCCGCCGGCGATCGCGGCGAACTTGTCGGTCCAGCCGGCGTACCAGACCCAGCGGTCGATCGCGGCGTCCACCTGGGCGGCGGCCGCGGCGGCCGAGCCACCCTCGGCGGCCAGCACCTCGGCGACGAACTGCGCGTGCCGGCCCTCCATCATCTCGGCGATCCGGTAGAGGATCTGACCCCGGTTGTAAGCGGTCGCGCCGGACCAGCCGGCGAACGCGGCGCGGGCGGCCGTCACCGCGTCCCGCAGATCCTTGCGGGAGGCCTGCGCGGCGTGTGCGAGCAGCTCACCGGACGGGCCCGTCACCGGGTAGGACCGGCCGGACTCCGAGCGGGGGAATGCCCCACCGATATAGAGCTTGTAGGTCTTGCGCACCGCGACCCGGTCGGCTGCGGCGCTGGCCGCGCTGGGCGCACCGCTGCCGGCCGCGGCGCTGGCTGCGCTGGGCGAGCCGCTGGCTTTGGTTGACTTAGTGGGCAAGGTATGCCTCCAGGCCGTGCCGGCCGCCCTCCCGGCCGAAGCCGGATTCCTTGTAGCCGCCGAACGGCGAGGCCGGATCGAACCGGTTGAAGGTGTTCGCCCACACCACGCCGGCCCGCAGCCGGTTGGCCATCCAGAGGATGCGGGAGCCCTTCTCGGTCCAGATACCGGCCGACAGCCCGTACGGCGTGTTGTTGGCCTTGGCGACTGCCTCGGCCGGCGTGCGGAAGGTCAGCACCGACAGCACCGGGCCGAAGATCTCCTCCCGGGCGATCCGGTTGGCCTGGCTGACCCCGGTGAACAGCGTCGGCGGGAACCAGAATCCCCTGTCCGGAATGGTGCATTCCGGTGACCAGCGGTCGGCTCCCTCGGCCACCCCGGAATCGGACAGCTCCCGGATCCGGGCCAGCTGGGCCGCCGAATTGATCGCGCCGATATCGGTGTTCTTGTCCAACGGGTCGCCCAGGCGCAGTGTCCCCAAGCGGTCCCGCAGGGCGGCCACCACCTCGTCGTGGATGGATTCCTGCACCAGCAACCGGGAGCCTGCGCAGCAGACATGCCCCTGGTTGAAGAAGATTCCGTTCACGATGCCCTCGACGGCTTGGTCCAGCGGGGCATCGTCGAAGACGATGTTGGCGGCCTTGCCGCCCAACTCCAGCGACAGCCGTTTGCCGGAAACCGCCACCGACTTCTGGATCTGCTTGCCGACCGCGGTGGATCCGGTGAAGGCGATCTTGTCGATGCCGGGGTGGCCGACCACCGCCCGCCCGACCGACGGTCCGCCGGGCAGCACGTTCACCACCCCCGGCGGCAGGTCGCACTCGGCGATGATCTCGGCCAGCGTGATCGCGGTCAGCGGGGTGGTCTCGGCCGGCTTGAGCACCACCGTGTTGCCGGCGGCCAGTGCCGGCGCGATCTTCCAGGCCGCCATCAGCAGCGGAAAGTTCCACGGGATGACCTGGCCGGCCACCCCGATCGGCCGCGGGTTCGGCCCGAAGCCGGCGTACCCCAGCTTGTCCGCCCAGCCGGCGTAGTAGAAGAAATGCGCCGCGGCGGTGGGAATGTCGACATCGCGGGCTTCCCGGATCGGCTTGCCGTTGTCGAGTGACTCCAGCACCGCCAGCTCGCGGCCGCGTTCCTGGATCGCCCGGGCGATCCGGAACAGGTACTTGGCCCGGGCGCTGCCGGGCAGCGCCGACCAGACGCCGGCATAGGCCTGCCGGGCGGCCTCGACCGCGTCGTCGACGTCGGCAGCGTTCGCCTCGGCCACCTCGGCCAGCGGTTCCTCGGTGGCCGGGTTGACGGTCTTGACCGCCTCGCCGCGGCCCGGCCGGAACTCGCCGCCGATGAACACCCCGTAGGACGGTTTGAGCCTGGCGATGCTGGCCGATTCGGGCGCGGGGGCGTAGACGAAGCCGCTCTCGCTTTTCGCTATCTCGGTCATATCCCTAATTCAGCGTCCTAATCCAGAGTGACGTAGTCGGGCCCGTCATAGGCGCCGGTGCTGAGCTTGTGCCGCTGCAGCAGCAGGTCGTTCAACAGGCTGGACGCGCCGAACCGGAACGTCGCCGGCTGCAGCCAGGGCGCGCCGGCCACCTCGTTGACCATCACCAGGTAGCGCACCGCCTCCTTGCTGGTGCGAATGCCGCCGGCCAGCTTCACGCCCCGGATCTGTCCGGTGCGGGCGGCAAAATCACGCACCGCCTGCAGCATCACCAGCGCCACCGGCGGCGTGGCGGCCGGGTTCACCTTGCCGGTCGAGGTCTTGATGAAGTCGCCGCCGGCCAGCAAGGCCAGCCAGGACGCCCGCCGGACGTTGTCCAGGGTGACCAGCTCGCCGGTTTCCAGGATGACCTTCAGGTGCACGTCGTTCCCGCTGCCGCAGGCCGCCTTCACGGCGACGATCTCGTCATACACCTGCCCGTACCGGCCGGACAGGTAGGCGCCTCGGTCGATCACCATGTCGATCTCGGTAGCGCCGGCGGCCACCGCCTCGGCGACATCGACGAGTTTCGTCGACAGCGAGGCCCGGCCGGACGGGAACGCGGTCGCGACCGAGGCGACCGCCACCGAGGAGCCGCGCACCGCCCGCACCGCCGTGTCGACCAGATCCGGGTAGACACAGACCGCGGCGACCGACGGCACGCTGGGGTCGGACGGATCCGGCCGGATCGCCTTGCTGCACAGCGACCGGACCTTGCCGGGGGTGTCGGCGCCTTCCAGGGTGGTCAGATCGACCATGCTGATCGCGGTGTCGATGGCCCAGGCCTTGGCGGTGGTCTTGATGCTGCGGGTGGCCAACATCGCCGCTCGGCCCTCGGCGCCCACCTGGTCGACGCCGGGCAGGCCGTGCAGGAATCGGCGCAGCGAGGCGTCGTCCCGGGTCAGGTCGCTGGTATCGGCCCTGAGATCCGGCCGGACGATGCCGGTGGCGGGCCGGTCGGCGGCGGTGTCAGTGATGGCGGAGGTGGCACTCACCGCGCCAGTCTAGTCGGCCGCGAACCGGCCAGGCCCGGAGGCGATAGAGTTCGCGGCCGTGCAGACCGTCGTCGTCGACCATCCGATCGTCCGATCCCGACTTTCCGTGATGCGCGACCAGCAATCGAGCAATGCCGAGTTCCGGGCCGCGCTGCGGGAGCTGGCCACCCTGCTCGTCTACGAGGCAACCCGCGAGTTGGCGGTGCGCGAGGTGCCGATCGTGACGCCGGTGGCCTCGGCGGTCGGCGTCACGATCGCCAACCCACCGTTGCTGGTCGCGGTGCTGCGGGCCGGCCTCGGCATGGCCGAGGCCGCGTTCAACCTGCTGCCCGAATCGCAGATGGGCTTCGTGGGGCTGGCCCGCAACGAGCAGACCCACCAGCCCGAGGCGTACATGTCCTCGCTGCCGGAGATCCTCACCGGGCGGTCGGTGCTGCTGCTCGACCCGATGTTGGCCACCGGTGGGTCCTTGATGCACTGTTGCCAGCTGCTCGCCTCGCGCGGCGCCACCGACATCACCGTGGTCTGCGCGCTGGCCGCGCCGGAAGGGGTGGCGGCGGTGCGGAGCAGCGGCCTGGCCGGCCGGCTGTTCACCGCCAGCATCGACGAGGGGCTGAACCCGAATGCCTACATCGTGCCGGGCCTCGGCGACGCCGGTGATCGCCAGTTCGGACCTCGATAGCGACCGGACGTTCGGCCGGCAGAAAGCTGACAGTCGGCTACGAAACCGACCGGTCGTTCGGCTTCGGCCCCGTTGATCGGGGCGCACGTCACAGCTCGGTATCAAAAGGAGTTCAGATCAGCTCTTCAGCATGTTCTGATCTGACAGAGGTTTAAATACTGCTGCGAGTATGCAACGTCCCGACCGCCCCGAGCGTCTACCAGGGTGAAAGGCTGCATGCCGCGGCGCAGGCAGGAGAGGCACGCATGTTCGAAGAGGTCCCGCGCCCGCAACGCGGCCTCGCCGGACTGAGCGCACGGCACGTCGTGCTCGGCCCGTTCATGATCGGCGGCGTGCTGTTGGCCGTCGGTGGCTCCGTCGCGTTCGCGGCCACCGTGATCACCTCCTCCACCACTCGCACCAACGACCTGCCGCCGCCCCGGCATCCGGTGGTCGTGGCAAGCGGCAGCGGGCACCGATCGGCCGCCGCGCAGCACCAGGCGATGCCCACTGCCAACTCCACCGCACCGGCCGGCGCGCAGCCGTCGGCCGTGCCGATGACCTCGGCCGGTTCCAGCAGCCGGTCGCCGGCCGTGACCAGTGCCTCGAGCGCGGAATCCAGCACGGCGCCGGCGGTCAGCACCGCGGCACCGAGCGGCACCTCCTCGACCAGCGGGCCGGTCGGTAACGCGCTGATCTACGTCGACGGCTATAACTCGGCCAACCAGCGGCTGCAGTTCCGATACGCCGACGTCAGCCCCGGCGCCGGGCCCGGCGGCAGCGACGTCTACCGGGTCGGCTCCGGCCACGAATACAGCGCCGTCCTCGCCGGCGACGTGACGATCACCTCCGCCGGCCAGCTCTGCCCGCCCGCTGGCAACCGGTGCAGCACCGACCAGCTGGCCGCGGCAGCCGGCACCGGCTTCTTCGCCATCGCCGCGATCGACCCGGCCGACCAGCTGCACTCGATCGTCGAGGTCGACAACGCCACCAGTTTCGCGCCGGCCGCCGCCACCCCGTCCGCCCAGCCGTCGACCGCCCAGCCGTCAGCCAGTCCGACTGGCTCCTGAGCCGGCCATGCGCAGCCTCACCCGGGTGGCGGCAGCCGCCCTGATGCTGGGTCTGCTGGCAACCGGCTGCGCCTCGCAGCGACATGGCGGCAGCACCCCGGCATCCACCATGAAGGCGGCGAACCCACCGGTTTCGGTGCCGTGCGCCGCGCGCCGGTGCACGCCGGCCGCGACGATCACGCTCACCGACGGCTACTCGGTCCGGCTCTGGACCTATCCGGCACCGGCGGTGTCGGATTCCGCGACGCCGGTGGTCGAGTTGCTTGCCAACGGTCAGCACCGCGGCTGGTGGACCGGCCGGCTGGGCTTCGGTTGGGCCGCCAAGCTGGTTTGCCTGGCCACTGCCGGCAACCCCAACTGCGTGGTGAGTTCGGCGCTCGGCGCGCACGCCGGCAGTGCCGAGGTGCTGGTGCTGCGATCCGGGACGCTGGTCAGCTCGGCCGCCGCCAGCGTGATCTTCGACAGCAGCCAGCCGAGCGCCGCCGACCTGGACGCCGACGGCCTGCTCGACGTGATCGGCATGGAGAACGACTACCGGCCCGACTACGCGCACGGCCACAACTACTGGGCGACCTACCGGCAGAGCGCGGGGGTGCTGCACCGCACCGGCTGCGCGTTGTCCACCGCCGGCACCGCCGTGCCGACGAGGCTGCTCACCGGGGCCTGCCCGGTGGTGCCGCAGGACTGACCGCCGACCGCCTTGGGCTCATCCGGGCGAAAGGCGAGTACAGCAGGCAAGCCTGGTCACCGGGCGGCTGGTCACAGGGCGAGAATTGAGGCGATGGAGCCGGCCAGCTCGTCCAGCCAGCTCCGCGCGGTCGCCTCGGCGGCGGCCAGATCTCGGGCGTCGGCCACCACCACCTCCAGGTATGCCTTGCATTTCGGTTCGGTGCCGGACGGCCGAACCACCACCCGGCCCCCGTCGAAGCGCAGGGTCAGCACGTCGTTGTCCGGCGCCAGATCGGTCACGCTGACCGGCCGGGACAGCAGCCGGGCCGGCGGCTGGGCTCGCAACCGAGCCATCGCCGCCGAGATCAGGTCGAGGTCGGCCACCCGCCAGGACAGCTGCCGGGTGGCGTACAGGCCGAATTCGGCGGCCAGTTCGGCCAGCCGCTGCGGGATCGAGGACGCGCTGGCCTTGAGCGCCGCGGCCAGTTCGGCGATCAGCAGGGCAGCTGAGATGCCGTCCTTGTCACGCACCAGCGACGGGGCCACCGCATAGCCCAACGCCTCCTCGTAGCCGTAGACCAGATCCGGCGCGGCGCGCGATATCCACTTGAAGCCGGTGAGCGTCTCGGCGAAGCCGACGCCGGCCCGCTCGGCCAGCGCGCCGAGCAGCTCCGAGGACACGATGGTGGTCGCGTAGGTGCCGCGAACCCCTTTGCGGATCAGCCAATCCGCCAGCAGTACACCCACCTCGTCGCCGCGCAGCATCCGCCAGCCGGTACCGAACCGGGCGCCCACGGCGCACCGGTCGGCGTCCGGGTCGTTGGCGATGATGAGGTCCGCGTCGAGCCGCTCGGCCAGGTCGAGCGCCAGGTCCATCGCACCCGGCTCCTCCGGATTGGGAAAGGCCACCGTCGGAAAATCCGGATCCGGCTCCGCCTGCTCGGCCACCTCCCGGGGGGCCGGGAAGCCGGCCGCGGCGAACACCGCGCGGACCACCGAGCTGCCCACCCCGTGCATCGCCGTGTGTACGATCGCCAGCCGCCGGGGCGAATCCGCCGACACCAGCTGGCTGACCGCCGTCACGTAGTCGGTCAGGATGTCCTCGCCGAGCACCGTGAAGTCCTGCGACAGCGGGATCGCCCGGATCGACGGCACCGCCCGGATCCGAGCCTCGATCTGGCTGTCCAGCGGCGGGACGATCTGCGCTCCGTCGGCTGCGTAGACCTTGTACCCGTTGTCCTGCGGGGGATTGTGCGAGGCGGTCACCATGATGCCGGCGGCAGCCCGCAACCGCTGCACGGCGAAGGCCAGCACCGGAGTGGGCAGCAGCCGGGGGAGCAGCCCGGCGGTGAAGCCGGCCGCCGCGAAGACTCTGGCCGAGTCCAGCGCGAACTCCCGCGACCGGTGCCGGCCGTCGTAGCCGATCACCACCGGCTGCCCATGCCGGCCCTCGGCGGCCAGCTGAGCGGCGATGCCGGCGGCCGCACGGCGCACCACGGCCGCGTTCATCCCGTTCGGCCCGGCCCGCAACGGCCCGCGCAGGCCCGCGGTGCCGAAGGTCAGCGGGCCGGCGAACCGGGCGGACAGCTCGGCGACATCACCGGCTGCCAGCAGGGCGCGCAGTTCGCCGGCGTCGCCGTCGTGCGGGTCGTCGGCGATCCAGGCCGCGACCCGGTCGGCCAGCTCCGGTGAGACCGGGTCGACCTGCTCGTGCGTTGACCCGGTCAACGGTCACCTCCGGCACGGCCGGCGATTTCGTCGATGCCGTAGCCGGCGGTGGTGAAACTGCCGCCGACCAAGTCGTCGGTGGCCGCACCGGCGAGGTCCGCGGCAGCGACCGTGGCGGCGTCCGACCCGGGCCGGTAACCGACCGGGTTGGCCAGCGACCACCAGCGGTCACGGTTCGCCGACACGCCCCAGATGACCGCGTAGGTCAGCTCGTCGCTGCGCAGGCAGCGATCCACCAGGTGGGCGCAGTCGGCCGGGGACAGCCAGCTGGCCAGCCCTCGCCGATCCGGTGGCCGGCTGCCGAAGGTGCCGATCCGCAGGCAGGCCACCGAGAAGCCGTACCGGTCGCAGTAGTAGCGGGCCAGCGCCTCGCCGAAAACCTTGCTGACCCCGTACAGGGTGTCCGGTCGGGCCGGGGTGTCCGGCGGCAGCTCACCCGTGCCGCGCGGGGTGAAGCCGGCGGCGTGGTTGGACGAGGCGAACACCAGCCGGCGCACGCCCGCTCGCCGAGCCGCCTCGAAGAGCTGGTAGCAGCCCTCGACGTTCGACTCACGGATCACCGGCCAGGGCGCCTCGGTCGGTTGGCCGGCCAGGTGGATCACCGCCTCGACGTCGGCCATCGCCCGGTCCAGCGCCGCCGGGTCGGTCAGCTCGCCCACCACGTCCGCGCCGGCGACCCGGTCGAAGCCGCGCAGCTGCCAGCCCAGTTCGGGCAGCCGAGCCAGCAGCGCGGAGCCGATCCGGCCCTGCGAGCCGGTAAGCAGCACGGTCACAGCCGTGCGAGTAGCTCGAGCAGCAGGCCGCCGGCCCGGGTGGCCGCGGCCTTGCCGGCCGCCAGCACCTCCTGGTGGTTCAGCGGCTGGCCGGTCATGCCGGCCGCGAGGTTGGTGACCAGCGAGATGCCCAGCACCTCCGATTCCTCGGCTCGGGCCGCGATGGCCTCCAGCGCGGTGGACATGCCGACCAGATCGGCCCCGACTATCCGAGCCATCCGTACCTCGGCCGGTGTCTCGTAGTGCGGGCCGGGGAATTGCGCGTACACCCCCTCGGTCAGGCTGGGATCGATCTCACGCATCAGGCCACGCAGCCGGGGTGAGTACAGGTCGGTCAGATCCACGAACCTCGGCCCGACCAGCGGCGAGCTGGCGGTCAGGTTGATGTGGTCGGAGATCAGCACCGGCTGCCCGATGGTCATCTCCGGGCGCAGGCCGCCGCAGCCGTTGGTGAGCACGGTGATCCGGCAGCCGGCCCGGGCCGCGACCCGCACTCCGTGCACCACCGCGGCCACCCCGTGACCTTCGTAGAAATGCGTCCGGCCCAGGAAGGCGAGCAGCCGCCGTCCGTTGACCTCCAGCGATCGGATGGTGCCGGCGTGCCCGGCCACCGACGGCGGCACGAACCCGGGCAGCTCGGTGCTGGGAAAGGAGACGTCGGCATCGGCCCGCTCGGCGAGCGACTGCACGGCTGGCAGCCAGCCGGAGCCCAGCACCAGCGCCACGTCATGCCGTTCGGCCCCCGTTCGCTCGGCCAGCGCGGCGGCCGCCGCGGCGGCAAGCTGGTCGGGGCTGGCGATGGCATCGGCGTTGGCGGTCACGGGCACAGAGCCTAACCGGCCGGCGGCGATCGGCCGGTCGACCGGCTGCCGGCGGTGATGCGCGGTCGAGCGAGCGAGATATGTGATCGAGCGAGCGAGATGTGCGAGAGATAAGCCACCACCAGCCGCCGGGGTAACGGCCACAGTCCTACCATTCGGGACATGAGCCTCCCGGATCAGCCGCTGCCGCTGGCGGCCGACTTCCCGCCCGGCAGCCGGCAGCAGTGGCGCGCGCTGGTGGCCGGCGTGCTGGCCAAGTCCGGCGTCGGCTACGACGAGGCCGCCCCGGAGACCGCGCTCAGCCAGCACGGTTACGACGACATCGAGATCGCCCCGCTCTATACCGCCGAGGACCTGCCGGCGGCAACGGTGGCCCAGCCCGGCAGACCACCGTTCGTCCGGGGTGCGCTGCCGGCATCCGGTGAGGACGGCGCGGGGCCGGCGAACCGGCTCGGCTGGGACGTGCGGATCCACCCCGACGACCCGGACCCGGTCGCGGCCAATCGTGCGGTGCTGGCCGACCTGGCCGGCGGCGCCTCCTCGCTCTGGCTGCCGGTGGGCGCTGCCGGGGTGCCGGTCGCTGAGCTGGCTCAGCTGCTGGCCGGGGTATATCTCGACCTGGTGCCGGTGGTGCTCGATGCCGGTGCCGAATGCCTCGACGCGGCAAGGGCATTCCTGGGACTGACCGGCGAGCTGGCACCGTCCGAGGTACGCGGCGGGCTGGGCGCCGATCCGCTCGGCAGCGCCGCTCGGACCGGCTCGGCGGCCGATCTCGGCCAACTGCCCGAACTCTGGCGGCTCGTCGAGGATTATCCGAACCTGCTGCCGATCACCGTGGACGGCACCGTCTACCACGATGCCGGTGGCAGCGACTCCGACGAGTTGGCGATCAGCATGGCGGTCGGGCTGGCCTACCTGCGGGCCGCCGAGGCTGCCGGCCGGGATCTGTCCGAGGCCTTCGCCGGCATCGAATTCCGCTACGCCGTGACCGATGACCAGTTCGGCTCGATCGCCAAACTGCGCGCCGGCCGCCGGCTCTGGGACCGGATCGGGGAGCTGTCCGGTATCGCGAACCGGCGCGGCCAGCGCCAGCACGCGGTCACCTCGGCGGCGATGCTCACCCAGCGCGATCCCTGGAACAACCTGCTGCGAACCACCATCGGCTGCTTCGCCGCGGCGATCGGCGGCGCCGAGGCCGTCACGGTGACCCCGTTCGACTCCGCGCTCGGCCTGCCGGACGACTTCGGCCGGCGGATCGCCCGCAACACCCACGCGATCCTGCACGACGAGGCCAGCCTGGCCCGGGTCAGCGACGCCGCCGGCGGCTCCTACTACGTCGAGGCGTTCACCGATCGGCTGGCGGCGGCCGCCTGGGCCAAGTTCACCGACCTGGAACGGCGTGGCGGCGCGGTCGCCGCCCTGGCGTCCGGCGCGTTGGCCGAATCACTCGAGCAGAGTTGGCAATCACGCCGGCAGAACCTGGCGCGGCGGCGCGACCCGATCACCGGGGTGACCGAGTTCCCGTCGCTGGCCGAGCAACCGGTGACCAGGCCGGCCCGGCCGGCCCGCCCCGGCGGCGGCCTGCCGGTGCACCGGTATGCCGAGGAGTACGAGGCGCTGCGGGATCGTTCGGACCGGCTGCTGGCTGCCACCGGTGCCCGGCCGGCGATCTTCCTGGCCGCCCTCGGGCCGGTGCCGGTGCACACGCCGCGGCTCAACTTCGCCAGCAACCTGGCGCAGGCCGGCGGCGTGCTGCCGGTGGTCGGCACCGGCGAGCCGGCCGAGCTCGGCCGGGCCTTTGCCGGCAGCGGTGCCCAGATCGGCTGCCTGTGCTCCTCGGACAAGGTGTACGCCGAGCAGGCCGCCGAGGCGGCCGCCGCGCTCAAGGCGGCCGGCGCGCGCGCGGTCTGGATAGCCGGCAAGGCGGAGCTGGCCGGCGGCGACATCGACCAGGCCATCTTCACCGGTTGCGACGTGATCGCCCGGCTGTGCTCGATCTATCAGGAGGCCGAGGCGTGATTCCCGACTTCAGCACGGCATCGCTGGATACCGGCCCGGCCGGCGAGAACGCCAACGCCATTCCGGCGGCCGGCGATGGCACACCGTGGCAGACGCCGGAGGGCATCGCGGTCAAGCCGGTCTACACACCGGCCGATCTGACCGGACTCGACTTCCTGGCCGGCTATCCCGGCATTGCCCCGTACCTGCGTGGGCCGTACCCGACGATGTACGTCAACCAGCCCTGGACGATCCGGCAGTACGCCGGATTCTCCACCGCCGCCGAGTCGAACGCGTTCTACCGGCGCAACCTGGCGGCCGGCCAGAAGGGCCTTTCGGTGGCCTTCGACCTGCCCACCCACCGGGGCTACGACAGCGACAACCCACGGGTGGCCGGCGATGTCGGCATGGCCGGGGTGGCCATCGACTCGATCTATGACATGCGGGAGCTGTTCGCCGGCATCCCGCTGGACCGGATGAGCGTGTCGATGACCATGAACGGCGCGGTGCTGCCGGTGCTGGCGCTCTACATCGTCGCGGCCGAGGAGCAGGGGGTGCCGCCGGAGCAGCTGACCGGCACCATCCAGAACGACATCCTCAAGGAGTTCATGGTCCGCAACACCTACATCTATCCGCCCGCGGAATCGATGCGGATCATCAGCGACATCTTCTCCTATGCCTCGCGGCAGATGCCGCGGTTCAACTCGATCTCGATCTCCGGCTACCACATCCAGGAAGCCGGCGCGACCGCCGACCTGGAACTCGCCTACACCCTCGCCGACGGCGTCGAATACCTGCGGGCGGGGCTGGCGGCAGGGCTGGACATCGACGCCTTCGCCCCCCGACTGTCGTTCTTCTGGGCCATCGGGATGAACTTCTTCATGGAGGTGGCCAAGCTCCGCGCGGCCCGGCTGCTGTGGGCAAAGCTGGTCGCCCAGTTCGACCCCAAGAACGAGAAATCGCTGTCCCTGCGGGCCCATTCGCAAACCTCGGGCTGGTCGCTGACCGCCCAGGACGTGTACAACAACGCGGTCCGGACCTGCATCGAGGCGATGGCCGCGACCCAGGGCCACACCCAGTCCCTGCACACCAATGCCCTCGACGAGGCGCTCGCGCTGCCCACCGACTTCTCGGCCCGAATCGCCCGCAACACGCAGTTGCTGCTGCAGCAGGAGTCCGGCACCACCCGGGTGATCGACCCGTGGGGCGGTAGCTACTACCTCGAGCGGCTCACCTACGAGCTGGCCCGGCGGGCCTGGCAGCACATCAGCGAGGTGGAGGCGGCCGGCGGGATGGCCGCCGCGATCGACGAGGGCTTGCCCAAGCTGCGGGTGGAGGAGGCGGCCGCGCGCACCCAGGCCCGGATCGACTCCGGCCGGCAGCCGGTGATCGGGGTGAACAAGTACCGGCTGGACGTGCCCGAGCGGATCGAGGTGCTCAAGATCGACAACGCCGAGGTACGCCGCGCGCAGCAGGCCAAACTCGACCGGCTGCGGGCCGAGCGGGATCCGGGCGAGGTGGCCGGCACATTGTCCCGGCTGACCGAGGCGGCGGCCGCGGCCGCCGCCGGCGGCCAGGTCGGCGGGCTGGCGCGGAACCTGCTCGCGTTGGCGGTCGACGCGGCCCGGGCCAAGGCCACGGTGGGGGAGATCTCCGATGCGCTGGAGAGGGTCTACGGTCGGCATGCCGGCCAGATTCGAACCATCTCCGGCGTGTACCGGGACGAGGCGGCGAAGGGAGCGGGTGCAGCGGGCGTGTCTGCCATCTCCGAGACCCGGGCGGCCACCGACCGGTTCGAACTCGAGCACGGCCGCCGGCCACGGATCCTGGTGGCGAAGATGGGCCAGGACGGGCACGACCGGGGCCAGAAGGTGATCGCCACCGCGTTCGCCGACCTGGGGTTCGACGTCGATGTCGGGCCGCTGTTCCAGACCCCGGCCGAGGTGGCCCGGCAGGCCATCGAGGCGGACGTGCACATCGTCGGGGTGAGCACGCTGGCCGCCGGTCACCTGACCCTGGTACCGCAGCTACGTGCGGAGCTTCGTGCGTTCGGCCGCGAGGACATCCTGATCGTGGTGGGCGGGGTAATTCCGGAGCAGGACTTCGAGGCGCTGCGGCAGGCCGGGGTGGCTGCGATCTTCCCGCCCGGCACGGTGATCGCCACCGCCGCCCGGCAACTGCTCGATACGCTCGACGAGCAGCTCTCGCACGCCGGCTGATGTCCAACCCCACCCAGTGCCGGGCGATCCTGCCGGGTCGGCTGGCCGAACTGGTGCTGGCCGGTGACCGGGCCGCGATCGCCCGAGCGATCACCCTGGTCGAGTCCAAGCGGCCGGACCACCGGGCCGACGCGCAGCGGCTGCTGGCCGTGCTGCTGCCGCACACCGGTGGCGCCCAGCGCATCGGCGTCAGCGGGGTGCCCGGGGTCGGCAAGTCCAGCTTCATCGACACCCTGGGCAACAACCTGATCGAGGCCGGTCACCGGGTGGCGGTGCTTGCGGTGGATCCGTCCTCGGCGCGTACCGGCGGCAGCATCCTCGGCGACAAGACCCGGATGGCCAGGCTGGCGGTGCACGAGCGGGCCTTCGTCCGGCCGTCGCCGAGTTCCGGCACGCTCGGCGGGGTGGCCCGGACCACCCGGGAGACCATGCTGGTGATGGAAGCGGCCGGCTACGACGTGGTGCTGGTGGAGACGGTCGGCGTCGGGCAGTCCGAGTTCGTGGTGGCCGGCATGGTGGACAGCTTCCTGTTCCTGACCCTGGCCCGCACCGGTGACCAGCTGCAGGGTATGAAGCGCGGCATCCTGGAGATCGCCGACGTGATCGCGGTGAACAAGGCCGACGGTGCCTATCAGGCCGATTCGGAGAAGGCCGCCCGGGAGCTGTCGGCGGCGCTGCGACTGCTGCGCGGGCCGGAAGACGCCTGGCAGGTTCCGGTGCTCACCTGCAGCGCGCTGCACAACACCGGCGTCGACCGGGTGTACCGGCACCTGCTCCGGCATCGCGAGCAGTTGGAGGCCACCGGCGAATTCCAGGCCAAGCGGGATCGCCAGCTCGTGCAGTGGACGCGGGAGCTGGTGCGCGACCTGCTGCTGGACCGGCTCCGACAGCCGGCGGTGCGCCAGCTCACCGAGTCGGCGGAGCAGGCCGTGCTGGCCGGCGAACTGACCCCGGGCCAGGCTGCCGAGCGGATCCTGGCGGCGCTGGACCGGGCTACCGAGTAGGACCGGACGGCCCGCAACGTCCCGCGGGCGTCGGCGCATCTGATCGGTATGCGTCGTTTGCTCATCGTCCTGGTGCTGATGGCCGCCGGCTGTTCCTCGACCGGCCTGGCAACCGGCGGGCCCGGGCCGTCCGGCGACTCGGTTGCCAGCCTGCCGGGCAGTAGCACTTCCCGGCAACCGATCCCCGCGCCGAGCGATTCGGACGGCCTGCAGGCCAGTGGCCCGGTCGCGGTGTCGCTGCTGTCCCGAACCGGGCCGCTGGACCCGGCCGGGCCGTACCTCGGCCGCGATCAGGCCGAGCTGCTCGACCGGTACCGCGCGGCGCTCGGCGGCCACCCGCCTGGCTGCCTGCCGGCCGGCTGCTGGTCCGATGCCAGGGTTCCGGACGCCAGCGTGCTGCTGGCCGTCCGGCCGGCGGCGGTGGCCTGCTACCAGTTGCTGCGCGTGCAGACCTCCCGGCCGACGGCCGATGAGCTCCAGCTGGACCTGCAGCTGAACTACACCTGCCGCCCGGGCGCCGGCACAGCGGCTCGGATGGCCGGCTGGTTGTTTGCCCTGCCGGCCAGCGCACTGCCGCCGTCCGGCCCGTTGACCGTGACGGTGCGGGTCTCGCCGCGGCCCGGAGCAGGTTACGACACGGTGGGCCGCGCCACGTTGTGACCGGTGCGCATCGGCGGCCGGCCGGCACTAGGCCGGCACTGAGCCGGCACACTAGGCCGGCACACTAGGCCGGCACATTAGGCTCGCGGCATGGTGGTGGCGCGCTTCAAGGATCTCTGCATCGACGCGGTGGACCCGCAGGCCACGGCTCAGTTCTGGGCTCCGGCGCTGGGCCTGGCGGTCGACAACCGTGACGAGCACTGGTGGCTCACCGGCCCGACCGAGCAGCACACGATCTGGATCAACCAGGTGGCCGAGCCCAAGAAGACGAAGAACCGGGTACACCTGGATGTGCGTACCCCCTCGGTCGAGGAGCTGGTCGAGCTCGGTGCCACCGAGGTCGGCCCGGTGCGGAACTGGACGGTGATGACCGATCCGGACGGCCAGGAGTTCTGCGCCTTCGTCCGCAAGCGGCCGCCGGACTACCGGCTGTTCGACCTGGTCGTCGATGCCGTCGATCCGCGCACGATCGCCTCCTGGTGGGCGAAGTTGTTCGACGGGCACAGCCCGATCTCCGAGCGCGGTTACTGCGACGTCGCAGGCATCGATGGCCTGCCGTGGCGCAAGTTCACGTTCCTCGCCGTGCCGGAGCCCAAGGCGGTCAAGAACCGGGTGCACTGGGCGGTCTTCGCCGACCCGGACGAGCTGGTCGCGCGCGGTGCCACCCTGCTGCGGGCCAAGGGCGGCGATATCGACTGGCACGTGCTGGCCGACCCCGAGGGCAACGAGTTCTGCGTGTTCGCCGAAGGCTGAAGGGCTGCCCGAGCGCGGCCCGGGCCGATCGGCCGGATATCGTGCAGGCGTGCGAAGTAGTTTGCAGGACCGCGCCGAGGGCTGGCTGAGCAGCCACGGCGACGAGCTCATCAGCTGGCGCCGGGACCTGCACGCGCACCCCGAGGTCGCCTTCGCCGAGTACCGCACCACCGAGCGGATCGACACCGTGCTGCGCTCGTTCGGGCTGCATCCCACGCTGCTGTCGGTGGGCACCGGGCTGACCGTGGACATCGGCAGCGGGGCCGAGGTGACCGCGCTGCGGGCCGATATCGACGCGCTGCCGCTGCCGGATAACAAGCAGGTCAGCTACGCCTCGCAGAACCCGGGCGCCTGCCATGCCTGTGGGCACGACGCGCACACCGCGATCCTGCTCGGGGTGGCCGGCGTGCTGGCCGAGGCGGAGCAGGCTGGCGCCCTGCCCGGCCGGGTCAGGCTGATCTTCCAGCCGGCCGAGGAGCGCATGCCCGGTGGCGCCGAGGTGTCGGTGAAGGACGGTGCGCTGGATCAGGTGGCCCGGATCTTCGCGCTGCACTGCGACCCGAAGCTGGACGTCGGCCAGGTCGGCCTGCGGGTCGGCCCGATCACCGCGTCGTCCAACCAGCTTGACATCCAACTGACCGGGCCGGGTGGCCACACCGCCCGGCCACACCTCACCAGCGACCTGGTGTACGCGCTGGGCCAGCTGATCACCCAGCTGCCCGGCCTGCTATCCCGCCGGATCGACCCGCGGGCCGCCGTGTCGCTGGTCTGGGGCTCGGTGCACGCCGGCTCCGCGCCGAACGCCATCCCGACCACCGGCACCCTGTCCGGCACCTTGCGGATGCTGGACGCCGACTACTGGGACCAGCTGGAGGCGATTGTCAGAGAGCTCGCCGAGCAGATCGTCGCGCCCACCGGGGCAGAGCTGAAGATCGACTACGACCCCGGTGTGCCGGCGGTGGTCAACGACGGCACGCTGGTGGCGTTGCAGACCCAGGCGGCGATCGCGGCATTCGGGTTGGAGGCGGTGTCCGAGACCCCGCAGTCGATGGGCGGCGAGGACTTCGCCTGGTACCTGCAGACGGTGCCCGGTGCGCTGGCCCGGCTCGGCGTCCGTACCCCGGGCACCGTCGTCGGCGACCTGCACAAGTCCGATTTCGACATCGACGAGCGGGCGCTGGCGGTGGGGGTCCGGTTCACCACCGCGCTGCTGGATGAGGTCCAGGCCAGCCAGCACTAGCCGAGGCGAGCCCGCCTCAGCCGCCGATCGAGCGGCACGGCCGGTCGCGCAGCTCGCTGACATAGTCGGCCGGCGCGCCGGCCTTCTCGGCTGCCTCGGCCATCAGGCCCAGGTAGCGGGCCGACGGCAGGCCGCCCTCGTAGCCGTTGAGCACGTAGGTCCAGGCCAGCAGGTCCGTATCCAGGGTGGACACCCGCAGGGTGATCGTCCGGTACAGCCCGGTGTCGGCGCTCTCCCACTTGTCGAGGGAGATCCGATCGTAGTCGGTGATGTCGTACAGCCCGACGAACACGGCACCGGCCGGATCCTGCACCAGGGTGGCCAGGGCGCCTTCCCAGCCCAGGTCCTCGCCACCGAAGGTCAGTCGCCAGCCCGGGAGCCAGCCGGTGCCGGCGAACGGCGAGTGCGGGCAGCGGGTGCGCATCTGGGCCGGGTCCATATTGGAGCCGTATGCGGCGTAGAGGTGCACGGTAGCGCAGCCTACCGAGTCCGCCGGCGGACCCAACCGAGGCTGGGATCGGCCAGTTGAGGACAATGAGCGGCGTGACCAGGATCGCGATCATCGGCGGCGGGCCGGCCGGCTACGAGGCCGCCCAGGTGGCCGCCGGCCTCGGCGCACAGGTCAGCCTGATCGAGTCCGACGGCATCGGCGGCGCCTGCGTGCTGTATGACTGCGTGCCGTCCAAGACCCTGATCGCCACCTCCGAGCGGGTCACCGCACTGCGGGCCGCGCCGGAACTCGGGCTCACCTCGACCGCCGACGTGCAGGTGCGGCTGCAGCTGGTCAACCGGCGGGTGGAGCAGTTGGCCGCCAACCAGTCGGCTGACATCCGGCAGCGGCTGGTCGCGGCTGGCGTGCGACTGCTCAGCGGCCGGGGCCGGTTCGCCGCCGAACAGTCCGGCCGTACGTTCCGCATCGAGGTCGTCGAGTCGCCCGGTGCGCAGCCGTCCAGCCGGCTCGACGCCGACGTGGTGTTGCTGGCCACCGGCGGCACGCCGCGGCTCCTGCCGGGCGCCGAGCCGGACGGCGAGCGGGTGCTGTCCTGGCGGGACATCTACCGGCTGGCCGAGCTGCCCAGCCACCTGATCGTGGTCGGCTCCGGCGTGACCGGGGCCGAGTTCGCCTCCGCCTACAGCGAGATGGGGGTGCCGACCACGCTGGTCTCCAGCCGGCAGAAGGTGCTGCCCGGCGAGGATCCGGATGCCGCCGACGTCATCGAGCAGGTGTTCACCTCGCACGGCGGAATGCTGATGAAGCAGGCTCGCGCCCAGACGGTGAAGCGCACCGCCGACGGGGTCGAGGTGGTGTTGACCGACGGCCGCACGGTCACCGGCTCGCACGCGCTGATGTGCGTCGGCTCGGTGCCCAACACCGGCGGGCTCGGGCTGAGCCAGGTCGGGCTGCGGCTCACCGAGGCCGGCTTCGTCGAGGTGGACCGGGTGTCGCGCACCGCGGTGCCCGGCATCTACGCCGCCGGCGACTGCACGGGGGTGCTGCTGCTGGCCTCGGTCGCGGCCATGCAGGGCCGGGTGGCGATGTGGCACGCGCTCGGCGAGGCGGTACAGCCGCTGCGGCTGAAGACGGTAGCGGCGAACGTGTTCACCCATCCGGAGATCGCCACCGTCGGCATCGGGCACGCGGCCGTCAGCGCCGGCGAGGTGCCGGCCCGGACGGTGCTGCTGCCGCTGGCCGGCAACGCCCGCGCCAAGATGCAGGGGGTGGCCGAGGGTTTCGTGAAGCTCTACTGCCGGCCGGCCACCGGCGTGGTGATCGGCGGCACGGTGGTGGCACCGGCTGCCTCGGAGCTGATCCAGCCGATCACGATGGCGGTGCAGCTGGGGTTGACGGTCAACCAGCTGGCGGCCACCTTCACCGTCTACCCGTCCATCTCCGGCTCGGTGATCGAGGCCGCTCGGCAGCTGATGCATCACGACGATCTCGGTTAGCCTGGCCGAAATAGCACAAACTTCGAGGAAGGAACCGATGGACCTGTCGCCGGAACAGGTGGAACGGTCGCGACGGACCATTCGCGCCGCCGGGGTCTTCGCCGAGAACGCGCCAGCCATCGTGGCCGAGGTGGTCGAGCTGCCGGAGGATCACGTGGTGGTCGCGGTGGTCAGCGAGGAGTACCAGTTCGCCGGTGTGCACCATGTCGCCCGCACCGAGTTGGTGGAGCGGGTGCCCGCCTTGGAAGGGCCGAACGGCTGGGCGATGGTCTTCTCGCCCGGTGCCGACGAGGAGCACGTCGCCGCCCGCACCCGGGAGATGATCTCGTTGGCGGATAAGCGGATCGAGATGATCCGCCGGATCGTCGGCCGCCGCGGCGCCCAGTGACGCCGCTCGACCTAACGCCTTCCACCCGAGACACACCCAGGCGCCCCCCTCGGGATGCCGTTAGTCGCGATAGGGCCCCTGCGGTGGCATCATGCCGTGCTGGCGCAGCCGCCGGTCGCGCAGCTCGTCGCCGTAGGCCAGCCCGACGAACAGCGGGCCGATCACCACGAACGAGGCCGCCCCGAGCCGGATGCCGATCGGGCCCGGCAGCAGTAGCAGCACGGTGATCGGGACCACCGCGAACAGCATGATCCGGCCCGCCTCCCGCAGCCGCCAGTCCGGTCCGGTGAGGTCGGCGAACACCCAGTCGTGGTAGCGCTCCGGCAGCGTCCCGCCGAAGGCGTAGAGCAACCACCGGCCAACGCCGGGGTGCTCCGACTCACCGCTCACGGTTACCAGTGTGGCGCTAGCCTCGCAGGAGTGGACAGCGCGTTCTACCGGGACTTAACGCTCGAGCTGACCGGTTCGGATGCCACCGCCGAGCTGCGTGCCCAAGCCGTCAGCAATCCCGCATGCGGTGGTCCGTGGCGGCCGGAACTGCAGCACGGCGGCCCGCCCAGCGCGCTGCTGGTGCTGGCTGCCGAGCGGTTGGCAGCCGCCGCGTCCGGTCGTGACGACCTGCTGGCGGCACGGCTGGCGGCCGAGTTCATCTCCCCGGTGCCGGTTGCGCCGCTGACCGTCACCGCTCGGGTGGATCGGCTGTCGCGCGCAGCGGTGCTGATCCAGGCGATGCTCGGGCCCACCGACGAGCCGGCGCGGAGCTGCCTGCAGTCTCGGATCTGGCTGCTGGCACCGGGTGAACAGCCGCCACGGTCAGAGCCGGTGCCGGCCGAGCCGCCGGCCGGACCGGACGGCCTGCCCGATTTCGGCTTCGACAGCTTTCCCTACGCCCGGCACCTGGACTGGCGACTGGCAGCGGGCAACGGCCGGGCGCGCGGTCCGGCGGCGGCCTGGGTCTCGGCCCGGGTGCCACTGCTAGCCGGCCGGCGGTACAGCCCGTTGCAGCGGACCGCCCTGTTCGCCGACTCGGCCAGCGGCATCTCGGCCGAACTGGACTGGAACGACTGGTCATTCGCCAACGTGGACCTCGACCTGCACCTGTTCCGCGCGCCGGTCGGGGAGTGGCTGCTGGTGGACGCGGTGACCGAACTCGGCGCCGGGGTGGCGATGACCCGGTCGCGGCTGTCCGACCTTACCGGCCCGGTCGGCGCCGGCCTGCAGACGCTGCTGGTCCGGCGCACAAGCAGGTAGCGTGGACGGGTTCATCCGATAGCCACCAACTACTCGGTAGTCCGGATTGGTCGGATACGCGCTTGCGGAATACAGCCGCCCTTGCCATAGTTGAGTAAGCAATAGTTGAACTCTAAACGAAGGAGCTCGCATGACCACCACCGCCTCCACCATTCCCGGTTACGTAACCGGGACCTGGCAGATCGACCCGGCGCACTCGGACGTGTCCTTCTCCGTCCGGCACATGATGGTGAGCAAGGTCAAGGGCCGCTTCAGCACCTTCTCCGGCACCATCGTGACCGCCGAGAACCCGCTCGAGTCCGTGGTCACCGCCGAGATCGACGCCTCCTCGATCGACACCAACCAGGAGCAGCGCGACAACCACATCCGCTCCGCCGACTTCTTCGAGGTGGAGAAGTACCCGACGATCACCTTCAGCTCGACCTCGGTGACCGTGCGGGGCGACGACTTCCTGGTCCAGGGCGACCTGACCATCAAGGGCAACACCCGATCGGTGCCGCTGAAGCTGGAGCTGAACGGCTTCGGCCCGGACCCCTTCGGCGGCGTCCGTGCCGGCTTCACCGCGACCACCGAGATCAGCCGCAAGGAGTTCGGCGTGGACATCAACATGCCGATGGACGGTGGCGGCGTGGTCGTCGGCGACCGCATCACGATCACCCTGGAGATCGAGGCGGTTCTGCAGCAGGGCTAAGCCCACCGCAATGCCCGGGCCGCCGTGAGGGGGCCGGCGCCTGGCCGACTGGCGTCAGACCGGCCCCCACGGGCAGTCCTTGGGCGGGAACAGCTTGTTCCAGCACGGCGCGGTGCCGTTGATGTGCGACTCGACGGTCCGCAGGTCCAGCACCGCGTGCGTGGTCAGCGCGACGCAGATGATCAGCTGGACGGTTGCGATCACGATCCGCATCCGCTTGAGCAGCAGCGCGACCAGCACCGGTGGTGCGCACACCAGGATCGGCACCAGGATCAGCAGCATCCGGTCCTCGTGCGCCTGCTGGTGCAACGTGCACACGTCGTGGCACTTGGCCGCGAAGTAGCCGGAGATGATCAGGCCGGCCACGAAGTCGAAGATGGCGGTCGCGACCACCGCGGCAGCCACGTCGAACCACGACACATCGCGAAGCCGGTCACGCAGTGCCCGGGTCGCCGATGGGCGGGCTGGTGCCGCCTGGCTGGGCCGCGCCCAGGAGGCGGTGCCCTTCCGCTTGTCGCCCGCGTCCACCACTTCCGCTCCAGCTGTCGATGACCGCCCGGTCGGCGGTCGCCCGCGACGGGGCCCGGAATGGCCTAAATTAGCAGTCGGCACCGGAATCCGCCGCTCAATTTCTGCCGGTCGGACAGCCCGCCGGCAGGCTCAGTCCTTGATCTCGCAGATCACCGCGCCGGAACCCACCACCGCACCGGCCCGAGCGCCCAACGCGGTGATCGTGCCGGACTTGTGGGCGTTGATCGGCTGCTCCATCTTCATCGCCTCCAGCACCACGATCAGATCGCCGGCGGCGACCGTATCGCCGTCGCTGACCGCAACCCGGACGATGGTG
Source organism: Jatrophihabitantaceae bacterium (assembly GCA_045807085.1). Taxonomy (GTDB): domain Bacteria; phylum Actinomycetota; class Actinomycetes; order Mycobacteriales; family Jatrophihabitantaceae; genus Jatrophihabitans_A. The sequence continues at coordinate 216,866 of JBJMIB010000034.1, forward strand.
CCCTGCATCGGCGCGGTGAGCGCGTCGCCGGACACCGCCCCGGTCGACCTCTTGGCCGCCGAGCGCTTCGGCGCGGCCTTCCTGGCCACCGGGCCGGCGCCGGCGGCGAAGCCAGCCGGCAGCGTGACCTCCAGCCGTCGACCGTCGACCTCGACCACCAGTCGTTCCCGCTCGGCCGGCTCGGCCGGCTGCGCGGCATCGGTGAACGGCGGGATCTGGTTGTCGAACTCGGTCTCGATCCAGCGCGTGAACACGCTGAACGGCGCACCGTCCGGCGGCGCGAAGGCCGGATCGCGCACCACCGCCCGGTGGAACGGCAACACCGTGGCCAAACCCTTCACCACGTACTCGTCCAGCGCTCGCCGGGCCCGGGCCAGCGCCTCGTCCCGGTTCTCGCCCCAGACGATCAGCTTGGCCAGCAGCGAGTCGAAGGCGCCGCCGATGGTGGAATCGGCCTCGATCCCGGAGTCCACCCGGACGCCCGGCCCGGCCGGTTCCCGGTACTCGGTGACCGCGCCGGGAGCCGGCAGGAAGTTGCGACCGGGATCCTCGCCGTTGATCCGGAACTCGATGGCGTGGCCGCGCGGGATGGGATCCTCGATGATCCGCAGCGGTTGGCCGTCGGCGATCCGGAACTGCTCGCGGACCAGATCCAGGCCGGTGGTCTCCTCGCTGACCGGGTGCTCCACCTGCAGCCGGGTGTTCACCTCCAGGAAGCTGATCACCCCGTCGCTGCCGACCAGGTACTCCACGGTGCCGGCGCCGTGGTAGCTCGCCTCTCGGCAGATCGCCTTGGCCGAGGAGTGGATCCGTTCGCGCTGCTCCTCGGTCAGGAACGGCGCCGGCGCCTCCTCGACGAGTTTCTGATTGCGCCGCTGCAGCGAGCAGTCCCGGGTGCCGACCACCACTACGTTGCCGTGGGTGTCGGCCAGCACCTGCGCCTCCACGTGCCGGGACCGCTCGAGGTAACGCTCGACGAAGCACTCGCCGCGGCCGAAGGCGCTGACCGCCTCCCGCACCGCGCTGTCGTACAGCTCCGGGATCTCCTCCAGCGTGTGGGCGATCTTCAGGCCGCGACCGCCGCCACCGAACGCCGCCTTGATCGCGATCGGCAGGCCGTGCTCGCGGGCGAAGGCGAGCACCTCCTCGGCGCCGGCGACCGGCTCCTTGGTGCCGGGCACCAGCGGCGCGCCGGCCGCCAGCGCGATGTGCCGAGCGGTCACCTTGTCGCCGAGATCCCGGATGGACCGCGGCGACGGGCCGATCCAGGTCAGCCCGGCGTCCAGCACCGCCTGGGCGAAGTCGGCGTTCTCGGACAGGAAGCCGTAGCCGGGATGCACGGCGTCGGCGCCTGACTTGCGGGCTGCCGCGATCACCTTCTCGATCACCAGATACGACTCACCGGGAGTGCTGCCGCCCAGCGCGAACGCCTCATCGGCCATCCGGACGTGCAGCGCGTCGGCGTCCGGCTCGGCGTAGACGGCTACCGAGGCGAGCCCGGCGTCCCGGGCCGCCCGGATCACCCTGACCGCGATCTCGCCTCGGTTGGCAATGAGCACCTTGTGCATCTGGCTGCCTCCACCTTCCTCACCGGGCCGCGATGTCGGGTCGGGCCGGCAGTCGCCGCGGTTCCGGCTCGTTGCAGCGAAGGTTACCGACCGACCGATCGCGGCGGCCCGCATGGTAGCCCGCGCGCCGGGCGAGACCCGGTCGGTCAGGGTCAGTCCACGATCGCCTGGTGCACCAGTTGGCGCAGCAGCGGCCGGATCGGCAGCGCCGAGGACGGCATCAGCTGCGTGTAGAACTCATACGTCAGGTCCAGCCTGGGGTCGATCACGAACACGGTGCTGGCGAAGCCGCCCCAACCGTAGTCGCCGACGCTGCCGGCGATGCCGGCGGCCGCGGCGTCCAGCATGACCGACATCGACAGGCCGAAGCCCATGCCGCTCATCGGGAATTCTGCGTACAGCGGCCGGCCGACGCTGGCCAGGTCCTGGTTGCCCGGCAGGTGGTTGGCGTGCATCAGCCGGGCGGTGGCCGGCGCCAGCAGCCGCACCCCGTCCAGCTCGCCGTCGCGCAGCAGCAGCTGGGTGAAGCGGCGGTAGTCGTAGGCGGTGCTGACCAGTCCGGCGCCGCCGGAGGGCCAGCGCTCGGTGAAGACGGCCTCGTCGAGCAGGCTGGCCCGGGTGAAGCCGGCGGGGGTGGCCAGGTATAGCTCGGCCAACCGGTTCCGCTTCCCCTCGGGCAGCCGGAAGCTGGTGTCGGTCATGTTCAGCGGCCCGAGGATGTGCTTGTCGAAGAAGGCGTCCAGCGACGTGCCGGAGACCACCTCGATCAGCCGGCCCAGCACGTCCGAGGCGATCGAGTACTGCCATTCGGTGCCGGGCTCGAAGACCAGCGGCATGGCGGCCCACTGCTCGCACATCTGAGCCAGCGTGCTGGTTGCGGTGCCGAACTCGTCCAGGCCGGCGTTGCGGTACATCATCGCCACCGGGTGCGCGCGCAGGAAGCCGTAGGCGAAGCCGGCGGTGTGGGTGAGCAGGTGCCGGATCCGGATCGGCTCGCCGGCCGGGGCAGTGATCGGGTTCAGGTCCGAGCCACCGACGAAGATCTCGGGGTTGGCGAACTCCGGCAGCCACCTGCTGAGCGGATCGGTGAGCAGCAACTCGCCCTGCTCCACCAGCATCATCGCCGCCAGCGCGGTGACCGGCTTGGTCATCGAGAAGATCCGGTAGATGGTGTCCGGCTCGATCGGCAGGTGCCGAGCCGCGTCCCGCTCACCCCGGCTGCTGGCATGCAGCACCTTGCCGTGGCGGCTGATCACCACCTGCCAGCCGGCCAGCTGGCCGTCGTCGACGAATCGGCCCAGCCGGCTGTCGAGCCGGCTCAGCCGGGCCGGGTCGAAGCCGACGGCGGCCGGGTCGACCTCGACCGCGATGCTCGTCATTGGCCCAGTCTGCTCATCGGCCCGGCCCTCTCATAGCGCCGGCCCTCTCATAGCGCCGGCCCTGTTACAGCCCCCAGCCTCGCCACAGCCCCGGCCATCTCCCCAGCACAGTCTTCAACCAGCTGCCAAGTGGATCAACCGGCGTGGCTACGCCTCAGGGCAGCTCGGCCAGCCGTGCACGGCACTGTCCGGCCACCTCGGTCACCTCGGCCAGGGTGCGGGCCAGATCCTGCTGGCGGGCGCGCAGGTCCGCCGCGATCTCGCCGAGCCGGTCCAGCAGGATCTCCAACTGCTTGCGCTCCGAGCTGGCCGCGCCGTCGTACATGTCGACGATCTCGCGGATCTCCGACAGCGACATGCCGAAGCGCTTGCCGCGCAGGATCAGCCGCAGCCGGGTCCGGTCGCGGTGGTCATAGACCCGGGAGCTGCCGGAGCGGGCCGGCGCGATCAGGCCCTCGGCCTCGTAGAAGCGCAGGGTCCGGGTAGTCACGCCGAGCTCTTCGGCCAGCTCACCGACTGTCCAGGTCTGCGCTTCCGTCTGTGCGGTCATGCGAGCTATAGTAGCTCCTAACGTTGACGTAAACGTCAACTCCGCCCAGCTTTCGTAGGAGCCGGCCATGTCCTTCGAGTTGTCCGCAGACCACGCACAGTTCCGCAAGGTCGTCCGCGAGTTCGCCGAGTCCGAGATCGCACCGCACGTGGCGGCCTGGGATCGGGCGCACTACTTTCCGACCGAGCTGGTCACCAAGATGGGTGAGCTGGGACTGTTCGGCCTGGTGGTGCCGGAGGAGTACGGCGGCAGCGGGGCGGACTTCAGCTCGTTGTGCGTCGCGATCGAGGAGCTGGGCCGGGTGGACCAGTCGATCGGCATCACGCTGTCGGCCGGGGTGGGTCTCGGCATCAACCCGATCCTGACGTTCGGCACGGCGGAGCAGAAGCGGCAGTGGCTGCCGGATCTGGTCGCCGGCCGGGCGCTGGCCGGCTTCGGGCTGACCGAGCCGGAAGCAGGCTCGGACGCCGGTGCCACCCGGACCCGCGCCGAGCTGGTGGACGGCCAGTGGGTGATCAACGGCAGCAAGGCGTTCATCACCAACTCCGGCAGCTCCATCACCTCCTGCGTGACGGTGACCGCGCGCACCGGCAGCCGGGACGGCAAGCCGGAGATCTCGGCGATCATCGTGCCGTCCGGCACACCGGGCTTCGAGGTGCAGCCGGCCTACGACAAGCTCGGCTGGCGGATTTCGGACACCCACGGACTGGTCTTCGACGACTGCCGGGTGCCGGAGGCGAACCTGCTCGGCGAACGGGGCACCGGCTTCAAACAGTTCCTGGCCATCCTGGACGACGGCCGGATCGCCATCTCGGCGCTGGCGGTGGGATTGGCGCAGGCATGCCTGGAGGAGTCCACCCGCTACGCCAAGCAGCGCACCTCGTTCGGCAAGCCGATCGGCGCCCGGCAGGCGGTGGCCTTCGCGATCAGCGACCTGGCGGTGGCGGTCGAGGCGGCTCGGCTGCTCACCTACAAGGCGGCCTGGCTCAAGGACGCCGGCCGGCCCACGGCCGAGGTGAAGCAGGCGGCGGCGATCGCCAAGCTCTACTCGACCGAAGCCGCGGTGACCGCGACCCGGACCGCGACCCAGGTGTTCGGCGGGTACGGATTCATGGAGGAGTATCCGGTCGCCCGGTTCTACCGGGACGCCAAGATCCTGGAGATCGGCGAGGGCACCTCGGAGGTGCAGCGCCTGGTGATCGCGCGCGCCCTGGGCCTTCCGGTCGAGTAGGCCGAGTAGAACCTATACGGATCACTGAACAGGAGACGATGTGTCCGACGCGGACAAGGTAGCGGCTGCACGTCAGGTGACGCTCACGCCGCCCGCCAAGGCGGCCGAGAAGCTGGCTGCCGCCAGCAAACTCTACGTCCGGGACCGGATCGCGCTGCTGTTCGATGAGGGCTCGTTCGTCGAGGATTCCCAGCTTGCCAATGCCCTGCAACCGGGCCTGCCGGCTGACGGGGTGGTCACCGGTCAGGGCATGGTCGACGGCCGGCCGGCCCTGGTGGTCGCGAATGATCCGACCGTCAAAGCCGGTTCCTGGGGCGCCCGGACGGTCGAGAAGATCATTCGGATCACCGAGCGGGCGTTGACCGAGGAACTGCCGGTCTTCTGGCTGATCGACTCGGCCGGCGCCCGGATCACCGATCAGGTGGCATTGTTCCCGGGCCGCCGGGGGGCCGGCCGGATCTTCCACAACCAGGTGACGCTGTCCGGCAAGGTGCCCCAGATCTGCTGCTTGTTCGGCCCGTCGGCGGCCGGCGGCGCCTACATCCCGGCATTCTGCGACATCGTGATCATGGTGGAGGCCAACGCCTCGATGTACCTCGGTTCGCCGCGGATGGCCGAGATGGTGGTGGGGGAGAAGGTCAGCCTGCTCCAGATGGGCGGCGCTCGGATGCACGCCACGGTGTCCGGCTGCGGGGACAACCTCGCCGAGGACGATGCCGACGCGATCGAGCAGGCGAAGCTGTTCTTCTCGTATCTACCGAGCAATTGGCGTGCGACCCCGCCCAGCTATGCGTCCGAGCCGCCGTTGGTGGAGCTGGCCGACGACGTGGTGCCGGTGGCCGAGTCGATGCCGTTCGACATGCACGCGGTGATCGACGGGGTGATCGACGACGATTCCTTCTTCGAGGTGAAGCCGGAGTTCGCCGCCGAGGTGATCACCGGCCTCGCCCGGCTTGACGGCCGTCCGGTCGGCATCGTGGCCAACAACTCGGCGGTCCGTGGCGGGGTGCTCTTCGTCGACTCGGCCGACAAGGCGGCCCGGTTCATCTGGCTCTGCGACGCGTTCAACATCCCGCTGCTGTACCTGGCCGATGTGCCCGGCTTCATGATCGGTTCGGAGGTCGAGCGGCAGGGCATCATCCGGCACGGCGCCAAGATGATCACCGCGGTGTCGGAGGCCACTGTGCCGCAGCTGTCGGTGCTGGTACGCAAGGCCTACGGTGCCGGCCTGTACGCGATGGACGGCCCGGGATTCATGCCCGACGCGTGCATCGCGCTGCCTACCGCGCGGGTGGCCGTGATGGGTCCGGAGGCCGCGGTCAACGCCGTCTATGCCAACAAGATCGCCGAGATCGCCGACGAGGAGGAGCGGGCGCAGTACGTCAAGGACCGCCGGGCCGAGTACGAGGCCGACGTGGACCTGCTGCGGCTGGCCGCCGACCTGGTGATCGACGCCATCATCAACCCCTCCGAACTGCGGGCCGAGTTGATCCGCCGGTTCGCCGGGCTGACCCACAAGGCTCGGCCGCTGGCCGACAAGAGGCACGGCGTGCCGCCGGTCTAAAGGATTGTCGACAACCCCGCAAGTCGTGAGTGCGTCCTCCCCGACCAGGGCACCGTGTATCACCGGTGATACAGTGGTGTCATGAAGACCGTAACGGTTCGCGAACTCCGCAACGAGGGCGGTGCAATCCTCGACCGGGTGGCCCGCGGCGAGGAGTTGATCGTGACTCGGGACGGCGTCGAGGTCGCCGAGTTGCGGCCGCTGCGGCGACCTGCTCCGGCACCGGCCGAGCTGATCGCACGCCGTCGGCACCTGCCGAGGGTCGACCCTGATCTGCTGCGACGCGATATCGACGCGGTGCTCGACTCCGCCGTATGAATACCGCTCGGGGGATGCTCGACACGTCCACCGTGATTCTGCTCGGTGAGCTGGACGATCCGAGCGCGCTACCCGACGAGTGTGTGATCAGCGCGGTGACCTTGGCTGAGCTATCGGTGGGGCCGCACGTCGCGGGCACGGCTCACGAACGCTCGGCCCGTCAAGCGCATCTGCAGCAAGCCGAAGCAGATTTCGAAACACTGCCATTCGACGCAGCGTCCGCCCGAGCGTTCGGACGGGTCGCAGCGTCACTTCGCCAAGCCGGCCGCAAGCCGGCTGCCCGCGCCTACGACGCCTTGATCGCGGCGTCGGCTATCGCCCACGAGCTGGCGCTGTACACCTGCAATCCGCAAGATTTCACCGGAATCGACGAGCTATCCGTCCGGACGGTTCCCAACCCTCGGCATCGCTGATCTTCGAGTTAGCGGCTCCGGCCGAAACCTTGATCTGCCCGGTCAGCGAGCGGCCTGGTGCAGGGAGTCTTGCCCCGTTCAGCAAGCGATTAGTCTCGCGTTGGTCCAGGTCGCTACGTCGGACCGCTCCATCGCACTCGACTCGGGAGTCATCTTGAAGCTTCTTCTCACGTCTGGCGGCGTCAGGAACACGAGCATCCGCGATGCGCTGGTCGACCTGCTGGGCAAACCGATCGCCGACTCCAGTGCCCTCTGCATCCCTACGGCGGAATACGGCCATCCCATGTGCACGCCAGCCTCAGCCTGGCGCTTCATCGCCGGTCAAACACCGGCACCTATGTGCGATCTGGGCTGGAAGTCGGTGGGCCTGCTCGAGCTCACCGCACTGTCCAGCATCGGCGAGGAGCGCTGGGTTCCGTGGGTCCGGGCGGCTGACGTCCTGCTGGTGGACGGCGGCGACGCAACGTACCTATGCCACTGGATGCGGCAGTCCGGGCTGGCGGATCTCCTGCCGTCGCTGCCCGAGACGGTCTGGGTGGGGATGAGCGCGGGAAGCATGGTGATGACCCCCCGGATCGGTGACGACTTCGTCAACTGGACGCCACCCGACGGGGGTGACGGCACCCTAGGGGTCGTCGACTTCTCGATCTTCCCGCACCTGGGTCACGAACTCATGCCGGAGAACACCATGGCCGAGGCGCAGAGATGGGCCGCCGACATCGCGGGTCCGGCGTACGCCATCGACGACCAGACGGCCATCAAGGTGACCGACGGCACGGTCGAGGTCGTCTCCGAGGGGCACTGGAGGCGCTTTCCCGCCTAGCCGCCGACACCAACCGATAACCTCAGCTCGGTCGCGCCGGCAGGTCGCTGACCCGGTAGCCCAGCTCGGCCAGCAGCCGGCGCAGCAGCGGCAGCGACAGGCCGACCACGTTGTGGTGGTCGCCGACGATCGACTCTATGTACCAGCCGCCCAGCCCGTCGATGGTGAAGGCGCCGGCCACCTTCAGCGGTTCGCCGGTGTCGACGTAGGCCTCGATCTCCTCCCGCGACAGGTCGGCGAATCGCACCTCGGTGCTGGCAACGGCCATGGCCGTGCGCTGGACCTCGCCAGCGCGCACGTGCAGCAGCGCGTGTCCGGTGTGCAGCATCGCCCGCTGGCCGCGCATCCGTTGCCAGCGAGCCACCGCCTGCTCGACCGAGTCAGGTTTGCCCAACGTCTCATTGCCTAGCTGCAGCATCGAGTCGCAGCCGAGCAGCAACGCCTCGCCGGTCAGCCGGGCAGCTACCGCGTGCGCCTTGGCCGAAGCCAGCGCCTGCACCAGCGCGGTGCCGGTGGCCGCCGTGATCGTGTCCTCGTCCACTCCGGACACGATCACCTCGGGCTGCACCCCGGCAGCCCGCAGCGTCTTCAGCCGGGCCGGTGAGGCGGAGGCGAGGACGAAGCGCACAACCAGGCAGGCTAGCCGAGCTTGAGCGAGCGGCCGATGATCTCCTTCATGATCTCGGTGGCGCCGCCGTAGATCCGGGTCACCCGGGCGTCGGCGAAGGCTCGCGCGATCGGGTACTCCTGCATGTAGCCGTAACCGCCGTGCAACTGCAGGCAGCGGTCCACCGCCCGGCCCTGCAGTTCGGTGGCCCACCACTTGGCCTTGGCGGCGTCCTCGGCGGTGAGGTCGTCGGCATTCAGCGCGAGCACGCAGCGATCGATGTACGCCTGGCTGACATCCACCTCGGTGGCGATTTCAGCCAGCACGAAGCGGGTGTTCTGCAGCGAGCCGAGCGGGCTGCCGAACGCCTTGCGCTGGCGCACGTAGTCGATGGTCCAGTTCAGCGCGGCTCGGGCGCTGGCCACCCCGGCGACGGCGAGCGACATCCGCTCCTGCGGCAGGTTGGAGACCAGGTTGAGGAAACCGCTGCCGAGCTCGCCGAGCAGGTTCTGCCGGGGCACCCGCACGTCGGTGAACGACAGCTCGGCGGTGTCCTGGGAGTGCAGCCCGAGCTTGTCCAGGTTGCGGCCCCGCTCGAAACCGGGCATGCCACGTTCGAGCACCACCAGGCTGAGGCCCTTGTGTCGCTCCGGGCTGGTACGTACCGCGGTGATCACCAGGTCGGCGTTGATGCCGTTGGTGATGAAGGTCTTGGAGCCGTTGACGATCAGGTCGGTGCCGTCCGGCCGCCCCGAGGTACGGATGCCGGCCAGGTCGGAGCCGGCGCCCGGTTCGGTCATCGCCACCGCGGTGATCAGCTCGCCGGAGGCGATGCCCGGCAGCCACCGCTGCTTCTGCTCCTCGGTGCAGTAGCGCAGGAAGTAGGGCAGGCAGACGTCGTTGTGCAGGGTCAGTCCCAGGCCGGCACCGCCGACGCCGGCCAGCGCCAGTTCTTCGCCGAGGACCTGGTTGAACCGGAAGTCGGCAACGCCGCCACCGCCGTACTGCTCGGGGATCTGCATGCCCAGGAAGCCGTTCGCCCCGGCGGCGGTGAACAGCTCACGAGGTGCCAGGCCGGCGGCCTCCCAGTCCAGGTAGTGCGGCAGGATCTCCTTGCCGATGAAGGTACGTACCGCATCGCTGAAGGCCACCTGGTCCTGGTCATAGTGCTTGCGCTGCATCTGTTGCTCCGCGGCGGGCCGAGGGAAGTACTTTGACGTCCTAGTATCTGCCCTTCAGCGGAGATAGCAAAGCGAGCCGGCGGATCTCGCGCTCATCGTGCCGCTCGCTCCGCTCCTCGCCGCTGGCGCGGCTGCGATGCTCACTCGCTACGGTGGGCGGGTGATGATGGCGCAGGCGGAATTGGGAGTCATCGGCGGCTCGGGTTTCTACTCGCTGTTGACGGATGCCCAGACGGTGCCGGTGAGCACCCCGTACGGCGAGCCGAGCGACCCGCTCACTGTCGGGCTGCTGGCCGGCCGGCGGGTCGCCTTCCTGCCCAGGCACGGCGCCGACCACCGCTACCCGCCGCACCTGGTGCCGTACCGGGCGAACCTGTGGGCGCTGGCCTCGGTGGGGGTCCGGCAGATGGTCGCGGCCTCGGCGGTTGGCTCGCTGGACGCCTCGCTGGGGGCCGGCCGGCTGGTGCTGCCCGACCAGCTGCTGGATCGCACGTGGGGCCGCCCGCACACCTTCAACGACCGCGACACCGGCGTCGCGCACCTGTCCTTCGCCGATCCGTACTGCCCGACCGGCCGGCTCGCCGCGGTGCGCGCGGCGGCCGCTGCCGGGGTCGAGTTGACCGACGGCGGCACGCTGGTGGTGATCAACGGTCCACGCTTCTCCACCCGGGCCGAGTCGCGGGAATACCAGCGCACCGGCGCCTCGATCATCGGGATGACCGCGATGCCCGAGGTGGCGCTGGCCCGCGAACTGGCGCTGTGCTTCACCTCGCTGTGCCTGGTCACCGACCTGGACGCGGGTGTGGAGGCCGGTCAGGGAGTCACCCATGCCGAGGTGCTGCGGATGTTCGCGGCCAACCTGCCACGGCTGCGTGAGCTACTCATCGCCACCCTCGCCGAGCTGCCCGAACAGCCGGCTGACTGCCCCTGCGCCTCGGTATTGGACGGCCTCTCGGTGCCCTACCCGCTGCCCTGATTTACCGAAGCTTCAGCTAGCGCTAGGGCCTATCAGGCAGCTGCCGATGAGCGCGCCGTTGGCATAGCTGATGACGTCGACATCGGGATCCTGGCTGGCCCGGATGAAGCAGCCGCTATATGAAGCGGAGCCGGTCGCTGTCGAAGGAGTGAGAAACACTCCCCAGTTGCAGTACAGCTGCCCGATCGTCTGCTTGGCCAACACCAGATCCGGCACGGGCTGAACCCGTTGCTGGAGGATGTACGGCCCGTCGAGTGAGTTCTCGACGGACCGGCGCCATTCATCGGCGTCAACGGTCCAGCCGGCGACGATTCCGGTGCCACCGTGCAGCGATACCGGTTTCAGCATCAGCTCGGACTGCCGCGCGACCGCGTAACGAACCGCGTCGACGGCCTCGCCGGCCGGGTCGATGATCGAGGTGCGCAGCCGTCTCGTCCATGGCACCAAGGAGCCCACGCTCTCCCGCTCGCTGCTGTCAAGGTCCGCGGTGTGCACCATTTCGGACAGCAGCGCCAGCCCCGCCTTGTAGCCGTAGATATCGGCATCCACCGGCGACAGCAGCGTCACCGCTCCGCTTTCGGTCGCTCGCAGCAGCGGCTCCAGCAACTCGACCCCCGCCGCCGAGGTCACGTACTCGAGCATGAAGAAGCGGTAGACGATGTCGATCTGTCGGCCGTGGTAGCTGAGCCCGTTGGCGCCCCCGGGCAGCTCGCCGAGATGGCAGGTGAACGCCTCGACACCGGACCGGCGGCACAGCCGAGCCATATTCTCAATCGTCTGCTGGTAAATGGGAAAGGTGTCCGGCCAGTCCACCAGGGCGACGGTGGTGGCTGCGGAACCGCCTCGTTCAGCGTGGATGGCCAGCGCGGTGCCGATCAGCCGCTCAGCGGTATCGACCCAGGACAGCTGCTTGTCTGCCACGAAGGTTGCCAGGCTCGGGTGGCTCACCAGCGCCCGGTTGATCTCGCCGCACTCGAACCCGCCGAGCGAGCTGCCCATGTTCATTTCGAGAAGGGCGAAGCCGGTGCCGGTGCGGTAAAGGTCAGCACGCGCCAACAGCGGCGGCTTCTCAGGAGAAGCGCGTTCGACCACCGCGGTCTGGAACTCGGAAAGCCCCAGCATCCGGCCGTACTTGGCACGGCTTCCCTCAAACCGGCGCTGTGGGAGGGAGATCAGCAGGTCATGGATGACTTCGAGCTGCCGTGCGAGCAGCACGCTGTCATCGGCACCGAGAAAGACCGGGCTCGGCATTAGCCGACCGTAGTAATCGCTCAGCACGGGCGTAACGTTCGCGGCCGCGGTCAGCTCGGCAGCGTCGATCCCCTCCTTGATGACCCGGTCCAGATACTCCAGAGCCAGCAGGTCACCGCTCTGGCGGTATGTGCCGCCGGACGTCACGGCAGCGCCCTGGCACGATCCACCGACGGCGCCTGTCGAGGATTGATCCGTACTGTGCATCGATCCGGAACGCCATTCCGATGAAGGCCGCTGTCAACCGCAGCGCACCCGCCGGGGATAGCTACCCGCCGTGAAGTAGCACCCATTAACTAATGTTCCTCAGCTGCTAAGGCAGATGTTTCGGTCAGGCTAGGGCTCGATGCGCCAGACCGCAACAGGCCACGACGGACCAGCGCTAGGGCGCGATCAGGCAGCTACCGAGGAGCGCGCCGTTGTCATAGCTGATGACGTCGACATCGGGATCCTGGCTGGCCCGGACAAGGCAACCGCTAAATGAGGCAGAGCCGGTTGTCTCCGGGCGGGTGATAAACACCCCCCAGTTGCAGTACATCTGCCCGATCGTCTGGTTGGCCAACACCAGATCCGGCACGGGGTGAACCCGTTGCTGGAGGATGTACGGCCCGTCGAGCGAACTCTCGACGGACCGGCGCCATTCGTCGGCGCCAACGGTCCAGCCGGCGACGATTCCGGTGCCACCGTGCAGCGATACCGGTTTCAGCATCAGCTCGGACTGCCGCGCGATGGCGAAGCCGACCGCGTCGACGGCCTCGCCGGCCGGGTCGTCGATCGAGCTGCGCAGCCGTCTCGTCCATGGCACCAAGGAGACCACGCTCTCTCGCTCGCTGCCGTCGAGCTCCCCGGTATGGACCATCTCCGAGAGCAGCGCCAGCCCCGCCTTGTAGCCGTAGATATCGGCATCCACCGGCGACAGCAGCGTCACCGCTCCACTTTCGGTCGTTCGCAGCAGCGGCTGCAGCAATTCGACCCCCGCCGCCGAGGTCACATATTCGAGCATGAAGAAGCGGTAGACGATGTCCACCCGCCGGCCGTGGTAGCTGAGCCCGTCGGCGTCCTCGCGTAGCTCGCCCAGATGACAGGTGAACGCCTCGACACCGGACCGGCGGCACAGCCGAGCCATCACCTCGATCCTCGGCTGGTAAATGGGATAGGTGTCCGGCCAATCCACCAAGGCGACGGTGGCAGCCGCGGAACCGCCTCGTCCAGCGTGGATGGCCAGCGCGATCCCGATCAGGGCTTCAACGGTATCGACCCAGGACAGCTGCTTGTCTGCCACGAAGTTTGCCAGGCTCGGGTGGCTCACCAGCGCCCGATTTATCTCAGCGCACTGGAACCCGCCGAGGGAGCTGCCGGTATTCATTTCGAGAAGGGCGAAGCCGGTGTCGGTGCGGTAAAGGTCAGCGCGCGCCAAGAGCGGCGGCTTCGCCTGGGGAGCGCGTTCGACCACCGCGGTCTGGAACTCGGAAAGCCCGAGCATCCGGCCGTATGCGGTCCGGCTGCCATCAAAGCGACGCTGCGGAAGGGAAACCAGCAGGTCATAGATATCCTCGAGCTGCCGTGCCAGCAGCACGCTGTCATCGGCGCCCAGAAAGACAGGGTTCGGCATCAGGCGACCGGGATACTCGAACAGGTCGGGGGAAACGTCCCCGGCCGCGGTCAGCTCGGCAGCGTCGATGCCCTCCCTGATGACTCGGTCCAGATACTCCAGGGCCAGCAGGTCCCCGCTCTGTTGAAACGTGACGCCGGACGTCATGGCACCGACCTCGTGCATCGATCCGATATGACATTCACGCGAATGCTGCCGTTGACTCCGGCGCAGGAGCCCGGGATAACTATCCGCCGGAAAGTGGCATGCATTAATTAAGGTTCCTAAACTCCTAAGCTAGGTGTTTCAGTCAGGCTAGGACTATATGTACAAGACCGCAACAGGCCACGACTGACTACCAGCAGCGCTTCGAGCTATAGGCGTGCTACACCACAGCACATTTCCGTGGACGGTCCAGGATATGGCAGGCATTGCGTCGAGGTGGTAGCTTCGGCACCGAAATGTGCTCCGGCAGTCGCTTAGCCGGCATCGTCCTGCCTGCCGGCGATGAGGGTAGGGACATAGTGACTGAGGCTCTTGTGCGAGCACGTGGCTTGACCAAGCGTTTCGGCCGCCTGACGGCGGTGGCGGGTGTGGACTTCGATGTCGAGCCGGGCGAGCTGGTCGGCTTCCTCGGCCCGAACGGTGCGGGCAAGAGTTCGATCATGCGGATGATCGGCTGTGTCTCACCGATCAGCGGCGGCGAGCTTGCGGTGCTCGGTATGGACCCCGGTCGGCATGGCCCGGCAATCCGGGCTCGGCTGGGCGTCTGTCCGCAGGACGACATCCTGGATCGGGAACTGACCTGCTTGGAGAACCTGACCACCTACGCCCGCTACTTCGGTATCGGTCGTGCCGCCGCGCGGCAGCGTGCCAGCGAACTACTTGCCTTCCTACAGCTCACCGACCGGGCTGACAGTAAGGTCGAGCCGCTGTCCGGCGGGATGAAACGTCGGCTCTCCATCGCCCGTGCGCTGATCAACGATCCGGACCTCGTGCTGCTCGACGAACCGACCAACGGGCTTGATCCACAGGCCAGGCACCTGCTCTGGGAACGGCTGTACCAGCTCAAGCGGCAGGGTGTCACCCAGATTCTCACCACGCACTACATGGACGAGGCGGAGCAGTTGTGTGACCGGCTGCTGGTCGTGGACCACGGCGTGATCGTGGCAACGGGCGCACCGCGTGACCTGGTCACCGAGCATGTCACCAGGGAGGTCGTCGAGATGCGCTTCAGCGAGGGGCCGCTCAGCTCCTACGCCGACAAGCTCGCCGACCTCTGCCAGCGCGTCGAGGTGCTGCCGGATCGGATCCTGCTCTACCACGACGACGGGGACGGCACGGTGCAGGCCGTCTACCAGCGCGGCCTTCGGCCGGCCGGCGTGCTGGTGCGGCGGGCCGGCCTGGAGGATGTCTTCCTCCGGCTGGTCGGGCGAAGCCTGGTGGAGACGTAGATGACGCCGGCGATGGCGGTGCTGGAGTTCCGCCTGGCGAAGTACCGCCATTCCTGGCGCAGCGCCACCTTCAACTCCCTGACCACCCCGGTGCTGCTGCTCTTCGGCGTCGGCATGTCGGTAGGCAGCTACGTCAATCGGCACGGCGCGCTCGGCGTGCCGTACGTCGAGTTCGTGGCACCGGGACTGCTCGCTTCCACCACCTTGCAACTGGCCATGACCGAGTCCGGCGCTCCGGTGTTCAACAGTTTCCACTGGGAACGTAGCTACTTCGGGATGATCGCGGCGCCGGCCCGCGCCCTGGACATCATCGCCGGCGAGCTGGCCTACCTGGCATTGCGGATGGTGCCGACCGCCGTGATCTTCACCGTGCTGATGGCGGCCTTCGGCGCCGTGCGCTCCGGCTGGGCGATCGCGCTGCCGCTCGTCGCGGTGCTGGTCGGCCTGGCCGGCGCGGCCCCGATGTTCGCCTACTCGGCCAGCGTCAACAGCGTCCTCATGATGTCGGTCATGCTGCGGTTCAGCCTGCTTCCGATGACGTTGTTCTCGGGCGTGTTCTTTCCGATAACGCGATTGCCGGCGGCGGTACGCCCGGTGGCGTACGTGCTGCCGTTATGGCACGGCGTGCAACTGAGCCGGGCGGCGGCGAGCGGCATCGGCGCAACGGCTGCTGTCTGCGGCCATCTCCTGGTCTTGCTGCTGTGGTGCGCAGCCGGTGTCGCGGTGGCACACGGCCGGTTCGTCACGCGGCTCACACCGTAGTGAGGGCGGTTCGATGACGGCAGCGGCATTCCTGGTTCGGTCGGTGCTCGGCGATGAGTTGCGGCTGCCCCGCGCGGCCGCGATGACCTCGCGGAACGCGACGCTGCTCCGTTCGGCCAAGGCCTATGCCGTGCTGCTGGTCTCCGGCTTCGCCGAACCGGTCTTCTACCTGGTGTCGATCGGGTGGGGAGTGGGCTCGCTGATCGGCAGCATCACGCTGGCCGACGGCAGGCAGGTTTCCTATCTGAGCTACGTCGCGCCGGCATTGCTTGCCTCCGCTGCCATGAGCGGTGCGCTGGCCGAGACGACCACCAACTTCTTCGGCAAGCTGCGCTACCAGAGGCAGTACGAGGCGGTGCTGAACACGCCGCTGACGCCGGGCGACGTCGCCTTCGGCGAGCTGGGTTGGGCCATGGTGCGCGGTGTCCTCTACACCGCGGCTTTCCTAACCGTCATGGTCGGAATCGGTGCCACCACGCCGGTGCGCGCGCTGGCCGCGCTGCCGGTAGCCGTCCTCGTCGGACTGGCGTTCGGCGGGCTCGGCTTGGCCATCTCCAGCTTCATGCGCAGCTGGCAGGATATCGAATACATCCTCGGCGTGGAGTTCGCCCTCTTCCTGTTCTCGGGAACCTTCGTTCCGGTTCAGGCCTACCCGGCCGGGCTGCAAGCCGTCGTCCGGCTCACTCCGCTGTATCAGGGCGTGCAGATGCTGCGTGGGATCACGCTGGGCGGCCCGAGCTGGTCACTGCTGGGAAATGCCGGCTACCTGGTGGCGCTCGCGGTGGTCACGATGGCGATAGCCATCCGCCGGATACGACGACTGTTCCGGACCTGAGCGCTGCCAGCGGTTCCAGCCGAGAAGAAGCGGCCAGCCGGACGGCGTGGCTGGCTGACCGTCGTGCTAGTTGGCCAGCGGCAGCCGGACGGTGAAGGCGCAACCATCCTCGCCGTTCTGCACCATGACGCTGCCCTCGTGCGCCGCGACGATGCCGCGGGTGATGGCCAGGCCCAGCCCGGCGCCGGCACCGAGCCCCGGCTGGTGGGTGCGGGACGGCTCACCGCGAAAGCCCACCTCGAACACCCGGCTCAGGTCATCCGGCGCGATCCCGCCGCACTGGTCGGAGACGGTCACCTCCGCCAGCGGCGCGGCCGGATCGTCGGTGGAGCGCAGCACGATCTCCACGGTGCCGTCCTCGCCGGTGTGCCGGATCGCGTTGACCAGCAGGTTGGTCAGCGCCCGGTTCAGCTCCGCTCCGTTGCCGACCACCTCGGCGGTCGAGATCGCCCGGCCGACCAACCGCACACCCTGCAGACCGGCCACTGGCTCCAACGCGGCGACGCAGTCCGAGACCAGGTCGTCCAGGCTCACCCGGTCGGTCCGGGTGCGCGGCGCGCCGGCCTGCAGCCGGGAGATCTCGAACAGGTCGTCCACCATGCCGGTCAGCCGGTCCACCTCGATCCGGATCTGCTTGTGGTAGCGCTCCGGCGAGGTTGCCACGCCGTCCTCCAGCGCCTCGGCCATCGCCCGCAGCCCGGCCAGCGGGGTGCGCAGGTCGTGTGAGACCCAGGCGACCAGCTCGCGCCGGGACGACTCCAGCGCGCGCTCCCGGTTCCGCGATTCGGCCAGCGTCCGGGCGGTCCGGGCCAGCTCGACATGCAGACGCTGCAGCTCGCCGGACAACCGCCGGCCGTCCTCGTCCGGTACCCGGCCTTGCCGCAGCGCGTCGACGGCGGCGTGCAGGGACCGGTTGTCCAGGGCGAAGGTGCGGGCCGAGAAGGCAGCCGCCAGCGCCGACATGAAGCCGGCGACCAGGGCTACCACCACGGTGGCGGTTGCGCCGTTGGTCTCCAGCAGCATGGCCCGGGTGTTGCCGAACACCGCGGCGACCGAGGCCACCGTGGCCACGATGGACACCGAGATCAGCACGCCCGCCTGCGACCGCCGCCGTACCGGCCAGGTGCCCAGCCAGGCGAACACCGCGCCACCGACGCCCCACAGCAGGGCCGTCAGGACGATGTCGGCTGTGTGCATCATGGGAGGTTATCCCTTTCGGGCTGTTTGATCATCGGATTTCAACCGCGACTCTTACGGCGTTCAACTGCGACTCTGGGGTGCTGCCGGACAGGCCTCATGGAGCCTCCATCCGGTAGCCGACCCCCCACACCGTCTGGATCAGCCGGGGATTCTGCGGGTCGTCCTCGATCTTCTCGCGCAGCCGCCGGACGTGCACGGTGACCGTCGACTGGTCGCCGAAGGTCCAGCCCCAGACGGCGGCCATCAACTCGGTGCGGGTGTAGGCGGTACCCGGCCGGGCCATCAGGTAGGCCAGCAGGTCCAACTCCCGCGCGGTCAGGTTGAGCTCGGCGCCGTTCTTGGTCGCCCGGCGGGCGGCGGTGTCGATGGTCAGCGGCCCCAGCGTGAGCAGCTTGGAGGTCTCGGCGTGCGCGGTCAGGCTGCGACGCAGCACCGACTCCACCCGGAGCACCAGCTCGCGTGGTGAGAACGGCTTGGTCACGTAGTCGTCGGCGCCGACCTCCAGGCCGGCGATCCGGTCGTCCTCCTGCCCGAGCGCGGTCAGCATGATCACCGGCAGGTCCGGATGAACCTGCCGGAGCAGGCGGCAGACCTCGATGCCGTCCAGGCCGGGCAGCATCAGGTCGAGGATCACCAGGTCGATGTCGCGGGTCTGATCGCCGGTCAGCAGCGCGGCGGCTTCGCGGCCGTCGTTCTCCGACCAGGTTTCATGACCGGCTCGATTCAGGTAGGAGACCACCACCTCCGAAACGGTCGGGTCGTCCTCGACGATGAGTACGCGGGCCATGCGATCGAGTCTTGCAGAATCCGGAGGTGCGTCCGACAGCTGGGCAGGGGTAATTCGGCAAAATTCCCCGTTCCGTAAGCCTGAGTAGCCGGGTACCGTCCGGCACGGCCCGTACCGTCGGACAGGTGCTCGACGTCATTCTGCCCTGTTTGGACGAGGCTCAGGCGCTGCCCTGGGTGCTGAACCGGCTGCCCGCCGGTAGCCGGGCCATCGTGGTGGACAACGGCAGCCAGGACGGCAGCGCGCAGCTGGCAGCCGAACTCGGTGCCCAGGTACTGCATTGCTCGCGCCGTGGCTATGGGGCTGCCTGCCATGCCGGCCTGCTGGCGGCGACCGCCGAGCTGGTGGCCTTTTGCGACTGCGACGCATCGATCGATCCGGCGGTGCTGATGGACTTCAGCGAACCGTTGCTCAGCGGTGCGGCGGATCTGGTGATCGGCCGCCGCCGACCGCGCAGCCGGGCGGCCTGGCCGGCGCATGCGCGGCTGGCCAACAGCCTGCTGGCGGCGCGGATCCGACGGCTGACCGGGGTTGCCGTGCACGATATCGGGCCGTTACGGGTGGCTCGTCGGCTCGACCTGCTGGCGCTGGACCAGCGCGACCGGCGCAGCGGATACCCCCTGGAAACCGTGCTGTTCGCTGCCCGTGCCGGTTGGCGGATCGTCGAGCGGGACGTCAACTACCTGCCCCGCGCCGGCCGGTCCAAGGTGACCGGGACCGTGCGCGGCACCATGCGAGCGATCCACGACATGTCGGTGGTGCTGGCCCGATGAGTGACATCCGAACGCTGCTGGTGATTGCGAAGCAACCGGTGCCGGGACGGGTGAAGACCCGGCTGATCGGTGCCTGCACGCCGGCTGAGGCGGCTGGCCTGGCCGCGGCCGCGCTGGCCGACACCCTGCATGCGCTGCGGGATTTCCCCAGCAGCGACAAGGTGATCCTGCTCGAAGGCGACCCGGCCGGCCTGGTGCCACCGGGTTGGCAGGTGCTCGAGCAGGGCACCGGTGGGTTGGATCGGCGGCTGGCGGCTGGCTTCGCGGCGGTGCCGGACGGGCCGGCGGTGCTGGTGGGCATGGACACCCCGCAGCTGTCCACCGAGCTGCTCTGCTTCGACCCCGGCCGGTACGACGCCTGCCTGGGCCCGGCCGCCGACGGCGGCTACTGGACCATCGGGTTCAGGGATCCCGGCCGGGCCGGCGAATGCATCCCGGGCGTGCCAATGTCCACCGCGGCAACCGGCGCCGAGCAGCACCGGCGGCTGCTGGCCAGCGGAATGGCCGTGCAATCGCTGGCCATGCTGACCGACGTCGACACCGAGAGCTCGGCCTCGGAGGTGGCGCTGGCGGCACCACGGACCCGATTCGCCTCGCAGTGGCGAGAGATTCGGGGACAGTGATGGAGGGGGCCCTGTCGGCCTATGAGGGTGCGCTGCGCCAAGCCGGCGCGCTCAGCCTGCTGACCGATGACGGCATCGAACTGCCGCTGGCCATCAGCCGCTACCTGGCCGACGCGGACCCGGTCGATCAGACGGTGCTCGATGCCAGCATCCCGCCGGTGCTCGACGTCGGCTGCGGCCCGGGCCGGATCGTGCACGCGTTGTCCAGCATGGGTAAACCGGCACTCGGGGTGGACATCGCCAGCGTCGCGGTGACGCTCGCCCGGCGCCGGGGCGCACCGGCGCTGATCCGCAGCGTCTTCCAGCGGCTGCCCGGCGAGGGGCGCTGGCCGACGGTGCTGCTGCTCGACGGCAATATCGGCATCGGCGGCGACGTCGCCGAGTTGCTCAACCGGCTGACCGCGATGATCGCGCCGGCCGGCACCGTGATCATCGAGGCCAGCTCGCCGGATCCGGAGATCGACCGGGTGCTGGACGTCCGGTTCGCCGTCGGCGGTGCGGTGATGGGCCCGCAGTTCCCGTGGGCAGTGGTCGGCTCGGCGGCGCTGATCCGGCACGCCTGCCGGGCCGGGCTGGCGCTGCGGGACTACTGGTCGGCCGGCGGCCGGGTGTTCCTCCAATTCGGCCGGAACGGTGTGGCCGCCCGGGATACCTCGATCAGGTAGCCAGCGAGGCTGGCCAGGGCGATGATCGCCAGCAATATCAACAGGTTGCGCCGGTAGTCCTGCTGCAGCAGGGCCAGCGAGCTGGCCCCGGCCTTGCCCTGCCGCCAGATCAGCGGAACTCCCAGCGCGCTTACCAGGCCGCCGGCGATCAGGCCGGCCTGCAGGTAGCGCCGCGCCCGCGGCGGCACGTACCGGGCCAGCAGCCAGCCGATCCCGACCACCACCGGCGCGATCAGCAGATCGTGCACCAGCAGCGCGCCGATCAGCCACTTCAGCAGCGAGACCGGCTTGGTGTCCTTGGCGTCGGTGAAGATCCGGACGATGCCGTAGCCCATCAGGCCGCCGCCGACGGCACCGATCAGCAATCGGCTTCGGGAGACGTTCGGTGCGGCGGCCATCAGCGCACCTCGATCCGGGTCAGCCACTTGGTCTGCAGCACGCCGGCCCGATCCGGGGCGATCAGCCGCACCGGGTAGCCGTGATCCAGGCTCAACCGGCTGCCGTTGAGGTGGGTGGCAAGCACCGCCTGCGCTAGCTGGCTGCCGGTCAGGCTGGACGAGGAGTAGGCCGAGCCGCGCTCCAGCGAGTGCACGGTAACCCGGGAGGAGCCGTCACCGCCGACCTGTCGAACCAGGTCCAGCAACCGGATTCCGCGCCAGTGCGCCTGGATGCTCCAGCCCTCCACGCAGGCGATCGGGAGGATGGTCCGCACGGTCGGCTGAGCCTCCAGTTGCTGCCGGGTCAGCACGATCAGCCGCGGCCCGTGCACGGTGAGTCGGTACTGCGGTGACGCCGCCTGCTGGATGACGTTGGCGGCCTGCGCGGTCCGGTTGACCGGCACCCCGAGCGGGCCGTTGCGCGGCTGCCGCGGCGCCAGCAGCCCGATCGGCTGCAGCGCCGGGATCACCTGGCCGATGGTGGTCGCGGTCACCAGCGCGACGCCCGTCCCACCGGCGATCAGCACGCTCCGCCGGGACAGGGCGGTGCTGTCCGGCGCATGCCACACCCGTTGGGAGAGGCCGTCCCGGATCGCCGGCAGCTGCACCGCGATGTGCAGCAGCAGCGAGCCGACCACCACCCAGGACATCCAGTAGTGCACCGCGACGAAACCCCACGGCCACGGATACCACTGCAGGATGTTCAGCAGGCCGGTGAACAGCTGGAACGCCGAGGAAGCAACCAGGATCGCGACCGAGCCGCGCTCCAGGGCATGCCCGGCCGAGCGCACCGGCGGCCAGACGAGCAGCCGGTGGAACACCGACCACAGCTTGATCAGCAACAGCGGAATGCAGGACAGCCCGGTGATCACGTGCAGACCCTGGGTCAGCCGGTAGCCCCAGTACGGCGCGGCCGGGATCGGCAGCCAGTGCCACGGGGCGTACTGGTAGTGGCTGAGCAGTCCGGTGACGAAACAGATGCCGAAGGCGATGCCGAGCAGCCGGCCGATCCGGGCAGTGAGCGCCGGGCCCCGGGCCGCTGAGGTTATCGCGGGCCAGCGCGCAGGACGTTGCAGAACGAGCGGCCGCACTCGATCAGTCTCTGCCAACCAGGCACGGATGCGTCTTACAAAGCCGAGAACCCTGCGCCGCGGCCATCATCAGCTCCAGGCTGAGTTGCGCCAGGCGCCCGGCCCGGGGGCCGGCACCCGGCGAATCCGCAGCGACAGGTCGGACCAGCCGCCGGCCGTTGGCAGGTCCGATCGGGCTCCGCCGCGCGCCAGTGCGGTCAGCACGACGGTCACCGCGGCCAGTTCCGCCGGCGACGGATCGCCCGAGACGATGCGCAGGAACGGCTCGTTATCTGCCTGGCTCTTCCCGCTAGCGCTCATAACGGCATGTTGCCGTGCTTCTTCGGCGGCAGGGTGTCCCGCTTGGTGCGCAGGATGCGCAGGCCGCGCACGATGTGCGCCCTGGTCTGAGACGGCGGGATCACGGTGTCCACGTAACCACGTTCGGCGGCCACGTACGGGTTGACCAGGGTGTCCTCGTATTCGGTCACCAGTTGGGCGCGCCGGGCCTCCTGCTCCGGCAGCGAGGCTGCCAGCCGGCCGAGTTCCTTGCGGTACAGGATGTTCGCCGCGCCCTGCGCGCCCATCACCGCGATCTGCGCGGTCGGCCAGGCCAGGTTGATGTCGGCGCCGAGGTGCTTGGAACCCATCACGTCGTAGGCGCCGCCGAACGCCTTGCGGGTGATCACGGTGATCTTGGGCACCGTTGCCTCGCCGTAGGCGTAGAGCAGCTTGGCGCCGCGCCGGATGATGCCCTGCCATTCCTGATCGGTGCCGGGCAGGAAGCCGGGCACGTCCACCAGGGTGATCACCGGGACGTTGAACGCGTCGCAGGTCCGGACGAACCGCGCCGCCTTCTCCGACGCATCGATGTCCAGGCAGCCGGCGAAATGCAGCGGCTGGTTTCCCACCACGCCGACCGGTGAGCCCTCCACCCGGGCGAAGCCGCAGATGATGTTGGGCGCGAACAGCGCGTGCACCTCGAGGAATTCGCCTTCGTCGACCAGGTGCTCGATCACCGTGTGCATGTCGTACGGCTGGTTCGCCGAGTCCGGGATGAAGGTGTCCAGGAACTCGTCGTCAGCCGGCACCGTTGGCTCCGGCGCGGCCGGGAAGCTGGGCGGCAGGTCGAGATTGTTGCTGGGCAGGTAGGACAGCAGCGCCTTGACGTAGTCGATCGCGTCCTGCTCGTCGGCGGCGAGGTAGTGCGCGTTGCCGGACTTGGTGTTGTGCACCCGGGCCCCGCCGAGCTCTTCCATGCTGACGTCCTCGCCGGTGACGGTCTTGATCACGTCCGGACCGGTGATGAACATCTGCGAGGTCTGATCGACCATCACCACGAAGTCGGTCAGCGCGGGGGAGTAGACATGGCCGCCGGCGGCGGCGCCCATGATCAGCGAGATCTGTGGGATCACCCCGGAGGCACGCACGTTGCGGTAGAAGATGTCGCCGTACAGCCCGAGCGAGACGACGCCCTCCTGGATTCGCGCGCCGCCGCCCTCGTTGATACCGATCAGCGGGCAGCCGGTCTTGAGCGCGAAGTCCTGCACCTTGAGGATCTTCTCGCCGTACACCTCGCCCAGCGCGCCGCCGAAGACGGTGACGTCCTGGCTGAACACGCACACCGGTCGGCCGTCGATGGTGCCGTACCCGGTGACCACCCCGTCGCCGTACGGCCGGTTCTTGTCCAAGCCGAACATGGTGGAGCGGTGCCGGGCCAGCTCGTCGAACTCGACGAAGGAATCCTCGTCGAGCAGCATCAGCACCCGTTCCCGCGCGGTGTGCTTGCCCTTCGCGTGCTGCTTGGCCACCGCTCGCGCCGAACCGGCGTGCACCGCTTCGTCGTAGCGCCGGCGCAGCTCGGCCAGCTTGCCCGCCGTGCTGTGCGGGTCGAGCCCGGTGCCGGCCGGGTCGTCGGCGCTGACCGGCGGCGCGGACCCGGCGCTGCCAGGCGGGACCGACTCGGCACTCATGAGCTACAGAGCCTAGCTGGCCACCGGCGCCCGGAGCCGGCCGTAGTGACTGGCCCCGCAAAGACCGAACGCGGCATAGCGCACAATGTAGGGCATGACGCAGGATGAGAGGACCGAGGCCAGCCGAGCTCCGCTGGATCAGCAGGTGTTGGCCGGCCAGCTGCCCGCCGGCTGGCAGCTGGAGGTGGTCGCCGAGACCGGTTCCACCAACGCCGACCTGCTGGCGGCGGCCGAACGTGGCGCTCCCGACCGATCGGTCCGGGTCGCCGAACTGCAGACCAGCGGCCGGGGACGGCTGGATCGCGGTTGGCAGTCGCCGGCCGGTGCCGGGCTGACCGTCTCGGTGCTGCTGCGGCCGCCGGCCCCGCACCAGAGTTGGGGCTGGTTGCCGTTGATCGCGGGCCTGGCGTTGAGCCGCGGCCTGGGTGAGCAAGCGTTGCTGAAATGGCCGAACGATCTGGTGATGGGCCCGGAGCAGGCCAAGGTGGCCGGTATCCTGGGCGAGACAGCCGGTGCCGCGGTGGTGCTCGGCATCGGCATCAATGTCTCCACCCGAGCCGAGGAGCTTCCGGTGCCGACGGCAAGTTCCCTTGCTCTGCAAGGGTATCCGGTGCTGGATCGGGGCCAGCTGCTGACCAACCTGCTGATCGGCCTGGACGCCGAACTGGCCCGCTGGTACGACCACGACGGCGATGCGGCGGCTGCCGGGCTGGCGCAGGACTACCGTGCCCGCTGCGCCACGATCGGCAGCGAGGTCAGCGTGCAGCTGCCGGATCGTGCCGAGCAGGGCCATGCGGTAGCCGTGGACGACCTCGGCCGGCTCGTGGTGCAGCCGGCCGGCGGTGCTGAGCCGATTGCGGTGGCTGCCGGCGATGTCACCCACATCAGGCCGGTTCAGGGGTAGCTTCGGCTCCAACGAACGCCGGCGCCGGGCCGGCGGCTAAGGAGCTGGCCCGCTATGCCGTACCCGGAAAAGCTGTTGGCTGATGACGAGGAGATCGTCGAGCACCTGCACCCGCACTGGCTGACCCTGGTATCGGCGGTCTGCTGGTTCCTGCTGGTGTGCGCGCTGACCGGGGTGGCGATCGCCTTCCTGCCCGAATCGAGCAGCAACCACTCCGCGCACCAGATCCTGCTGCTGGTGGTGATCGTGCTCGCCCTGCTGCTGATCTGCTGGCTGACCATCGCGCCACTGATCCGGTGGCGTTCGACGCACTACGTCTTCACGACGCACCGGGTGCTGATCCGGCGCGGCGTGTTCCGGCACGTCGGTCGCGACATCACGCTCGGCCGGATCAGCGATGTGGCGTACGAGCAGAACCTGATCGATCGGCTCTTCCACTCGGGCACCTTGCACATCGAATCCTCCGGCGAACACGGCCAGGAGACGCTGGTCAATCTGCCCCGGGCCAACGAGGTGCAGCAGACGCTCAACCGGCTGATCGAGAACGACTCGACCCGGCGCGGCTACCACCCGCCGAACCGGCTGACCGACGTCTGAGCGCGCGGGCTACCCGGCGTCGCGCTGCGGCTGCTTGGCCGCTGGTTGCTTGGCCGGGCCGGCCTTGCTCGGGCCTGGTGTGGCCGCGGCCGCCGGCTTCGGCCGGCTGGTTGCGTCTGGCTGACCGGCTGGCGTCGTGCGGGCCTCGTCGGCTGCCGTCGCGCTGGGCTGTTCCGGGTCCGGCTGACCGTCTGGCGCCTGGCTCGACTGGCTCGGGCTCGGCCCTGATGACGGTGCCGCCGCCGACCCGGCCGGGGCTGCCTCAGCCGGTGCCGCGACCGGCGCGGAGCTGGACAGGGTTGCCAACATCTGCCGGACGTTGGCCAGCTGGGCGTTGATGCTGTCGCGACGTTGGGTGGCCGCGGCCAGTTCCCGCTCGGACTCCGAACGTATCCGATCAACTCGGGCGATCGCCTCGGCGACGATCTGCTCGGCCTTCTGCTCGGCTTCGGCGGTCAGCTGGGCCGCCCGGCGAGTGGCCTCGGTGGTGGCCCGCTGGGTCTCGGCGGTCAGCTGCTCGGCATGCTGCCGGGCGACTGCCAGCTGCGCCTCGGCTTGCGCGCTGCGCTGCTGGAAGTCCTGCTCGGCCTTGTTCCGCCGCTCGGCCAGCGTCTGCTCGAACTCGTTGGCCGCCTGCGCCGCTTGGGCTCGCTGCTGCTCGTAGACAGCCTCGGCCTCCTCCCGCCGGGTGACCGCCTGCCGGTTCGCCTCGTCCATCAACTGCTCGGCGGACCGCTTGGCCTCCTCCATGATCCGGGCGGCCTCCCGCTCGGCACTGATCCGGGTCTGGGTGGCGTACCGCTCGGCATCCGAGCGGGTCTTGGTGGCGGTCGCCTCGATGTCGGTCAGCTTGCGCCGGACCTCGACGGCAGCCGACGCCCGGATCTCGGCCGCCTCGTCGCTGGCCAAGGTGAGGATCTGTCCGATCCGTTCGCCGAAGTCGGCGAAGGTGGGTTCGGCCGGCTTGGCGGTCGCCTTCGCGGCGGCCTGCCGGGCGGCGGCCTCGGAGGCGGCCAACTGCTCGGCCCGCCGGCTCTGAGTGGCGGCCTCCTGCTGGGCGGCCTGCACCGCACCGGTCAGTTCGGCGATCCGCCGCTCCACCTGCTGCGGGTCGTAGCCGCGCATCACGGTGCGGAACTCCTGCCGGGTGCTCTCGCTCATTCGGCCCTCATCATCTCATCGAGTAGGAAGCGGGGTTCGTTGTCGCCGGGCTGATCCGGTCGGCTGCCATTGTGGTCGGCTGCTGGTAAGGCCGGGCTGTGGTCGGTGGGTTGTTGCGCTACCTCCGATGGTTCGGACTGCTGTCGCTCGGACTGCTGTCGCTCGGACGGCTGTCGCTCGGCCGGCTGTCGCTCGGCCGGCTGTCGCTCGGCCGGCTGTTGCTCACCAGGCTGTTGCTCGGCACGGCCCTCCTCCAGCGCCAACGCCTCGATGACGCCGGAGAGCTGCCCGAGCTCGGCGGCGATCACGTCGCGACGGCGGGTCAGCTCGGCCAGTTCTGAGCGCGCCCCGGCCAACATCGCCTGCGCCTGCTCGCGGAGCTGGGCCGCCTCGGCCCGGGCGGCCGCCACCACCTCGGTGGCCTCGGTCCGGGCCGCTCGGCGTTGTTGGTGCAGATCTCGCTGCACCTCGCCCAGTTGCGCGGCGACCTGCTCCCGTACCGACTGCGCGCCGGCCGCCGCCTCGGCCAGCCGTCGCTCGGCACGCTCGTGCTGCGCCTGGGTCGCCGAGGTCGCCTCCGCGCGCAGCCGCTCGGCGTGCTGCCTCGCGTCGGCCAGCAACCGGGTCGATTCCGCCTCGGCCTGCTCCCGCTGCTCGGCCAGCCGGGCGGTCGACTGCTCGATCTCGGCGGTGAGTTCGGCCCGCCGCCGGCGCAGCCCGGTGCCTGCGCCGTGCATCACCGCACGCAGCCGCAACCGGATCTGGCGGACCGTCTCGGCGGCCTCGGCGTGGGCCTGGTCGCGGATCCGCTGGGCTTCCAGCTCGGCCGCCTCGAGCAGGCCGGCCACGGTGTCCTTCGTCCAGCTGAGCTGCTCGGCGGCGGTCGCCAGTTGCTGGGCGGCGTCGCCGCGAGCCCGCTCGACCAGCGCCTGCGCCTGCTCGGTCGCGGCGGTCCGCTCGGCCCTTGCGGCGGCCTCGATCTGCTCGGCCTGCTGCCGGCCGGCCTGCACCGCCCGATCCGCCTCCGCGCCGGCGTCGGCCAGCCGTTGCGCGGCCAGCTGATCGGCGTCGGCCAGGATCTGCTCGACGCGTTCGGCGGTTTGCCGGCGCTCCTCGGCCAGCTCGGCCTGCTGCCGGGCGCGCAGCTGCCGCAACTCCTCGACCAGCTCGATGTGCAACCGGTCGGACTCCGCACGGGCCGCCTGCAGCATCTCCTCGGCCTGCGCCCGGAACACCTCGGCGGCGGCCCGCGCCTCGGCCTGCTGCTCGGCCGCCTCGGCGCGTGCCTCGGCCAGCAGTGCTTCGGCGGCACCCTCGGCCGCCGGGCCCAGCAGCATCGCCTGCGCGGTGGCGTCCGCGATCAGCGACTGCGCCTCCTCGTGCGCTTCGACCAGCCTTGCTGAGGCGGCGGCCTGCTTGTTGCGCGCGGCGGCCAGCGCATCCTCGAGATCGGCGCGCAACAACATCGCCTCGTCGGCATCGACGGGCCGCTGTTCGGCCGGTGACGGCTCCACCGAGTCGCCCTGCATATAACAGATAGTTGCAGAGGCGGCGCCTGGACACACCGGCGGTACGGCAGTCCTGGGTTTTCTTCGGCTTTGTCCGAATGATCAACTCGACCGGTCGGCCACGCTCCTTCCACGGGCGCGAACCACAACAGATCGACGGATGTTGGTCAATCTCCATCGACAGCGCCATGCCTGCCTGACTGGTCGGGCTGGGTTTTCTGAGATTCGGGTGTGTAGCCCACGCCCGCCCCGTCACCGGCGATACTCTTTTCACGGCGTGCCGTCGAGAGATTGGCGGCGTTGATGGGTGCAGGAGGTGCAATCGTGGCCGGCAAGGCCGTTGGTCAGCTCCGAAGGCTGGTACGGCATGCTGCCGACCGGGTGTACACCCAGCGGCTGTCACGAGAACTCGCCGACCTGCCCCGGCCACGGCACGTCGGCATCATGCTGGACGGCAATCGCCGGTGGGCCAGGTCGGTCGGCCATGACGACCTGAGCGAGGGCTACAAGGTCGGCGGCGCCAAGGTCGCCGAATTCCTGAACTGGTGCGCGGCGGCGCGGATCGAGCACGTCACGCTGTTCATGCTCTCCGACGACAACCTGCATCGGCCGGCCGACGAGCTGGCGCCGCTGATCACCATCATCGAGAAGGTGGTCGACGAGCTGACCCATCCCGGCTACGGCTGGGAGGTCGAGGTGATCGGTGCGCTTGATCTGCTGCCGGCGGCCAGTGCGGCTCGGCTGAAGGAGGCGGCCAACCTGACCAGGGGCCGCAAGCCGGCGATGAAGGTCGACATCGCGGTCGGCTACGGCGGCCGGCGCGAGATCGCCGACGCGGTCCGTGCCGCCTTCGCCGCGCACGCCGCCGAGGGCGGTGACCCGGAGGAGCTGATCAGCAAGTTCGACGTCGAGGACATCTCGAAGAACCTGTACTCCTCGGCCGGTGCCGAATGCGATCTGATCATCCGGACTTCCGGCGAGCAGCGGCTGTCCGGCTTCCTGCTCTGGCAATCCGCCTACGCCGAGGTGTACTTCTGCGAGACCTATTGGCCGGACTTCCGGCAGATGGACTTCCTGCGCGCGCTCCGCTCGTTCTCCATGCGAGACCGCCGCTACGGTCGCTAAGGCTGCTGCCTGCTGCTAGTTATCCACAGATTTATGAACCGGACGGCGACTGTCGTTACGGCCCGCTATTGTTCGCCTAACTGACGTATAGGACAGAAGGGCGTAACGGTGCCAACCAGCGTGGCGATCAAGGAGGGCTGACTATGCGTAACGCCGTCTGGTCCTAATCCCACGACCGATAACAGACTGTACCGAGATGGAACTTTCTGTCATCCAACTCCGACACGCAGCAGGCCCCTGACATCGTGGCGCCAGGGGACCTGCTGTGTGGTTCTCCGAGACATCGTCCGGCCGCTCCCTAGAGCAACATCCGCCCGACCGACCACAGTTATCCACAGATTTGTATACCGGACGGCGACTGTCGTTGCGGCCCGCTATTGTTCGCCTAACTGACGTATAGGACAGAAGGGCGTAACGGTGCCAACCAGCGTGGCAATCATCGAAGACGAGGTCCGCGAACTCGTCCGCCGCCGCGCACTGGACCCGGTGCTGGAACCCGACGCCACCCGCCGGCTGGTCGAGGAGGTGGTGGCCGACTACCTCGACCGGGCCGCGGTGTCCACCCTGCCGCCACTGCCCGATCCGCTGCAGACCACCCGCGAGGTGTTCGACGAGGTCGCCGGCTTCGGCCAGCTGCAGCAGTTCTTCGACGACCAGGAAGTCGAGGAGATCTGGATCAACGAGCCAGGCCGGGTGTTCGTCGCCCGGCGCGGACGGTCGGAACTGACCACGGTGATCCTGACCGCCGAGCAGGTCGCCGACCTGGTCGAGCGGATGCTGCGGATCTCCGGCCGCCGGCTCGACCTCAGCACCCCGTTCGTCGATGCCCAACTACCGGACGGTTCTCGGCTGCACGTGGTCATCCCGAACATCACCCAACGGCACCTGGCCGTCAACGTCCGCAAGTTCGTCATCTCCGTCTCCGGGCTGGCAGAGCTGGTCCGGCTCGGCACCCTGACCGAGCAGGCCGCCCGGTTCCTGGAAGCCTCGGTCGTCGCCGGGTTGAACATCCTGGTCTCCGGCGGTACCCAGGCCGGCAAGACGACCCTGCTGAACGCCCTCTGCGCGGCCATTCCGGCCGCCGATCGGGTGATCACCGTGGAGGAGGTCTTCGAACTCCAACTCGCGCTGCCCGACACGGTGGCGATGCAGACCAGGCAGGCCAACCTCGAAGGCACCGGCGAGATTACCTTGCGCCGGCTGGTCAAAGAAGCTTTGCGGATGCGACCCAACCGGCTCATCGTCGGCGAGGTCCGCCAAGAGGAATGCCTCGACCTGCTGATCGCCCTGAACAGCGGGATTCCAGGCATGTGCAGCCTGCATGCCAATTCCGCCCGCGAGGCGCTGACCAAGATGTGCACGCTGCCGTTGCTGGCCGGTGAGAACGTCAGCGCGGCGTTCGTGGTCCCCACCGTCGCCACCTCGGTGGACCTGGTCCTGCATCTGGCCACGGACCCGAGCGGCCGTCGCCGGGTGCGCGAGATCCTCGGCGTGACCGGTCGCACCGAAGGCGAGGTCATCGAGACCTCGGAGCTGTTCAACAGCCGGGACGGCACCCTGCAGCGGGCCGGCGGCTACCCGCCGCATCAGCAGCGCTACCAGAGCGCCGGTTACGACCTTGCCGAGCTGTTGCAGGGCCAGACCCGATTCCTGCCCGGATCGGCAAGTTGACTTGGGCGCATTACTCGGCCTGGTATTCGGCGCCGGGCTGCTGCTGATCTGGCGCAGCGGTCCCCGCGCACCGCAGCGGCGCGCCGGCCGGCCTGGCTGGGCCGCCCGACGAGCCGAGCTGCTCCGGCAGGCCGGCGTGGAAACGCTCAGCAGCAAGCAACTCCTTGTCCTGCAAGGACTTTCCGCACTGCTCGCGCTCCTGGTGGTGCAGCTGTTGACCGGCACGCTGGCGGTTGCCTGCTGCTTCGCACTGTTCGCCTTCTTCGGTCCGATCACCGTCGTGCGCCGGCTGCGGCAACGACGCCGGGTGGCGCTGCGCGAACTGTGGCCGGAGGCCGTCGACAACCTCGCCTCCGCCGTCCGGGCCGGCATGTCACTGCCGGAGGGGCTGTCCAGCCTCGGCACCAGCGGGCCGCAACCGCTGCGACCAGCCTTCGTCCGGTTTGCCGCTAACTACCGGGCCAGCGGTCGGTTCGCACACTGCCTGGACTCGCTCAAGCGTGATCTCGCCGATCCGGTGGGCGATCGGGTCTGCGAGACGCTGCGGGTCGCCCGTGAGGTCGGCGGGACGGATCTGGGCACGGTGCTGCGCACGCTGTCGGAACTGCTGCGGGTGGATGCCCGTACCCGCGCCGAGCTGGAAACCCGCCAGGGCTGGACGGTGAGCGCTGCCCGGCTTGCGGTCGCCGCCCCGTGGCTCGTGCTGCTGTTGCTCGGCAGCCAGTCCACCACCCTGCGCAGCTACGACTCCTCCGGCGGGGTGCTACTGCTCGGCATCGGCGGCGCGATCTGCCTGCTCGCCTACCGGATCATGCTGCGCATCGGCCGACTACCCGAGGAACCGCGGGTGCTGCGATGAGCGGCAGCCCTCAGCAGCGCAGGGTGTCGCGATGAGCGGCTGGCTCGGTGCGATCCTCGGCCTGGGCCTCGGTGCCGGCCTGCTACTGGTGACCCTCGGCTCGCCACCGGTGCGCCGGATCGGGCTGGCCGACCGGATCGCGCCCTATCTTGCCGACGCGCCGGCACCGTCCGGACTGCTCGACCAGCCCGGAGCCGGCAGCTCGCTCGGGATGCTGCGCCGGCTGCTCGGCCCGGCCACCGGCCGAGCGGTGCGTTGGCTGGATCGGCTGGTCGGCGGCTCCGACTCCGTTCGCCGTCGGCTCGGCGGCCTGGGATCGACCGGCACCGTCGAGGAATTCCGGATCGAACAGGTCGTCTGGGGTGCGCTCGGTCTGACCGCCGGGGCGCTGGTGTTGACAGTGCTGACCGCACTGCGCGGCAGTATCGACCCGGTACTGATCGCGGGTGCCGGGCTGATCGGTGGCATCGGTGGCGTGCTGGCTCGCGACTGGTGGCTGAGCCGGCAGCTGGCCGGCCGCGAAACCGCGATGCTCGCCGAGTTCCCGGTGATCGCGGACCTGTTGGCGCTGGCCGTGGTGGCCGGTGAGTCGCCGGTCGACGCGCTGCAGCGGGTCTGTCGGCTGACCAGCGGTGAGCTGACCCGGGATTTGCGCCGTGCGCTGGACGATGCCCGCACCGGCACCCCGATCACCCGGGCACTGACCGGGCTGGCCCAGCGCAGCACGCTGGACCCGTTCGCCCGGTTCGTACAGGGCCTGGTGGTGGCCATCGACCGAGGCACCCCGCTGGCCGGCGTGCTGCACGCCCAGGCCACCGACGTGCGCGAGTCGGCGAAGCGGGCGTTGCTGGAAGCCGGTGGGCAGAAGGAGCTGCAGATGATGGTGCCGGTGGTGTTCCTGATCCTGCCGGTGACCGTGCTGTTCGCCCTCTACCCAGGCCTGCTCACCCTGGTTTCGCTGGCGAAGTGAGCGACTTTCCCCTGACCCGATAGAGAAAGGACGGACGATGATCCAGGCTCGGCTCGCAGCCGCGTGGTTCGGCACGCTCTACCTGACCGGCCGACGGCGAGTATTGCGACGGGTAGCTTCAGCCGGCGTTGACACCGAACGCGGCGACGTGCCCGGCTGGGTGATGATCACGGTGATGTCCGCCGGACTGGTGGTGGTCATCTTCGGGGTGTTCAAGTCCAAGATCACCGATGCGATCTCCAACGCCATCGACTCGGTCACCGGTTCCACCCAGTAGATGCGCCGGCTGCACGACGAGCGCGGCTCGGCGGTGGTCGAGTTCAGCCTGATCTCGGTACTGCTGCTGATGCTGCTGTTCGCGGTGCTGCAGGTCGCCGCGCTGTTCTACGTCCGCTCGGTGGCCGCGGCCGCGGCGGCCGACGGGGCCCGGTACGCGGCCAACGCCGACGTCGGGCCGTCCGCCGGCGCCGACCGGGCCAGCGAGCTGATCGGGCGCGGCCTGGGTCCGGCGATGGCGGCACGGCTGCCGTGCACCGGCCGGCTGGTTTCGGACCCGGCGTCGAACCTGCAGGTGAGCCAGGTGCAGTGCCAGGGCCGGATGAACTCGGTGCTGCTGCCGCTCGGCGCGTTCGTCCAGGTACGGGTCACCGGGCAGTCGCTCAAGGACCAGCCGTGACCGGGCGAGTTCGGCCCGCTGACGACGGCGGAAACGCGATCATCGAGTTCGTCTTCGTGGCCGTCGCGGTGCTGGTGCCGCTGGTGTACCTGATCGTGGCGGTGGCGGTGGTGCAGCGCAGCCGGCTGGCCACCACGAACGCCGCCCGCGACGTCGGCCGCGCGGTGGCGACCTCCGACTCGTTTGCCGAGGCACCCGCCCGGGCGCAGGTTGCGTTGCGGATAGCGCTGGGCGGTCAGGGCCTGCGGCCGTCGGAGGTGCGGTTGCGTTACGTCGCGGCCGGCGCCGACTGCCAAGCCGGCAGCGAGCAACCACCGACGCTGGCGGCCGGCGCCGAGTTCCAGGTCTGCGTGATCCGGCACCAGCCGCTGCCGGCCGTGCCCACGGTGCTGTCCGGGCGGGGCATCACCACCATCGGCCGGTACGTGGTGCACGTGGACGAGTTCCGGACCAGCCGATGAGCCCGGGGCCACCGGACCGCCGGGTGGATCTCACGGCCGAGGACGGTTCGACCATCCCACTGGTGCTGGGCTTCTTCCTGATCGGGCTGCTGGTGGTCGCCGGCGCGGTGCTGGCCAGCGACGCCTTCACCCAGCAGCGGGATCTGCAGAGCATCTGCGACGGCGCCGCGCTGGCCGCTGCCAACGCGGTCGACTTCCGGGCCGCCCGCACCCAACCACTCGACCAAGCCTTGCCGCTGGCCGGCGTGCAGCAGGCCGCCGAGGGTTACCTGGCCCGCGACCCTGGCCGGGCCGCCGTCAACATCAGCGCGCGACTGTCGCCGGACGGGCGAACCGTGCTGGCCGACTGCCGCCGGCACACTCAGCTCGCCTTCGGAGCCGTCATCGGCCGCGCCGACGGGGTCGAGCAGCATGCCACCGCGCACGCCCGCTCCGTCCTCGGCTGAGCACGCTCGCGCGGTAACCGCATACGCTGGGACCGGTGGCGGCCGATAACGACAAGAAGACCGAGGCGTCCGAGGAGAGCACCCTCACGGTGCTGCTCGCGCTCGCCGCGAACCTGGGCGTCGCCCTGCTGAAGCTGGCTGCCGGGCTGATCACCGGTTCCGGCGCCCTGCTGTCCGAGGCCGCCCACTCGGCCGGCGACAGCTCCACCGAACTGCTGCTGCTCACCGCGCTGCGCCGCTCCACCCGCCCGGCCGACCGGGTGCACCCGTTCGGCTACGGCAAGGAGCGGTACTTCTGGTCGCTGATCGCCGCGGTCACCATCCTGGTCTCCGGCGCGGCGTTCTCCATCTACCAGGGCCTGACCACCATCTTCGGCGGCCACGGCGAGTCGAAGATGCTCTGGATCAACTACCCGGTGCTCGGGCTGGCGGCGGTCCTGGAGGCCATCAGCTTCCGGCAGGCGATCGGCCAGGCCAAGGGCGCAGCGGCGCGCGGTCGGCGCAGCCTCGCCTCCTACATCCGGGATCCGGAAGACCCGACGGTGAAGAGCGTGGTGCTGGAGGATTCGGCAGCCCTGGTCGGCCTGCTCCTCGCCGGCATCGGCGTCGCGCTGCACCAGCTGACCGGCGATCCGGTCTATGACGGCATCGCCTCGCTCGCGATCGGCGCCCTGCTGGTGTTCGCCGCGTTCGCGCTGGCGCAGAGCTGCAAGGGCCTGCTGATCGGCAAGCAGGCCGACGTCCGGATGCTGCAGGCGATCAGCGGGCGGCTGGAGGCCGAACCGGAGATCCTCGACGTGGTCGACGTGCTGACCATGATGACCGGGGTGCACCGGATCCTGCTCTGCGTGCGGGTGGACGTGGAGAACTCCTACTCCGCCGCCGAGATCGAGCAGGCCTGCGTACGGATCGACGCCGATCTGCGCGAGGACTTCCCGTCCCTGGATGAGATCTTCATCCAGCCGGTGCCGCGTAGCGACGCCCGGCTCCGCAGCCGGGTGCTCAGCCGGTACGGCCGGGTGCTGGCCGACGAGCCGGAGTCCGAGCATGACGACCGGCAGGCCTCGCTGGCCGCCACCCGGGACGGGCACCAGCCCGACCAGGCCGGCTGAGCCGGCCGATCTGACCAGTACGCTGAACGGTTGTGACGGACGTACCTGCCGAGCTGAACGAGCTCTCGGCCACCCTGGCCAGTGTCGAGGCGGTGCTCGACGTGGCGAAGCTGCGCGCCGAGGTCGCGGAGTTGGAGAAGCAGGCTTCCGACCCGGCGCTCTGGAACGACCCGGAGAACGCGCAGAAGGTCACCACCAAGCTCAATCACACCCAGAACCAGATTCGCCGGCTGACCGAGCTGCGCACCCGGCTCGACGACGCCCAGGTGCTCTGGGAGATGGCCGAGGAGGCCGAGGACGCCGACTCCAAGGCCGAGGTTGAGGTCGAGCTGCCCAAGCTCACCAAGGCCATCGGTGAACTTGAGGTGCAGACGCTGCTGTCCGGCGAGTACGACGCCCGGGAGGCGCTGGTCACCATCCGGTCCGAGGCGGGTGGGGTGGACGCGGCCGACTTCGCCGAGATGCTGCTGCGGATGTACCTGCGCTGGGCCGAGCGGCACAACTACCAGACCGAGGTCTATGACACCTCCTACGCCGAGGAGGCCGGCATCAAGTCGGCCACCTTCAGCGTCAAGGCGCCCTACGCCTACGGCACGCTGAGCGTCGAGCAGGGCACCCACCGGCTGGTCCGGATCAGCCCGTTCGACAACCAGGGCCGCCGGCAGACCTCCTTCGCCGGCGTCGAGGTGTTGCCGGTGGTCGAGCAGTCCGACCACGTCGACATTCCTGAGGACGACCTGCGGGTTGACGTCTACCGATCCTCCGGGCCGGGTGGGCAGGGCGTGAACACCACCGACTCGGCGGTCCGGATCACCCACCTGCCGACCGGCATCGTGGTCAGCTGCCAGAACGAGCGCAGCCAGATCCAGAACCGAGCCTCGGCGATGGCGGTCTTGCAGGCCAAGCTGCTGGAGCGCCGCCGCGAGGAGGAGCAGGCGGCGATGAATGCGCTCAAGGACGGCAACAGCAGTTGGGGCAACCAGATGCGCTCCTACGTGCTGCACCCGTACCAGATGGTCAAGGACCTGCGCACCGACCACGAGGTAGGCAACCCGGCGGCGGTGCTGGACGGCGACATCGACGGCTTCATTGAGGCCGGCATCCGCTGGCGCCGGTCGGCAGCGGCCGCCTGACCGGCTTCGGCCGGGCGGACCCTGAGCGTCGGCGGGCGGCGGCCGAGGCGTGGACCGCCTGGCGGCACGGCCCTGCCGTCCCGGCCCTCGACGGAGCCGGGACGGCAGCCCAAGCCGGGACGGCAGCCCAAGCCGGGACGGCAGCCGAAGCCGTTACGGCAGCTGCACGTACGGCGCCAGGAAGCTGCGCGCCGAGTCGGTGTCGGTCCGGTACGCCACGTTGGTGGCGTAGCACGGCGTGTCACCGGTGACAGTGTCACCGGCCAGCAGCATCGCACCGTTCAGGGTGACGAAGTTCGGGCCGCCCGAGTCGCCGTAGCAGGCGCCGCCGTAACCCTGCGACTCGATCATGGACAGCCGGATCCAGGATGGGTTCAGCGAGTTGAAGCCGAGGCTGGCCTTCATCCGGGTGCCGCCGCCAGGGTGGGTCTGCGGGCCACCGCCGGTGGTCGCCTCCTGAGTGCCGTAGCCGGCCACCAGCCATGGCGCGGTGTCGAGCTGGCTCTGGGTCAGCCCGTCCAGCTGGTTGGCGGCGGGCAACTGGGCCGGCGTGAACGTCCACCGGTCGGCCGGCGTGACCGCCCAGTGCGCGAAGTCCACCACCGCGATGTCGTGCGGGTCGGACTGGGCCTTGGTGTAGGCCGGATCGGCGATGCCGCTGCCCTCGACCGCCTGGCCGTGCGCCAGGAAGTACTGTGCCTCGGCGGTGCCGGACAGCCCGAGCGCCGCGGCGGCGTCCAGGTCTGCCCGCACGTCCTGGTCCAGCGAGACGTAGAAGTGGTCCAGCGACGGGTCGGCCGACCAGTCGACGATGCAGTGCGAGGCGGTCAGGAACGTGTCGTTGTCGACCATCGCGCCGCTGCAGTGCCAGCCGAACGAGTCGTCCACGCCGTCGCCGTTGGTGTCCCAGAGCACCAGCAGCGCGCCGGTCTCGGTGCGCTCGGGTGCCGGCGAGCCGTTGTAGGTATTGATCGCGCCGGCCGGTGCGGCCAGCACCCCCGCGCTGGTGATTGCCGCCACACCGGCGATCAGCAGCGTGGTCAAACGTGCCTTCATCCAGATCCCCTTTCGTCACGAATCCGCCCGCAGTGTGTGACGAATCCGCACGGAGCTTGTCATCTCAGGCCGAATTCTGAAAGACGGCGGGCGCGGTGGGCGGGAGCACTGATACCGGACGGTAGGATGGCCTTCCGTGATTGCGCTCCAGAACGTCACCAAGATCTATCCGGCCAGCACCCGTCCGGCCCTCGATGGTGTGTCCCTGGAAATCGACAAGGGCGAATTCGTCTTCCTGATCGGCGCCTCCGGGTCCGGCAAGTCCTCGGTGCTGCGGCTGCTGCTGCGCGAGGACACGCCCACCAAGGGCAGCGTGATCGTCAACGGTAAGGACATCGCCCGGCTGCCCGGCCGCAAGGTGCCGGAGCTGCGCCGCGGCATTGGCTGCGTGTTCCAGGACTTCCGGCTGCTGTCCAAGAAGACGGTGTTCGAGAACGTCGCCTTCGCGCTGGAAGTGATCAACAAGTCCCAGCGCTCGATCAACCGCTCGGTGCCCGAGGTGCTGGAGATGGTGGGCCTGGACGGCAAGGCGCACCGTTACCCGAACGAGCTGTCCGGCGGTGAGCAGCAGCGGGTGGCGATCGCGCGGGCATTCGTCAACCGGCCACTGGTGCTGCTGGCCGATGAGCCGACCGGAAACCTGGACCCGGACACCAGCCAGGGCATCATGGGCCTGCTCGAGCGGATCAACCGCAAGGGCACCACGGTGCTGATGGCCACCCACGACAACAACATCGTCGACGCCATGCGCCGCCGGGTGATCGAGCTGGACCTCGGCCACGTGGTGCGTGACCAGAACCGCGGCGTGTACGGCGTCGGCCGCTGAGCCGGGCCTGCCCACCACGACATCCGCCGCCAGAGGAGCCTGCAAACCACGATGCGCACCAGCTATCTGATGTCCGGGGTCGCCACCGGCCTGCGTCGCAACGCCAGCATGACCGTCGCGCTGGTGCTGTCCACCGCGATCGCGCTGTTCTTCCTGGGCGGGGCGTTGCTGATAAACAAGGAGATCGCCAAGACCCAGACGGCGTACAAGGACAAGATCAACGTCTCGATCTACCTGTGCACCGCGACCTCGAACCAGACCCCGGGCTCCAACTGCAAGCACGCGGTGACCGACACCGAGCGACAGGCGCTGCAGGCCCGGCTGCAGTCGGATTCGCAGATCACCGGCGTGGAGTACATCAACCAGGACGAGGCGACCGCGATCGCCAAGCAGCGGCTGGGGGAGAAGGTGGTCGACGAGGCCGGCCCCGGCGCGATCCCGTCCTCGTTCACGATCAAGCTCAAGGACCTGAAGACCGACTACCTGCCGGTGGCCTCCCGCTATGCCAAGGCGGCCGGCGTGGAGCAGGTGCAGAACCAGGACGTCAGCCTCAAGACCATGCTCCGGCTGTTCGACACCGGCCGGGTCGGCTCGTTCGTGATGGCGTTCATCGTCGGCATCTGCGCCCTGCTGCAGATGGCCAACACCATCCAGGTGGCCGCCCAGCAACGGCGCAACGAGACCGGCATCATGCGGCTGGTCGGCGCGTCCCGCTGGATGACCCAGCTGCCGTTCGTGATCGAGGCGATGGTGGCCGCCGCGATCGGCGCGGTGCTTGCCATGGTGGGCAACTGGATCGCCAAGCTGGTCTTCCTGGACGGCCTGCTCGGTGATCAGGTGAAGTCCCGGATCCTGCAGCCGATCGTGGGCAACGACATCCTGCTGGCCGGCGGCGTCGGCCTGATCGCCGGGATGATCCTGGCGGCGGCCACCGCCTGGGGAACCTTGCGGCTCTATGTGCGCCTGTAATCGGGTCCGCCTGTAATCGGGTCCACCTGTAATCGGGTCCGCCTGTGAGCGGTCCGGCTGTAATTGGGTCCGGCTGTGATCGGGTCCGGCTGTAGGTTGGTGGGATGGCCACCGCAGCGAAATCGCCGAAAAGCTCGGCGAAGTCGTCCAATCGGCCGGTGCGCAAGCTGATCGCGCAGAACAAGAAGGCCCGACACGAGTACTCGATCATGGACACCTACGAGTGTGGCGTGGTGCTGATGGGCACCGAGGTCAAGTCACTGCGCGAGGGCCGGGCGTCGCTCGCCGACGCGTTCGCCACCATCGACGATGGCGAGGTGTACCTGCACAACGTGCACATCCCGGAGTACGCGTTCGGCTCCTGGACCAACCACACGCCGCGCCGAGTGCGCAAACTGTTGTTGCACAAAGGGGAAATCCAGCGGTTGATCGGCCGGACCAAGGAGTCCGGGCTGACCCTGGTGCCACTGTCGCTGTACTTCACCGAGGGCAAGGTGAAGGTCGAGCTGGCGCTGGCCCGGGGCAAGAAGACCTGGGACAAGCGCCAGGATCTGGCTCGCCGGGACGCCGACCGCGAGGTGCGCCGCGAGCTGGGCCGCCGGCTCAAGGGCCGGGTCTAGCGGCGGGTGTCGGCAGTGCTATCCGACGCCGAGGTGCCGGCGGTCTGGCAGCGGCTCGGGCTGCCCGGCCTGGCCGACATCCATGTGCACTTCCTGCCCACCAGCGTGCTGGCCAAGGTCTGGCAATTCTTCGACGACGCCGAACGGCACTACGGGCTGGCCTGGCCGATCCACTACCGGACCTCGGACCCGGATCGGATGGCCACCTTGGCAGCGCTCGGCGTCGAGCGGTTCCCGACCCTGTGCTACCCACACAAGCCCGGCATGGCGGCGTGGCTGAACGGCTGGTGTGCCGACTTCGCCGCCCAGCACCCGGCTGCCATCCACAGCGGCACCTTCTTCGGCGAGCCATCGGCGGCCGCCGACGTGCGGCAGGCGCTGGCGGCCGGCGCCCGGATCTTCAAGGTGCACCTGCAGGTCGGCGGCTTCGACCCAGGTTCGGCCGAGCTGGACGGGGCATGGGGGCTGCTCGCCGAGGCCGGGGTGCCGGTGGTGGTGCACTGCGGCTCCGGGCCGGTGCCCGGCGCGCACACCGGCCCGGGACCGATCGGCGCGGTGCTGCGCCGGCACCCGCGGCTGGCGATGGTTATCGCGCACGCCGGCGCGCCGGAGTACGCCGAGCACTGGGAGCTGGCGCTGCGCTACCCGAACGTCCGGCTGGACACCACGATGGTCGGCACTCCGTTCATGAACCGGATCGCCCCGGTGCCGCCGGACACCCTGGCCCGCTACCGGGATGCCGGCGACCGGATCGTGCTGGGCAGCGACTTCCCGAACATCCCGTACGACTACGCCAGCCAGGTTCAGGCGCTGCTGGACTGGGATTTCGGCGATGACTGGCTGCGCGCGGTGCTGTGGCACAACGGGGCTGGCCTGCTCGGGCTGGCATAGGCATGGCATAGGCATGGCATAGGCATGGCTGTCCGCTGCTCAGCCGCCGACCTGGACGCTACGGAACCGGCGCAGCCGCAGGCTGTTGGCCACCACGAACACCGAGCTGGCGGCCATCGCGCCGCCGGCGATCATCGGGTTGAGCAGCCCCAGCGCGGCCAGCGGGATCGCGGCCACGTTGTAGCCGAACGCCCAGCCGAGATTGCCCTTGATGGTGCGCAGGGTCGAGCGGGACAGCCGGATGGCGTCGACGGCGAGCAGCAGGTCCGGCTGGATCAGGGTCAGGTCGGACGCCTCGACCGCGATGTCGCTGCCGCCGCCGATGGCGAGGCCGAGGTCCGACTCGGCCAGTGCGGCGGCGTCGTTGATGCCGTCGCCGACCATCGCGACCGTCCGGCCGGTGGTTTGTAGTTGGCGGATCGCCGCCGACTTGCCGGTGGGCAGCACGTCGGCGATCACCTCGGCAATGCCGATCTGCTCGGCCACGCTGGCGGCCGCCCGGTGGTTGTCGCCGGTGAGCAGCACGGTGCGCAGGCCGAGCTGGTGCAGCCGGCGCACCGCCTCGGCCGAGCTCGGCCGGACGGTGTCCGAGACCACGATCAGGCCGGTGATCGAGCCGTCC
The DNA here is from genome assembly GCA_045807085.1 of Jatrophihabitantaceae bacterium. Classification (GTDB taxonomy): domain Bacteria; phylum Actinomycetota; class Actinomycetes; order Mycobacteriales; family Jatrophihabitantaceae; genus Jatrophihabitans_A. The sequence continues at coordinate 258,504 of JBJMIB010000034.1, forward strand.
CAGCCGACCCACACGGCGGTGTGGCCGCGGGCTTCGGCCTGCTCGGCTCCCCGCCGCAGCCCGTCCGGCACCGCGGCGTCCGGCCACTGCTCGGTGAGCCAGCCGAGCCGGCCGACCCGCAGCCGGTGGCCCTCGACGGTGCCGGCAACGCCCAGCCCGCCGGTGTCGGTAAGGGCGGTGCCGATGGGACTTTGGCCGGGATAGGCGGCGACGATCACCCGGGCGATCGGGTGGGTCGAGCCCTGCTCGACCGCGGCGGCCAGCCGGTGCAGCTCGTCCCTGTCGACTCGCTCGGCGGGTATCAGCGCGTCCAGTCGCAGCTGGCCCGAGGTCACCGTGCCGGTCTTGTCGAGCACGACGGTGTCGATGGCCGCGGCCGATTCCAGCACCTGCGGGCCGCGGATCAGGATGCCCAGCTGCGCGCCGCGACCGGTGCCGACCAGCAGCGCGGTCGGGGTGGCCAGGCCGAGCGCGCACGGGCAGGCGATGATCAGCACCGCGACCGCCGCGCTGACCGCGGTGCCGATCGGATGGCCGGTGACCAGCCAGCCGAGCAGGGTGGCCAGCGAGAGGGCCAGCACGATCGGCACGAAGAGCGCCGATACCCGGTCGGCGAGTCGCTGCGCGGCCGCCTTGCCGTTCTGCGCCTCGCGCACCAGCCGGGCGATCTGGGCGAGCTGGGTGTCGGCACCGACCCGGCTGGCGCGCACGATCAGCCGGCCGGACAGGTTCACCGTCGCGCCGATGACCTCGTCCCCGGGGCCGACCTCAACCGGCAGCGACTCGCCGGTGATGGCCGAGGTGTCCAGCGTGCTGATGCCGTCGGCGATCACGCCGTCGGTCGCGATCCGCTCGCCCGGCCGGCTGACGAATTCCGCGCCGACTGCTAACTGCTCGATCGGCACGAGACGTTCCCGGCCGTCTTCGAGCAGGCTGACCTGCTTGGCGCCGAGATCGAGCAACTTTCGCAGGGCGGCACCGGCGGACCGGCGGGCACGCAGTTCCAGGAACCGACCGAGCAGGATCAGCACGGTGACCGTGCTGGCGACCTCGAGGTAGCTCTCGGCGTGCCCGGTAAGCACGGCGAACAGCGACCAGAGGTAGCTGGCGGTGACCCCGATCGAGATCAGGGTGTCCATGCTGGTGGCACGGTGGCGGGCCTGCAGCAGCGCCGTGCGATGGAACGGCCAGGCTCCCCAGCTTGCCACCGGGGTTGCCAGGAGCAGCGCCAACCAGTGCCAGCCGGTCGAGTCCAGCGCCGGCAGCATGGCGATCAGGGCAACCGGAACGGCCAGGGTCAGGCTGATCAGCAGCCGGCGCCGAAGCCCGGTCAATTCCTGGTCGTGCTGGCCCTCGTCCGCGCTCGTCGGCCGGCGTGGCACGGCGGTGTAGCCGATCGCCTCGACTGTGCCGACGATGTCGGCCTGCCCGGTGGCGGTCACCACCGCGGTGCCGGTGGCGTAGTTGACGCTGGCCAGCACGCCGGGCAGCCGGTTGAGCTTCTTCTCGATTCGGGCGGCGCAGGAGGCACAGGTCATGCCGCCGATGCGGTACTCGGTCTGCTGGCCGAGGACTTCGGTCGTCATGCTCAGCGGCTGGCGAGCTGGTAGCCGCCGGCCTCGTCCAGCGCGGTCGTGAGGGCCTGCTCGACCAGCGGCTCGGCGCTGGTGACGGTGACGGTGGAGACGCCGCCGGCGACCAGATCGACGCTCACTTCGCTGACCTCGGGCAGCGCCTGTAACTCATGGCTGACCGCGGCCACGCAATGTCCGCAGGTCAGGCCGGTCACCTGGTAGCTGGTGGTGTTCACCTGTCGTTCCTCCCTGTTGTGCTAGGACTTGACCAGCCGGGCAATGGCGGCCGAGGCTTCCTTGATCTTGGCGTCGGCCTCCTCGCCGCCGCTGGCGATCGCATTGCTGACGCAGTGGCTCAGGTGCTCGTCCAGCAGCGCGAGGGCCACCGACTCCAGGGCGCGGGTCGCCGCGGAGACCTGGGTGAGCACGTCGATGCAGTAGGTGTCCTGTTCGACCATCCGCTGCAGGCCGCGAATCTGGCCCTCTATCCGGCGCAGCCGCTTCAGGTGCGCCTGCTTGTGCTCGGCGTAGCCGGGTTGCATGCTATCCTCCATACCCTAGGGGGGTACCTGTTCCGGCCTAGCGTACCTCGCGAGGAAAGCGGCTGCGAGGGGCTCGGCCGGCATGGCATGATTGATGGGTCAGATGCGTTACAGGTTGCAGTACCGACCAGGGGGTGAATGGTCTCGACTTCGGACGTCGAGATGCGGAGAAGCGGGCCGAGGACCGCATTGCTGACCTCGTTAAAAAAGCGATGCACACAAAAATAAGCGCCGATAGTAATCGCGCTGACTTCGTTCTCGCTGCCTAATCAGCGATAACGGGTCTGTCAGCCCGGGTTCGTCACCGGCCCGGATGCTGGCATCAGCTAGGTGACTAAACCGTCCTGGCCGGTCGCGGGGCAGGACGGGACAACTCACAGCGACTGGGCCTGTCACACCGACTCGTGTGCGTGATCGGTGGGGCCGAGTAGAGGCACAGCACACTGCGCCCGGAGAATGCCCATCGAAGCGACGAAGGACCCGGGTTCGATTCCCGGCACCTCCACCAGAACACGCTTATTCCAACCACGGTCCAAATAAATGCCGGCTAGGCCCGGTTGGGCATTTTGGGTAGGTTGCCGCACTTCGGCGTAGCCGGGGTGCGGTTTTGTTGTACTGGCTTGCTGTGCCCTTGGGCGAGCGGCGTGACGCTGCAGGTAGACGCTGGCGGCGTCGTGTAGCTCGTCGAAGGGTGGTTGCAGGACGGCGGTCACCTGGCCGTGGTCATCACAGAAGAAGTGGTGATTGAAGGCGGCGTTGAGGGCGCGCCGACCTTCGTCCGAGGCGTTGCAGTAGAGGTGGTAGGGATCACGGACCAGTTGAATGGCATCACGGAGAACTTTGGCGCCCGCAGCCAATTCGCTGGTGGTGTTCGCAAGCGACTGTTGGATGCGTTCGCGCTCTAAGGCGAGATCGCGGAGTCGTTGCTTGAGACGGCTGGTGGGCAGGCTGGCGTCGGCGGCGAGGTCAAGCAGGCGTTCTTCGCGGGTGTCTAGCCGGGCCAATTCGGCTCGTAGGTTCGCTTCTAGCTCCTGGGTCATGCGTTGCTCGTCAGCCAGGGTAGCTTCGACCTTCGCAGTGAGGTCGTCGAGGAAGTCCGAGGACAGCCACAAGTGCTGATAGCTGCGTTCGATGCTTTCTTCCAGCTGCCAGGCGGGTAGGTGCGGCAGGTCGCAGAATCCCTCTTGCCGGCCGCGGCACTTGTAGTAGCTGTCCCCCCTAAGTTCCAGTGGTGCACGGAGTCCCGTGGCAACCGCACCTCTCATCGACCGCCAGCGACCAAGCGCAATCTTGAAAGCCTCACCGCTACGTTGCACTGCCAAGGCGTATTCATCGCTCTCGATGGCGAGTTCAGCCTGCAAAAGTAGGCCCGCTAGCTCCTCATCCACGACAGCACTAGCCCATCGCGCGCGAGCCAATTCGGTATGCCATCGTTCGGCTACCAAGCTCTCTGTGTAGGAGCGGCACGCCACGATCCATCCAGGCAGCGCAGCGCTGCTAGGAGCTAACGCCTCGTGCTGGGCAGCGTTCCGCGCGCGGTGGAGCTGCCGGACTGCTGGCATGGCCCGCGGCCGCCAATTCGGCAGCTTCTCCGATACCTTTGGGCGCAACTCCTCTGATCCATCGCGGGGCCCGACACTCAGGCCGAGCGAAACAGCGGCAAGGAAGGTAGCCCGCTCGATAACCGCGTCCAGGAGGACGACTGCCGTTGTCTGATGCACCGCGGGCGCCGAGCTTGCAAACGTGACGGCATGCTCCAGCATGGCGCGGAGTCCCACCAGCTGGGCCACCTCATCAGGACTCAATTCGATTTCCACACGGCGGAGCATAGGGGTCAGCAGCCGTCGCCGGCCGCTAGGTCGGAACGGACATTGCGGCGCCTTGAACACACTTGTAAGACGGCGACCTTTTATGCGGTTGTACAAAGCGCCGACCCTCGGCGGACGTAAATGTAACTTCTGCTTCCGTCGCTGTAGGTGCGCCGGGGCAGCCAACCGTCCACGTTACGGACGGCGGCCGGAATCATGCCGAGCACCCAACTAGCGATCCACACAAGGCGATTGCCGCTGAGTACCAGGCAGGGCCTTGTACTACCGACCTCGCGCCGCACCTCACCACCTTGCCGGATCAGCCGGCGCTGAGGGGAACCTGAAGCTCCGGATCGCGATCGAAGGATTCACTAGTGATCTACCGCCCGATGAATCCGAGTCGGAGAGGCACGCGCTCTCCTAAGCCCAAGGGTACCGACGATGTAGAATCCCGGTCGATGGGCCCTCATAGCTGGTTTGGACAAGATGATCTACGGTGGGTAGGGCGTGAAGATAACGCGACGAGATCAATTTCGAGCCTTGATTCGCTTTCAGTTGGGGCAACTCGGCTCAAAGAATCAGCACCACCTATTTGAAGATATTTGCCGCGCCTTCGCAAGTGTGCGTATCACTCCGAACGTAATACCTGCGAGCGGACCGGTGGGATCAGGAGGCGATCAAGGCCGAGACTTTGAGAATCTTTTGTCGTCATCCTCTTGGCGTGTCTCGGCCGGCAACAAGGTATGGGCATTTGCATGTACGCTGCAGCAGCAAAAGACGATTGCTACAAAGATACAAAGCGACCTGCAAGAAATCATGAGCAGTGGCCCACGCCCTGACTTTATTACTTACTTCTCGGAATCGACTGTCCCCGTAGGCCTTCGCCATCGGTTGATTGATGCGGCAAAGAACGATCACGGCGTATTGCTTCAAATATTGGATGGTAATGGGTTGGCCGATCTGCTAACTCACCGCGATTGTCAGTGGATTGCGCATGAGTATCTAGACCTGCCGATTCCGACCTATATCCAGCCAGAAGAAACTTTTACGGGAATCGCGATCAGGGAAATAGACGATGTCGACCCGATCCGCTACCTCGGGGTTCACCGGCATGTGGATGCTGATAAGCGCAGCGAGTTACCCGCCTATGTGCCGCGGTCGGTGGATGGCACTATAGACACTGTCCTTGACAACGAGGGCTTCGTAATCTTGGAAGGGAGTTCGGCTTCGGGGAAAAGCAGGAGTGCGTACGAAGCGCTGAGGAGGCTTGCTGCCCGGAGAGGCATCCGCCAGGTTTTGGTTCCGCAAGATGGGCACTCCCTGCGTCGTTATATTGCGCAGTCGGCTGTGATAAGTCCAGAGCCCGTCGCAATATGGCTCGATGATTTGGAGCGCTATGTGGGAACCGACGGCTTAGATGTGGATGTGGCTTCCGCAATACTTCAAAGGATGAACTCGCCTATCCTTGCAACGATCCGGTCGCAAGCCCGCATGCGATTACTGATGGACGCCAAGACGGCGAGCCCTAGGCAAGATTGTGCGAGACAAGTTTTGCAGATGGCAGAGACAGTCCGGATTGACCGCGAGCTGAAGGCAACCGAGCTAGCAGATGCTCGACGTTCAACTGACGACCGTATCAAGACGATTTCTAGCGATGTAGGCAAAATTTTACTTGGTGAGCGGCTATGCGGCGGCCCGGCAGTCCTGGACCGGTGGCTGGAGGCCCGAGACGGAAATGGGCAAGATGAACTTGCAGCTGCAGCGGTTTCTGCGGCGGTCGATTTTCGACGTGCAGGTTTCCAAAGCCCAATCCCTGGCGAGTGGGTTCGAACCGTCCTCCTGGAATACATTGACCCACGTTTGCACGCTCGATATAAGAAATTTTCCTGGCATGAGGTCAAAGATTGGTGCACGGAGCTCGTGTATGGGGCGAGTTCATGCCTTGTTGAGCTCGGCGATGATTCATTTGAGCCATTCGACTATCTCGTCGACTACGTCCAACGGCAGTCCGCAGGTGACAGCGATATCAAACTAGGTTTCTTCATTGACGATATTCCTGGGGAGATATGGCACACCATCGGAGACAACATCTCAGTAGAGGACCCCTCTTTCCTTCCCTGCCTCACAATGGCTTCCGTTTCTAATCATCCGGGCCTCTATGAAGGTTTCCTTGGCGCTCGGAAGCGAGGTGGGCTATCGGATGTTGTGCTCTTTGACTCTGAACGGATACTTGCCTTAGCTCGAGCATGTAGGCACGCGCGCATGTGTGTACCTTGTATGGCACTTTCCATCGGGCTCGACCTAGATATGTTGGTGACCTCTTTGGTATCGCCGCTGGATGAAGTTTTGGATGACGCAGCTGGCGATGTGGAGCTATCGCATAAGGAGATCGACTGTATCGCGATTATTGGCGATATCTGCGATGAGGGATTATTGCAAGAAGATGGAACTCCGATCCCCGTCGCGTTAACCCTCAAAGCTACTCTTGGGCCGAGGGGTGCCGCGTTGATATCGTTGATGGATCACCTTGGAATGCGGGATGCGGCAGACAGCCTTCGCCAACTGGCCGATTCTTGATGCTGCAATCATCGATGTTCACTCTCCAAGGAGCCATGCCTATACCGAATAGAGTCACACCGCTTCCACTGATGGTGGTATGCAATTGAGCACGGCTATCACTCAGAGGGGGAACCGGCTATGCCGACCACCCACGCGGGCGAACCAGGACACCGTGGCGGCGGAGCAAGCGTAGGACGGTGCTCTTGCCGAGCTGATACTTGCTAGCCAGTTGCCGGCTGGTCAGACCATCCCGGTAGTCCTCGAGCAGCTGCTCAATGACGGCTGGATCGAGCCGTTGGGTAGCCCGGTGAATATGCCCGGCAGAGCGGCCGGGCTCTCGGGCTGACTCACCAGCTCCGGCCACAACCATGAGCTGCCTGACTTGCTGGGGTAGTGAAAGGTTGGAGTAGGCGCGCAGCAGCTCCACCTCAGCTCCAGCTGATCGACGACTACACGGTCAGCCTGGAGGCTGGCGGAGACCTAGTCACAGGCACTCGTGGCCTTGTCGTCTATTCCGCTTGCGCGACAGTCTCGCGAAAACCGTTCCACGGCCACTCCCAACCAGCGGTTGCCCGAGGCCAAGCGAAGGTCGTTCGAATGGGGCAAACGAAGCGTGGCAGCTAGTCATACCGATCATCAGCCCGGTTCAAACTGAACCGGACGACACGGAAGTCGGCGAGGACGACACCCCGGCCTTATACCTGAGGTAGAGCGTGAGTTGTTCCCACGTCGGGTCATGGCCACCATGGTGGACGTCTTGGCCGCGCATTACATGACCTTGGCGTAATGCGGCGGGCCCAACCATCTGAGCAAGCGTTGGTTGAGGCAGTCGGAAGGCATGGTCTTTCCAGTGATCTGTGCGCTGCCGTTGCTGGGATGACCGCGGTACCCGACGTCGGTGAACTCGACTTCGGTATGCGCTGGTCGCTTCTCGCCACGCCGCCGAACGTGAGATCGATTCGCTTGACTTTTCCCAAAGGAGGCATCCGAGCCGATCCGCCTCATCAATCAAAGACTGCGGCAGCAACCCCGCATCGTGGCGGAAGCCCGTTGATTAAATTAGGCCGACGTGCTGGGCATGGATGGTTGACTTCCTTCGCAAGAACTGATCGATGTGTAAGATCTGACAGCCATCAATTCCCTCCATTCGCCAGGGAAGGTCGTGCCGGACGGCACGACGGTCGTCATAGAAATACACCGCATCCATCCTGTCAGATCGGCCGACGCTTATCGGTGGATTGGCCACTAGAAAGTCGCGTATCGGGCCCTTGTCCTCCCGGACGGTGAGGACGCACCGGAGGTTCGCAAATTCCCCCGGAGCCAGAATTGCAGATGTACCGCGACGACGCTTGTTCTGAAAAGTCCCTTTCGATAGGAAGGGCTCTGACCCTTGGAAATCGAGGAACTGAAGACCCAATTGGGCGGCCCAATCTCTGACGAAGAAATACCCGCTCTGGACCGCTCCCTCTCGCATGAGCTGCGGGTCTCCGTCCAGCCACCCCACTAGCCGGACATTGCATATGGACTGCTCGCGCACAACCTGCAAAACGATACCAGCGACCCGTTTGCCGTAGGATGTGACGAAGAGAAGCGAACCCTTGTGAAAGAGTTCGCGACGTGCTTCCTCCCGCTCGACCGAACGGGCTCGTTCGCCATGCCTCGCAACCATCGTAGGGATATGCATACGGTCGTAGAACCAATCATATTCGCCATCGTTCGATGCGAGTTCCCAGTCATATCCGCGTCTTCTTACGCGGCTCCGATGGCGGCGCAATTGGAGCCGGAACGTCTTCGTCTGCGCCGCTGGGGCCTCTTGTGCTAGATCAGCAACCATGTGCACCCTCAGTGGCATGAGCACTCCGGCCGGATGCACGACGTCGTCGAGTTCCTCCTTCATCCCCACAGTTAGCAAGATGTCACTGGCCAGTACTTCCAACGTATCCCTCGCCCCCGCAACCTCACCGCTTTTCGTGGCAGTCGGCGCAGTCACGCCAAATAACTTATCCCGAATGAAGCGCTGCAGGTAAAGAACTCCTAAGCTAGGACCGATATAACCAAGGGAAATTTCTTGATCATGCACGCTGTCAATGATCTGAATTGATTCATTCATTCGGCAGCCTCGGCCATGCGGGCTTAAGATAGTAGGGCATTAGGCAAATAATCAATTGCTCACCTCCGCTACCGAAGCCTTTTGCGTGCAAGGCGTGTACTTGCTTATTTCGATAAAGGCGGTATGACAAGCCTCCGTCGTTCTTGAGAAGATCGGAGGACCAATTCGGCCATTTGTACGCCACCTGCACCCGACCAGAAGTCCCATCGATATGGCGCATCCTCCGCCACGTGACGGAGAAATAGCTCCCACTGGACCTTGAACCCGTTGTCGAAGGCCATGTTGTCGGGAACTTCCTGCCACTGGGCCCGAAAGTCCTCCATGACCGGAAGGTCGGGGTCCCACGCCGGTCTCGGAGTGGTGACACGATGTTGAATACGGCAGCCATGCAAGCCCACCACTGCACTGCCGTCGGTGCCGTCGACCTGAAACTCGAACAGCTCATCGCGATGAACCCGCGCGGTCCAGGACGAGTGAAGCTGAGCGACAATGCCATCGCCGATTTCTACAATGACGTACGCGGCATCGTCAGCGGTGGCTGAATAGGCCATACCCGCCTCGTCCCAACGTTGCGGAATGTGGGTCACGACGTGCGCGGTCACGGCGGTCAGCGGCCCAAATAGCCGCAGCACATAATGCCAATGCGGCATCATGTCTATGACCAGTCCACCAGTTTCCCTTCGGTAGTTCCATGAAGGTCTTTGTCCCGACTGCCAATCGCCTTCGAATACCCAATAGCCGAACTCGCCGCAGATAGAGAGGATTCTGCCGAAAAACCCACTTCTCATAAGCCGCTTCAGTTTACGCAGGCCCGGCTGGAACAGTCGATCATGTACCACTCCATGTTTAATTCCGGCGTGATCCGCAAGCTCTGCTAATTCAATTGCGTCGACAAGGTTTTGAGCGGTAGGTTTCTCTGTGTAACAATGTTTACCCGCCTCGATGGCGGCACGAACGGCGTCTTTCCGAAGCGCGGTTGGCTGCGCATCAAAATAGATTTCCACATCTGTTCGCTGCAGCGCTGCGTCTAGGTCGGTGCTCCATTCGGAGAGGCCGTGCCGATGAGCGATTTCCCTAAGCTTGTTGTTGCTGCGACCGACGAGGACGATTTCCGGCCATAGCTGGTCGCCGCTTTGAAGTTGCAGTCCGCCCTGCGCTCGTATCGCCAACAGGCTGCGAAGCAGATGCTGACGGTAGCCCATGCGGCCGGTCGCCCCATTGAACACGATGCCTATCGATCTACGCGCCACGCGGCTCACCTTCGGGTGATCATACTTAGTCTCGCCTCTGCCGACACAGTCTGCTCCCATGAGCCGGCAGCAGGCGACCCAAACCAAAACCGCCGACGAAATCCCCTCCGACGGTCAAACAAACCTGAATTACAGGACACGGGGCCGGGCTGTGTTCAGGAGCTTAGGCAGTTCCGCTGTTGCCTCAGGCCCTACGGATCGCATCGATGTCATCGACCGCCACGGCAAGATCTCGCTGCGCCCTGCCGGCCGGATGCATCCGCCTCGGCATCGGTGCCGCCCACGCCGGGCACCCACGCCCTCGTGCTCGTCCCCCCACACCGCCGAGGTCATCAACCCAGCCACCGGCCAACACCTCAGCAGCCACACCATCGATCCCGCTCGCAGCGCACAGGTAACGGCCACGTTCCAGCGGGCCGACGACCTCATGCAGCGTGGTGCCGCCATCTACGCCATCGCCGATGCCAGGCGCGTGCTCATCCGGGCCTTCCTCGCCCACATCCGCATCGGCTCGTGACTCGCCGTTCTCTGCGTATAGACGCTAACGAATTCGCCAACCCGGCGGCACCGCCCCACGCTCGTTGCCCGGCATAGCAGTGAGGTAACCGTGACCACGCTTGACCATGACCGGATAGGCAAATCGGTCAGCAAAACGGAAGTCTCATCCAGAGGCGCAGCCACCAGGGTGCCGACTTCATGTCGAAGGAGGCGCTGTATCCGGCTTGGGATATCGTTCCAGCCTGCTATCCGCCGTATGGCTGCTGGGAGGTCGCCGCCGGCCTCGCTGGTCATCGCGCTCCGATCCGCCGCCGGCTGTGCCGATCGTAGAGCTGCAGATGGGCGTTCGTCTCGGCGAGGTCGAACGATTCCGGATCGAACGGACCGTCGAGCCATTCCAGCAGCTGGTGATATTCCTCGTGCGTGGGTTCGGCCAGCACTTCGAGCAAGTCCTGGTATCCCCAGGGACCGCCGCAGTCCTCGGGCGGACAGGCGCGGGCCCCGTCGATCAACTGGGGTCCGCTCGTACCGGCCGCTGGCTCGACCCGGATTTCGTGCGACCAGCCGTCACCGAAGTCATAGTCGTAGCTGAACTCGGTCGCGGTCGCCGCGGCTTCGCAGACGGTGTAGGTCTCCTCGTCACCGAGCGGACCGTCCAGGTCTTCGACGTCACCGCACCGAACGCCATCGATCTCGAAGAGGTGCAGGTGATAGTCCTGCCAGCCCATCGCGGTCTGGATCACCGCGTGCAACTCGCGCAACGTCTCGCGATTTGCAGCAGCTGGGGCGAGGATTCCGGCGATTTCGGTACGCACGTTCCTATCTCACCATGAGCCCGAGGAAAGGGCGCCGCACACGCGAGGTTATCGCAGATCGCAGAGACCGCACTCTCTGGAAAAGAAGGAATGCCTCAGGCACGTATTTCTGGTGCATAGCCGGAACGAGGGTGTTCGCGACTCGGTGGCCCGAGTTATTCGTCGCCTGATGGGACTGACCGGATTATTCTTGCGGAATAGCAACCCGCCCAGAACAAGAGATTCCACCACATAGGCGTTTTCGCGATACGATCAACCCATTTTTCACGACCCGAGCTTATCTTGGTTAGCTAGGCGTCTTCTATGGTGTCTGGAACCCAAGCGAGGTAGCGTTTGGCAGAAGTACCGAGCGGAAGGAGACCTTCAATGGAATCAGTACAGTCGGGTCTGCGCATCACGACTTTCCACGTTTCCGAAGAGGCAACTACACGCCGTATGGGGGCAGCCAAAGCCCGTGAGGCGTTGCTGGAGGCCGTGCGTGCAGTTCCGGACGACCAACTGCGCAACTTCCGCGGTGGTCAAATTCTTGTTGTCATGTAGGAGTCATACCTCCAGAGTGGTGCGAGCGTACCTATAGCTGACATCGCCGTGCACATGACGCAACCCCTCGACGAGATGCCGACGCGGTTAGCGGCGATGGAATGGTATGACGCACAGAGGTGTATGCGTGCGTGGGCATCTCGAAGGCGAGCGCTGACCGAGCCGGGTGTCCTTGGGCGGGTGTTAGCGCGAGGTTCCCGACTTGGCGCCTATCGCGCACAAGTCATGACTTCCAGTACAAATACCCTCCAGCTACAAGGCTTTGCTGGCTGCTCCCGGAGGGACTATGACCTGGCGCCGCAGCTCTTCCAGGATCAAAGGCGGGCCAGTCGACCGGTACGCACAGGCGGTAGCACCGGTACGCCCATCACGGTGCAATACGATGACGCAGCCTGGTTCGAAGCGAATCATCTGACTCACGCCCGTACGGTCCGCGCGATACCCGGCCTCAGAGGACGAGTGGCTGGAAGCCACCTGGGTGTTGCGCTCGTGACGGAAAAAGAGAAGCCACAGTTCACCCTGCCACTGCCGGGGCTGGGAGGAGCGCTATTTCGTCGTCTTGTTGTCGGGCGCGGGTATCTCGACGACTTACGGCTGGTGGCGTACTTACGCTCGACACCGCCGGCTCTTTTACACGGCAGACCGACCACCCTACTGAGATTGGCCGCGTGTGACCCGGATGCCAATGGGTGTCAGATCAGGCCAGGTGCCATACTGGTCAGCGGAGAGTACCTGTTTGACGAGGACCGCGTTCGGTTAGAAGGCTCCTACGGCTGCCCGGTGTTGAACGCCTACACGTCAGTAGAAGGCGGCCTCATCGGCCTCGAGTGTCCTTTGGAACACACTTTACATGTTCCACCCGGTCGCGTACTGGAAGTTGCGCAAGAAGACGGTGACATTCATGAGACTGGATTCGGCGAGATTGTTCTGACCAACCTTGTCAACTGGGCCACAATTTTTATCCGCTACCGTACCGGTGATCGAGGAACAGTCGTTGACGGCGTGTGCGGCTGTGGCTATACCGGCCAGAGCATAGTGGCTTTCCAAGGCCGAGAAGTTACTAAGTTTTGGGTGAACGGAAGGTTCGTAGCGGCTAGTGCGCTGGGCGCTTGTATCGCCGGCACCGGCGTGCGGGAGTATCAGCTGGCTCAAGAACGTGGCGGTTTTGGCTTGCGCTGGCGCCCTCAACCGAACGACGATCCTCCCGCCGTAGAACAGGCGCTTCGGTCTGCGCTTCAACAGCACCTCGATGCGACAGCTATTCAGATCACGGCCGTTGATCGCCTGGTCCCTTCGGGAGGAAAGGCCTGGCGATTCCGGAACTTAGAACCTTGAGATTCGGCTGTTTGCTCTGTCCCATTCCGTCGGGGTGGGTGAGTGAGCCGCCCCGACGAAGGGCACGGTCGACAAGATGATTTACGGCTACGTCTCCTCCCTCGACCGGGACGCATTTCTCTAGAAACGATCGGCGCCCCGGGAAGGGCACAGTCCCGGCGCGCCGTCGGTCAAGCAGCTGAGCTGCCGGTCACCAGCGAGTGTGGAACCACGCGTCCTTGCCGGCCGTCCCGAAGGCGGCGATCGAGGTGGAGTCGGTACCCAGCGATCCCCAGCTGCCGCTGTTGAAATAGCCAAGCGAGACCAGGGCCGGGAAGGTCTTGGCCTGGCTGGGAATGGCCTTGAACCAGTCCGGCCGGCGTGGGTCGGCGACGCAGCCGTACTCGCCCAGGCCCATCGGCAGCTTCTTGGCGTTCGTGTCGACCGGGTCCAGCAGCCCGCCCCGGATGGCGTTGTAGAACGGCGCGACGATCTGGGCGAAGCTGCGCCAGCGGGTCGGGTCGTGGTTGTAGGGATCCCACATTATGAGGTTGACGTAGCCGGAGCCAGGCCAGAGCTGCTGCAGGGACCATGCCTTGCTGGGGTCCGAGGCGGTCCAGCCCGACATGGTCCAGGCCCACAGCACGTTGCTGACGCCCCGGGCCCGGAACCGGTCGACGATGTGGCGGTAGGCCGCCGCGTAGTCGGCCCGGGTGCCGGCGGCCGCCCGGATCGTGGCGGTGCCGCCGATGTCGGGACGGTCGTCGGTCTCGGGGTCGATGTCGACGATGAACTTGTACGAGGTGGCCTTGACCTTGGCCGCCACCGCGTCGAGGTAGCGGTCGAGCGAGCCGTTGCTGACCTGCTTGTAGGTCCAGGTCTTCTGGACCTTGCCGCTGCGGTCGGTCGAGGAGGCCCCGGGCGCCGGCTGCAACGCGGAGTCGTAGCTGCCGTCGTAGGAGACCAGTTCCCAGCCGATATGGATGGTCCGGCCCTCGGCGGCCTCGGAAAGCATCGCGGACGTCGGCCACATGTTGTTGGTCGCGTCGAAGTCCTTGAAGTGGTGGATCAGGTCGAACTTGCGTCCGATCTTGGTCTCCATGGGACGGGGATCGCCACCGCCGGCCGGATAGTAGCCGAATAGCGCGCCGGTACCCTGCGCCGGCAGCACCCCGGACGGCGTGCTGCTGCCGCCGGTCGGGGCCGGCGTGGTCGTCGTCAGCGGCACCATGCTGACGTCGTCGACCAGGAAGGACTGGCTGGCACCGAGGTCCCAGGCCAGGGCGTTGACGTCGATGCTGTCTCCGCCGCGGGATGCCACCAGGTCCACCGTGAGCTGGTGCCACGCCGTGTCGGTGGCCCAATAGGAGGCATGCTTGCTGGTCGCCAGCGCGTTGGCGCTGGTGAACTCGAGCAGCCGCAGCCCGAGGGAGGTGTTGGCCTGGGACGCCCGCAGCCAAGCCGTTGCCCGGTAGGTCAGGCCGGCGGTGGTGCTGGCGACGCTGTTCGGCGAGTCGTTGAGGACCGTGGTGGCCGCGGCGGTCGAGGTGTTCGACACCCGAGCGGCGTAGCTGCCGGTGTGCCCGCCGGAGACCCGGGCCAGCGGTACGGGGGCCGTCCCGTCAGCCGTCGGAGTGGCGACCCAGCCGCTGGTGCCGGCCTCGAACGTCCCGTTCGAGACCTCCTCCTCGGCTGCCGAGACGGTCGAGGTTGCGACGACGCCACTGGCGACCATGGCCGACAGGCAGGTCAGGGCGGCCACGGCCCAGCCAAGACGTTGACGCCGGCTTGCTGCGAACGACTTCGACGGGCCGGCGTGCCTGGGGGCGCTTCGGTCAGCGCGATGCGCGGGGTTGTGCACTGCCGCCGTTGGGGCATGACGGGGCAAGGGGACATCCTCTCCTCACGCCTGCGGGGTGAGCTGTCGGGTTCGGGCGGGAGGTGCCCGGCCGCAAGTCTGCGGCTTCACCCCTAGGTCGCACGCGCGACCGTCACCTTGGTTCCCCCGCTCCTGCCGAGCGTTTCGAAAGGATGGTCCGAGCGGGGCAGGACTCGGCGAGCCGCGCGGACAGCGCCCTCTGGACGCGGATGCACCCTATGGGTCGCGGTTGCATAACGGCAAGCGCCACACCAGGGCCTACCGATAAGTCCGGAATGGCCGACCGTTTTGCCGGTCGCATCAGAAAGCTCAACTAGAGGTCTAGTCTGCCGCCAGCTGCAGGCCAGAGTCAGACAGTGCTGTCGGCGGGGACACAACCCGCGACTCTCAACCCTGCCGGACGTTGTCCACAGGCGGTCCGCACGATGATCAACTTTGCGGCATGATGTGGCTATGGAGGTTGCACGTTGTTTGCGCGGCTTTGCACTGGTCTTGCCGGTCCTGCTGATCGGCACCGCATGCACCCGCGGCAGCGCTACGCCCAACCTCTCGCCAGCTTCCTCCCTGCCGCCTTCTTCGGCCATCTCCTCGGTATCAGCATCGCCGTCGCCATCGGCGGTGTATCCGGCCGACGTGCCATTGACCGGCCACAATGTTCGGCCGGGTGAGAAGCCGCCGGTGTATCCGGCGGCGGCCAAGGTTCATAGCCAGGCTGGCGCGAACGCCTTCGCGGAGTTCTTCATGCGGACGCTGGACTGGGCCTACGCCACCACGAACCCGTCGTACATGAAGCACTACTACGGGCCGACCTGCGGCCTCTGCAGCGGCATTGCCACCGGCATTGCCAAGACTGCAGCGGAGCACGAATGGTACGAAGGCGGCAGGTTAACGATCTTGAGCAAGGCATCAATTGCGATCGGGCCGGTGACGGCTCCTGCCGATTTCTGCAGGTTGTCATCGTGGCTACGACAGCGCAGACGGTAGTCGACAAGTCAGGGAAGATCTTCAACGGCGCCGGTGCAAGCGATCGCCTTGGCTGGAAGTTGTGTTCGAGGCGACAGGGTGAGACCTGGAGACTTAGCTACTTCGCAGCTACCTCATGAAGATCATCGTCGCTTTGCTGTCCATGCTGCTCGTCTCCATAGCGGCACCCGTTCATGCACAAGCCGAAACATCAACAGGCTGTGGTGACGACTCGGGTGCAACTTTGGTAGGCGTCCATATCCCAGGGGCGGTAGGAGTCACCGGGGAATGCAGCGTGCAGGCCACGGATCTACCCGGCGGAGGCGGCTTACCGGTGCTAGTGATCGACTGCGGCTATGCCACCGCGACCGACGATCACACCTTCTGGAACAAGGCATGCGGCCCGACCGGTTTCCCGTGCCCGGCCATCCCCGGCAACCCGACGCCACACCAGTTCATCACCACCGCGGCGCTGGCCGGTCCACCGGTGCCGATCGCGCAGTGGTGCGCCGGCGTGAACACCCCGATGCCATCCACGGCCGCACTGCGCGACGAGATCATCCGACTGCTGCACCCATCCGCGATCGGCGTGTCGCCGAACACCGGAACCGGACTGGTCAACTTGAAGACGCTGTACTGGGTGAACACCGCCACCACCGTGAACCTGGGACGGTCCTCGCTGATCGGATTCCCGGTCGAACTGCGGGTCAACTACGACCGCACCGAATTCGACTTCGGTGACGGCAGCACCGACGTCTTGCAGCCGACACCAGGAACTCCGTATGACCCGGCGCACGACTGCGGGTCATGCACCGCCGAATTCGGCCACACCTACCTCCAGCCTGGCCCCGTCACCGTCACCGCGCACACCTACTGGCACGCCGAATACCGGATCACCGGTCAGGCATGGACTCCGATACCCGGAACGGTCACCGCACTACAACCGGCCACCACGTCGCTAACCATCACCCAGGCGCGCAGCATCCTGGTCAGCCGATAATCCTCAGCAGAGCTGAAAGCGGCGCTCAGCCCACGGCGTGACTCTCCGGCGGGTGGTAGCACGAGATCGTTAGTTGGCTTTCGACGTGTTTACACTCACGGCTTCCCGGATGAGCCCCTGCAACGCGGCCTTGTCGATGGTCGCGCCCTCTGCGAAGTCGATGCCGCGATTGGTGTTGCCGGTCAGGCGGGTGTTGAAGAGCTTCTTCGGATCCTTGAACTGAGCACCCTTGGGGAACGTCAGCCGGACCGCGTTCTTGAGCAGGTCGGCATGGCACAGGATGCCGTCGTGCGACCACACCGCCACGCCCTCTGGCTTGGACGGCTTCTTCCATTTCACTTCTTCGACCAGGTCCGGATCCGCCTGCCGGATGATCGCGCGAAGCTCGGACAACATCTCACCTTGCCAGTTGCCTGCCGCCTTGATGATGTCGTCGATTTCCTGCGAGGCTGACCTGTCCGGCATGTGAACCCCTTCCGTTTGCATGTGATCTCGAACCGGCGACGAGACACGGCGCCCGGAGTCGCGTTCGAGCGTTCTTTCCGATCAGTGTGCCGGATTCGCAGGTACTGCGCCGATCGATGTGAAGGTGAGGGGCGGCGGCCGAGACTTCACTGATTTCGAGGTGGCCTGACTGGGTTGACAGCACTCGAAATAGGGCGTATCGCTCAATACCGATGTCGACCCGACCACCCACCTGCCACTGGATGAGCCGCACGGTGGTGGGCGGTCGGCCGGCCATCACACCTCAGGTTGACCCAGAATGGATTCGCGATAGCGGTGACTACTCACTGGAAGGCTCACCCACACAAATCAGTCCTTTCTGGCATCGTGAATGAGGATGATTCGAATGGAAGGGGTTTGGTTCACGTGTCTGAAACCGATCAGGTCCGAGCGGTCCGTGACTACTACCTGGACGACAACGACGGCGAGCCCAGCATCTACCACGTCTGGGAGAAAGGCGCCGGTCGCGGGAACGTCACCACCCCGTCAACGTCCAGCGAGCCGTACCGGCAATGGATAACGCAACTCCTTCGCGGCCTGCTTGCCGAAGGCCCCGACTTGGGCTTGCTGAGCGTGGGCTGCGGCAACGGCGTGGTCGAGGCTGGTCTGGTCGCCGAGGGATTACGGGTGCTCGGCGTGGATCCGATGGAGCCAGCGGTGGAGCTGACCAAGGCGAAGGGCGTCGACGTCGTGTGCGCCGACGCGCTCACCTGGACTCCGCCGCCCGGCCGGTGGAGCGTCGTCTACGCCGACGGAAGCTTGGGCCACCTCTATGACCCGGATACCGGTGTCCGACCGGCCCTCGAGCGGTTCAAGTCCTGGCTGCCAGAGGGCGGCGTCCTTGTTCTCTCGGTCGATCCGCCGTGGAACGGTGAGGCAGAGGTGAGCAAGCATTCCGACCTGCGTTACTACTTCCTTCCCCAGGCGTATCTGTGCCGGCAGGTCGAGGAATGCGGCTTTCGCGACGTCAGCAGCACCGTCTTCGTCTTCGAGAAGCCGCTGACCGGGCCGCGCGATCGCCTCGTCGTCACCGCCCGCGTGTGAACACGGGGGACGGGTCGCTCTCGAGCATGTGTTCGGCCATTTCGATGACCAAGACCGCTGTCGCATAACCGCGAATGCGGTGTCGATCACGAGAGTCACGGCACGTCGGCCAGCTCGGCTAACCGACACGGCCGGCTGCATCTGAAGGACGCAACCGGCCGGCCGAAGAAGGTCGGCGGTCATTTCCGGCCTTCGGTCCATACCATTTCGCTGGAATCGGCGGCGGCACCACGTATGCCGCCACCGATCGGAGGCTTAAGACTGTTCCCCGGTTGACAATGATTGTGCTTGCTGGCCGACATGTCAGCAGGTCTAAAGTCCCGAGGTCCCATCAACCCGTGCTCATAGCAGGGGGCCGGCCGCCCACGCGCTGCGCGAGCGACCGGCCGAAGAGCGTCCTTGCGGTCAGGCCGTCGACCCCTTCTGCTCGACGGGTCGAGAGCTTCAGCCTTTATGTATAGGCGGTTTAGTAGACGCTGACGCCGTAGACCGACAGCGCCTCGGTGACCGGCTGGAAGAAGGTCGTGCCACCGCTGCTGCAGTTACCGCTACCGCCGGAGGTCAGGCCCAGCGCGATGGTGCCGTTGAACAGCGGGCCGCCGGAGTCGCCACCCTCGGCGCAGACATTGGTCTTGATCAGGCCGGTGACCGTGCCCTCGGCGTAGTTCACCGTGGCGTTGAGCTGCTGCACGGTGCCGCTGTGGACGTGGGTGGTGCTGCCACTGCGCTTGACGGACTCACCGACGAAGGCGTTGGCGGACGAGGTGATGTCCTGGCTGCCGCCGTACAGGTCGACGGTGCCGGGCGGCACGCTGCCGTTGGTGTAGCGCACGATCGCGTAGTCATTGCCCGGGAAGCTGCTGCCAGCGGTGTTGCCGAGCACCGTGGTGTGCGAGGAGTTGGAATACCAGGTGGAGGCGATGTTGCCGCAGTGGCCGGCGGTCAGGAAGTAGTAGGTGCTGCCCGAGCGCACGTTGAAGCCGAGCGAGCAGCGGTACTGGCCACCGTAGATCGCGTCGCCACCGGCGATGCGCTTGCTGAAGGTGCCCGCTACGTGCTCGATGCGGGCGGCGCTGCCGAACTTGTTGACGATCGCGGTGATCTTGGCTTGCTTGGCGCCGGTCACTGTCTGGTCGAGCGAGACCAGCACCTGGTCGGTGGTCGGGTCCACTGCCCACGCGGTGCCCGGGATGCGTGCCGAGCTGTCCAGTGCCTTGGTGATGCCGGTGAGGGTCGCGCTGCTGTACTTGACCAGCCTCGGGGTCGCCCCGATGGCCCGGACCTGGGCGGCCGACGCGGCGTCGGTGACGTTGACGATCGAGTGCCCGGCGGCGTCGACGTAGCTGCCGGCGGCGTGGCTGCCGAGCTGGGTTGCCAGCGCACTGGCCGCGGCTGGGCTGGCGGCCGGCGTCGGGACGGCCTGCGACGAGGTGGCGCCGAGCAGCGTGCCTGCTGCCAGGCCAGCGACCGCGAGGGCGATGGCGGGGGTGCGGAGAGTGGGTCTCACTACGAGCCTCCTATCAGCGGAAGGGCAGGCCAGGAAACAGCGCGCCCAGGACGGCCCGGCAGACATCCCCTGACGATCCCGTTCTGGCGTGCGGAGCTGGACGAGACCGACAAGGAGGGCAATACCGAGGTGACAGAAGGTTTAGCACATTGGGTCTGAACCGGACAAGATGTGAGCTGGATAAGTACTAGGTGTGTTGCCACGCGGGCCGGCACGGGCGTGCGGTGCGCCGGCACGGTGTGCCGTGGCGAATTCACGCCGTAGCGGGTGAGAGTGTCACGACCGAGAGGACATCAGCATGACCGAGCACACCGCCCGCCAGCTGGCCGACAAGTTCATCACCTTCCTGGAAACAGGTGACTCGCCCGTTGGGCTGTGGACCGCCGACGTGTTCTGCGACTTCACCATGCCGCAGTGGCGGCTGCAGGCACGGGGCATCGAGGAGGTCACCGCACTGCGCAAGCACGGCCACCCCGGCCCGGGCCGGGTGCCGCGGAGCAGGTTCGATGCCACCGCGACCGGCTTCGTGCTCGAGGTCGAGGAGGAGTGGGAGCAGGACGGCAAGTCCTGGTACTGCCGCGAGCTGTTCCGCGCCGACATCGCCGACGGCGCGATCTCGGAGATCTCGGTGTACTGCACCGGCGACTGGGACTCCGAGCTGCGCGCCCGGCACGCCGCGACGGTGCAGCTGATCCGGCGCTGAGCGGCCGCCGCCGCCCTAGGATGCAACGCATGGAGGCTGCGGCCGCACCGCCCGCCGATCGGCGGGAGGCTGCGCTCAGTGCGCTGCAGGCCGCCCGGGCCGCCGGCGACCGAGAAGCGATGGCCCGCGCGGTGCTTGCGCTGCCGACCGGGCAACGGTTCGGAACGCACCCGGGCCAGATACCCGCCCTGGTACATGAGGCGTACGCGGTGGCCACCGAGCCGGCCAGCCGCTGCCGGCTGGCCGGCGCGCTGGCCCGCGCTTGGGTGTACGGCGGTGACCCGTCCCGCGCGGGCATCTTCGCCGCCGAGGCGATGTCACTGGCCGAGCAGCTCGGCGAGCCGGAGATCCTGGCCGAAGCCCTGGACGCCGCGCTGCTCTGCCACTGGGGCCCGGACGAGTTCGTCGAACGGCTCGGGTTCGCGGCGCGGCTGGCCGACACCGCCGCGCACCTGACCGCGCCCGAGCCCAGGCTCTCGGCACATCTGTGGCGGTTGACCACGGCCTGGGAATGCCTCGACATGCTGGCAGTACAACGGCAACTGCGCGCCTTGGATCTGCTGGCCGAGGAATCCGGCTCGGCCCGGGTCGCGTTCTTCGCGCTGTCCCGGCGGGCCATGTACAGCGTGGAGGTCGGGGAGCTGGAACAGGCCGATCGGTTCATCGCGGCGACCACTGCCACCGCCGATGAAGCGGCCGAACCGGATGTCGAGGCGGTGCTGCACAGCCTGGCCGCGAGTCGAGCCCGCCGGGTCGGTGATCGAGAAGTGCTGGCGCGGGAGGCGGTCGCGTTCGAGGCGTTCGGCACCGAGCAGGGCATCGGATCGGTGGCCGCGGAGGGGGCGCTCCTCTGGCTGGAGGCGGGCCACCCCGAGCGGGCCGGCGCGCTGGCCCGCAGGCTGGCCGGCGGCGGCCTGGAATCCACGGGCCGTGATGTGGATTTCCTGCTGACCGTCGGCTCGCTGGTCGCGGTCGCGGCGGCGCTCGGGATGGCCGACCTCGCCGGGGTCGGCGCCGCGCTGCTGGAGCCCTACGCCGGCCGGGCGGTGCTGAACGCCGGCGCGGTCAGCTTCCACGGTGTCGTCGATGACTACCTCTACCGCGCGCACGACGCGCTGGCCGACGGCGCCGCTACCCGGTGGCGGCACAGCGCGTCCTCCTGCTACGACCGGATCGGCGCCCGGCACTGGCGGGACCGGCTCGGCGGCGGTGCGGCGACGGCTACCGCCGGGCCGCTGGTGGTGGCGCTCTATCCGGCCGCCGGCACCGGCTGGACGGTGGGCCGGCAGGGCGCGACCCGCACCCTGCCGGACCTGCGTGGGCTGCATTACCTGCGAGCGCTGGTGCGGCGGCCGGGGCAGGACGTTGCCGCGCTGGAACTCGCTGCCGAGGCGGCCGGGCATCCGGGCGCCACCATCGATGAGCCGGCGGGCGAGCTGATCGACGCCCGCGCGCTGGCCGCCTACCGGCACCGGTTGGGCGAGATCGACAGCGAGCTGGCCGAGGCCGAGTCCTGGTCCGACCGAGGCAACGCCGAGCGGCTGCGGCTGGAACGGTCGGCGTTGCTGGACGAGATCACCGCCGGCACCGGGCTTGCCGGCCGGCCGCGCCGGTTCGGCTCGTCAGCCGAACGAGCCCGGACCGCGGTGCGCAAGGCCATCGCCGCCGTGCTGAGCCGGATCGAGGACCACGACCCCGCGCTGGGCCGCCTGCTGCGCGACACCGTGCGTACCGGATTCACCTGCAGGTACGAGCCGGATCCGGCCCGACCGGTGAGCTGGCGACTCGAACCGGCCGAGCCCGGCTCAGGATCCGGCAGCTGAGCTCGGCTGGGCGGCGGCCGGGCGAGCGACGGCTGAGCAGGCGCCAGCCCCCACCGCTATGGGCGGGCCACCCTCGGCGGGGGGACCGAGGGCGGCCGCTCGGCACCGAGTGGACCTCGGCCTATCCGCATGCTGCACCTTGGGGGATATGCAGGGCGTCAAGGCGCCGCAACCATAGCCGCGTGATGCGGAGCGAACCGTCCGGGTGCGCTCGAACCAGGCCCGGGCCTCGATCTGGTCGCGCTGACGGCACGGCCGCCGATCACTTAGCCTTCCGGCGCCAGAGCAGGGCAGCGGCAGCGGCCAGGCCGGCGCCGGCGGTAGCCAGTGCCCCGTGGTGTTGGGAGGCCCACAGCTGGGGGTCGTCCCGATGGGACCGGTCGTCGAACTCACCGTGTGGCCCGAAATCGTGTCCGTCCCGTCCGTCCTCCGGCTGCCAGAGGTTGCCGGCGTCGTGTTGGGACTGTGGCTGGTCGGTCTGCTGGGACGAGAAACCGGTGCGACCCAGGTAGCGATCCAGCAGGCCGGGCACGACGGCGTTCGCGAGCAGCGTGGCCGCCGTGCTGCTGCCGACCCAGTACTCCCGGCGGTTCGGATGATCGGCCGCGTACAACACGCCACGCGCGGCGAACTCCGGCTGGTAGATCGGTGGCACCGGCTGGGCGTGCTTGGGCAGCCGGGACAGCACCCAGGAGAACTGTGGCGTGTTCACCGCGGGCATCTGAACCATGGTCACCCGGACGCCGCTCTTGTCATGCAGCAGCTCGCAGCGCAGTGCCTCGTGGAAGCCCTGGATGGCGTGCTTGGCTCCGCAGTACGCGGTCTGCAGCGGGATGCCTCGATAGGCCAGGGTGGAGCCGACCTGCACGATGGTGCCCCGGTCGCGCGGCTTCATATATTTCAGCGCGGCCATGGTGCCGTAGACGTAGCCGAGGTAGGTCACCTCGGTGACTCGGCGGTACTCCGCCGGCTCGATCTTGTCGAACGGGGCGAACACCGAGGTGAACGCCACGTTGACCCAGGTGTCGATGGGGCCGAGTTGACTCTCTACCTGCTCGGCCGCGGCGAACACCGCGTCCGGGTCGGCGACGTCGGTCGGGAACACGAGTGCCTTGCCGCCGGCTCGCTCGACATCGGCTGCCGCGCCGGTCAGGCCCCGCTCGCCGCGGGCGAGCAACGCGACCTGATCTCCACGGGCGCCGAAGGCGATTGCGGTAGCGCGGCCGATGCCGCCGCTCGCACCAGTGACCACAACGGTTTGTGTCATCGGTTCCACTTCCTTTTTCAGGTGACCGTCCAAACGCACGCTGTTGTGCAACTCGGTCACCGGGCCCGGCCGCTCATCGAGCGGCGAGCATCCGGGTGGATCAGCCCTGAACTCCGTCACCAGAACTCTGGTCACCAGAACTCCGTCACTAGAACTCTGGTCACCAGTCGAACCGGGCACCAGCTCGAACTCTGGTCACCAACCCAATGCGGCCATCGTGCCTGCGCTCGGCTCGGGCTCACCGGCTGCTTCGGCGAAGGCCCGCAGTGCCTCGACCAACTCGGTACGTTGGGTTGCCGGCATGGCTTTGACGATACGTGCGATCTCGGCCCGGCGGACGCTCGTCACCTCGCGGACCACCTGCCTGCCTTGGTCGGTGAGGTCGAGCACCACCTCCCGCCGGTTCGTCGGGTTGTCTCGCCTGGTCACCAGGTCGGCCGCGAGCAGCCGGTCGATCATCCGCATTGCCGTCGATGGTGTGACGCCGAGCAACTCGGCCAGCCGGTTCAGGTTCATCTGGCCGTGGCCGTCGAGCACGACGAGCGTGCGTAGCTGGGTGACCGTGACGATGCCCTCGACCTTGGCCAGCGAACGGACCGAAACGCCCACCAACACCCGGGACGCGGTGAGCACAGCCGTGACCAGCTCGTCCACGTCCAAGGCGACTGCCGAACGTTTGGGGCCCGTACGAGACGCTGGCCTGCTCACCTAGTCTCCTTCCGCCGCATTCAGAGCAACTATTGCAGCGTACAAGAATAGGCCGGATATGGGCATGGCGTGGGTGAGTGAATCGGGTCGGTCGATGCCTGCGTCGTCGGCGCTCGGCGTAGTTGCGTTCTCGGGCGCTGGCTTGGCCTCATCTAGGGCGGCCGGGCCATCTAGAAGGGTGGGTGGTTGGGGTTGGTGCGGTGGGTGAGTTGGCGTTGTCGGTCGCGGTGGGCTGTGGCTAGTGCTTGTTCTGCTTCGGCTTGCTGTTTGTGGTTGTCGGTTTGGGTGGCTTGCTCGATCTCGGTCTTCCACATCGCGATGAGTCGTTCATAGGCTGCGTCTTCTTTGGCGTGGATGTCCTCGATGGTCGGCGGCGGTGGCGGCGGGCCGGGTGGTGTGATCTGGCCGGTTTTCGGGGGCCAGTGGGTGGGTGCGCTGGTGTAGGTGTGGCCGGTGCTGGTGGTCCAGGTGAAGGAGCCGTCACTGTTGTGGGTGTAGCCCCAGCCGGTGTCATGTTTGCATTGGTTGTGCCGCCTACACGCCAGGGCGCCGTTGCAACGGCAGGTCGAACCGCCTTCGGAATATGGCGTGGTGTGTTCGTATTCGCAGCGGTAGCCGGGTTGGTTGCAGGTCGGGAAGGCGCACACGTCATCCCGCGCCGCGACGAAATCCCTGAGCCGCCGGGCCGGCCGGTAGCGGTCTTGGCTGATGTCCAATAGCGCGCCGGTGTTCGGGTCGGTGAGCAGCCGGCGCCAGGTGCCGGACTCCTCCGCGGCGAGCCGGCGGGCGGTTTCGGCGGTGATCGGTCCGTAGCCGGTCAGCTGCGCGGGCTGGTCATCCAGGCCGAGCAGGGTGTCGGCGGACACGGTGACGTTGATCGAGGGCCGCCGGCCCCGCAGGACCGGCAACCCACCGGCCGGCAATCCGCCGAGCACGGCGTCGACGAGCAGGTCGGCGCGTTTCTGGTCCATCGTGCGCGGGTCGGTGGCCGGCAGCAGGGTGGCGGCGGCGGTCAACCGGGTGTAGATCAACTGCGCCTCCGGCGCGGCGAGCACGACCGGCAGGCTGGCCATGCCGTCCTCACCGGGCAGGTACCCCACCGTCCGGTCGGCCAGCGCCCGCTGGTGGCGTTGCTCGGCGGTGACCGGGTCCAGGGCGATCGCGGCCCGCCGGGCCCGCTG
>JBJMIB010000035.1:0-48138 GCA_045807085.1 Jatrophihabitantaceae bacterium
TCGCGGTCGGCGCCCTCGGCAACGTGGCCGGGTCCGCGCTCGCAGGCGTCGACACCGCGTGGGACATTTCGTTGTCCATGGCACTCCAGATGATGCTCTACAACTTGGTTGGCATGGCCTTCGGCTTCGCCCTCGGTGTCGTGCTGCGCAACTCCGCGGCCGCGATCATGGGCTACTTCGTCGCTTCACTAGTCATGCCGGGCATCCTCGCGCTCCTGGCTCAGGTGCGTTCGTGGTTCGAGGACCTGCAGCCGTGGATCGACTGGCACTACACGCAGGTGGCGCTCCTCGATGGCGCCACGAACACTGTCAAGGAGTGGGCGATGCTCGGCTCGACCACGATGATCTGGATCGTCCTTCCCCTCGTCATCGGACTGCTGTCCCTGCGCCGCTCCGAGGTCAAGTAGTCGCACACACGGGCGGCGCTCTCCGGAACCCCACTGTGGGTTCCGGATACCGCCGCTTCGGGGTGCGTCGGCTTAGCGCCCCCGTCATGACGTCGCCTGGCGGCGAGAAAGGAGACCACAACCATGACCACCTACACCCCGCCACCTGAGCCAGGCCGCACCGCCTCCCGCAGGAACCGCCCAGTCCCCTCGCCCGCAACCCCAGGCCGTGGGAGCTTTACCGGCCGCTGAGCTCTCGCGGATACGTGGCGCCCGAACCTCCATGCCGAGTCGACGGAGAAGGTCCGGGTGTCGCGGCAGATGCATTTCTGACTGGCCCCCGGTATGAGGCCGGCGGCCTGGAGGGGCTGGTTGATGCTTCGCATCGGCCGCGTGGTGTCCGCACCAGATGAGCGCGCTGGCTGCTACGCCGAGTAGGTGCTCGAACATGCCCGGTCAGCGCCCGGTATTCAAGCGCGCCCAGGTATTCAGATGTATCGGATCATGAAGGTGCCAGCGCGCATATCGCCGATTTGCAGACCGTGCGCGGGTAGACATTGACCACGCAGAATCGGCGTTACCGAAAGCGCTACGTCGATGGCGTCCGCATCGGTCGGCGGTTCGAAGGGCGCGTTCCGGTGCCCGGCGCGCTCGGGGACGCTTGCGGTTCTCTGCGGGCTTACCGCAGACTTTGCTTTGGTTTGTCCGCAAGACGCGCGCTGCGGGGCGGGCGCTTGGGGGAGCCGACGGGCGGTGTCATGTCACATCCATGCGCACACCATCGAGTAATCGCGCCGAACGGGCCGCCGGCGGGGACCACCCGTCATCGTCGTGCTGCCTTCCGAGGGCGAGTACAGCGGACGGGCATCGCTAGGCGTCGCGTCTGCTTCCTGGTGCTGGGTATCTCCGCGATGCTGGCGACCGGTGCCGGGCCGGCTTCAGCGGCGGGCGTCGCCATCGCGGGGGAGGCTGCGACCGTGCACGTCACTGGCCCGACCTCTCGCAACGCGACCGTTCACCTGGTGATCTCCAACGACCAGGACACCGACGCGCAGGTCTGTTACCAGGTTCTGTTCGCCGACGGCAAGGCCGCCGCGGTGGCGGCCGAGCCGCCATCGATCAGGGCGCACTATCCCACGCCCGTGACGCTGACGTTGAGCGACTACAGCTTCCGCGAAGTGAGCGGCACGATCACGGCGACCGTGGTCGGCGGGGCCACAGTGACCCAGCCTCTCACGATCAGCCGAGCCCCCACACTCTGCGACATATGGCTGACCATCGGCGCCAGCTGGGCGCTCGCCGCGCTCGCCGCGATCGCGATCTTTTGGAGGACCAAGGGCGGAAGATGGCGTTGGGGTTGGGCTCTTCCGGCGTCGTCGTCGAAGTGGTCCTTCCAAGACAGCGGGGCGCAGAACATCACAGGCATGGGCGCGCTGCTGGGCACTGTCCTTGGCGCGTCCGGTTTCGTCTCCTCCGAACTGGCCGGCCTGGACACCGCGAAGTTCGTCGGCCTGAGCCTGGTGGCTGGCGCTCTGGTGGTCGCAGCGCCGCTCGCCCTGCTCGGCACGCCCACCCGACGAAGTTTCCTTGCGGCCAGTGCGATCACGCTGTGGGCGGCCTTCCTCGAACTCGCCACCCTCGCCCAAGTCCTGCGCTACGCACACGCGGGGCTTGGCGAAGGAGTGTTCCTCGGTGCGCTCATAGGGTTCGGAGCCGTCATGGTGTTCGTTTACGGCGTCCTGACCGGTCAACGCACGATCCGCGGCGACCGGCCCAGCCACCTGCTCTGAAACCGAGCTCGGGCCCGCCGAGCGGACCTACCACTGTCGCCGATGCCAAGGCGGCTACGACAATTGAGCTGGTCTCGGCAGCTGCTGCGAACACTACGAAGCCTATGGACCGAACGCATATCGATGCCGTCGCCACCGACGGAGCCGGCCGCTGCAAATACAGGACCTCGACCGCGGCGATCAATTCGGCCCGGGTACGGCGCCGGCCCCGATCAGACCGCAGCCGCAGGCCAAACCGACCAGCCCGTCGGATCAGCTGATGGTGTAGCTGACCAGCACCGACAGGTCGGTGAGCTTGGCCGGGTTGCAGCTGATCGGCACCGGCGTTCCCCAGGTCGCGGTGCCCACCGTGCCGACGCACAGCGAGGTCATCGTCGAGTCCCGGTTGAGCGTGCCGCCGGTGCCGCCGATGGTGATGGGGTAACTCGCTGGCGCGCCGGACACTTGCGCTGCCCAGGTCAGCGCCTTGAGCACCGGACTATGGTTGCGGGCAACCTGCGGCAGGTGATGGGTGTCGATGGTCAGCGTCGTGGCACCGGTCTCGCTGAGTTGCCACCATTCATTGGGGAAGCTGTCGCGCAGGCTGAAGGCCAGGTACAGGCCCTTTCGGCCCGCGACCAGCGCGGTGTCGTTGACGATCGCGCCGAGCGCCTTCTCGTTCATCGTGCGGAACGCGGAGCCACCCTCCCGCGCGGTGTAGCGGATATGCAGGATCAGGTCGCTGATGGTGTCGTGGTCGAACTGCGCGTACGTGGTCGGCAGCTCGATGCGCCAGGTGCTCACCGCGCCGGCACCCTCGAACGGCAGGTAGCGCTCGTCGTGGAAGCTCAGCTCGAACAATCCGGAGTCCGAGACCGCGCTGCTGGTCGCGATGGAGGAGATGCTGCCCACGTTGTAGGCGAAGCGCGGGTCGTTGCCGGTGTCCTCGGCGTACTTGTCCTTGTCGGTCACCGCGCCCGTCCGCGCCGCGGTGGACTTGCGGTACTTGTTGCCGACCAGCGACAGCGTCATGCCGACCGTGGTGTACGGCCCGGCGTTGCAGACCAGCGACGTCGAGACGGTCTTGATCCGGCGCAGGTAGTGGTTCGGATGATCGAGGTCATAGGCGACCTCGGGCACCGTCACCGTCACCTTGCCGGTGGCCTTGAGTTGCAGCAGCGCCCCCGGGTCCAGTTGGGCGAGCGAGACATGCTTGGTCAGCTCGTACTCGCGGACGTTGTTGTCGAGGTAGGCGGCCTCCATCCGCTTGATGTCGTGCAGCAGCGCGTCGGCCGTCATCAGTCCCTTCTTCTGGCTGTTCCAGTACCCGAAGGAGACGAAGCTGTCCTCGCGGGCCAGTTCATAGCCGTAACAGCGTTCGGCCTTCTTCGCGGTGTCGTAGGCGAGCTTGTATGCCTGGTAGTACACCGAGCTGACCTGGCCGGCCATCCAGGTGTACAGCTCCTGGCCGGTGTACTTGGTCAGCATGAACTTCCGCAGCGCCTCGGCGTTCTTGGATTGCAGGTCGTGCGCCTGCAGATCCTTGGCCAGCGTCTGCAGGTGCAGCTGGCCGTTGGCGATCTGCTGCTGGACCTGCGCGAGGTCCTTGTTGGCCATCGTCAGCTGGAACTGCCACTCGTCGCTGCGCCGCTGGTAGCCGGCCTGGGTGGCGGCCATCCCGGCAGCCTTGTCCGCGGCGCGGGTCAACGACGACAGCACCGCGACCGCGGTTTCGGCCGAACCGCCGATGCTCTCGCCACCGGTCGAGGCGGTGACCGTCGGCGAACCGCCGAACCCGGCGCCGCCGGCCATGAAGTTGGGGATCAGCTTCAGCCCGCCGGCCAGCACGTAGCCGAGCGCCACCGCGGCCTCACCGAGCAGCGAGGCACCGTTGAGCGCGACGGCGGTGATCTCCCAGGCGTTCATGTACTCCTGCGCGGAGTAGAAGCGGATTCGCTCCGCGATCACGTCCTGGGTGCGCTGCAGCGCGGTGATGGCGCCCTTCGCCTCCTCGATGGTGGCCAGCTTGACCGCGCGCACCGCCTGCAGCACGGCGATCTCCTGCTGGTCACGCAGCCGGTTCAGCGCCTCGCCGTCCCTCTTCTCCAGTGCTGCCAGCAACTCCGCGCCCAGGCTTGCCACGTGCTGGGTGAGCTCGCTCGCCTTCGCGGTCATCGTGGTGAACCGGTAGTGCGGCTGCGGTGCGCCGAGGCCGGCCAGGAAGGCCGATACGTCCAGGCCGGCGGCCGCGGCACGCACCAGCGCACCGGGATCGATCGGCGGGGAGAACAGCGCGAGCGAGGCGGCGATGCCGTCGATGTTCTGGCAGTTGCGGATCTTGAACAGCCGATCGGCGACCAGATCCCAGGTGGCGAGCAGCTTCTCATTCGGCGGGATGCAGAAGTACAGCGACGTCAGGGTCGTCGGTGGTGGTGGCAGCTCCGCGCCGTGGTGCGGCAGCACATTGAGGTCCGGAACGAGATTCTCCAGGTCAAGCAGCGCATTGCCGAAGATGTCGATCTCGCCGCGCAGCTGGTTGTAGGTCATGTCGGGGACCGGCACCGCGGGCGGCACGATGCGTGGCTTTGGGCCAAGCAGCTTGTCGGCCAGGATGTAGAGCTGGGTCGCCTGGGTGACCGACTCCCGGGTGAACTGGCGGAACAGGAAGTCAGCCCAGTCGATGAGGTTCTTGACGTAGTTGAGCACGATAGCCATCTGGTAGGCCACCGGTCGCGACCGCGCCACCACATCGGGCTTGAACGGGTTCTCCCGCCACTGCGAGACGGCGAAGGCCAGATCGCCGATGCTCGCCGCTGACGGGTCGGCGGCGATGGTGTTCAGCACCGTGTCGATCCGCTCGGCGAGGTAGTCGGTGGCGGTGGTCAGGAAGAACGGCTTGGTCACCCAGAACCGGCGCGGGGCCGGTGCGTCGCCGGCGCCGACCGGATTGAAGACGTAGTGGAACCACTGCCGCGCCTTGTCGAACTGCTGGTCCTGGTTCAGCCGCATCGCGATGTCGAACGGCAGGTGGAAGAACAGTTCCCAGTTATAGGACGAATACGCCCCGCCGAGTTCGAAGTCGACGTCTTCGCGCGGGTACGGCTGGATCACCTGGGTGCTCGGCTGGTAGGTCGCGGCGAAGTCGAAGCCGGTGTCGGTCAGTTGCAGCCCGCGTTCGAGCAGCGCGGGAACGCCGCCGGCGTTGAGCTTCTGCCGGAACAGGCAGACCAGCGGGTGGTAGAAGTTGCGCACCTGCAGGCCGTAGCGCAGCCGGCGGTAGGCGTGCCACTCCTCGACGATGGCGAGGTAGTCCGGGTCGTGCAGGGCCTGCTTGATGAGGTCGGCCAGCGGGATCGTCGGATCCTTCTTGTACTTCTGGAGGTACTTGGTGACCAGCGCGATGATGTCCTCGACCAGCCGCAGCACGTCAGAGACCGTCTTCTTCCGCGCGTCGATCTCATGTTCGGCCGCGACGTAGGCAAGCTCGAAATCGTCCTGCTCATGCTCGCCCCGGCGATCGGGGATCCGCTGGCGCGGGTAGAAGCCCGGCACGATCGCGTAGTCCCGGGCGTAGTCGCCGAAGAAGTACGGCAGCAGGGTGCCGGTCGGCAGACCGACGCGCCGATCGCTGTCGAACTCGCGCGCCGACAGCTGCGCGTTCTGCTGCGCCCACAGTTCGATGAACAGCACGATCCAGTCGAGAATCGTCATCTGCAGCGGGTAGGTGACCTCGAACAGCCCTGCCGGGGTGCGGTCGAAGATGCGCTGCGCCGCCATGCCGGCCATCTGCTGGATCGCGAGTTCGCTGCCCTGCTCGGCGACCTGCTCCATGAACCGGCCGGAGTCGAGGTCGGTGTGCGCGAAACGCGGATAGAGCCAGCCGGGCATGCTGCCGCCCTGGTGCGCCTCGGGCAGGCCCTTGCAGCCGGTGAGCGCGAACGAGCCGAGGAACCAGCCGTCCTCGAAGCAGGAGATCGCCTGGTTGGCACCGAGGCCCCACACCAGCATGGTGAACACGGTCTGGGCGGGGAAGGATGCCTGGTCGTAGTAGTCGGTGTAGAGCGCGGTGTCGCTGACCCGCTTCTCCCGCCAGCGTCCGTCGACGAATTCGCTCATCGCGAGCTGGATCTTCCAGCGATGGCGGGGTTTCTCGGTGCTCTGGCCGCCGGACAGCGTCGCCGGGTCAGGGACGTCCGGAGGATCCTGGGTGTCGTCAGGCTCCTTGGTGAACTCCGGCCACGCCAGGGTGAGTCGCGAGTTGCGGGAGAAGGCGAGCAACTGCTCACCGGTGATGTCCAGCGGCACCCGCTCCCACGGCGTCCAGGCACGTTCCTTCTGGAACTGCCGGTGGAAGTACACCGCTGGGCTGCCGCCGCGGGTGCGCGCGAAGACGTGCTCGACGTAGCTGCCGGTGTCGTAGTAGGCCGCCATCACCTCGAGGTGCGCGATGTCGTCGAGCGCCTCGAGGTAGGCGCCGGTTGCCTGCTCGACGGCGTCGTCGGTCAGCGCGTCCTGCTGCAGGGTGTTCTCAAGCTCGTCGAACAACTCCGACTTGTCGTCGCGCAGATCCGGTGAGATCCAGTTCTCCGGCCAGAGGAAGATCTTGCGGTTGGCCTCCCACACCCGGAAGTTCGCCATCCAGTCCCACTGCGCCCAGCCGTCGTCCTGCCCTACGCTCGCCACGCTGGCCGGTTCCAGGCCCATCAGGCAGCGCATCA
The DNA here is from genome assembly GCA_045807085.1 of Jatrophihabitantaceae bacterium. GTDB lineage: Bacteria > Actinomycetota > Actinomycetes > Mycobacteriales > Jatrophihabitantaceae > Jatrophihabitans_A. The sequence goes on from JBJMIB010000035.1 coordinate 6,874, forward strand.
CGAACAGCTGCACGGTCGCATGCGCCTGCACGATCCGCGAGGTGCCCATACCGGCGGTCATCTGCGAGTCGATGAGGAACCAGTCGTAGAGGTCGTCCACCGAGGACAGGGCACTGTTGTCGGCGAGCAGGAAGGCCACCAGGGCGTCGCGCTTCTGCTCGCGCAGCGGGTTCTGGATCTGGGCGAGCACGCCGAGCCATTCCGCGTCGGAGTAGCGCGATTTGAGGGCCAGCCGCATGGCCAGCGCGTCCGGCAGGCCGAGCACCGGCTGGCTGACCTGCACGGCGGTGCTGACATCCAGGCCGAGCGTGCGGAGCAGGCCCAGCGTCGCGAGCAGGTTGCTCACGGTGTCCGGGTCGCGGTACTTGCTCACGTCGGGCGTGGACAGGCCGAGGTGGCCGTCCAACGCGCTGAGCATGGCCGGATCGGTGCCGGTGAGGGTGGCCAGATAGCCGAGCAGGTCGGCCACCGGCGCCGGCGCCAGCGCCGTGTCGAAGAATCCGGTGACGGTGAACGGCGCCGTGGCATCGGCGTGGTTCACGACGTCGGGGAAGCCGGCGACGAGGTCGAGGAAGTCCTGCAGCCGCTGCCATCCGGTGACCGGCGTCGCGGTCTGGCCACCCGAGTAGGGCAGCCGATCGAACTCGAGCCAGCCGAGATCCTGTGCGTGCTCGAGCAGCCAGCCGATCGTCGGCACCGGCAGCTCGAGCTTGCCGATGGCAGTCGAGACCACGTGCAACAGCGCGATCGCCCGTTCCTGCAGGTCGAGAGTGGCGGCCGCGGTGGAGTCATCGAGTAGCACGTCGCGCAGCAGCGGGTCGCCGACGGCCGGCTGCTTGAGCCGGGCGTGCTCGAGCAGGGCCCGCGCGAGGTCGTCATCGACGGCGAGCAGGGTGCCGACCGTGGTCACCAGCGCGGCGGTGCGGTCGGTGCGGTAGAGGTAGCCGCCGACGGCGTCGGCCACCGCGGCGAGGACGGCGTTCTGCGCCGCGTCCTTCGGCGGTGCCGCCCCGGCCCGGGCCACCAGCGCTGCCTTGATGGCGGTCGTGTCGAAGTACGACCCCAGTGCGGCGTCGACGAAGGCCGACTCGGTGACCGTGGGATCGGTCCACTCGTCGGCGAGCAGGGTCTGCAGCCGGGCCAGCGTGGTCGCGGTGCTGCCCGGCAGCTTCGCCAGGAACGGGCGCAGCACGGCGACGTTCTCGGTCGGCGTCGCCTCGGCTGCCAGCGTCAGGGTGTCGGCCGCCTTCGCCGCCACGTAGCCGGCATGCAGGTCGGTGAGCAGGGCGGTGATCGTCGCCGCGGGCAGATCGCGCGTTGCCAGGTCCGCCGCCTCGTGCCGCAGCAGGTAGCGCCAGCTCGCGATCGGCAGCGCAGAGTCGCGCATCCGCCGTGCCAGGTCGGCGAACGCGATGAGCTGGGCCGCCGAGGTGCTCGGCTCGATGCCGGTGATGGCGACCAGGTCGGTGACCTCGCCGATCGACAGGCCGAGTGCCCAGGCGATGCGCGACAGCCCGTGGACCAGGCCGAGGTTGGCCCCGGTCAGCGCCGGCGCCGGGCCGGTGCCGCCGACCGTGTCGATCAGCAGCGTCGTGTCGGCCGGGCTGGTGCCGAGCGCCAGGCCGAGGAAGTCCAGCGCCGCGGCCAGCGTGATGCCGGAGCCGGGCACCGCGACCTCGGCCGCCTCGTTGGCGTGCACCGCGTCGGGGGCGAACCTGCTGTCGACGGTGCCGACCCGGATCGGGTCGAGGAAGGCGGTGGCGTACGCGCCGTGCGGCGCGTCCAGATCGAGGGGCTCGAGGATGTCGAGCACCGCGGCGATGCCGAGCGACAGCCGGGCAGCCGCGTCGGTGAGCGAGGTGAACGCGATCAGGCAGGCATCGTCCAGGATGCCCGCGCCGCCCGCGCCGCTGCGGATGGCACGGTCCAGCGTGGCGCTCGACCAGCCGGTCGCGGTGCGGGCGCGCAGGAACCGGTGCAGGCGATCCAGCGCGGTGTCGTCAAGGTTGACGATGCGCTTCTGCGCCAGATCCGCGCTGGCATCGAGGTGCTGGACGAACAGGTCCTGGCCACCGTCCAGCCAGGCCAGATCGATGAGTTCGAGCAGGTCGGAGTAGCTGATGCCGGCCCGGGTGACAATCGCGTCGACGACCTCGAGAGTGGCCGACGCGGGCGCGCCCGGCGTGTTCCAGATGGTCGGCTGGCCGGCCGGGTCCGGGGTGACGACGAGCTTGCGCTGCTTGTCGCTGAGGCCGAGCCGCTCGGCTGCGCACGCCTCCTCCGATGGTGTTCCGGCGGACTGCAACCGCCGCATCAGCTCGGCGCGGTCGACGTCGAACTGCGCGAAGTAGCGCCGGGTCTCCTGGTGCGCGAGGTCGAAGGGCAGCGCGAAGCACCAGGTGCTGGCGGCCAGCCGCTGGTAGGCGGTGGGGTTGAGATACTGCGGCGCGGCGGCGCGCTCGGCATCGGTGCCGAACGTCTGGCGCAGCACCCGGATCGTCCAGTCGGCGCCGGCCGGCGCGATGCCGGCCACGGCGGTGGCGTCGCGGGCGACGAACGCGCCGTCCAGATCCGGGCCGTAGACGACCGCCTGGTCGGTGAAGGGCAGGCCGGCGCCTTGCAGCGCGGCCAGCAGGCTGGCCGAGATCGCTCCGGCGGCCACCGCTCCGGAGAAGGCCAGGCCGGCATCGGGCGCCACCGCGTCCTCGAGTAGCTCGCAGACCACGTCCAGGTACGGGATGGCGGTGTTGGTGTTGGTGCAGTTCAGGTCGGTGACGGCCAAATCCGGCCGGCGGCCGAACAGCACGTCGCGGGCACCCTTCAGCGTCACCGCCGGGGCGGTAGTGGTGTCCACCACCAGCCGGTCGCCGAGGAACTGCAGCACGTCGACGAGGTAGGCCGCGGCACCGTGCACCGACCGGCAGTCGGCGCACTCGCACAGGTCGATCGTGCCGAACAGGCTCTTCATGTTGGGGAAATCGCGCACGACGGGCTCAAGGTCCGCCGGCGCGGGGGCGATCGCCGGCAGCATGGTGGCCGCTGCCGCGCCATGCAGCTGGCCGGCCAACACCAGGCTGGCGGTGTGCACGTCGGCCGCGGTGCGGTAGGCCTGCAGCGCATCCGCCGCGCTGAACGTGCCGCCCTGCACGTAGTCGCGGACGAAGCGCTGCTTGCCCTGGCGCACCACGCTGGCCGCGGAGGTGATGCCGCCGGCGAGCAGCGCCCTGGTCTGGGCATAGTTCGGTGCCAGCCGGTAGACCCGCTGCGCCGTGTGCAGGGCCGCGTGCGTCGCGGCCTCGACCGGCTGGTCGTGCGCGGCGAGCAGGCCGCGAACGTTGCCGCGGGCCAGGTCGAAATCGGGATGCGCGGCGAGCACATCGGCCACCGCGGCGGCCTCGGGCAGCGAGGGCTGGTCGTCGCGACCCAGCCGGGCGGCGAAGGCGGTGGTCGGGAACCGCTCGGCCATCCGCGACTCCATCGCGGCGCCAGCCCGCTGGGCAGCGGCCGGGTCCGGGTCATCGACCGCCGCGGCCCAGTCCTCGGCGCTGAGCTCGGCCAGCCGGTGCTCGTCACCGTCGCCGGTGATCCCGAAGCGCTCGCTGACCGCGCTGATCATGGCCGGGTCGTGGCCGAGCAGCTCGGTCAGGGTGAGCCGGCCCAGGGCGTCGCCGGCCGCCTGGTCGGTCGGCACCAGGCGCAGCTCGCGCAGCTTGCCGAAGACGCCGGGCAGGTCGCCGAAGGGATCCACCTGCAGGATCGCGGTCAGCTGCTCATGCACGTCGGACCGCAGCAGGTGCGCGAGGTGGGCGCGCAGCACCCGCTCGCGCTCGGCCCGCGCCCAGTTGCGAGCCTCGTCGCCCTGGTCGCCGATCAGCCGCAGTATCTCGGGCAATTCCTCCAGCAGCCGCCGCGACACCCGGAAGGTATCGACCGCGGCGCGGACGGCCGAGGAGATGTCGGCGCTGGGCAGCAGCACGATGTCGTTCCACAGCGGGGTGGTCGGCATCGTGACGGTGATGTGCAGCCGCGGCGTGAGCGAGACCCACCGGCCGGCCGCGGCGAGCGCCTCCTCGGCGAACAGCGCGTAGAAGAAGTACGGCGGCACCTTGGTCTGGCCCGAGAGCCGGTTGCCGACGATCACCCAGGCGACCTGGTCGCGGTCGAAGCCGGTCTCGCCGGCCAGGAAGACCACGTCGTCCTGCTGGTCGAGGTCGTCCCAGCCGTGCTCGCCGAGCAGCGGTTCGAGCTCGGCGACGATCCGGTCGTACTCGCTGTGCTCCGGCGGCACCGACTGGGCCAGGCGCACCGTTTCGGACACCAGCAGCGGCGCGTTGAACCGCGTCTGGTCCACCGCCGGGTCGTGCACGAGTTGGTCGTCCAGCCGGACCTGCACGAACACGTCGGGGGTGCCGAATTCGAGTTCGCGCGCACGCTCCGGCTGGTAGGACACCTGATAGAAGCCGTCCGGCTCGGTCTCGGCCTGGCCGAGCAGCTGCGCGCTGCGCAGGTCGCGGTCATAGGCATGCACCGTCGCCTTGGCCACCGGTCGGTCGTCCGGGCCGAGCACCCGACCGACCACGTAGCCGTGCAGCGGCGCGTCGTAGTGGCGCAGGGCGCGCACCGTCTCGGGATCGGCGACCCCGGTCGCTGGCAGCTGCAGCCGCCGTTGCACGGAGAGCAGTTGCTGCCGGGTGCCACGGCCGAAGAATCCCTCGACGAGTTCGTCGTGATCGATGTTGGCCTCGAGGTCGAGCAGCCGCGCGTGCAATGCGCGGACGTCCTCGCCGGAAAGCCCGACGGACAGCGTGCGGTACGGATCGATCACGAAGCACTCCCAGATGGGGTCGGCAGGGGTCGGGTCAGAAGCCGAGCTTGTCGATGAGGAACCAGGCCACCTTGTTCTCGTTCTTGTAGGCCGGTTTGTTCGGGTCGTCGGGGATGATCGCGGAGACCATCTTGTCCTGGGCGTCCATCACCTTCGACAGGCCGTTGGACGGGGACAGGTCCACCCCGAAGGCGGCCTTCGATGCCGTCTCGATGCCCTTGTCGGCAAGGCCGCCGACGGTGTAGCCGACCGAGAACGCCTCGCCCACCGGGCCGCAGTACATCGCCACGCCGGCCACCAGGTCACCGCCGGCGACCAGGCGTTGGCTGTTGTTGTTCGCGGTCGCCATATCGACGACGGCCAGCCCGACCGCGAGCGGCTTCGCGACCTCGCCGACCACCTTGGCCACCGGCTTGACGACCTTGACGACCGGGGCGGCCACCTTGGAGACCGTCGTCAGCGTCTTGGTCAGCGCACCGGCCTCCTTGACCACCGGCGTCACCGTCTTCGCCACCGGTGCCACCGTCTTGGTCACCTTGGCGATCGCCGTCGCGTCCTCGACCACCGGCGCCGCCTTGGCCACCACGCTGGCGTCCTTGGTGGCGTTGGCGACCGCGTTCGCGTCCTTGACCACGCCGGTGGCCTTCGCGGCATCCTGGCTGGCCTCGGCAACCTTGCCGACGTCCTTGGTGACCTCGTTGACGGCGGTCGCGTCCTTGGTGACGTTGGTGCCGGCGGTGACGGCAGGCTTGGCCTTGTCGACCACCTTGGTCGCCGCCGCCGCATCGTTGGTCACGGTGGTGGTCTTGCCGACGGTGGAGGCGTCCTTGGTCGCGTCCACGGTCTTCACCGCGTCGGTGGTGGCGGTGGCGGAGTTGCCCGCCGACGGCTTGAACAGCTCGAGCTGTTCGGGATTGCCCTGCGGCGTCGTCTTCACCGGCGCGGTGCTCTTGGGTACCGGCGGCTTGTCGAACGGCAGGTTGGGCTGGTACTCGGTCTTCACCCCGGGCAGCTTGAGCTGCTCGCCGACCGGGCCGGTCTGCGGCTTGGTCGCGGGTGGCTTCCACGCGTTCGCGGCCGGATTGCCCTTCGGCGCGGTCTTGCCGGCCGAGGTCAACGGCTTGTTGGGAATGCCTTCGACCTTGGGCAGTTCCGGCTGCCCGCGCTTGCGCGAGGCACCGGGCAGCCACTCGTTCGTCTTGCGGTTCACCCGGCTGAATTCGCCGCGGGCCTTCGCGGCCGCGGCGTCGGCCCCCTCGCCGACGGACTGCAGGTTGTTGGACTCCTTCGACTGGATGCCGACCCGGGAGATCTGGCCGTTCTTCTGCTTCCACAGCGGCAGATCCTCGGGATGACCGAGGTTGTAGCCCTCGGGCGCGCCCCACGTCTCGGCGAGCTTCTCGGCGTGGTCGTAATGGCTTTGCGCGAACTTGCCGGACGGGGTCGCCTTGACCGGGAAGCGCAGCGCGTCGCTCTCGGTGAACCACATCTGCTGTGGCTTCCAGGGCGGTTCACCGGCCAGGCCGCTCGGATCGACCCGCGACACCGGGTTGTTGCCGGCGTAGCTGTAGCGGTTCACCCCGTCGAACAACCCGGCCGGGTCCGGACTGAGCCAGCGGCCCAGCCAGCAGCAGTAGTAGCGGGCACCGACCGCGTAGTAGCCGGTCTCGTCGTCCTTCTCCTTGCCCAGGTAGCGGTACCGCTTGAGGCTCACCGCCGCGCCGGACTTCGTCAACCACAGCGCGGTGGTGCCGAACGGGTGGTACTCCTCGTAGGAGATCACCGCCCCGGTCTCGTCACATTCCACCGCACTGGAGCCGAGCAGGTCGCCGAGTTGGAAGCGCAGCCGGGGCGTGCCGTCGAAGCCGGGATGGTCGTTGTCGACGGTCACCGTCTCGACCAGGGCCAGCGTCCGGTTTCCGTCGAGCACCCGCAGCGTGCGCCGTTCGAAGACCAGCACATTCGTCCGGTACCGACGGAAGATCTCCAGCTCACCCAGGTAGATCCGCTCCTCGCGCAGCCCGCCGAGGCGCTGCCAGGTCTTGCGGACGCGGTTGCCCCGGCCGTCGTAGCAGAAGCTCACCGTGCCACCGCCACCGAGGTCGGCCGCGATCAGCCGGCCCCGGTGGTCCCAGCCCAATGCGGTGAGGTTGGGCGCGCGGGTGGTGTTGCCGGCCGTGTCGTAGTCGAAGGTTGCCGTGTACGGGCCGGGATCCGGGTTACCGGGCAGCTGGTGCGCGGCCAGCCGGTTGGTGCCCGGGGTGTAGTCGTAGCGACGCGTCCAACTGGTGGTGGTGCTCGCGTGCCCGAAGTCGGTGATGTTGCCGACCTCGTCGTATCGGTAGGTCTCGGTGTAGGCGCGCACCGCGGCGGGGTCGTTCGGGTGCGGCAGGCCCGGCAGGTTCGGTTCGGTGCGATCGGGTTGCAGGCCGAGGCTGGCGTGTTCGCGGCCGGTGGCCGTGCGCAGCCGGTAGCTGGCGTCGAAGCTGAACCGCGCCCCCGGCGCGACCACGGCGCCGGCGAAGAAGATGTTCTGCGCGGTGCCGTCCTGGATCTGCACCACGTTGCCGACCGGGTCGTAGGTGTAGGTGAGGTCCTGCAGCGTGACGTTGCCCCTGCGGGCACTGATGCCGACCGGCCGGCCGGACGCCTGGTCGTACTCGTGCCGCACGACGACTCCGTTGCCGTGCTGGATCACCGTGCGGCGGCGGCGCTCGTCGTGCGTGACATCGGTGACCAGCGGGGTGTCCACGACCATGCCGGCGAGCCGTCCGGTGACCTGGGTGAGCGCGCCGCCGAGGTAGCCCAGCGTGATCCGGGTGCCGTCCGCGAGATCCTGCACCAGCGCCCGGCCGAGCGCGTCGAAGCTGCCGGTGGTGGCGAAGGTCTCGGTGTCCAACAGCGGCACGGCGGCGGCGTCCAGGCCGGCGAACGGCACGCCGTCCAGGACCGCCCAGTCGGGCAGCACGGTGCCGGCGGGCAGCTGCCGAGTGCCCTCGACGATGTTGCCGCCGAGGTCGAAACGGTCGATGCGCGACATCCCGGCGTCGTCGTAGCGGCGGTGCACCTGGCCGACCAGCATCCGGTCGGCCGCCTGCGGATGTGCCTCGCCGTAGACGGTGAGTTCGCACACCCGCTCGGCCAGGGTCACCGGATCCCGGACCAGCAGCCGGGTGGGCCGGCCCAGCAGGTCATAGCGGCAGGAGAGGAGCTGCCCGGTCGCCGCGAGCTGGCGCAGCTGCCGTCCGGCGGCGTCCGGCAGCACCACCTGGACGCCGGCGTCGATGCTCTCGGTACGCAGGATTCGCCCGGCCGCGTCGCGCAGTTGGCTGCCGGCGCGGATGCCGCGGGCATCGTGCACCTCGGTCATCTCGCCGGCAACGTCGAGGCTGAATCGGGTCTCGTACACTCCGCCAGGGCCGTTGTCCTCGCGGGCGCGGACGATCCGCCCGAGGCCGTCGCACAGCTGCACGAGCGGCGTGCCGGCGTGCGCGGCGGCCAGCGTCGCGGCACGCTGCTCGGCGGCCGAGGCTCCGCCGCCGCCCTGGCGCTGGGCATACCAGTCGCTGCTGAGCACGGTGTCGTTGCGATCGGCGTTGCGCTGGTGCCACGGGCCGATCTCGACCGTCTCCACCGTGCCGTCGGGGTGATCGACGCGCACCAACCGGCCGAGCGCGTCATAGGTACGCAGCTGCAGCACGGCGTGCTTGACGAGCGCGTCGGCGGCGTCGAAGTCCGGGCTGGTGGCGAAGTACGGCTCGTACTGCTCGATCGGCCGGCCCTTGCCGTCGAAGACGGTGCGACCGGTACCGATCCAGCGGGGCTGCGGAGTGGTGTCGATGATGACCACGCCGCCGTGGCCGTCGTCGGCCCATGCCTGGCCGGGCTCGCAGGCGGTCTTGGTCATCGCGACCCGGCCGAAGCCGTCGACGAAGAGCCGCTGCTGCTGCACCGGTGAGGCAGCGTCGGCGTGCTTCTCGCGGGTGCTGGCGTGTGACCAGCACGGGCCCAGGCCGCTGTGCCAGGCGTTGGCGTCGTAACTGAAGGTTGCACCGGGCAACGGATCCGGATCGCCGCTGCCGTCCGGGGCCCGGCGCCAGGAGCGCAGCACGCGGCCGAGCGCATCGACCTCGACGCGCTGCCAGACCCCATTGGCATCGGTGACCTGGCGCGGCGCGAGCATGACGTAGTCGTAGGCGACCTGCATGGTGTTGGCCGACAGCGGCGCCGTGGTGGACGCGGCGGTGGCAATCACCACCAGGTGGTGCGGATCCCAGCTGACGGTGGCGGTGTTGCCGAATGGGCTGGTGTGGCTGGCCGGCAGATAGCAGGCTGCCGGGTCGTAACCACGGACGCCATCGGTGGTCCACCACAGCCCGTCGGCGAACTCGTAGCCGCCCTCGCCGGTCAGCAGTGCCGGGGTGGCGAAGGCGCCGAACGTCGAGGTCACCAGGTCGGGTGTGAAGGCGAAACGCAGCACCCGCCGGACCAGCGCCCGGCGGCCGATCTGCGGTGCTGGCAGCGCGGCGGTGAGCGGGTCGTCCCAGTACTCGTGCCGGGTCGCCGAGCGCAGCCGGCGCTGCGCCAGCCCCGGCGTGACCGGCGCGCCGAAGTCCCGCTCGGCCAGCGTCGGCAGCAGCGCTGCCAGCGCGTCGGGATCGAACCGCCCGGCAGCTGGCGGCGCCAGGCCGGTGATCTCGTACTCGCGCACGGCGGTCGGCTCGGAGACTCGCCAGCCGGTCAGGTCATCGGTGCTGGTCAGCTCGCTACGGGTCCAGGTCATCAGCACCTGGTTCTGCTCGTCGATCTGGGGAATCCGGCGTCGGTAACTGACGCTCACCGTCGAGTCCGGGGTGCCGTGATCGTCGGTGCCCAGCGTCAGGTCGTGGGTGAGCCGCGGGTCGTCGGTCGTGCGCTCGTAGTGGGCGGTGATCGTCTCGAGCGGTTCGACGCGGAAGGCCGCCGCACGCTCACCGTGGCAGGGTTGCAGTTGGCGCACCCGAAGCCGGGTCTGGGTCACCACCACCGGCGCGTTCGGGCCGCCGTCGTCGACCCAGGTCTCGGTACGCACGGTGCGCCCCGCCAGGGCTCGCGCCGAGAGTTCGAACTCGCGGCCGCCGGCGATGCCGACCCGGTCGGCCGGGGCCAGCCGGGCCGCCTTGACGTCCGCGCCGAACACGTCATCCTGGCGGTCGCCCGGCCGGCCGGTGGCGAACCACTCACGGGTGCGCACCGGCGGCAGGGTGATCGACCCCTTGTCGATGCTCTCGGCGTCATAGGTCTCGGCGTAACCGAAGCCGCGCGATTCGCGCTCCACCGGGTCCGACCACGCGTCGCGGTAGCGGTAGCGGGTGACGTGGGAACTCTGCGACACCTCGTCGAGTTCGTCCACCCGGCTGACCACCACGGTGGCAGTGCTGGTGGTGCTGCGCCAGGGCCGGCCGGCACGCCGGGCCGCGAGCTGCTGACGCCCCGAGGTGTCGTAGCCGAACGTCGTGCGGGCGCCGAGATTGTTCACCATCGAGCGCAGCCGATGCGGCGGTCCCTGCACCGCCAGGTCGAGGTAACGCACGGTCGGTGTGCCGGGTAGCGACGAGGTCCAGACCAGGCATGGCGCGCCGCCCCCGGTGAGATCCAGGAACTGCAGGTCGCCGAGCACGTCCACCCGCGGTACCCGGGCCAGCACCTCCGGCGCGGACCAGGCGGTGCCGTTGAGGTTGCGCCAGGCGGTCACCTCGTGGTCGCCGAGGTGGATCAGGTCGGCGGTGCCGGTGCCGTCGAGGTCGGCGAAGCGCAGCCGGCTGCCGTCCAACGGCTGGGCGAAGCCGAGCGTGCCGGTCATGGTGACGCGCGAACCGAACCGGCCCCAGCCGAGGTTGGGCCAGTAGTCGACGCGGCCGCCGCGCACCCGGACCAGGTCGGGCAGGCCGTCGCCGGACAGGTCGGCGGTGAACCACTCGTGCGCGACGTCGTCATACGGCGGCTGCGCATCGGCCGGCGCGGGCACCGCCCGGGTCGGGCCATGGCCAGCCCGGCCCCGCGACTCGGTCCAGCGGATCGCGTCCGCGCCTCGGCTGACCAGGTCGGCCACGCCGTCGCCGGTGAGGTCCAGGTGCTGCAACCGCGGTTCGTCGAGGTCGGTCACCGCCCGGCTGGCGTAGGGCTGGTAGCGGTCCCAGCTGCCGTCGGGCTGGCGCACCGAGGTGCCGGCCAGGCCGTTGGACTCGGCCGCGATGCCGACCCGTCCGGTGCCATCGACATCGCGCAACCCGGCGATACCCGCCGCGCCGGTGGGCGGCAGCTCGGGCACCGGTCGCGGCGGGTCGAACGTGCCGTTGCCGGCCGGCGGTTGGTACCACCAGCCGCCCGGGGTGGTGCTGAGCACACCGGGCAGGCCGTCGGAGTCGAGGTCGACCAGGTGCAGGTGCGCTCCCTCGCCGCGCAGCACGACCGGTGCCTCGCGCAGCTGGTCATCGGCCCGCGGATCGAGATAGCCGAACTCCAGCGGTGGCAGCGCCTCGGTGTCGTACCCGGCGCCGGCCCAGCGGTAACCCACCTGCCGTACGGCGGCGAGCCGAGCCAGCGTGCCGTCGTGGCTGAGTTCGATCGTGCGGACCAGCCGCGGCGACGGGCCCGGGCCGAGGTCGGCGCCGAAGTGGTGGAACACCATGATCCGGCGGCACAGCCGGTAGGTGCGCACCTCGAAGCCCGCCGCGTAGCTGCTGTAGGCGTCCTCGCGGGCCGGCCAGCCGCGCGCCTCGGTCGGCTCCAGGTCGTGTTCGCCGTAGTCGAGCACCACCTCGACCCGGGTGCTGGTGCCGTCACCCGGCGTCGCGTTCGCGTAGCGGATGCGCTTGAGATGCCGGTTGGCCTGCCCGGGTGCGCCCGGCCGCAGCCGGTGCTGTTCGCCGGGTTGCGGTGTGACGTTCGCGGTGTCCTCGTGCTTGTACTCATACACCGCCACGTTGCCGAGGTCGTCGCGCACCTCGTCGAGCAGCCACTCGCTCACCCGATGGCCGGACGGGTCTGCCGGATCGGCGATCCGCGAGTCCGGCGAGCGTCCGAACAGCCGCGTGACGTTGCCGGCGTCGGTGGTGCGCCAGAACCCGACGCCGCCACCGACCGGCGTGCAGCGTTCGATGCGGGTGCGGGTGTCGTCGGTGCGCGGACGGAACCGCCGCACCGTGTGGGCCGCGCCGTCGATGGTCTCCGGATGCTCCACCGGCTGCCAGCCGCCGCCTCCGTCGGGCTGCAGGGCCTCGACCAGGTCGTCCAGTCCGGACACGCCGTAGACGTCGGCGTCGGTGTAGGTCGGCAGCCGCTTGGTGCCCCGACGGGTGACGGACGGGACCGAAAGTCCCCAGCCGTAGCCGAAGGCCGAACGGCCACTGCCGTAGTTGAGGCTCAGCGGCGCGCTGCTGGCGCCGCGGCCGGGGCTGGTGGCGATCGGCACCGAAACCGCGAGGGCGCCGGTCTGGGTGGTGACGTTCCAGTGCTCACCGAAACCGTGCACCACCAGGCCACCGCGGGGCAGCTCCGGGACCGGCAGGAAGGTGCCGTCAAGCTGGGATCCAACCGGTACCGCCGACGGCGTCTTCATGGCGCGCTAGCACACCGGCCCGGGCGCCAGCGGTTCAGCGCGCGGGCTGAACCAGCCGACAATGCTCATTGACGCAGCCTTCTTGGCGTCGGATCCCGAGCCGATCAGCCCGGGGTGGCACACCGCAGTTGGATCATCATGGCGGCTCGACGGTGGCTGCGCAAACGAACTTGTTGGATGGCCTTGCCGTGTCGCCGGCCTGCGGTGCCGATGCGGTCACGTGCCAACCCGGTTCGCTTTTATACGGCGTTTTCTGCCCAAGCAACTGGCGGAATCTGCCAGTTGAATAGGGCTTCGTGCTCACCTCCTCAGCGCTGCCCCCGCTGACCAGCGGCAGCATTCGGGTCGGCATCGACACCGGCGGCACGTTCACCGACGTGGTGGCCTTCGACTCGGTCACCGGCCGGGTGGTCAGCACCAAGACCGCCTCCACGCCCGGCGACCCGGCCGAGGGCTTCCTCAACGCCATCCGCAAGGTGCTGAACCAGCTTGGGCTGCCCGAAGCCGAGCACGGCCAGGCGATCGCCGCGGTCAGCCACGGCACCACGGTGGCCACCAACCAGCTGCTCGAGGGCAAGGTCGGGGAGCTCGGCTTCATCACCACCGAGGGGTACGAGTTCATCCTGGAGATCGCCCGGCAGTCGGTGCCGGACGGCTACGGCAACAGCTACTTCTGGGTCAAGCCGGACCGGATCGTCCCGGTGGACCGGGTCAAGGCCGTCAACGGCCGGCTGGACCACACCGGCGCCGAGGTACGGCCGTTCGACGAGGAGCAAGCCGCGAAGATCGCCCGCTGGTTCAGGGGCCAGGGCATCAACACGATCGGCGTCTGCCTGCTGCACTCCTATGCCAACCCCGACCACGAGCGGCGGATGCGCGACATCCTGCGTCGTGAACACCCCGAGGCGGTCGTCTCCATCTCCGCCGAGGTGCTGCGCGAGTACCGCGAGTACGAGCGGTCCATGACCACCCTGGTCGACGCCGCGGTCAAGCCGAAGGTGGCCGGCTACGTGCGCGCCATCCGTCGCCGGCTCGACCAGCTCCGCGGCGAAGCAGAGCCCAAGATCCCGTTCTACGTGATGAAGTCCAACGGCGGGGTGCTCTCGGCCGAAGAGGTGATGCACCAGCCGATCAGCACGGTGCTCTCCGGCCCGGCGGCCGGCGCGCTCGGCGCGGCGCTGATCGCCGGTCACGCCGGCTATGACCGGGTGCTCACCTGCGACGGCGGCGGCACCTCCACCGACGTGGCCGTGGTGCTGGGCGGTCAGCCGGCGCTGACCACGGAGGGCAGCGTGGGCCAGTACCCGTCCAAGATCCCGATGATCGACGTGGTCACGGTCGGCGCCGGTGGCGGCTCGATCGCCTGGATCTCGGCCGAGGGCGCGCTCAAGGTCGGTCCCAAGTCGGCCGGCGCCGACCCCGGACCGCTCTGCTACTCCCAAGGTGGCACCGAGGTCACCGTCACCGACGCGCATGCGGCGCTCGGCCGGATCCCGCCGCACCTGCTGGGCGGGGAGATCCCGCTGGACGTCGAGGCCGCCCGGTCCGGGTTGCGCCAACTGGCCGGCAAGCTCGGCCTCGACCCGATTGCCTGTGCCACCGGTGTGCTGGAGATCTCGGCGTGGAACCAGGCGAACGCGCTGCGCCAGGTCACCGTGCAGCGCGGCCTCGATGTTCGCGAGTTCACCCTGACCACCTTCGGTGGCTCGGGCTCGCTGCTGCTCTGCCGGCTGATCGACATCCTCAGCCTGCGCCGGGTATTGGTGCCACCCAACCCTGGCAACGTCTCGGCATTCGGGCTGCTCACGGTGGATGTCCGCAACGACTACGTGCAGACCTGCGTCGCCCAGCACGACTCGCTCGAAATCGAGACAGTCGTCCGGATCGTCGATCAGCTGACCGACCAGGCCCGCGACGCGCTGGCTCGGGAAGGGTTCGGCACCGGCGAGCAGCGGTTCGTCCGGACCGCCGACCTGCGCTACTTCGGCCAGGCCTACGAGGTACGGGTGTCGATGCCGGCCGGCCCGCTGAGCCGGAGCGCGCTGGATGCGGTGGCGGCCGAGTTCCACCGGGCGCATCACGACCTGTACGGCTATTCCTTCGCCCACGACCCCAGCCAGCGGGTGGAGTGGGTGAACCTGCGGGTGACCGGCATCGGGCCCATCCAACGGCCTCGGCTCAGCGAGTACCCGGACGTCGCCGAGCCGGCCGAGACGGGCTTGCGGGACGTCTGCTTCGACGGTCAGCGCTACCAGCGAACCACCTTGTACGACCGGACCAAACTGAGCCCGGGTGACACCGTGAGCGGGCCGGCGGTGATCGAGGAGTTCGGCTCGACGGTGCCCATCCACCCCGGATTTCGCGCCGTGCTGGACCGCTATGGCAACCTGCTCGTCACGAAGGGCGCGCGATGACCTCGCTGACACCCGACCGGGGGCTGAACGTCGACCCGATCGTGCTGGAGATCGTGCAGGGCAGCCTGGCCTCGGTGGAGAGGGAGGTGGAGACCGCCATCGCGCGTACCTCCCGCTCGCCGATGATCCGGGACGCGCACGACTTCCGGGCCGGCATCCACGACCGGCTGCTGCGCAAGCTCACCGGCCGCAGCTACTCCGCCCTGGTGCATCCGGTCGCCCGCGACTTCCCGATCGAGCAGATGCGTCCCGGCGATGTGTTCTTCCACAACGACGTCTACCTGTCCGAGGGCGGCATCGGCCACCTGCCGGACCTGTGCGTGACGGTTCCGGTCTTCTGCGATTCCAGCGACGGATCGCGGGTGGTCGGGTTCGTGCAGGCGTTCGGCCATCACGACGACATCGGTGGCGCGGTGCCGGGTTCGATGCCCAGCCATGCCACCAGCGTGTTCGAGGAGGGCCTGATGGTGCCGCCGATCAAGCTCTGGGAGCAGGGCGTGCCGAACCGGGCGGCGCTGCGGATCATGACCCGCAACTCCCGGATGCCCGAGTCGTTGGCCGCCGACCTGGACGCCGAGTGCTCGGCCTGCCTGATGGGTTCGCGCCGGCTGGCCGAGCTGTTCGCCCGATACGGCCGCGACACCGTGGAGGCCTGCTTCGACCAGATCGTGGACCGCACCACCGAGACCTACCGGCGCGAGATCCTGACCAAGATCCCGGTCGGCAGCTGGACCTGGGAGGACTACGCCGAGCACGACGGGGTGGACGAACCCAAGCTGCACACCCAGCGGATCACCCTGACCCGCACCGACGCCCAGGACCCGGACGGGGAGCGGCTGATCCTGGATTTCACCGGCACCGCGCCGCAGGCCAGGGGCCCGATCAACCACTGTGCCGACTACGCCGACGGCAACTTCCTGAAGAAGTGGCTGGCACCGATCCTGCGCAACCTGGCCGACAGCCCGGAGCGGATGGCCGAACTCGACGTGAACGAGGGCGTGGTGCCGCTGATCGAGATGCGCTTCCCGCCGCCGGGCACCCTGCTCACCCCGATCTTCCCGGCCCCGACCAACGCGCGGACGTTCGTCATCCTGCGGTTGCTCGGGGTGCTCGCCGGGGTGCTGGCCAAGGCGGTCGAGGGCCGGATGCCGGCCGACCAGGAAACCATCCGCTACACCGGCGTGTACGGAACCGACTCCGAGGGCAACCCGTACCTGATGCGCGAGGTGCTCGGCGGTGGCTCGGGTGGTCGGTACTACGCCGACGGCGAGGACACCATCCACGTGGTGCCGGACTCGCGCAACCTGCCGACCGAGTTCACCGAGGCCCGGTTCCCGTTCCGGATCGAGCGGCTGGGCCTGGCGATGGACTCCGGCGGGCCGGGGCAGCACCGCGGTGGCCTCGGCTACGACAAGCACATCCGGATGCTCGCCGACGCGCACTTCATGTCCATCGCCGACCGATCCATCCTGGCCTGCTGGGGGGTGCGTGGCGGCCGGGCCGGCCGGCCGTTCGAGGTCACCATCGATCCCGGCGGTCCGCGCGAGCGAGCGGTGGACGCGCTGGCCGACGCGGAGTTCGTGGCGGCCGGCGAGGTGATCAGGATCCGGACCACCGGTGGCGGGGGCTGGGGCGATCCGCTGGACCGGGATCCGGCGGCGGTGCTGCGCGACGTGCGCTGGTGCAAGGTCTCGGCGCGGGCGGCGGCCGACGACTACGGGGTGCTGCTTGTCGGCGAAGCTGGCGAGGCTGGCGAGGCCAGCCAGCCGGACGGCTTGCGGCTCGATCAGGCCGGCACCGACCGCCGGCGGGCCCAGCTGCGGGCCGAACGCAGCGGCCGTGCGCCGTTCTTCGACCGCGGCCCCGGCTACCCGCGGTTGTCCGGTGGCGCGCCGGCCAGCGAGTACGACTACCTCGATCTCCTAGGCTGATCGACGTGACCAGACTGCGCATCGTGGACGCCTTCACCGACCGTGCCTTCGCCGGCAATCCGGCGGCGGTGATCCGGCTGGACGACCGGGCTCCCGACCAGCTGCCGGACGAGAGCTGGTGCCAGCGGATGGCGGCCGAGATCAACACGCCGGCCACCGGGTTCGTGTTCCCGGCCGACGGCCCGGACGTCGACTTCCGGTTGCGCTGGTTCACCGCCAGCGTGGAACTCGAACTGTGCGGGCACGCCACCCTGGCCAGTTCCCGCTGCCTGTTCGACGACGGCGTCATCGGGCCGATCCGGTTCCGCACCCGGTCCGGCGTGCTCACCGCGCGGCAGGAGTCGTCCGGCGTGGTGACGCTCGAGTTCCCGGCCCAGCCGGCCAAGCAGATCACCCCGCCGGACGGATTGGTGGACGCGCTCGGCGGCGCCGAGCCGGTCTGGGTCGGCGAGGGTGGTGGGGACTACCTGGTGGAGCTCGCCGACGCGGGAGCGGTCCGCCGGCTGCAGCCGGATCTGGCGGCCATCGCGCGCTATCCGGTACGCGGCGTGATCGTCACCGCCGCCTCCGACGTCGAACAGGCCGACTTCGTATCCCGGTTCTTCCCACCGTCGGTCGGCATTGCGGAGGATCCGGTGACCGGCAGCGCGCACACCGTGCTGGCTCCGTTCTGGGCCGAGCGGTTGGGCATCGACCGGCTGACCGGGCTGCAGGTGTCCCGCCGGACCGGCCTGGTCAGCGTCCGGCTGGTCGGTGAGTGCGCCGAGCTGACCGGAGCCGCGGTGGTCGTGCTGGACGGTGAGTTGACCGCCGCCGTCGAATTCCCGGTGCCGACCGGGTGAGCACCGGCGGCCCGCTGGCCGGCGTGCTGGTGCTCGATCTGTGCCGGGCGCTGGCCGGCCCGCACGCGGCCATGATGCTCGGTGATCAGGGTGCTCGGGTGATCAAGGTGGAGGTGCCCGGCTCCGGTGACGACACCCGCGGCTGGGGGCCGCCGTTCCTCTATCCGCAAGCCGGCGAGCGCGAGTCCAGTTACTTCATGTCCTGCAACCGCAACAAGGAGTCCATCGCGCTCGACCTGAAGAGCGAGGACGGCCGGCAGCTGCTGACCAGGCTGGTCCGGCAGGCCGATGTGCTGGTCGAGAACTTCCGCACCGGCGTGCTGGATCGGCTGGGCTTCTCCATGCCCCAGTTGCAGGAGCTCAATCCGCGACTGGTGATCCTGTCCATCACCGGCTTCGGCCACGACGGGCCGGAGGGCGGCCGGCCCGGCTACGACCAGATCGCGCAGGGCGAGGGCGGCCTGATGTCGCTGACCGGCAACCGACCGGACGAGCCGACCAAGGTCGGTGCCCCGATCGCCGACCTGCTGGCCGGCATGTACGGCGCCTTCGGCGCGGTCGCCGCGCTGCACGAGCGCAACCGGACCGGTCGGGGGAAGGTGGTACGCACCTCGCTGCTGGCCGGCATGGTGGGGGTGCATGCCTTCCAGGGCACCCGGTACACCCTGGCCGGCGAGGTGCCCGGCACCGCCGGCGCGCATCATCCGTCGATCTGCCCGTACGGGCTGTTCCACGCCGCCGACGGCATGGTGCAGATCGCGGTCGGCAGCGACCGGCTGTGGTCGGCGTTCGCCGCCGAGTTCGGCATCGACCGGCCGCGGTGGCAGCGCAACGCCGACCGGGTGGCCGACAAGGACGCGGTGGTGGCCGCGGTGGACGCCGCCTTCGGCAGTTTCCGGCGCGCGGAACTGATGGGCCGGCTCGCCGAGCTCGGCATCCCGGCCGGTCAGGTCCGTTCGCTGGATGAGGTCTACGGCTGGGAGCAGACCCGGTCGCAGGGGCTGCTGGTGTCGGTCGAGCACTCGACGCTCGGCACCCTGCGGCTGCCCGGGCCGCCGATCCGCTACGACGACGATGGCCGCGCCGAGCATCTGGCCCCGCCGACGCTGGACCAGCACGGCGCGAGCATCCGGGCCTGGCTGGACGAGGTGGAGGCCGAACAGCGAGGAGCCTCCTAGTGCGGGTGGTCATCGCCCTCGGCGGCAACGCCATGACCGCACCGGACGGCTCGGCCCGGCCGGCCGACCAGGAAGCCGCGATCAACGCGGCAGCCGAGCCGATCGCCGAACTGGTCAGCGCGGGCCATCAGGTGCTGCTCACGCACGGCAACGGCCCGCAGGTCGGCAACCTGCTGGTCAAGAACGAGCTTGCCGCCGCCGTCGTGCCGCCGGTGCCGCTGGACTGGTGCGGGGCGCAGACCCAGGCCACCATCGGCCTGCTGATCATGAACGCGCTGGACCGGGCACTGGCCGCGCGCGGCTCGGCGGTGGCCACCGCGGCGCTGGTCTCGCGCACCCTGGTGGATGCCGACGATCCGGGTTTCACCCATCCCAGCAAGCCGATCGGCCGCTATCTGGCCGCCGATGAGGCGGCCTTGATGATCAGCCACGGTCAGCACTGGCAGGACCGGGGTGAGCGTGGTTGGCGCCGGGTGGTGGCCTCACCGGAGCCGCGCGAGTGCCTGGACTCGGCCGCCGCGCTGGCCCTGCTGGCCGCCGGCTACCTGGTGGTGTGCTCCGGTGGCGGCGGCATTCCGGTGGTCCGGGACGGCCCGCGCAGCTACCGCGGCGTGGAGGCGGTGGTCGACAAGGACCTGACCGCGGCGCTGCTGGCGGCCAGCGTGCACGCCGACCGGCTGGTGATCGCCACCGACGTGCGGCACGTGATGGCCGACTTCGGCACCGAGCAGGCGCATCCGCTGGGCCGGGTGCCGGTCTCGGAGCTGGCCAGGCTGGCCGAGGCCGGCGCCTTCGCGGCCGGCAGCATGCAGCCCAAGGTGACGGCGGCCTGCCGGTTCGTGCGCGGCACCGGCCGGCCGGCCACCATCACCGCGCTGACCGCCCTCGGTGCGGCGTTGGCCGGCCGTACCGGCACCATTGTCGAAGCAGACCCACCGAACTGAAAGAGGAGAGCGAATTGCCCGATCCGATCGAGGTACGCAAGGTTCCGCTGCACCACGTCTCCGACGCCAGTGAGTTCGCCAAGCTGATCGAGGACGGCGTCTTCGAGGCGGATCGGGTGATCGCGGTGATCGGCAAGACCGAGGGCAACGGGGGAGTCAACGACTACACCCGGATCATCGCCGACCGGGCCTTCCGCGAGGTGCTCATCGCCAAGGGCAGTCGCGGCGCCGAGCAGGTCAAGCAGATCCCGATCGTCTGGTCCGGCGGCACCGACGGGGTGATCTCGCCGCACGCGACCATCTTCGCCACCATCGATCCGGCATCGGCCCCGGCCTCCGACGAACCTCGGCTGACCGTCGGCTTCGCGATGAGCGAGGTGCTGCTGCCGGAGGACATCGGCCGTACCGCGATGGTGGCGAAGGTCGCCGCCGCGGTGCGCGAGGCCAAGGCCCGAGCCGGCATCGACTCCGACGCCGACGTGCACTACGTGCAGACCAAGACCCCGCTGCTCACCATCGACACCATCTCCGACGCCAGGCGGCGCGGCCACGACGTGTTCACCGAGGACACCCTGCACTCGATGGACGTCTCCAACGGCTGCACGGCGCTGGGCATCGCGGTCGCGTTGGGCGAGATCGAGCCACCGTCCGACGCCGACATCATGCGCGACCGGAGCCGGTACAGCTCGGTCGCGTCCTGTTCCTCGGGGGTCGAGCTGGACCGGGCGCAGGTGGTGGTGGTCGGCAACGCCCGTGGCATCGGGGGCCGGTACCGGATCGGGCATTCGGTGATGGCCGACGCGCTGGACGCCGACGGCATCTGGGCCGCGATCCGGGATGCCGGCCTGCAACTGCCCGAGCGGCCGCACCCGTCCGACCTCGACGGGCGGCTGGTGAACGTCTTCCTCAAGTGCGAGGTGAGCCAGGACGGCATGGTGCGCGGCCGGCGCAACGCCATGCTGGACGACTCGGACGTGCACTGGCACCGGCAGATCAAGGCCTGCGTCGGCGGCGTCGCCGCGGCCGTGACCGGTGATCCGGCGGTGTTCGTCTCGGTGTCGGCCGCCCATCAGGGCCCGGACGGTGGCGGCCCGGTGGCGGCCATCATCGATGCCGGTTAGCCGTCGGCTCGGGTCAGGAGCGCGGTCGCGGTTTCCCCCGGCGCCGGCAGGGCCGGCCGGCACATCCGGTCTCGGTACCCTCATCGGTGATGAAGACCTTCGACGAGCTGTTCGCCGAACTGGCCCGGCGCAAGGCGGACCGGCCGGCCGGTTCGGCGACGGTGGCGGCGCTCGACGACGGGATTCATGCCCAGGGCAAGAAGGTGGTCGAGGAGGCCGCCGAGGCATGGATGGCCGCCGAGCACGAGTCGGCGGCCCGCACCGCCGAGGAGATCAGCCAGCTGCTCTATCGGATTCAGGTGCTGATGCTCGGCAAGGGGCTGACCCTGGATGACATCTACCAGTACCTGTGAGCTGACGTGAGCGCATCTGAGCTGTTGCGGGTTGCCGTGCCGAACAAGGGCTCGCTGGCCGAGCCGGCCAGCTCGATGCTGCGCGAGGCCGGCTACCGGCAGCGCAGCGACAGCCGGGAGCTGGTGCTGCGGGATCCGGAGAACGGCACCGAGTTCTTCTTCCTGCGGCCGCGCGATATCGCGATCTATGTCGGTTCCGGCCGGCTCGACCTCGGCATCACCGGTGAGGATCTGCTGCTGGACTCGGGCGCCAAGGCCGAGGTGATCCTGCAGCTGGGTTTCGCCGGGTCGACGTTCCGGTTCGCCGCGGCCGAGGGCGACGGCAAGAGCCTCGCGGATCTGGCCGGTTGCCGTATCGCCACCGCGTATCCCGGCCTGCTGCGGCACTACCTGGCCGGACGGGGGATCGAGGCCGAGATCATCACCTTGGACGGCGCGGTCGAGAACGCCGTCCGGCTGGACCTGGCCGATGTCATCGCCGATGTGGTGGAGACCGGTACCACGCTGCGCTCGGCCGGGCTGCGCACCTTCGGCGAGCCGCTGTTCCACTCCCAGGCGGCGCTGATCCGGCGCCGGGGCAGCGAGCCCGCGGCCGCCGTCGAGCAGTTGCTGCGCCGGCTGCAGGGCGTGCTGATCGCCCGCCAGTACGTGTTGATGGACTACGACATCGCCGACGAGCTGGTGGAGAAGGCGGTCTCGGTGACGCCGGGCTTCGAATCGCCCACGGTGTCGCCGCTGCGCACCACCGGCTGGTCGGCGGTGCGAGCGATGGTGCCGCGCCGGGACACCAACCGGATCATGGACGAGCTGTGGCAGATCGGCGCCCGCGCCATCCTGGTCACCGACATCCACGCGTGCCGGCTGTGACCGCGATGTCGACCAGCACGACGGTGCGGGCCCGGCCGGTGCGATCGGCCCGGCTCGCCACGCTGGCCGCCGCGGTGGTGCTGGTGGTGTTCGTGATCTGCGCGGTGCTGCTGCCGCACACCACCGGTGGGGTGCAGGTCAACGCCGCGGACCAGGTGGGCATCGGCGGCACCGGCCTGCTGGTAGCGCTCGGCATTCTGTCCGCTACCCGGCCGCGGCTGCGAGCGGACGCGGCCGGCGTGGACACCCGTGCCTTCTTCGGCGGCTACCGGCATGTCGACTGGGATCTGGTCACCGCAGTGGAATTCCCGCACAAGGTACGTTTCGCCCGACTGGTGCTGCCCGGCGATGAGTTGGTGGTGCTCTACGCGGTGCAGCGCGGCGACGGTGAGCGCAGTGTCGAGGTGATGCGGGGCCTACGGGGGCTGTTCGCCGCCAGCCGGCCGGCTGAGCCGACCTGACCGCTCGGCCCAGCCGCCGGCTGAACCGAACCTGACCGCTCGGCGCGGAGCCGAGCGGAGCCGAGCCCGAGCCCGATCTCGCAAGCTAACCGTGCGTATAGCTGCCATAGGTGGCGCTGGCATCCCATATCTGCTGCAGCCGCACGCCGTTGGCCGGGTCCACCGCGGCATAGGTGACGCCGGGGGAGACGTAGATACCGACGTGGTACACCGAGCCGTGGCTGTCGTGGTAGAAGACGAGGTCACCCGGCACCGCCCGGCTGGCCGGGATGAGCTGGGCCGCGCTGAACTGCGCCTGCGACACCCGCGGGATGCTCAGCCCGGCGCTTCGGTAGCTGTACTGGGCCAGCCCGGAACAGTCGAAGCCGACCTTCGGATCCTCCGCGCCCCAGACGTAGGGGAAGCCCAGGAACTTCTTCGCCGTGGCCACGATCGCCAGGTTCACCGGGGTCGGCGCCGGCGCCGGCCCGGTCGGCACCGCTTGCGCCGGGGTGGACAGGGTCAGGCAGCCGAGCAGCCGGTTCGCGCCGATCCCGATGTTCGTCGCCCACAGGCAGACGTTGTGCGCCCCGGTCGGCACCGACATCACGAAGGAGTAGCCGGGGTTGGGACCAGCCTTGGTGTTGTCGGCCAGATCCGGCCGGGGCAGGTTGGCCTGCACCGGGGTGTGCGCGATGCCGTCGACGAACGCCTGCACGCTCAGCGCCGCATTCAGGTCGTCCGGGTCACTGGCCCAGCCACGTACCCGCATGCTGTTGGCGCTCAGCGCGCCGGCTGCCTCCAGCGCGCCGGCCGGTGAGTGGGCAGCGATCTGGGCGGGGGTGAGTGGCGGCGGCCCGATCCGGACGCTGGCGCAGCGGATCTGAACGGGCGCGCCGGCGCCGAGGTTCGCCGCGTTCACACACAGCGTGTGCAGGCCGTTGACGGCGATCACGGTGTTGAACCCGAAGCCCTGGTTCGGCCCGCTCTGCTGGGCGGCCGCCACGTCCGGCCGGGCCACCGCGACCAGGTCGGTCAGCGCGGCCACCCGGCCGTCGACGGTGGCGGTGATGCTCAGCGGCTGGGTCGGCGCGTCCGGGTCGATCGCCCAGCCCTGGACCGCCACCGTGGTGCTGGTGGGGCTCGGCGCGGCCGCCGAGTCGAGGTAACCGATCGGGTTGTGCACGGCCTGGTCGGCCGGCAGGCCGGCCACCGTCGCGGTCAAGCAACCCAGCCAGACCGACACGCCGTCGCCGACGTTGCGGGCGGCCGTGCATACCTGATGGCTACCGGCCGGGACCAGCAGGTTGCCAGTGAATCCGGTCTGCGGACCGGCACCGGTGGCGGCGGTGACGTCCGGGCGGGGCACGTTGGTCACCACGTACCCGGCCGGGGCGCCGTCCACGGTCAACAGAATGGTCAGTGGCTGGCTCGGCGCATCCGGGTCGGCGGCCCAGCCGGAGATGCCGATCCGGGACTGGCCGGCGTCCAGGGCGGCGTCCAGCCGGCCGACCGGGTTGTGGCCGGTGAGGGTGGCCGCCGCGGCGGGGGTGGCGGCCGCCAGGCCGAATCCGGTCCCGGCCAGCAGCGCGGCCGCCGGAAGCACCGCGAGCCGGCGGCGATGGCTGGTCAGGCCGGCCACGAGCCGGCGGCGCAGCGGGAGGAGGGCAGCGGCGTGGCGTGAATGCACACGGTGAGTCACGAGAAAGTCCTGTTCTAGTTACCGACGCACCCCCGCGCGTGTTACTGAGCGTAAGCGAACCTCCAGCGTGTCGTGGGGCGTTTTTCAAAATCAACTGCTTTAATCTCGCGATTTACTCCACTGAATGCGCGGCCGCACCCGACCCGACGGGACCAGGACCGGCCCCGAACCACCCTGGTAGCGCGGCTACCCGGCGTAATCGAGACTGTCAGCCATCGGGTTTGGGAAGCTTGCCGCACGCTGATATCCTCGACGCAGCGACCTGTCCGCACTGGTGACTCCTGGTACTGGTTGATTCCTAGCGCTGATTTGACTGGTGCTGGTTGACCCAGTGCGGACAAGCAAGCGGAAGCCTCGATGTTTCCCACCCGAGCCGCCGAGTTTCCACCAGGCAGCCGGGTAACCGGTCCCGCACCGCCACCCGGCGGTGCCTCGGCGCATCGCGTCCGGCCTCGGCCGGGCCGACCGCGCAGGATCGCCGAATCATCCCGGCCTCTCAATGCATCGGTTGCATCGTAGAAGCAACCTAGGAGGCCCCATCAGTTCTGAACCCCGGATCAACGACCGGATCCGCGTCCCCGAGGTCCGCCTTGTCGGGCCCGAAGGCGAACAGGTCGGCATCGTCCCGATCGGCAAGGCCCTGGAACTGGCCGCCGAAGCCGACCTCGACCTGGTCGAGGTAGCTCCAATGGCCCGCCCACCCGTCTGCAAGCTCATGGACTACGGCAAGTTCAAGTACGAGAGCGCGCAGAAGGCACGCGAGGCCAGGCGGAACCAGGCACTGACCGTGATCAAGGAGATGAAGCTCCGCCCCAAGATCGATCCGCACGACTACGAGACCAAGAAGGGTCACGTCGAGCGGTTCCTGCGGCAGGGTGACAAGGTCAAGATCACGATCATGTTCCGCGGCCGCGAGCAGTCCCGACCAGAACTCGGGTTCCGGCTGCTGCAACGGCTGGCCGAGGACATCACCGAACTCGGCTTCGTGGAATCCTCGCCCAAGCAGGACGGCCGCAACATGGTCATGGTCGTAGCCCCGCACCGCTCGGCCAAGGCATCCCGGCCGGCCAGAACTGCCCCCGAACCGGTTCCGCAGACCTGAGGCGTAACGCGGTCCACGGCCGGTGAACAGCACCGGCCGGGCCGAGGAATGCCCACTGATTAACACCGAGAAGAGAAGACATGCCCAAGAACAAGACCCACTCCGGGATGAAGAAGCGCGTCAAGGTGACCGGCAGCGGCAAGCTGCTCACCGAACGGGCCGGCAAGCGGCACCTGCTGGAGCGCAAGTCCTCCACCCTGACCCGCCGGCTGACCGGCACCGAGCAGCTGTCCGCAGCCGACGCCCCGCGCGTCAAGCGGATGCTCGGCCGCTGACACCTTCCGCCTAAGCCCGCCGGGGGACGCAGCGCTGCGTCGCCGGCCCGAGAGCAAGGACATATCACGTGGCACGCGTCAAGCGGGCGATCAACGCCCAGAAGAAGCGCCGGACCGCCCTCGAATCCGCCAGCGGCTACCGGGGCCAGCGGTCCCGGCTGTACCGCAAGGCCAAGGAGCAGCTGCTGCACTCGGCCACCTACTCCTACCGTGACCGCAAGGCGCGCAAGGGCGATTTCCGGCAGCTGTGGATCACCCGGATCAATGCGGCGGCCCGCGCCAACGACATGACCTACAACCGGTTCATCCAGGGGCTGCGGCTGGCCGGCGTGCAGGCCGACCGCAAGGTGCTGGCTGACCTGGCCGTCACCGACCCAGCGGCCTTCGCCGCGCTGGTCGCGGTGGCCAAGCAGGCGGTGCAGGCCGAGGGCATCGGCGGCGCATCGGCCCAGAGCCCGGCTGCCTGAGCTGCTCAGCTCGTCCAACGCCCGGCTCGCGGCGGCTCGGCGGCTCACCAGCCGCAAGGAGCGTCGCGAGACCGGGCGTTTCCTTGCCGAGGGCGCCCAGGCGGTCCGGGAGGCGCTGGCCGCCGATGCCGTGCTCGAACTCTTCGCCACCGCCGAGGCGATGCGGCGGCATCCGGAACTGGCCGCCGACGCGGCGGAGATCTCGTCCCGCGATGCGGCGACCCTGTCCGAGACGGTGACGCCCCAGGGACTCGTGGCGGTGTGCCGGCTGGCGCAGCCGACCGCGAAGGAGCTGCTCGCCAGCGCGCCGAGGCTGCTCGTGGCCCTGGTGGAGCCGAACGAGCCCGGCAACTTCGGCGCCATCATCCGGACCGCCGATGCCGCCGGCGCCGACGCCGTCATCCACGACGCGGGTGTGGATCCGTACAACGGAAAGGTGGTGCGCGCGACCGCGGGCAGCCTGTTCCACCTGCCGGTCCTGCAATGTGCTGCCGAGGACCTGCTGCGCCACACGGACGCGGCCGGCCTCTCGTCGCTGGCCGCCACCGGCTCCGGTGCCAGCGAGCTGAACGACCTGATCGACCGGGGCGTGTTGGCCAAGCCGACCGTCTGGCTGTTCGGCAACGAGGCGCATGGGCTGCCGCGCTCGGTCACCGAGGCCGCGGCCTACCAGGTGCGGGTCCCCATCTACGGGCGGGCGGAGAGCCTGAACCTGGCGGCGGCGGCCGCGATCTGCCTGTACAGCTCGGCCCGGGCCCAGCGGCTGCCCGGCAAACCCGCTGGGCGGCTCTCCTAGACTTGAGATCCCGGCGCGGTCGTTGCCGGCCTCCCGACGTTTCGAGCGATGAAGGGCCCGCATGTCTGGCGCCAACACCTCCTATGACCCCAAGCAGGTCGCCGCGTTGTCGCCGGACGCGCTGCGGGCCGGAGTCGAGGCGGCCGTGCTGGCCTTTACCAGCGCCGAGGACCTGACCGCGTTGCGCGCCGCGCACACCGCGCACCTGGGCGATCGGTCCCCACTGGCGCTGGCCAACCGGGAGATCGGCGCGTTGCCACCGGCTGCCCGGGCCGAGGCCGGCAAGCGGATCAACGCCGCCCGCGCCGAGGCCCGGCAGGCACACGCGAGCCGGCTGGCGGAGTTGGAAGCGGCCCGGGACGCCGAGGTGCTGGTCGCCGAGTCGGTCGACGTCACGCTGCCCTGGGACCGCCGGCTGACCGGCGCCCGGCACCCGTTGACCACCACCATGGAGCTGGTCGGCGACGTGTTCACGGCGATGGGCTGGGAAGTGGCCGAGGGTCCCGAGGTAGAGGCGGAGTGGTTCAACTTCGACGCGCTCAACATCGGGGTGGACCACCCGACCCGCACCCTGATGGACACCTTCTTCGTCCGTGCCGCGGACGGCTCGCCGGACAGCGGGCTGGTACTGCGCACCCATACCTCGCCGGTGCAGGCGCGGGTGATGCTGACCCGTACCCCGCCGATCTACATCATCTGCCCCGGCAAGGTGTTCCGCACCGACGAGCCGGACGCCACCCACTCGCCGGTGTTCCACCAGGTCGAGGGGCTGGTGGTGGACAAGGGCATCACCATGGCACACCTGAAGGGCACCCTGGACCACATGGCCCAGGCGTTCTTCGGCCCGGGCATCGTCACCCGGCTCCGGCCGTCCTACTTCCCGTTCACCGAGCCCAGCGCCGAACCGGACCTGCTCTGCTTCGTCTGCCGAGGCGAGTCGGTGGGCAATCCGGACCGGCCGTGCCGCACCTGCGACAGCGAGGGCTGGATCGAATGGGGTGGCTGCGGCATGGTCAACCCCCGGGTGTTGCGGGCCTGCGGCATCGATCCGGACGTCTACTCCGGCTTCGCGTTCGGCATGGGCATCGAGCGCACCATGATGTTCCGCAACAATGCCGCCGACATGCGTGACATCGTCGAGGGCGACGTCCGGTTCAGCCAGGCATTCGGGGTGGAGGCCTGATGCGCGCGCCGGTGTCCTGGCTGGCCGAGCACGTCGAGCTGCCGGCCGGCCTGTCCGCCCGCGAGCTCGGCGAGGCGCTGATCCGGGTGGGCCTGGAGGTGGAGCGGGTCGACTCGCCGGCCGACGGCATCAGCGGGCCGCTGGTGGTCGGCCAGGTGCTGTCCATCGAGGACCTGGCCGAGTTCAAGAAGCCGATCCGGTACTGCCTGGTCGAGGTCGGTGAGCCGCAGCCGCGCGGCATCGTCTGTGGCGCGCGCAACTTCGGCGAGGGCGACCTGGTGGTGGTGGCGCTGCCCGGTGCCGTGCTGCCCGGGCCGTTCCCGATCACGGCACGCCAGACCTACGGCCGGGTCTCCGACGGAATGATCTGCTCGGCCCGCGAACTGGGCCTGGGCGATGACCACACCGGCATCCTGGTGCTGCCGCCGGGCGGCGCCGAGCCGGGCGAGGACGCGCTGACCCGGCTCGGCATGCGCGACGCGGTGCTGGACATCGCGATCACCCCGGACCGGTCGTACTGCCTGTCGGTGCGCGGGCTGGCACGGGAGGCGGCGGCGGCGCTGGCCGTGCCGTTCCATGACGTGACGGCAGCCGGCCCGGCGCCGGACAGCGCCGGCCACCCGGCGACGGTGGCGGACCCGGCCGGCTGCCCGCGGTTCTCGCTGCGCGCGGTGGCCGGCCTGGACCCGGCCAGCCGCACGCCCGGCTTCATCGCCGACCGGCTGCGGGCCTGCGGCATGCGGCCCATCTCGCTCGCGGTCGACGTGACCAACTACGTGATGCTGGAGACCGGCCAGCCGCTGCACGGCTACGACCGGGCGCTGCTACAGGGCCCGCTCGGTGTCCGCTCGGCCGAGCCCGGCGAGAAGCTGACCACCCTGGACGGCGTGGTTCGGCCGCTGGAACCGGACGACCTGGTGATCACCGACGACCGCGGCCCGATCGGTCTGGCCGGGGTGATGGGTGGCGCGGCCACCGAGATCTCCGAGGCGACCACCGAGGTGCTGCTGGAGGCGGCGTACTTCACCCCGGCCCGGATCAGCCGGGCCGTGCGGCGGCACAAGCTGCCCTCCGAGGCGGCCAAGCGGTTCGAACGCGGCGTTGACCCGGGGATCGCGGCGGTGGCCCTGCAACGCTGCGTCGACCTGCTGGTCGAACACGGCGGCGCCGTCCCGGCCGCCGGCTTCACCGTGGTCGGTGACGGGCCGGCCGAGGTATCGATCCAGCTGCCGGCCCAGCGAGCGGCCGAGCTGGCCGGCATGCCGATCCCGGCCGAGGCGGTCCGGCACCGGTTGGAGCAGGTCGGCTGCACGGTCACCGCCGACGCCGCGATGTTCACCGTGGTGCCACCGTCCTGGCGCCCGGACCTCCTCGATCCGGCCGACCTGATCGAGGAGGTGATCCGGCTCGAGGGCTACGACCGGGTGCCGTCGGTCCAACTGCGGGCACCGTCCGGCGCCGGCTGGACGGACGAGCAGCGGCTGCGCCGCCAGGTCTCGCAGGCGCTGGCCTACGCCGGCTACACCGAGGTGATCAACTACCCGTTCGTCTCGCCGGCGATGCATGACGTCTTCGGGCTGCCGGCCGACGATCCGCGCCGGCAGGCGCTGGTGCTGGCCAACCCGCTCTCAGAGGCCGAGTCGGAGCTGCGTACCTCGTTGCTGCCGGGCCTGCTCAACAACCTCGCCCGTAATCTGGGCCGCGGCAGCCGGGAGCTGGCCGTCTTCGAGATGGGCCTGGTGTACCAGCCTTCCCCCCCGGCCGGCCGGCCGCCGCAGCCGGGCGTCGAGCACCGGCCCAGTGACGCCGAGCTCGCCGAGCTCGTGGCCGCCGTGCCAGCTCAGCCCCGGCACCTTGCCGTGGTGTTGGCCGGTGACTTCGAGCTGCCCGGCTGGTGGGGAGCCGGACGGCCCGGCAACTGGGCCGACACGATCGAGGCGGCGCACATCGTGGCCCGGGCCGCCCGAGCCGAACTGGTGGTTCGCAAGGCCGACGTGCCGCCCTGGCATCCCGGCCGGTGTGCCGAGCTGCTACTGGCCGGCGCGACGATCGGCTTCGCCGGCGAGCTGCACCCACGGCTGATCGCCAACCTGGGACTGCCGGACCGAACCTGCGCGATGGAACTGGACCTGGACGCCTTCGCCGTGCCGGCCCCGGCGCAGGCACCGGCGCTGGCCAACCTGCCGCCGGTGCTGCTCGACCTGGCGCTGGTGGTCGCCGCGGCCGTCCCAGCCGCCGCCGTCCAGGCCGCGGTGGTGGACGGTGCCGGCGAGCTGCTGGAGTCGGCTCGGCTCTTCGACGTCTACGCCGATCCCGAGCGGCTCGGCCCCGGCTTGAAGTCCTTGGCCTTCGCGCTGCGCTTCCGGGCCGCCGGCCGGACGCTCACCGTGGAGGAGGCCACGGCGGCCCGCGATGCCGCCGTCGCCGTGGCCGCCGACCGGTTCGGTGCACGAATACGGGGCTGATTCGGCCGATATCAGAATTTGGTACCCCTCGGATGCTGCATCAACTTCCGCAATGATGCATAATCAACCGCATGGGAATTCCCGTCGCGGTCGCCGGCGCCAGTGGCTACGCGGGCGGCGAGCTGCTTCGGCTGCTCGCCGGCCACCCCAGCATGGAGGTGGTCGCCGCGGCCGCCCACCGCAACGCCGGCCAGCTGCTGACCGAGCTGCACCCGCAGCTGGTCAGCTACGGCGAGCTCAGGCTGTCCGAAACCACGCCCGAGGTGCTGGCCGCCGCCGAGCTGGTGTTCGTTGCGCTGCCCCACGGCGCCTCTCCGGCGCTGGTCGCCGAACTGCCGGAGCGAGTGAAGGTAGTCGATCTCGGCGCCGACTTCCGGCTGCGCGACGCCGACGCCTGGCAGCGCTACTACGCAATGCCGTATGCCGGCAGCTGGACCTACGGGCTGCCCGAGCTGCCCGGCCAGCGCGGCCGGATCGCGGCCAGCCAGCGGGTTGCCAACACCGGCTGCTACGCGGTGGCCGTCATCACCGCGCTGGCGCCGCTGATCGCCGCCGACCTAGTGTCGGCCGAGGACGTCGTGGCGGTCGCCGCCTCCGGCACGTCCGGCGCCGGCCGCGAGGCGAAGACACACCTGCTGGCCGCCGAGGTGATCTCCGACCTGTCGCCCTACAAGGTGGGTTGCCACCAGCACGTGCCGGAGATCCTGCAGGCCAGCGGCGCCCGGACGCTGTCGCTGACCCCGGTGTTGGCGCCGATGCCGCGCGGCATCCTGGCCACCGTGACCGCGCTGCCGGCCACTGCCGGGGTGACCGAGCAGGACGTCCGGGAGGTGCTGTTCCAGGCATACCGGGACGAGCCGTTCGTGCACCTGCTGCCGGCCGGCCGGCAGCCGCACACCGCGGCCACCCTCGGCTCCAACTCGGTACACCTGCAGGCGGGTGTCGACACCAGCTCCGGCCGGGTGATCGTGACCAGCGCCATCGACAACCTGGGCAAGGGCGCGGCCGGCCAGGCCGTGCAGAACGCCAACCTGATGCTGGGCCTGTCCGAAACCGCCGGCCTGCCGGCCAACGGCGTGGCCCCGTGACGGCCGCGCGGCTCGGCGCGAGCAGCCCCGCTACCCCGAGCAGCGCCAGCGCCCCGAGCAGCCCCGGCACCCCGAGTACGTTGGCCGAGCGGCTGTCGCTGGCGGGGGAGAAGGCCGCCACCCTGATCGACGCGCTGCCCTGGCTGGCCAGGTTCCACGGCAAGGTGGTGGTCATCAAATACGGCGGCAACGCGATGCTCTCGGATCGGCTGCGCCGCTCCTTCGCCGAGGACATCATCTTCCTGCGCTATGCCGGCCTGCGGCCGGTGGTGGTGCACGGCGGCGGCCCGCAGATCACCGAGCACCTGAACCGGCTCGGCATCGAGAGCGAGTTCCGCGCCGGCCTGCGGGTCACCACGCCGGAGGCCATGCGGGTGGTCCGGATGGTGCTGGTCGGTCAGGTGAACGGTGACGTGGTGAACCTGATCAACGACCACGGGCCGTTCGCGGTCGGGCTGTCCGGCGAGGACGGTGGCCTGTTCACCGCCGAGCGGCGGCCGGCGGTGGTGGACGGCCAGCCGGTCGACATCGGCCAGGTGGGCGACGTGGTCGAGGTGGATCCGAGCGCGGTGACCGCGTTGCTGCAGGCCGGCCGGATCCCGGTGGTCGCGACGGTGGCCCGGGGCCGGGACGGGCTGTCCTACAACGTCAACGCCGACACCGCGGCGGCCGCGCTGGCGGCCGCCGTCGGCGCCGAGAAGCTCATCGTGCTCACCGACGTGCCGGGGCTGTACGCCGCCTGGCCGGACACCTCCGAGGTGATCGCCGAGGTGACGGCGGCCGAGCTGGCCGCCCTGCTGCCCACCCTGGCGGCCGGCATGGTGCCGAAGATGGAGGCCTGCCTGCGCGCGGTGCGCTCCGGGGTGCCCCGGGCCACCGTGCTGGACGGCCGCGAGCTGCACGCACTGCTACTGGAAATCTTCACCAGCGAGGGGATCGGCACCATGGTCTTGCCCGACGACGCCGCAACTCCGCCCGCCGGCGGGGCTGCCCGATGAGCGGCAACGAGGTGCTGCGCAAGCGCTGGGCGGCGGCCATGATGGACACCTACGGCACCCCGCCGATCGCCCTGGCCAGCGGCTCCGGGGTGAGGGTGACCGATGTCGACGGCACCGAGTACCTGGACTTCATCGCCGGCATCGCGGTGTCCGCGCTCGGCCACGCCCATCCGGCGCTGGTGCAGGCGGTGACCATCCAGGTGGCCCGGCTGGCGCACACCTCCAACCTGTTCATCCATCAGCCCGGCGTCGAGCTGGCCGAGAAGCTGCTCGGCCTGCTGGCCGATCCGACCGCGCGGGTGTTCTTCTGCAACGACGGCGCCGAGGCCAACGAATGCGCGCTGAAGTTGGTCCGGCTCTACGGCCGTCAGCACGGTCGCGGCACGGTGGTCTCGACCGCCGGCAGCTTCCACGGCCGGACCCTCGGCGCGCTGTCGCTGACCGGCAACCCGGCCAAGCGGGAACCGTTCGAGCCGCTGCCGGGCCCGGTCAACTTCATCGCCTACGGCGACGCGGACGCGCTTGCTGCCGCGGTGGACGCGGACACCGCGGCGGTGTTCCTGGAGCCGACCCAGGGCGAGGGCGGCATCGTCCCGCCGCCCGACGGCTACCTGGCGGCCGCCCGCCGAATCTGCACCGAGGCTGGCGCGCTGCTGGTGCTGGACGAGGTGCAGAGCGGCATCGGCCGGACCGGTCACTGGTTCGCCGGGCAGGCGGCCGGCGTCCAGCCGGACGTGCTCACGCTGGCCAAGGGGCTCGGTGGTGGGTTGCCGATCGGCGCCTGTATCGGCTTCGGCGAGGCGGCCGCGCTGTTCACGCCGGGCAGCCACGGCAGCACCTTCGGTGGCAACCCGGTGGCCTGCGCGGCGGCGCTGGCGGTGCTGGACACCATCGAACGGGACGGCCTGCTGGCCAACGTGGCCAGCACCGGCGCGGTGCTGGCGGCCGGCCTGCGTGGGCTGGGCAGCCCGTTGGCGATCGGCGTGCGTGGCAGCGGCCTGTGGTGGGGGCTGCAACTGGCCGGCGCGCAGGCCGGCGCGGTCGAGGCGGCCGCCCGCCGGCGGGGCCTGCTGGTGAACGCGGTGCGGCCGGACGTGGTCCGGTTGGCGCCGCCATTGATCGTGGACGAACCGGCCGTCGAGGCGGCGCTTACCGCGCTGCGGGCGGCGCTCGACGCGGTGGCCCGGGGGGAGGGTTGATGGTCCGGCATTTCCGCCGCGACGACGACCTGACACCCCAGGAGTTGCTTGAGGTGCTCGACCTCGCCGACCGGATGAAGGCCGACCGGTTCGGCTGGCGCCCGCTGGCCGGCCCGCGCACGGTGGCGGTGATCTTCGACAAGCCGTCCACCCGGACCCGGGTGTCCTTCAGCGTTGGCATCGCGGAGCTGGGCGGTTACCCGCTGTTGATCGACGGCACCAGCAGCCAGCTGGGTCGGGGCGAGCCGGTGATCGACACCGCGCGGGTGCTGGCCCGGCAGGTCAGCGCGATCGTCTGGCGCACCTTTGCCCAGGCCGACCTGGAGCAGA
Organism: Jatrophihabitantaceae bacterium; assembly: GCA_045807085.1. Lineage (GTDB taxonomy): Bacteria > Actinomycetota > Actinomycetes > Mycobacteriales > Jatrophihabitantaceae > Jatrophihabitans_A. The sequence goes on from JBJMIB010000035.1 coordinate 40,994, forward strand.
TGGCGGTGGCAAGTTCGGTGCCGGTGGTGAATGCGCTCACCGACCAGTTCCATCCCTGCCAGATGCTGGCCGACCTGCAGACCATCCGGGAGCACAAGGGGATGCTGACCGGGTTGCGGCTGAGCTACCTCGGTGACGCGGCGAACAACATGGCGCATTCCTACCTGCTGGGCGGCGCGCTGGCCGGCATGCATGTGACGGTCGCCGGGCCGCCGGACCTGATGCCCGATCCAGCGGTGGTCGGCCGAGCCGCGCAGCTGGCCGACGAGACCGGTGGCTCGGTCACGGTGACTGCCGAGCCGAAGCTGGCGTTGGTCGGCGCCGACGTGCTGGCCACCGACACCTGGGTTTCGATGGGTGCCGAGACCGAGGTCGGCGACCCGTCCCGGCAGCTGCTGGCCGACTACGCGATCACCGAAGAGGCGGTGGCCGACGCCGCCGAAGACGTCATCGTGCTGCACTGCTTGCCCGCGCACCGGGGCCGGGAGATCGCCGGCACGGTGCTGGACGGGCCGCACAGCGTGGTCTGGGACGAGGCGGAGAACCGGCTGCACGCCCAGAAGGCGCTGCTGACCTGGCTACTGGAGCACAGCGAATGAGTGCGCAGCGCGGGGTGCACCGGTGAGCGGGCCCGAGGTGACCGTCCGGCCGCCGGCACCGGCCGGCCCGCTGTCCGAGCTGACCGGCCGCGCGGTCCGACAGGCCAAGATCGTCTCGTTGCTGGCCGAGCACGCGGTGTCCTCCCAGGCCGAACTGGCGGCGTTGCTCGCGGCCGCCGGCATCCGGGTCACCCAGGCCACCCTGAGCCGGGATCTGGAGGACCTGGGCGCGGTGAAGCTACGCAGCCCGGACGGCGGCCAGCCGTGCTACGTGGTGCCGGAGGACGGCGCCCCGCTGGCCCCACGACGCGCCGACGACGCGCCGCCGCAGCGGCTGGCCCGATTGCTCGCCGAGCTGCTGGTCTCGGCCGAGGCCAACGGGAACCTGGTGATCCTGCGCACCCCGCCCGGCGCTTCGAACTTCCTGGCCAGCGCGCTGGACCGGGCCGGGCTGACCGAGGTGCTCGGCAGCATCGCCGGGGATGACACCATCCTGGTGGTGGCCCGTGAGCCGAACGGTGGTCAGGCGTTGGCCGACATCCTGGTTCAGCTGTCCCGCGCCACCTGAGCTGGAACCTCCCCGAACTTCACCGACCCTGAGCAGTTGGAAGGACTTGTCGAAGATGAGCAATCGGATCGTGCTGGCCTACTCGGGCGGCCTGGACACCTCGGTGGCGATCGGCTGGCTGGCCGCCGAGACCGGCGCCGAGATCATCTGCGTGGCCGCCGATGTCGGGCAGGGCGGCGAGGACCTCGACCTGATCCGGCAACGAGCGCTGGACTGCGGCGCGGTGGAGTCGGTGGTGCTGGACCTCAAGCAGGAGTTCGCCGAGCAGTACTGCCTGCCCGCGCTGCGGGCCAACGCCCTCTACCTGGAGCGCTACCCGCTGGTCTCGGCCCTGTCCCGGCCGGTGATCGCCCGGCACCTGGCGCTGGCCGCGCACGAGTTCGGCGCCGACACGGTGGCGCACGGCTGCACCGGCAAGGGCAACGATCAGGTGCGCTTCGAGGTGGGCATCGGCGCGCTGGCGCCCGAGCTGAAGGTGCTGGCTCCGGTCCGGGACAGCGGGATGACCCGGGACAAGGCAATCCAGTTCGCCGAGCAGAAGGGCCTGCCGATCGACCAGTCCAAGCGGTCGCCCTACTCGGTGGATCAGAACCTGTGGGGACGGGCGGTGGAGACCGGCTTCCTGGAGGATCCGTGGCAGGCCCCGATCGAGGACGTCTACTCCTACACCGCCGACCCGAGCGTGCCGCGCGAGCCGGACGAGGTGATCATCAGCTTCGACAACGGGGTGCCGGTGGCCATCGACGGCCAGTCGGTGAGCGTCCTGCAGGCGATCGAACAGCTGAACGGCCGGGCCGGTGCGCAGGGCGTCGGCCGGCTGGACATGGTCGAGGACCGGCTGGTCGGTATCAAGAGCCGGGAGGTGTACGAGGCGCCCGGCGCGATCGCGCTGATCACCGCGCACCAGGAGCTGGAAGACCTGACCGTGGAGCGTGACCTGCGCCGGTTCAAGTACACGGTGGAGCAGCGCTGGACCGAGCTGGTCTATGACGGCCTGTGGTTCTCGCCGCTGCGGCAGTCACTGGACGCCTTCGTCGATTCCGCCCAGCGGCATGTCACCGGCGACATCCGGCTCCGGCTGCACGGCGGTCGGGCGGTGCCCACCGGCCGGCGCGGCGCCGGCTCGCTCTACGACTTCGACCTGGCCACCTACGACACCGGCGACACCTTCGACCAGAGCCTGGCCAAGGGCTTCGTCCAGCTGTGGGGACTGCCCAGCCGGATCGCGGCGCGGCGCGAGCAGAAGCTGGGGCAGTGACCCGACAGGCACCTGACCAGCCGGATCACCCGGATCCGGCGCGGCCGGATCAGCCGGACCTGGCGCGGCAGCGCCCGGCACCGCCGGTGGCGCTGTGGGGCGGCCGGTTCAGCGTGGCGCCGGCCGACGCGCTGGCCGCGCTGTCGGTCTCCACGCATTTCGACTGGCGGCTGGCCGAGCACGACCTGGCCGGCTCCCGGGCGCATGCCCGGGTGCTGCGGCGGGCCGGGCTGCTCACCGACGCCGAGTTGGCCGGCCTGCTCGGCGCGTTGACCGGCCTCGAGGCCGACGTACGATCCGGGGCGTTCCGGCCGCAACCCGGTGACGAGGACGTGCACACCGCACTGGAACGCGGCCTGCTCGAACGGGCCGGTGCCGAGCTCGGTGGCCGATTGCGGGCCGGCCGGTCACGCAATGACCAGATCGCCACGCTCATCCGGATGTACCTGCGGGAGCAGGCCAGGCAGCTGTCGGAGCTGGTCGGCGGCCTGATCGGCGCGCTGGCCGATCAGGCCGAGCGGCATCCGACGGCGGCGATGCCCGGCCGGACTCACCTCCAGCATGCCCAACCGGTACTGCTGGCCCACCACCTGCTCGCGCACTGCTGGCCGTTGCTGCGCGATCTGCAACGGCTGCACGACTGGGACCGCCGGGCCGCGCTCAGCCCGTACGGTTCGGGCGCGCTGGCCGGCAGCTCGCTAGGGCTGGATCCGCACGCGGTGGCAGCCGAGCTGGGCTTCGCGGGGCCGTGTGAGAACTCCATCGACGCCACCGCGGCCCGCGACGTGGTCGCCGAGTTCTCCTTCGTGACGGCGATGATCGCGGTCGACCTGTCCCGACTGGCCGAGGAGATCATCCTCTGGGCGACCAAGGAGTTCTCCTTCGTCACGTTGGCCGACGGCTATGCCACCGGTTCCTCGATCATGCCGCAGAAGAAGAACCCGGACATCGCCGAGCTGGCCCGGGGCAAGGCCGGCCGGTTGATCGGTGACCACGTCGGCCTGCTGGCCACCCTGAAGGGCCTGCCGCTGGCCTACAACCGCGATCTGCAGGAGGACAAGGAGCCGGTATTCGACGCCGTCGACAACCTCGCGCTGCTGCTGCCGGCGATGACCGGCCTGATCGCGACCCTGCGCTTCGACACCGATCGGCTGGCCGACCTGGCACCGCGGGGCTTCTCACTGGCCACCGACATCGCCGAGTGGCTGGTTCGGCAGCGGGTGCCGTTCCGCGAGGCGCACGAGCTGGCCGGCGCCTGCGTGCGGGCCTGCGAGCGGCGCGGCATCGAACTGGCCGAGCTGTCCGACGAGGAGCTCGCCGCGATCTCAGCACATTTGCGCCCTGAGGTGCGCTCGGTGCTCACGGTGGCCGGTTCGCTGGTCAGCCGGTCCGGCTACGGCGGCACGGCGCCGGCTCGGGTCGCCGAACAGCTGGGCCGGCTGCGCGAGGCGCTGGCGGCCCAGCTGGCCTGGCCGGAACTGGAACCGGCCGCCGAATGAGCAGGTCGCGGATCAGCGTGGACCGTGGCCTGCTGGCCGGTCCGGCGCTTGCCGTCGCCCCGCTGCTGCTCGGCGCGACCCTGGTCTCGGAGGTCGGCGATGGCCGGGTGGTGGCTCGGATCACCGAGGTGGAGGCCTACGAGGGCAGCCTGGATCCGGCCTCGCACGCCTACCGGGGTCCCACCAAGCGCAACGCGGTGATGTTCGGCGCGGCCGGCCACCTGTACTGCTACTTCGTCTACGGCATGCACTGGTGTGCCAACATCACCTGCCAGCAGCCGGGCACGGCCGCCGCGGTGCTGTTGCGCGCCGCCGACATCGTGGACGGCGAACCGGTCGCGCGCGGCCGGACCCGGACCGCGATACCGGCCGGCAAGCTGGCCAGTGGCCCAGCCCGGTTAGCCCGCTGCCTTGGCCTGACCGGTGCGCAGACCGGGCTGGACCTGCTCTCGGCAAGTTCCCCCGTCCGACTGACCGCCCTCGACCCGCCGGCGGACTACCGCACCGGCCCACGGGTCGGCATCGCGGTGGCCGCCGAGCATCCCTGGCGGTTCTGGCTGCCGTCGGCAGCCAGCGTGTCGGCCTACCGGCCGGGCGGCCGTAGCCGGCTTGCCGGCAGGCGGCAGACTGAACAGCCGTGACCGACGCCTCCACCAGCAGTTCCAGCTCCACCGCCGGTTCCGGTACGCCCGGCGCGGCAGCGGCCGACCCGGGCACTGCCGGCCCGCCCGCGATCGTCGAGTCCCTGCCGCCCCGGCTGCGCGACCACTACCGGGTACTGGCGGCCGGCACGGCCCAGATCCTGCCGCGAGACGGGCTGGCCGAGCGATTGCTGGCCGCCGACCGGGCCGGCCGGCCGTTGCGGGCCAAGCTCGGCATCGACCCGAGCGGCGCCGACCTCACGCTCGGTCACGCCGTCGTGCTGCGCAAGCTGCGCCAGTTCCAGGATTTCGGCCATACCGCCGTGCTGGTGGTCGGCGGCTTCACCGGCCAGGTCGGCGATCCGTCCGGCAAGACGGCCACCCGGTCCGTGCAGAGCGCCGAGCAGGTGGTGGCCAACGCCCAGGGGTACTTCGACCAGGTCATGCGGATCCTGCTGCCAGAACGCACCGAGATCCGCAACAACGCCGACTGGTTGGCCGGCATGGACCTGGGTTCGCTGCTGGACTACACCCGCCAGCTCACCATCGCCCAGCTGCTTGAGCGGGACGACTTCGCGCGGCGGTTCGCCGTGAACGTGCCGATCTCGCTGTCGGAGTTCATCTATCCGCTGCTGCAAGGCATCGACTCGGTGGAGATCGAGGCAGACATCGAGCTCGGCGGCACCGATCAGACCTTCAACAACCTGGTCGGCCGCACCCTGCAGCGGGCCCGCGGGCAGGCGCCCCAGGCGGTGCTGACCATGCCGTTGTTGGTCGGCATCGACGGCGTGGAGAAGATGGGCAAGTCGCTGGACAACTTCGTGGCGATCGCGGAGCCGGCGGCCGAGCAGTTCGGCAAGCTGATGCGGATTCCGGATTCGGTGGTGGAGCTGTACGCGACGCTGTGCACTCCGATGCATCCGGACGAGGTGGCCGCGATCGCCCGGCAGGTGGCCGACGGCGGCGCGGCGGCCAATCAGGCCAAGCGCCAGGTCGCCCGAGCGATCGTGGCGCTCTATCACGGTCCGGACCAGGCAGCGGCCGCCGAAGACCGGTTCAACGCGATCTTCCGCGATCATCAGCTACCGCCCGATGCGCCAACATTTCCCACCGAACTGACCGGCACCGTGCACCTGCCGGCACTGTTGACCGCGGCCGGCCTGGCTGCCAGCAGTTCGGAGGCCCGGCGGCTCATCGACGCCGGTGGCGTGCGTATCGACGGTGCGCCGGTGCCGGCCCGAGGCTACGACCTGCCGGGTGCTGAACTGGCCGATCGCATAGTGGCGGTCGGCAAGCGCAAGGCAGTCCGAGTGACCAGCCGGCCAAGCTGAATACATCAAAGTTTTGAGGTATTTAGGCCGAATAAATGCCGGCTATGAAGCGCTGGAACCTGGATTTGACCTCGGTTAAGGGCTGGGCTAATCTTGATCCTGCACGGCGAGCGGAGCCCGCAAACGGGGTCCGAGCCGGCAACCATCAGATCGGCCGAGTGGCCTCTTGAGCCGCCGCTGACCGATGGCGCGGGACGGGCAGGTCGGTTTGACACTGCGAAACGTACCGAGTAGCGTCACATAGGTTGCCCCGGAGCCAGTCGAGAGGCTGGCGATGGTGCGCGTCCGCTCCTTGAGAACTCAACAGTGTGCCGAAAGTTAGTGCCATAGAAGCACAACCTCGTCCGCGATACAGCGGTTTTCCGCGGTTTCGCGCACGATTTCTTTGATTGATACGAGCAATACCAGCTCGGATTGGTCAGACATCAACTGATCACCTCGGTGATCGTTTCTGTGTCAACAGCGCCGCTTCGGCGGCTTTGTTATAAAACATTCACGGAGAGTTTGATTCTGGCTCAGGACGAACGCTGGCGGCGTGCTTAACACATGCAAGTCGAGCGACGCTCCTCCTTCGGGAGGAAGACGGAGCGGCGAACGGGTGAGTAACACGTGGGCAACCTGCCCCTAGCTCTGGGATAAGCCCGGGAAACCGGGTCTAATACCGGATACGAGATCGAGAGGCATCTTCCGATCTGGAAAGTTTTTTCGGCTAGGGATGGGCCCGCGGCCTATCAGCTTGTTGGTGGGGTAACGGCCTACCAAGGCGACGACGGGTAGCCGGCCTGAGAGGGCGACCGGCCACACTGGGACTGAGACACGGCCCAGACTCCTACGGGAGGCAGCAGTGGGGAATATTGCACAATGGGCGAAAGCCTGATGCAGCGACGCCGCGTGAGGGATGACTGCCTTCGGGTTGTAAACCTCTTTCAGCTCCGACGAAGCGCAAGTGACGGTAGGAGCAGAAGAAGCACCGGCCAACTACGTGCCAGCAGCCGCGGTAATACGTAGGGTGCAAGCGTTGTCCGGAATTATTGGGCGTAAAGAGCTCGTAGGCGGTCTGTCGCGTCGGCTGTGAAAACCTGGGGCTTAACTCCGGGCCTGCAGCCGATACGGGCAGACTAGAGTTCGGCAGGGGAGACTGGAATTCCTGGTGTAGCGGTGAAATGCGCAGATATCAGGAGGAACACCGGTGGCGAAGGCGGGTCTCTGGGCCGATACTGACGCTGAGGAGCGAAAGCGTGGGGAGCGA
>JBJMIB010000036.1:0-143157 GCA_045807085.1 Jatrophihabitantaceae bacterium
AGGCCCTGCGCCTCATACCGGTCCAACCAGGCATGCAGCGTCTGCCGCGACACCCCGGCCTTCTCCGCCGCCTGCCCCACCGACAACCCATCCGCGATCACCGCGAGCACGGCCTGATGCCGCTGCTCAGCCACCGAAAGCTCCCTCATACCGAGGGAGTGTCAAGGATCAACCGAAGTAACTGTCAACCATCAACCGAAACACCGTCGCCCATCAACCGAAGACGAACCGTCAACCACCAGCCGAAGTAATACACTCGACTTGGTGGACCTGTTGGGACAGCTTTCAAACCCTCCAACATAGAGGCTCCCAACGCCCTAATGTAGCGGTGCACCGCCTGACGCTCGGCACACCGCCTCAAGCTTGGAGTCGAGTGCGCAACCTTGCAGGTCTGGGTATAGGCGAGTGAAGTCAATGCCCATCGCGCGAAGATCGGCTAGGGCGGGAAGAGTCTCACATGCCGGTAGAACGAACCTCCATAATAGAGGAGTATCGTCGGCTGCAGAAATGGGCAGCGAATCAGCCCAAGACTGTAGGTCGGCATGGCTACCAGTTAGCAGTGTAAATGCTCCTCCTTGATTGCGACATCGCACATTCGCTATAACTGATGCAACATTTTTAATTTGAACACCATAATCGTCCGACCATACTGGGTTCGTGCGCTCAAGTGCCCAGATCGCCACTGGAACGGTCCCAGGTAAGGTTGTGATTGCTTCTAATAGCGTAGGGCCGTCGAGGTCAGGTGCGAGCTTTCCTATTTCTTGAGTCTGGGTTAAGACGTTTGTCAAGCCTCCAGACAACGCGACATCAGCAAATGCGAAAAAGCAAGCCACGTAAGGCGAACGCGACCAGTCGAGAAGCCTTGTCGGTAGCCCGTAATGTTGACCTAAGGCTAGGAGATCGTCTGTAAATAGAACGTTCGGAGAGACCCCCTCTGCCTCACAGGCGGCTCTGAATTGGCTAAGCATCTCATCAAACCTGCTGCGCCGCTGCCCGACAGGAATCTCCGGGAAGACTCGGTCGAAGGACGCGCGTAGCGGCCAATCATACCGCAATTGCCCACGAAAGAGATAACGATCTGCCTTAAAAGGGGCACCGCGATAGAGAGTAGCCATGAGTGCAACTCGAAAGTCGTCCCAACTTCGGACAGGGACGGTCACTGTATGCATCTACTTACCCGTCACCGTAGACGGGATAGACTGACCGATTGAGATTGATCGGTATACGTAGAGCACTCAGCACGCAGGGGTGGTAGACGTATTGCACAGCACCACTTGGCAGTGAAAGCGAATCCCATGCTGACGCCTGATGAAATCGAGCAGTGATTCTATGGTCCCGAGTGGGTATCTCCACAAGGCCGATTAAGCCCTGCCGCCAAAGCACATCAGATATATCGATTCCGAATAGTCTTATCGACTGTGAAGACAATGAGTTAAGCGTCACACTCATGCCGTCCGTTGCGAGGGAGGATCTAAGTACGGATTCAATTTGCGACGACATGCGAGAACTCAAGTCGTCCGTGACGGCAGCCTCATAAGAATCCTCGATCCACGAGCGATGAGCGCCTTCACCGCTATAGCTCGCATTCGCCAGGGCCGCAAGACTGGCAACCTCATTGCGTACTGTCGCAAGCTTGCTCATGCCAGAGTATCTCGCTGCGAATGTCAGTGCAGTTAGAAAAGATCCCTCGCCCCACTCCGGCTGCGCGCGGGCGGCGGCAATGGTGTTTAAAATATTTATGAGGTCCCTAGGCGTCCAACTGGTAAATTTCACAATTAAATCCCAAACGCGGATGCTTGGTCCCTCTATCAGCTGGCTGAAACCTAGCCAGTGTTTCAAGGTAGCGTCAATGCCATCGCCTATGAGATCAGAGTTATAGTGGCTGACCTTGAGCATCACGAGTCGTTGCAAATCTGATTCGGTCCATATGAGATTGTGAACGCCACTGTTTAATAGGAGCCTATGGCTATGTTCGCTGGACGCGATTGAGGAGAGCACAAGATCTCGCAGGCCTACTATAACCTTAAAGCGACTATAGAGACGAGTTCTGCGCCATTGCATGACGCTCAGGTACAAGCCTTCCTGGCAAGATAGCCAATATGCTGGAGCAGAGTCGAAGTTCTCATCAATCGCATCCAGCAAGAGGTAGAGCGGAGGCCGCGTTAGCGCGGCAGCACCAAGCAGATCACGTAGTTCTTCCCAACGAGGATCCTCAAGGAAACGGATGGTTGCTGAACGTGAACTCCGATTGTTGATTAGAAAGGAGAGCTCCCCGTAAACGGACGAAGATCGATGCGGGATAAACTCATCTAATCTTCTTCGAGTCTCCGGCGTCTCGGAAAGAAAGGATGCGCTCGGCCGGTATCTAGGAGGATGGCCGTGAGCTACCCAAGAAGCGACGCTGCGAAGGATAGCTCGGTCCCAGGCGAGTTTCCACATCTCAGAATGAAGATTACGTGGGAACATATGCGAAAATCGCATTATCGCCGATGTGGACGGTGTCCAGGTTACGGGGCCATCGCTTGCAATATCTTCTCTTATCGCGAGATGGCGGCTTAAGTCTCTGAGCCACAATGTCTTTCCTGCGCCCATCCGCCCCGCAACAACACTGACCCTGCGCGCGTCGTATTCTCTCGCCGCCAGTCCAATTTCGGCAAAGTCGACGATAGGCCCGCTAAGATCCTCCCTTGCACCATCAGGATGACCGAACGGGATGATGCCACTCGGCCCCTGATCGACCCCGGAGCTGCTAACAGCCATGGTTGAAAGCATATCGTCCGTGCTACGCCTCCGAGGTTGCAACGGGAGTCGAGCAGTTACTAAGTCCCCAGTTCGAGCCAGCCAGCCTTGCCGTGCGTCGGGCTGACATGATGTCTAAATGACAACGATGTGGACCTCTTGCGACAGCTTTCAACCCTGATTGCGACGGCTGACCGGGCCTTAGTATCTCGGCGCATACGCGGCGCGTAACGCCGAATTAGGCGCCATGTTGCCTCGCGTCAGGCGGCGTCCTCGGCGAGCGCCGCGGCGACGGCGGCGATCTTGGCGGCCACGTCCGCCAGCGACGACTCCGCGGTGTCCAGCCCGGCGTGCGAGGCGAGCATTGGGCTGACTTCCCGGAGGGCTTCGAACGTGGTCCCATGCGCGACGGGGATCACCCGGCCGGTCGAGAGAAGTACGGAGAGTTCTTTCTCCGCGATGCCCTCAGCCTCGATGCTCTTGAGCAGTGCGGGGGTGACGAGCACGATCCCGACCCGGGAGTTCCTGAGCCCCTTGTCGATCTCACGGATCAACTGCTTGCCGAGGGGAACGTCCTTCTCGCTGAACCAGACCGAAGCGTCGTTGGACTTCAGGGCGTCGTACAGATCGTTCGCGCTGCCCTCCCGGTCGGCCCAGGCGTGGCAGAGGAACAGGTCCCGGCGCTCCGGGTGCTCGCGCGCCTGCTCCACGGCCTTGCGCGCGAGGGGCTCGACCGCGCGCCACTCGCCCGGGGTGTACGACACCGAGCCGCCAGCCCTGGTCCGACGCGACCTGCCGCCGCCAGACGACCCGCCACTGCCTGACCCGCCCCCGCCGTACGACGACCCGCTCCGGTACGAGGAGACCGGCGGGGAGTACGTGGGCCGTGAGTAGGAGTAATACGAGTACGACCGCCCCCCGCACGCGGGGCAGCTGTCACGGCCGCTCGCCGTGCGGTGTCCATAGACCGGTGCTGTGCATTGCGCCATGCCCCGATGGTACGGGCGACCACCGACATGCCCGGCATCATGCGGTTCTGTCGGATGCTAAAGGGACAATGTCGCCATGACGGATGAGGCGCAGCTCGACCCAGAGGAGATACGGCACCAGATTCGATTGGTCGCGGGATGGGAGTGATCGTTCGGCGAGGGTCCAAATACGTACCGCTCAACACCCACAGGAGTTCGAGCGGCTATCTCAAAGCAAGCAGCGATTCTGCGTCCACGGAAGGTCACGGGCTCGACCGAGATTGAGTGTCGACACTTCAAACAGGCATGCTCAGCTTCCGCATGCCGGAGACTGACGGCATGGCTGCCCTCGATGATCTTGCAACGCACCTGCAGGCCGCGTCGCGAGCACCGTTCCTATTCGTTGGGGCCGGGATGTCTCGGCGCTACCTCAAGGCCGATGGGTGGCTCGACCTACTGAAGCGCATGGCCAGTCTGACGCCCATGCCATACGCCTTCTACGCGACCAAGGCGAACAATCAGCTGCCCCCGGTGGCTAGCGAGATTGCGTCACGGTTCCATGAGCTTTGGTGGACCGACGATAGGTTCGAAGAGAGTCGGCGGCTGTACGGAGATCGTTTGACATCTGCCGAGGGCCCCCTGAAGGTGGAAGTGGCACGCTACACGGATGGCGTGCTTGCTAATCTTCCCGCTGACGGGACAGTCGAGAGTCGCGAGCTGGAACTTTTGCGAAAGGCCGTCATTGGGGGCGCCATCACCACCAACTACGATGGCTTGTTAGAGACACTTTTTCCGGATTACCGGACATTTGTGGGGCAAGATCAGTTATTATTCGCCGATACGCAAGGCATCGGTGAAATTTATAAGGTTCACGGCAGCGCTAACGACCCCGAGTCGTTAGTTTTAACTGAAGCAGACTACGAGCGCTTCGGGCTGAGGAATCCATACCTCGCAGCAAAGCTACTGACGATTTTCGTAGAGCACCCGATAGTTTTCCTAGGCTACTCGTTGAACGACGAAGATGTCACCGAAATCCTGGTTTCTATTGCGCGTGTGCTAACCACAGAGAACCTGTCCAAGCTGCAAGGCCGTCTGATCTTCGTGCAGTGGTCAGGAGGTACGGGTGAACCAGCCATGACCATGACACAGATCGCGGCATCAGGCTTTACGATTCCAGTTGTACAAGTCACCGTGCCTGACTTCCTCGGGCTGTTCTCGATTCTGGGAAGTCTCCGGCGGAAGTTTCCGGCGCAGCTTCTTCGCCAGCTGAAAGAGCATGTCTACGACTTAGTGTTCTCGACAGACCCGCGCTCACAACTCTCCGTCCTGGATATCGACGACAACACCAACATCCGTGATCTCGATGTGGTATTCGGTGTCGGCGTCATGGGCAAGCTAGGGCGGCAGGGTTACGTCGGATTGAAGCGACTCGACCTTTTGCAGGATGTACTCACGTCTGCGAGCCAGTACGAGGCTGGTCGCGTCGTTGATGAGGCCCTCCCCGTAATCCTCCGACAACCGGCGAATACCCCAGTTTTCCGGTACCTCCGCGAAGCTGGCAGGCTTCGCGATGACGGATCACTTGCTCCAGGTGTTACGGTCGATCAGCGGATTGCCGATCGAGTAGCAAAGGGTCGAGATAAGTTCAAGCCCGGTTCCCAGTTCAAGGCGAAAGCCGAACGCCTCCTAGAAGCCGCGAGCTGTGATTTCGAAGCCCTAGCGTCCGATAATCCCTTGCCCGATGTTCTCCTGGCGGTACTTGCGTTGCCAGAACCCGAACTTGACCTCGACGCTCTGCGAACCTACCTGCTTGAGCACGTAGACGCATTCACTGGGGGTCAGTCAAGCGCGTGGGCTAAGGCCGTTTGCCTCTATGATTACCTGAGGTTTGCGAGAATCTAGCTACCATGCGAATGGAGTTTCAACAACCATGACCACCGCGTCAGCCACCTGGCCGCGCGCCTTCGATGAACGGCGCTACGTGCCAATCTTATTGACCCGCCAGGGAGAACGACACGCCCTGAGGGCCCTTGCTTCAGACGTACGCTCCGCGATGACTCCCTTTTTTGTAGTGCACCCTGTGGCCAAGGACCCCAGTACTGGGGTTCAGAAAATCACCGAGGAAACGCACCTCACCAAGCTGGCGGTGGACCTCGCCACCAAGGATTGGGGCATAGGGGCAGCCTTCACTGACTTGCGGTGGATCGACACGACGGGGCGCGCGTCTACCGGTCAACATCTCGTCGAATTCTTCCTAGATAAGACCGCTCGGTACGGGCTTCGACTGGCACCAGCTATTTCCACTCAGCATGATGCGAGCTACCGTGCAGCGGCAATCCGCGCTGCGGATGCTCACGAAACTGCCGTTGCGTTACGGCTTTCTCCAGATGAATGGCACGACGTTGGTACTCCCGTTGGGGACGGGCGTGTGTTGGGCCTGTTTGGAGAGACAGGTCGACCGGTCGAGCAAGTCCACATTATTCTCGACTTCGAAGACGGTATTGCGAGTACCACCGCACTCGCACTTGCAGCCATAAGGCCTGTGCTCCGTGCCTTCCCGCGCGCGAATGAATGGGCATCCTTGACAGTGGCAGGCACGGGGATGCCCATCGGCACGGCGCAGATAGGCGCGGACGGTTCCGCAGAGCTTCCACGCCTTGAGTGGCTGCTCTGGCGTAGTTTGACTGATCGAGAAATACGGCGCCCATCATTCGGCGACTATGGTGTCCAGCACCCCAATCCGCTCAGCGATTTCAACCCCCTCTACATGGACTCATCAGCACAACTCCGGTACACGATCCCGAATAGCTGGTTTGTGGCGCGCGGGCGCGGTGTCAAACGAATAGGGAACGAGCAAATCCGCGGCCTTGCGCAGCAGGTGGTCGACCATCCTGACTACAGCGGCGCGGATTTCTCCTGGGGGGACCGGTGGTTGCACGATTGCGCAAGCGAACTCTGTGGTCCAGGAGCGCAGTCCGTTTGGCGCAAGGTGACGACAAACCATCACCTCACGTTCGTGGTACGCCAGCTCGCCAGCCACTTCGGACCATGAGTCTCAGGCGAACGCGACGCCTAAGCTCAGTCGGGGACACACGGCGCGGAGCTGCCGCAGCGAGCTGGTCCCAAAGTTCCCGGCGTGGCGCACGTTCGAGACCGTCGGCAAGGTCGAGTGCCCGGAGTTCCGTCAACGTCTCCTCGCGCCAGAGCAGACAGACCAGCGACCGAAGATCAATACCTCTGTTTACTCGCGACGGTCTGACCTGAACGAGGCGGCACACATCGCCCCTACTTTCCGCTCGCATGATCCCCCACCAGTCAGGCACAACTGCGAGGGCTTGATCAAGATGCTTGACGTCCGCTGCCAGCCAAATCCTGTCGAAAACCCGTGAATACACCTCTTGTTGATTATCAAGACGGCTGAGTCTGTCGGCACCAGTCTTGATCTCCCATCCCACAAGCCGCTCGGGATAAATCATCGCTAAATCGATCCTGGCCTCTGCCTGACATAGAGCCATCTCGGGCACCAAGAGTGGCGGACCGGGAAGGCGGCTCACGCGAGCCCCAATCGCCGCGCGCACTTCCATCTCTCGCATCGCTACATCTTCCCGTTACTCCGGTGGCTGCACACCATCCACGGTGACGCTTGCCAACATCCGCGCGGGGTTGCTGGATAGGTCGCGCGGGTGCCCTGCGCGATCCCAACCACGACACAGGTCAGCTTCGGCATGATCATGCCTGATCGGTTAGCAGCACTGAGGGTCAGTCGGGTCCTATGGGCCGAGCTGAGCCCGTAGCGCATATGGCCGCGAGGTCGCAGCACTAAACGGCTTTGAAGAGCGATCAGGACGTTCGTTCGAAGGTCGCCACGAACTCGCCAAGTGATACCCCTAACGCCTGGCAGACCTGCCGTAGCTCGATCAGATCGAGCCGGCGCTCACCGCTCTCGTACTTGCTGACGAAAGACTGTGGCAACTCCAACCGCTCGGCCACATCGGCCTGGCGGAGGCCAGCCTGCTCGCGGTAGGAGCGCAGTAACCCGGACAGCACTCGCTGTGCGCCGCTGTGGATGGCCTTGTCCATGCGCCGAGTCCACGGACTCGGTCAGCCATATCCCAAAATAGGATATGATCTTCGCCGGCCTACCGACCGGGTACGGGGAAGGACACCACGGTGCAGATCACGATTCGCGGTTACCGACGACGCCTCTGGTTAGTGGTCGGCTGGCTGACCATTGCCGCGATCTTGGCAGGTTGTAGCAGCACTGGCGGTGGCACGACGGCGGCAGTGCCGGCAAGCGACAGCCAGCCGCACAGCGGCTCGGTGCCGCTGCCGGTCACGTCCAGCAACTCGTCATCGGCTAGCTCGCCGACTCCAACCCAAACCGCGGGCACCTTCAGCGCCTCCGATAGCAGCGGCAACCGAGGCAGCATGGTCATCAGCCTGGGAACGATCCAGGCCGCCAGCAAGATCAGCGACAACGTGATCCAAGCCTGCAGCAGCGACATCGCGCAGGCCGGCTCCAGCTTCGATAGGACGCTGGCGGTACCGATCACGATTCAGCTGCAGCTGACCTCAACGCTGTCGAGCACGATCGCAGTGAACCTGGCCAAGGAATACGTCGCCGTAGCCGGCGGAGCGCCCGAACCAGCTACCAACGACAAGCTGATCCTGCTCGCCAAGGGCTACGCCAGCGGCCCGGAGTGTGACACTCCGGATGGTGATGCACAGGTCGTCTGGCAAAACGCCCCCGCCGGGGTACGGCAGGTCTGGCACGGCTACATCCTCCAGCCCGACGCCATCACCCCGAACGCTCCCACTGGAGGCAACAGCGACATCTTCCGGCTACTACTCGACCCCACCGTCAGCCTCAGCGCCGGCTCCCTCGCCGACCTGAACTACACCACCGCGGACAGCCCGTTCGAAGTGCTCTGCCAGTACCCGATAGGCGGCGGAGGCGGACGCCCACTGCTGGCAATCGAACCGTCAAGAGTGTTGAACTACGGCTGCTCGCCGGCGTGATTGCAGACAACCGTTGTGCGGCAGGTACGTCGCCCGCCCTGCGGCGCCTACAGACGGCTCGCCAGTGATACACGGCGTTGTTACAGGCTGTCCCAGTCAGCAGGTGGTTCCCAGGTTTCTGAGTACCACGGGACCTGGAACATCGAAACCCATTCCAGGCTCGTCGTCGGCGTGACGTTGCCTAAAGCGGAACCGGGGTGACGCAGGCGGTAGAACTGCTGCAGGATTCGGCCTACCTCGTCCATAGCCTCGTTGATCTGATCGAAGGAAACCTCTACCCGGGCAATCCGGCCATGCCGGTCGCGGTGCGCTAACACCTTGTTGGTGTACTTGCGGATCGGACCCACCTTAGAGGTGAGCCGCTCCAAAGCCGCTTGAGCAATTATTGGATCAATATGATTCTCACCCGCGGGGGCGAAGGCGTCGAAGCCCCGGCCGACTTCGTGATCGGACATACCTGATCCGGCTTCATCCCGATGGGCAAGTGCTAGACCGTGCCAGCGGCGGCGGGTGGCGATGTGCGGACATTCAACCAGTGCCGACAGACAGCGCGCCAGGCTCGAGGTGGTCGCTGCCTGGTCAGCCTCGCGGCGTATTGCCGTGCATACGGTAGCGACGTACGTGCGGATGAAGTAGTTCTGCACCACTGTGTATTGCTTGTTCGGCACACCGTTGTTCATCAAGCCAGTTATGGCACGCCACATCCAGCGGGTATGGAACAAGGTGTAGACCTCGCGTTCGACCTCATCGAAGTCGGAGCACCAGTCTGTCCAACGTTCCTCGTCAGTTCTCACCACACGTTTCACCCTACGGTAGGGATTGATATGGCCGGGCGAAAGAGTTTGACCGGTTCATGGGGTCGCGGTGGTTACCTCTATGTCTTTGAAATTAACCAGTGATACAAGAACGTTGACCACCCCAAGGGCGCGCTCCAAATCCCCCTCTGCGTTATGGCTAAGTAGGAGACCAGCGAGTGAACCAAGAATCAACTCGGCAGCGCCGGAGCGATGTTGCTCACTACTCAATTCTCGTGCGACCGCCCAATAACAACTAAGTTCATCCAGCAAACTCATGAACGTTTGTTGGCTGGCAAGAGCATATTCGCACTGTTCACAGGGGGCCAAGCCGGGGTCATCCTCTGGCGTACGCCAGAACCAGGACCCGCACCAGGCCCAAAGAAGTTGCGAGCGCTCAGTACGGCGAGGGAAGGTAGACAACGCGATGTGCTGAACTGCCGGCTGCGACTCGGCTTCAAGACTCAACGGGGCCGGAAGCTCGCTTACATAACGCATGACGAGGTTGTGCGCAGTTGACAGCCGCACTAAGCCAAACAATGCGATCTCATCGCACGGGTCTATGTGGCGACCTTTGTAGTACAAAACATTCTCGCCAAAGCGGTGGTCCAGCAAGGCGACCTCTAAACCAGTCGAGTCGGCCGGGAACAGCTTGTTGTCTTGCTGCCAGACCAGAGATTGCAAAGCGTTTACGGGAACGGCGCCGAACGTGCGTGAGCCCGTCGCGAGCTGAACCTGCTTGGCGTTGCAGGCGTAGCCATACGTCCAAAAGACTCGTATTCCAACCGGAAGGTCAGCTTGAGTTTTCGCCGCGGTAGATTTCTGCACAAGGTGATAGACCTTATGTAGGATCGTGTCTGCATCGTCGGCCAACACAGCCCGTAATATGTTGAGCGATAGGTCATTGATCGCTAAAGCGTCATTACGCCGGTCGACGACTCCGAATATTTCAAGCTTTTCGATTGCCGCTCTCATCCGAAAATCACTCGCAGGCAGATCGCACAGAGCTTGCGCCACACGACCGATTAGTTCGGGCTCTGTCAGGTCCATTACCCAGACAATCACGAGTAGCACCGCTGGCGTGAAACGATCTGCCCTCAGCACCCGAACCAGCTCGCGATATACCGCCTTGACCGCTGGTGACGGCGAATCGTCAAGTAGTACCGATCCGGCCTCAAGCGCCTCGCCGGCGTCGTCAGTACAGGCACTGAGAAGGTCCTCGATAGACACGCCAGCTTCTGCGATCAAGCGACAGGCGATGTTGACGGCGATGGGGCGCCGACCAAGCAGCCGTAAGAGCAGCTCCGTCCTGTCGGTCGACGGACGGCCGGTGATCGCCTCGGCAGCGGCTACGGCTTCCTCTGGCTGGTACTCCTCGATCCGGATGAGCTGGTGGCCAGCCTTGGGAAACCGCTCCCGCGAGGTGACAATCACGGCTGCGCCGCCCTGGGTCAAACTTGCGGCATCTACCGACCCGGGCGTGACGTTGTCGAGCACGATCACGTTGAGTTCAGATCCGGCCGCCAGCGCGTTTGCAAGGGCGCGTAGCTTCTCGCCGAGAAGTTGGCCTTCGCGTCGGATGCCGTAGCGGTCCAGTGCCTCGTTCAGGTCTTCTTCGAACTCAGTGCCCGGGATAACTGGACCTTGGAGGACAACGACGGAGTGCTTAGGCATCATGCCGGTCAGGTGGCGGGCGAGGGTGGACTTGCCATTGCCAGATGGTCCCCACAGCACGACCGGCTTGCTCCTATCCTTCAGCGCCTTAGAGATGGTGGTCTCCAGAGCTGGCCGGTCGATATACGTCTGTTTCAGCGTCGGCGGTGTCTGGCGCTTCGACTGCTGCGTCGAGTTGGCGAGCAGGAAATCGGCCATGCGTCCGCGGACCCGCCGGATGATGAGCTGCCGACTTTTGTCAGTTCCACCGGGCGTCAGAAGCGTTATCTGGTCCAGGAGCTTGCTGTAGCGCCTTCTTCCGTCTCTGTCATCCGGCGGCAACTCATCGTCTGGCAGGACGTTCAAAAACAGCATGCACCCGAGCTGCCGGTAGGTCGCCTCTACATCTGGAGGGCATTCGGTCGGCGATAACGCTTGTTCGACCGCCAACAGCAGGGTGTCGTGGAGCGTTTCGACGTTGAGGATGCCGCCGTGTCGGGCCCGGACAACCTTTCCCAAGTCCGGCATGGAGGCTGGCTTTGGCCCGAAGGCGCGCCGGTAGTGGAGCTGCGCGACACGGTCCAAGTCCTTCATGAGCTGCTTGCGCGTCGGCGGCGCATCAGGGTCATGCTCCACGCCTCAAGTATTACTGAAGGGACTACGGGTAGTTCAGCTTCTCCGCCAGATGTAAGGCGACCTGCGACACGAACGCACCGCTCAACTGGCCAAGATCGGTAGCTTCAACAAGGCCGAGCATGCTGGACTCACGCGGAAACTCATGGTCGTCTGTCAGTAAGTTCGCCCACATCAAGGCGATGTCATCGAGCCACTTTCTTCGGCGATCTGCCTCAATAGCCAAGTTCGCGATGGCAAATCCAGCCGTATTGCGGTCTTCGTCGAAGTCGCTTTCGGCCAAGAAAGTTATGAGCTCGCGGGCCTTGTCAAAGTCGATGAATGGAAGCTGTTTGACGTCCTCGGTGAGCGCATCGACAGGCGCCGGCGCATCGTCCCGGCCGGCTTCCAGTTCCTTGTTGAGCGCACTAACCTGTTGCGGCGTCAATTCCAGCAAGTCGTAGGTCGGTTGATAGGGCCCTTTATCAATTTCGCTCATTACTTAGCTATCACTTTAATCCGACTGACTTTGCAGGTCAATATCTAGCAGCCGGACACGCAGCCGGACAAGAGCTGTCCGGCAAATAGTCCGGCTGCTATCTTCCGCCGACTGCCATTGATCTTTACGGTGAGCTGATCGGCGAATTGCCGCACGTGACAAAACCCCCTTGACAGGAGACGCAATGGCAACCGTCCCCGTTCCGCAACGAAGATCGAAACCTGCCCCAATCAGTTCGTGCGAACCGGCTGCGGATTGTCCCTGGTTCGACGAGGAATGGCTGTGGCAACACCCCGGATTTCCACTCGCCAAGCGAGCGGATGGAAATTCACCAGCGAGCGAGATTGGAGCATGTGAATGAGCACCAACCAACACCTACCGAACGTCCGCACTGCGACCGGTTTTTCGCGCCAAGCGCAACGGGGACTAGCTCGCTTGGACGAGCAGACCGAGTACGCGGTCGCTGTCGTCCAAGCCGAGGCCGACATCCAGGCCGCCAAGGCCGGTGCCGTCGGTTTCGTGGCCCAACGCGGCATGCTGGAGGTGGCGTACTTGTCCCAGATGGAACAGACGCTCGGCCAGACGGTGCCGCTAGCCAACCGGCTGCGGGCCATTGGCGATCTGGCGACATTGGGGATCGCCCAGATCGTGACCGATAGCGCCTTCCAGTTGCGGCGGCTGTAATGCTCGCCGCTGTCGTGGTTCTGCTGATCCTGGCTGTCGCCCTGGTGTTGGTGCTCGGATTCATCAGGAGGCACCAACGGCGACTGGCTCACTGCCAGCGGGCTGCCATCGCCCGGGAGCAACTGCGGGCCGAGCGGCAGCTCCATCAGCTGACGCAGGCTGCCGTTCTGCAGATGCTTGAAGCCGCTCGCCGCCGATGAAGCTGCTGCCTACCGCCGCCTTGGACCAGCTGCTCGGCCGCCTCTGGAAGCTCGTGGCCTGTGTCGTGGGCTTCTTCCTCGTCGTGCGCTGGCTGGAGGCGTTCTGGCTCGGCTGCCTGCTGGTCAGCCTCGGCCTGGCGCTGGTGGTCGGTCTGGTCATCGTCGTGCGTCGGCGGCGGCAGGGCTGGTAAGGCCGAAACAATTCGAGTCGGAAGATTCGATGGCTGATTCACCGCAAGGACGGCTATACCAGTCGCCGTGGTGGAATTGACATTCTCCATTGACTGTTTACGGAAAGCAACATTAACTAGAACCAGCCATTGTTGCTTTATGTAAACGGCTATTCCAATTAGCAAGTAGAAAGGAGGGCGGAGCCATGTCAAAAACGTTCAAGGATGCACCAGGAAGTAAACAGAACCGCAGCGGCCCGGGGCGCGGGCGAGGTAAACAGCGCAACATTTCCGTGCGGGCGGTCCGCCGTGAGCCGCCGGATTTGCGGAAGTTGTCGCGGGCCTTGATTCAACTGGCGATTGCTGAGGCGGAAGCCGAAGCTCAACAGGCCGCGACGGACCAAGACACGACCGGCTCTGAGCCGGCGGCCGAGCAGGAGCCCAATGTCTGACCCCGCGTACGAGTTGGTCTGGCGGCAGCTGCATCTGCAGCGGCCGATCGAGCCGGAGCGGGCGGTCAGCGTGCTGCGGCAGTGGGCGGCCGATGCCCGTAACCCGCAGCTGGTGCTGGAGGCGGTGGCTGAGGAGGGTGAAGTCAGCTACCGCCTGGCCACCATCGGCCCGGCGCTCGGTTCGGTAGCGGCGGTGCTGGCGCATACCCTGCCCGGCACCAGCCTGACCAAGCCGACGAGCGAGCGGCCACCGGTCCAGTTGGCTATGAAGCTGAAAGCCTCCAGCCGCCATCGGCCACTGCGCACCGACAGCCCGGAAACCATCAGCCGGGCGATCTTGAGTGCGCTCGCGCAGACCGGCCGAGGTGAACAGCTTGTATTGCAGGTCTTGCCCGGGCCGCGGCGGGTACCGCTGGCCGTACCGACGCAGAGTCGATCCTCGATCATCGCGCCGTGGTATCAGGTGGCCTGGCATGGCAAGGGCAAACAAGTAGACAGCGAGAAGCGGACGGCGCTCCGGGCCAAGGTCAGCGATCACGGTTTCGCCTGCGCCGTCCGGATCGGGGTCACTGCCAATTCGGTCGGTCGCCGCCGGGCCTTGGTGCTCGGCCTGCTGGCAGCCATCCGGACCAGCGAGGCGGCTGGTGTCTTGTTGCGGCTGCGTCCGGACCAGGAACGGCGCCTGAACTCGGCCGGTCGGCCATTGTTCTGGCCTTTGCGTCTGAACGTGAACGAATTACTCGCCCTGACCGCGTGGCCTTTGGGTAGCGACGAACTGCCCGGACTGCCGGCCACCCATCCGAGGCCGCTGCCGCCAGCGCCCGGTACGACCGGCGCCCGCCGAGTCATCGCCCGGGCCAGCGCACCGGGTGTCGAGGCGCAGCTGGCGCTCCCGGTCCAAGCTGCCCTGCAGCATTTGCACATTATTGGCCCGACCGGCGTGGGTAAGTCAGTCCTCATGGGTCGGCTCATCGCCCAGGACATCGCCGCCGGGCACGGCGTGGTGGCCATCGACCCGAAGGGCGATCTGGTCATCGACGACGTCTTGGCTCACATTCCGCCCGAGCGGCGGGAGGACGTGGTGGTGCTCGACGCTGCCGACCGCATGCCGGTTGGCCTCAACCCGCTGGCCTCGTCGGGTGAGCCGGCCGAGGTGACCGCCGATCTGCTGCTTGCCGTCTTTAAGGCGCTGTATGCCGACTCGTGGGGGCCCCGGACCCAGGACATCCTGCACGCCTGCCTGTTAACGCTGGCCCGCCGCAATGACGCCACCCTAGTCATGCTGCCGCTGCTGCTAACCGATGCCGGTTTCCGCCGTTCGCTGACCAGCGGTATCCGTGATCCGCTGGCGCTGGAGCCGTTCTGGGCCTGGTACGAGCAGCTGACCCCGGGCGAGCGGGCCCAGGCCATCGCGCCGCTGATGAACAAGCTGCGTCAGTGGCTGCTGCGGCCGAGCCTCAGGGCGGTGCTCGGGCAGCGCGAACCGCGTTTCCAGCTGTCGCAGGTGTTCACCGAGCGCAAGATTCTGCTGGTGCCGCTGCGCAAGGCCATCCTTGGTCCAGAGGCGGCGGCCTTACTGGGTTCGCTGGTGGTGGCGCAGTTGTGGCAGGCCGTCCAGGCCCGCGCCGCGGTGTCGGCCAGCAAGCGGCAGCCGGTCATGGTCTACATCGACGAGGTCCAGGACTACCTGCACCTGCCGACCGACCTCGGCGATGCGCTGGCTCAGGCGCGGGGTTTCGGCGTCGGCTTCACCCTGGCGCACCAGTTCCTCGGCCAACTGCCGCCACCGATGCGCGCTGCCGTGCTTGCCAATGCTCGCTCGCGGGTGTGCTTCCAACTCAACCGCGAGGATGCCGGGCAGCTCGCCAAGGGCCATCCCGAGCTGAGCCCGGATGATTTCACCGCCCTCGGCCAGTACCAGGTGTATGCCAGCCTGTTCGCCCAAGGCGCGGTCAGCCCGTACGCCTCCGGCGCGACACTGCCGCCGAGCCCGGCGATCAGCCGGCCGAGCGACCTGCTGCGGGCCAGCCGGCAACGCTACGGCCGGCCGCTGGATGAAATCGAAGCCGGCTTCGCCGAACTCCTCCACCACAGCCACCAAACCACCGAGACACCCCTGGGACGTCGGCGGAGGACCACCCCATGACCCGCCGCCGCCTCTGTCCGGCCGCCGCGCCGCCCGCTATACCAGCCCTCCCATTCACCAACCGTCTCGACCATCCATATCCACTGGCCTTCATCCCATCTGCTGCCCCGAAAGATAAGCAGAAAGTGCGACTCCCATGAGGCGCACTGCACGACTACCCGAACGTAGCCGGCTGTTGGGGCTGGACGAGCTGGTCCGGCGGCTATCGGCCCGCGATTGGGCAGTTCTGGACCTGGTTGGCTCGCACCGCTTCCTGACCACCCACCAGTTGCATGCCTTTGCCTTTGCGCACCTGCACACCACTCGTGAATCGGCTGCCCGTATCTGCCGGCGCGTGTTGCTGCGGTTGGAAGGGTGGGGGCTGCTGCAGCGGCCGATACGCCGCATCGGTGGATTGCAGGCCGGCTCAGCGTCCTCGATCTGGATGCTCACCACCACCGGCGTTCGGCTGCGGAATCTCCGCGCTGGCCTCGGCGCCGTCGGCCGCATCCGCGAACCGGGCGAGGGCTTCATCCGCCATTACCTGGCCATCGCCGACACCCACCTAGCACTGCTCGAAGCCGCCCGAGCGAAACGGCTGGAACTGCTACAGGTGGAGATCGAGCCGGCCGCCTGGCGCAACTACAGCGACCCTACCGGCAGTCCAGCCGTGCTCAAGCCCGATCTCTACGCGGTGACAGCTGCCGGCGAGTTCGAGGACCACTGGTTCATCGAGGTTGACCGGGCCACCGAGAGCATCCCCACACTCATCAAGCAATGCCGGCAGTACGAGGCCTACCGCCGGATCGGGGCCGAGCAGGCTGACAGCGGGCTGTTCCCGCTGGTGCTGTGGGTGGTGCCGGACGAGCCGCGCGCTGCCAAGCTGCGGCAAGCACTCGGCTCGGCCCGCGAACTGGATCCGCAGCTGTTCCGCGTCACCACACCCGATCAGATCATCGCGGCCCTCACCGGAGGCGAGCAGTGAGCCGGCTCAGGCACCGGATCATCGTCGGTGACGCGCATGAGCAGCTACGCCGGCTGCCGAGCGAGTCCATAGACATGGTGCTGACCAGCCCGCCGTATTTCCTGCTCCGCGACTACCAAATCCAGGGGCAGCTCGGCCTCGAACCGCACGTCGATGAGTGGGCCGAGAGCCTGCACGGCGTCATGCGGGAGCTGCACCGGGTGCTGCTGCCGACCGGCAGCCTGTGGCTCAACCTGGCCGACACCTACGCCACCCACCCACGCCAAGGCGCCCCGCGTAAGAGCCTGCTACTCGGACCCGAGCGACTAGCACTGCTGCTGCTCACCGACGGCTGGCTACTCCGCAATAAGATCATCTGGGCGAAGGCCAATCCCATGCCGTCATCTGTCCGGGACCGGCTGACTAGCACCTGGGAAGCGCTGTATGTGTTCACCAAGCAGCCGCGCTACCTCTTCGACCTCGACGCCATCCGCGTCCCCCACACCACCAGCCACCGCGGCCGGCTCCGACCAGACTTCCAACGCCCACCACGCGAAGCCTGGCGCGGCCCCAACGGCGACGACGCCACCGGCCTCGATCTGCTCAAAGCCCGGGGCATCATCGGGCACCCACTCGGCAAGAACCCCGGCGACGTCTGGACGCTGGCCTCGAGCAACTACCGGGGCGCTCACCACGCCACCTTCCCGCTGACGCTCGCGCGTCGCGTAGTCCAGGTGGGGAGCCCAGAAGCCCGTTGCACGCGCTGCCGGGCACCGTGGCGACGACACCTCATCCGCTCGATAGGCGGCACGGCCGTCCGGGGCACGCTCGGGCCAACCTGTGAGTGCCGGGCGGCCAGTGAGCCAGCGATCGTGCTCGATCCGTTCATCGGTGCCGGCACGACCGCCGTGGCGGCTGAGCAGCTTGGCCGGGACTGGCTCGGCGTCGAACTCAACCCAGACTTCGCCCGGCTCGCGCAGCGGCGCATCCAGGACACCCGCGCCGGACCAACCAAGCACACGGCGTAGCACCCCTCGTCGGTGTCATGCGGCCGAGCACCTCACAAGTGAATCGACACCAGGTCGAATCCGCTCGCCCGCACCAGCACCGAGGAGGTAGCCATGTCCGAACCGGACACCAGCACCAGCGGCAAGAACGGCTTCAAAACGTTGGGCATCCGCTTCCGATCCGATCTGCACACGCAGATCACCGTGATCGCCCAACTGCGCGGCCGCAGCTTTCAGGACGAGGTGATCGCCGCCAGCGAAGCCCACGTCGCACAGGCCAAGTCTGACCCGGAACTGGTCACGCGCATCCAGGCTGCCATCACCGACATTGACCGCGATGCGGCCAGCCGCCGCGATGCCCTGGCGGCGCTGTTCAGCACCACCGAACCGAAGGCCGCAACCGCCGGCGATGGAGTTGAGCAACCGGCGCAGCCCGACAGCGGCAGCAAGACCAGCGGTCAACGCCGTGGCGGCCGGTCAACCGGCTGACGCAACTGGCACCCACTCGGTGCCAACCTGGCAGGGGCCGGACGGTTCGAGACACCCGATGTCTCACCCGTCCACCCCTGCCAGTCACACCCCCATCAACGAGTAACCGAAAGGAGGTCACCCTATGAATGCAGAACAACCACCCATCAGCGAGCAGCCGGAACCCGCGCGGAACCAGCCACCACCGGCCGAGCGGCACGAAGTTGACATCGTTGTGCCGCCGCAGATTTGGGTGGCCTCCCTGGCTGACTACAACAACGGCACGCTGCACGGAGCTTGGCTCAACGCCGCGCGGGATGAGGCCGAGCTACAGGCCGACATCGCCGCCATGCTCGCGGCGTCCCCGCTCACCGTCGAGACTGGTGAGCCAGCCGAGGAGTGGGCCATCTTCGACTACGACGGCTTCGCGCCGCTGCTGCGCATCGACGAACACGAGAACCTGAGTTGGGTCAGCCTGGTAGCCAAGGGCATCGCTCAGCACGGCCCGGCCTTCGCGGCCTACGCCGATGTCGTGGAAGAGGAAGAACTGCTGGCCGGCTTCGAGGAGGCCTATCTCGGCCACTACGACGACCTGCACACCTACGTCGAGCAGCTGATCAACGATCTCGGTTACGACCGCATCCTCGATGAGAACCTGCCCGCCACCGTGCGGCCCTACGTGAAGATCGACATCGCCGCCACCTCCGCCGATCTACTCCGTGATCTGCACGCGCTGCCGGCCGCTGATGGTGGCGTCTGGATATTCAAAATGAGAACCACGCGCAGCCATTCCGGCACGAATTCGAAATCCCTAGAAATCGCCAAGAAACTTAGGCTCGCCTTTTCCAAAATCGCCGGTTACCGTTCCTGCTCCTCAAATCCCGCAATTCAACGGAGGAGACCGGCATGGGCAACGGCGGAAATCGCGGCAACGGCGTGCAGGAACCGATCAGCATCGAAGCGCTTCTGCGTGCGGCGGCGTTCGAGGCGTGGGCTGCATTGCGCGAAGAGCACCAGGACAGCAGCCGCGCGTTCTTTGAGCGCGCCTACCTCGGTCACTACACCAGCGTCGAGCACTACGCCGTATCCCTTGTCGATGCCTATGAGTTGGACGCCAAGCTCGATGCTGCCGTCGCGCCGCCGTTCCGGGAGTTCGTCGACATCGACGTTACCGGCTTGGCCCAGTCACTGGTCCGCAGCGGCACCCTGTACGCCATCACGGCCACCCCGGTCGGCGTCTGGGTATTCAACGGCGAAATCGAATAGGCAAGCCTGTCCTGCCATTGTGGAATTGACAATCTGTTTGCAGAAAGAAACACCTCGGAATACAATTGATGGTGAAATGCGCCGCACTTCATTAACACCCATCCCGGCGCAGCAACTCGCGGAGTTACTGCGTTCTCACCGGCAAGCCGCTGGCCTGTCTATGCGCCAGTTGGCCCATGCCAGCGGCGTGAACGTCAGCGTCGTTAGCCAGCTAGAAGCCGGCGCCCGGCCCAACCCGCTGCCCGACACCTTGAAGGCGCTCGCCCGGGTTCTCAATCTGCCGATCACGGACCTGTTCGTCACCGCCGATTGGCTGCCCGCCGACGAGCTGCCGACACTCAAGCCCTACCTGCGCGCCAAGTACCGCGACCTGGATGAGCAAGCCATCGCCGACATCGAGGCCTACACCAACCAGCG
The DNA here is from genome assembly GCA_045807085.1 of Jatrophihabitantaceae bacterium. GTDB lineage: Bacteria > Actinomycetota > Actinomycetes > Mycobacteriales > Jatrophihabitantaceae > Jatrophihabitans_A. The sequence continues at coordinate 20,038 of JBJMIB010000036.1, forward strand.
CGCCCAACAGCATGGCACCACTGGACCCGTAGACCGGGAGGACGAACAACCCTAGTTATCAACCAAAGCGAAAGGAGGTCAGCATGCACACCACAACAAACCAACCGGGAGGCAGCGTGCTGGCCAGCCTGCGCTTCCTCGCTCCCGCTCATCCCATCACGCTCGATGAAGCTCTACGGCTCGCCGAGCGTCAAGCGGCCTTACTGCTGGAACTGTGCGGCAGCGCGGTTGTGCCGGTGCCGACCAGCATCATCACCAACCAGCCGCGGATCACCGTCGAAAACGATCCAGACCTACCGGCACACGCCGCTTCGGGCTGCAGCGACTGGGACAGCCACCGCCGCACCTGGGTAATCTCGCTCAACCCGACAGAGCCCAGGCGACGCCAACGGTTCACGGTGCTGCACGAGTACAAGCACGTCATCGACCACCCGAGTCCCGGCATCCGGCCAAGCCGCTACGCCTACCAACGGCCGGCCGCTGAGATCGTCGCCGACTACTTCGCCGGCTGCGTCCTGATCCCCAAACGCCAACTCGCGGCCGCCTACTACGACGGCATCCAACGGCCTACCGATTTGGCGCAGCTGTTCGACGTGTCAAAGGAGGCCATCCAAGTCCGGCTGGCACAGACCGGCCTTGCCGAACCGCCGCTTGTAGATCGGCACCGCCGCACTACACCCGGGCGTGTCGCTCGCTACTACCGTTCCGCTGAGTCCCACCTGATGGAGGTTGCCGCATGACCAGTACGCCGGCCGGTAAGCCTGATGTTCTGCCACGGGCTGTGCTGTATCTGCGGGTATCCACCAAGGAACAGGCCGGCCGTGGAGGACAAGCCGAGGGTTACTCGATCCCGGCGCAGCGCTTGGCCTGCCGCCAGAAGGCCGACGGCCTGGGCGCCACGGTGGTCGCGGAGTTCGTTGACGCTGGCGAGTCGGCTCGCTCGGCGCACCGGCCCGAGCTGCAACGGATGCTCGCCTACGTCGAGGCCAACCGTGTCGACCTGCTGATCGTGCACAAGATCGACCGGCTGGCCCGTAACCGGATGGACGACCTGACGATCACGCTGGCGCTGGAGAAGGCCGGCGTGCAGCTGGTGTCCTGTTCCGAGCAGATCGACAACAAGACCCCGGCCGGCAAGCTCACCCACGGCCTGATGGCCCTGATCGCCGAGTGGTACTCCAGCAACCTGTCCGCCGAGGTCAAGACCAAGACGCTGCAGAAGGTCCGCAACGGTGACAGCGTCGGGCGTGCCCCGATCGGCTACCTCAACACCCGCAAGCGCATCGACGGACGCGAGGTCCGAACCATCGAACTCGACCCGGACCGCGCCGAGCACGTCCGATGGGCCTTTCACGCCTACGCCAGCGGCGACTACACCGTCCGCCAGCTCACCGCTGCCCTGGAAGCGCGCGGGCTGACCGTGGTGCCCACCAAGAGCTATCCCGAGGCCAGCCTGAGCGTGTCCAAGATTCACCGGATGCTGCGTAACCGCTTCTACATCGGCTACTTCACCTGGGACGGCGTGGAGTACGAAGGCAACCACGACCGGCTGATCGACTCCAAGATTTTCCAGACCGTGCAAGCACTGCTCGATGCCCGCAACCTGGCCGGCGAGAAGCAACGCGTGCACAACCACTACCTCAAAGGCACCGTCCGCTGCGGCGGCTGCGACAGCCGGCTGTGTATCACCCATGCCACCAACCGGTGGGGCACCACCTACGTCTACTTCTACTGCCTCGGCCGGCAACAGCGCCGCACGAACTGCGTCCGCAAGGCAGTGCCGGTCGAACTCGTCGAAGAGCGCATCGAACAGCTCTGGCAACACGTGCACCTGTCCAGCGACTACAGCCAACTGTTGGACACCCTGTTGCGCGAGGAACTGGACAGCTACCTCGCCGAAGCAGCACAGACCCGAGCCGCCGCCACCCGCCGCCTGCAAGTCCTGCAAGGCCAGCGGCGCAAACTGCTCGACGCCCACTACGCCGGCGCCATCCCGCTCGACCTGCTCAAGAGCGAACAAGACCGGCTCACCACCGAAACCGAAGCCTGTGAACGGCAGCTGGAAACCGCCACCGCAGCCAGCGACACCATCCAGACCGCACTCGACCGCTGCCTGGAGTTCCTCCACGACGCCGCTACCCGCTACCACACCGCACCGGCCATCGCCCGGCGCCGGATGAACCAAGCCCTGTTCGAGTGCATCGTCATCGAGGAGGACGGCACTGTCGTCGGTCACCTCACCGGCCCCTACCGGCAACTGCTCAGCCCTGACCTCGTCGTACCCGCAACCACCAAGACCACAAGCAGCGAAGCCGACTCGCCGGACACAGAGCCGGCCGAGCTACAGCTCATCCCATTCGACCCGAGCGCGTGGCACCAAGGCGTACCCGCCTGGCTCGCTCGGCACCGCAGCTGGCAGCAACATACAAAAAGACCCCTCACGGCAACCGCCGTCAGGGGTCAGGCCCAGGGCCCGAATCGGGCGTTTTCTTGTGCCTGGGGTTTGAAAAAGCACCATTTGGTGGGCCCCGTGGGACTCGAACCCACAACCTACGGATTAAAAGTCCGCAGCTCTGCCATTGAGCTAGAGGCCCAGGACGGGCCAGCGGGCCCTTTCCCACCCCAGTCTCTCAGATGCCGAAGGGCTGAATTCAGCCGCCGAACCACCCAGGCAAGAGCTACTCAGGCAAGAGCTACTCAGGCAAGAGCTACCCAGGCAAGAGCCGCCACCACCCGCAGTACGCTCGCGGCCATGGCGGACATCTGCGACGAGGTCGGTGACCTGTACCTGGCCACCGTCGTGCTGAACGTCCAGGACATGCCGCGCGCCGTCCGGTTCTGGACCGCGGCCCTCGGCTATGTCCAGCGCGAAGCGGAGTGGGATCCCCGCTTCATGATGCTGATCGACCCGAACGGCCGCCGGCCGCCGGTGTCCTGCCAGCTGACCGACGTGCCGCCGCAAGAGCCGGTGCGGGTGCATCTCGACCTCTACACCAGCGACCAGGACCGGCACGTCGAACGGCTGATCGCCCTCGGCGCCACTCGCGCGGAGGACTGGCCGTACCCAGCAAATCCTGACTTCGTGGTGCTCCGCGACCCGGATGGCAACGAGTTCTGCGTCATCGACCACGTCTGACGCAGAGGACGCAGTACGAGCCGCATCAAGACCCTGATCACCCAAAGGCCGTTCGGCGGACATCGGCCCAGCGTGCCAGCGGGACCAAAGCCACTGTCGTCGACCAGCCATCGTTGAAACCCTTGAAAGCGTGGGATGAGCACCTGCCAGGATCTGGGAGACATCATGACGGCGACCTCTTTGCGCGAATCAGGCGTTCCGTCCGGCAACGTGTCCATCGCGGCACGGATGATCGATGCGACCAAGATCTACGGCAGCGGTGACACGATCGTCCGGGCGCTGGACAACATCACCACCGAGTTCCCGGCCGGCCAGTTCACCGCCATCATGGGCCCGTCCGGCTCGGGCAAGTCCACCCTGCTGCACTGCCTGGCCGGCCTGGACCGGCTCAGCTCCGGCCGGGTGCTGATCGGCGAGATCGACCTGAGCACCCTCAACGACAAGCAGATGACGTTGATCCGCCGGCAGCGCATCGGGTTCGTCTTCCAGAGTTTCAACCTGGTGCCCACGCTCACCGCCCAGGAGAACATCCTGCTGCCGCTGGCACTGGGCAACCAGAAGCCGGATCCGGGCTGGTTCCGCTCCCTCATCGACGCCCTCGGCATCGCCAACCGGCTGCACCACCGGCCGGCCGAGCTCTCCGGCGGCCAGCAGCAGCGGGTGGCGATGGGTCGAGCCCTGATCACCCGCCCCGACCTGGTCTTCGCCGACGAGCCGACCGGCAACCTCGACTCGCGCTCGGCGACCGAACTGCTCGAGCAGATGCGCGCGGCGGTGGACAACTACCAGCAGACCGTCGTGATGGTCACCCATGACGCGCGTGCGGCCAGCTTTGCCGACCGGGTCGTGTTCCTCGCCGACGGCCGGGTCGTCAAGGACCTGCAGGCACCCACCACCGACACCGTGCTGGACACCGTGCGCGCGCTGGAAAGCTGAGGCACCCACCATGCTGCGGCTCACCCTGGTCGGCGTTCTCGGGCACAAGCTGCGCTATGCGATGACCGCTTTCGCCGTGCTGCTCGGCGTGGCGTTCATCGCCGGCACGCTGGTACTCACCGACACCATCGGGCGCACCTTCGACGGCCTGTTCGTCGACATCTACCACAACACCGCGGCCGTCGTGCGTGCCCAGGAGTCCTTCACGCCGCAGAACGACTTCAGCAGCGAGCGGCCACGCATTCCGGCCAGCGTGGCCGACCAGATCCGCCAGGTGCCTGGCGTCGCCGCGGTCCGGCTCGGCATCGATGGCTATGCCCAGCTGATCGGCTCGAACGGCAAGGCAATCGGCAACCCAGGTGCCGGCGCGCCCACCCTGGGTCAGGCCTGGAACGACGTTCCGGCCATGAATCCCTACCACTTCCTGCCCGGCTCGCAACCACCCGACGCCGCCGGCGAGGTGGCCATCGACAAGCATTCGGCCGACGTCGGCAAGCTGAAGGTCGGTGACCGGGTTCGGGTGCTGACCAAGGGCTCGCCGGCCAGCTACACCATCAGTGGCATCTTCCGCTGGGGCACCGCCGACAGCCCACTCGGCGCCTCGATCACCCTCTTCCAGCCGGCCACCGCCGCGGCGGTGCTCGGTGAACCCGGCAAGGTGAATCAGATCGACGTGGCCGCCACCAGCGGCGTCTCGCAATCCGAGCTGGCCAACCGGTTGCGCAGCGCCCTGCACGATCCGTCCCTGGAAGTGCTTACCGGCAAGCAGATCACCAAAGAGGGTCAGAGCGGCGTCCGCAAGGCGCTCAGCTTCTTCAACACCTTCTTGCTGATCTTCGCCCTGATCGCGCTGTTCGTTGGCTCCTTCCTGATCTTCAACACCTTCTCCATCGTGGTCGCCCAACGGCTTCGTGAACTCGGCCTGCTGCGCGCGGTCGGCGCCAGCCGAAAGCAGGTCACCCTGTCGGTGCTCGGCGAGTCACTGGTGATCGGGGTGATCGCCTCGGTCGCCGGGCTGGCAGCCGGCATCGGCCTGGCGATCGGGCTGCGACAGCTGCTGGTCGCCTTCGGTATCGACATCCCGTCGTCCGGCCTGCTGGTCAGCTTCCGCACCGTGCTGGTCAGCCTGGTGGTGGGCACCGTGATCACCCTGCTGGCCGCCTTCCAGCCAGCCCGGCGGGCCGGGCTGGTAGCGCCGGTGGTGGCCATGCGGGACAACGCCGCGTCGGAGGAACCGCGCCGGCTGCGTCGTTCCATCTCCGGCGGGGTGGTGCTCGCCTTCGGCGGCAGCCTGCTGCTGGTGGGCCTGTTCGCCGAGGTGAGCAACCGGCTGGCGCTGGTCGGCGTCGGCGGGACGATCACCTTCCTCGGCATCGCCATCCTCGGCCCGCTGATCAGCCGGCCGCTCAGCCGACTGATCGGAGCACCGCTGCTGGTACGCGGCCCGATCGGCCGGCTGGCCCGCAACAATGCGATGCGGATGCCCAAGCGCACCGCGGCGACCGCCGCCGCGTTGATGATCGGGGTTGCCCTGGTAGCGGTGATGAGCGTGCTCGCCGACTCCACCACCAGCTCGGTCGGCTCGGTGATCGACCGGACCATGCGGGCCGACTTCGTGATCAACAGCGGCGGCCAACCGGGCGGCCCCACCGGCTTCAGCCCGGCCCTGCGGCAGCAGCTCGACACGCTGCCGGCGGTCGCGTCCTCCACCGGTATCCGGGCCGGCTCGGTGCGAATCGACGGCTCCGGCATGGTCGTGTTGGCCGTCGATCCGAGCCGCATCGACGACCTGTTCGACGTCGGGCTGGCCGAGGGCAGCCTGCGCGGCATGACTCCGACCGGCGTCGCCATCTCCCGGCAGGTCGCCGACAGCAAGCACCTGCGGCTCGGCAGCACGCTGCCCATCCAGTTCACCGGCGGCACCAAGCCGTTCACCGTGCAGGCCATCTACACCGCTCGGGATCTGGCCGGTGACTACGTGCTGCCGCTGGCCGCCGCCGAGCAGAACTTCACCCAGCAGCTGGACTTCCAGGTCTACCTCCGGCTCGCGCCGGGAGTCTCCGCGACCGCCGGCCGGACCGCCGTCGACTCGGTGCTGGCCAGCTACCCGACCGCGCACCTGCAGGACCGGACCGAGTACAAGGCCGCGCAGACCCGCCAGATCGACCAGCTGCTCAACCTGGTCTACGGCCTGCTCGGGCTGGCGCTGTTCATCGCGCTGGTTGGCATCGCCAACACCCTGGCGCTGTCCATCCACGAGCGCACCCGGGAACTTGGCCTGCTGCGCGCGGTCGGCATGACGCGGGCGCAGGTGCGCACCACCGTCCGCTACGAGTCGCTCATCATGGCGTTGCTCGGCACCCTGCAGGGCCTGCTGATCGGGGTGCTGCTGGGCTGGGCGATCGTCACCGCGATGCACTCCCAGGGCATCACCGTGCTCTCGATCCCCGTGCTGCGGCTGGTGATCATCGCCGTGCTCGCGGCCGGTGCCGGGGTGCTCGCGGCGGTGGCGCCCGGTCGCCGGGCGGCCCGGCTGAACGTGCTGACCGCGATCGCGACCGAATAGCCCTATTCGGTAACGCCAAAGCAACGGGCCCGCGGGCCGCCGGGTGGCAGCGCGCGGGCCCGAGGCCGCCTGTCAGACTCAGTCGTCATCGCCCTGCTTGAGGAACGACGGCCACATCGGCTGCACGCCACCAGCCGTGTCACCGGCATGGCCCAGGTGGCCGAGGTGCCAGTTGTCCTCGATGGTGGTCAGCAGCGAGTAGTGGTTGTAGGCGGTGTGGTCGACGAAGTTGCGCGGACCCTTCGCGGTCACGACGATCGCCGGGATCAGGCCGCCGCCATAGGTGCCGCCGGGCCAGCTGGCCGACACCCGCGGGTCCCCGGCCGGGACGTACGGCGAGTCGCAGCAACCCGCGGCGCTCTCCCAGCCACCGGTCTCGCTGTTGCCGGTGAAGTCGTTCTCGTCGGTGACGATGACGATCGCCGAGCGCTTGGTCCAGGCCTCCGAGTGGGTGATGGTGTCCACCGCGGTGTGCACGAACGCGTCGGCCTTCTGCTTCAGCGCGGCGTCATTCGGGTCGTCCTTGGCGCTGCCGTACGGGCACGGCGTCTCGGGGTGGCCGGGCACCGCGACGAACACGCCGCCGTGCATGTCGTTGCACTGGTTCGGGCTGATCCAGACGAACTGCGGCGCGTCGCTGCCGTTCAGGTCGGCACCCAGCTGGCTGTAGTCACGCACCTTGTCCATCCGCGCCGGGTCGTTCTTCACGTCGTCGAACAGCACGAACGGGTTGTGCTTCTTGGCGTACAGGCTGACCGTCGTGCCGTTCACGGTCGGGCCGAACCGGTCCAGCTTGTTGGCCGGCAGGGTCTCCAGGTAGGCGCCCCAGGAGACGTGCGCCTGCTCCAGCTGGTCGACCAGGTTGGTCCGGTCCAGGTTGACCACGTTCTGGTCGTTGTCGTCCTGCAGGCCGAAGTTGTCACCGGCGATCGCGGCGATGTAGTTCGGCATGGACGGGTGGGTGACCCCGTAGTAGTTGTCGGCCATCGAGTAGGTGTGCGCGAGGCCGGTCAGGTAGGGCGCGTTCGGGTCGTCGATCACGCTGGACTGGGAGTGGTTCTCCAGCATGATCACGAACAGGTGGTCAAAGGGGGCCGACTTCGAGTTGGCATGGTCGTTGTGGCCCGGTGACGGGGACGCGTTCGCCACCGCCGTCACCCCCAGTGCCAGGCCGGCCGCCAGCGCGACCGCCGTCGTGAGTCGAGCACGTCGTCCTATGTTCACGTGGTGCATCCTCTCTGGTCCAAATACCCGAATACCCTGCCGGCGAGGCGGCAGTGAGGTGACTGCTTATCCGCAGGGGACTATAAGGGCTGTCTGTGAAGAGCGCATCCACCGCGGCCGGCTGGGTCTTTCGCGGCCGGCCCTGCCGCAACAGACCGCTGGCCGCCCCAGCAGGTTGGGACGGCCAGCGGAGTCCGCCGGCGGCTAGGTCCGGCTGAACGGTGGATGGCGCCAGACCAGCCGGTGCACGCCGAGGTGGCGGGGGAGTGAGCGCAGTCCCGGGATCCAGGGCAGCAACAGCAGGCCCAGGCTGAGCAGTGCCATCAAGCCCCAGACCAGGGCGTCGGCGTTGCCGGAGGTCGAGAAGGGCTTGACCTGATACCAGAAGGTGTACAGCCACAGCCAGGGCTGGCCGGGGTAGTTGCCGGTCTCGTTCATCATGCCCCACTGGTCGCCGCCCAGGTGCTGGGCCCGCGCCTGGTCCTCCAGGTAGCTGCCGTCGGCGAGCAGCAGCAACGGCCGAGTCGCGTCGGCGGCGTAGAAGGTGGACTTCGAGGTCAGCAGCCCCTCCAGCGCACCGCTCTTGGCCAGCTGCAGTTCGCTGTCGGCCAGCACCGGAACCGGGCCGTAGTCGCCGGCGGCCACCTGGCCCGGATCACCGTCCGGCGCATTGGCCAACGCGTCGACATAGCCGGTTGACCAGGCCAGCCGACGGTCCGGGCTTGCGATGGCCCAGACCTGCAGTGCTGCCTGAACCGTGGGGTCGGCGACCGACTGCAGCGGCGCGATCACCAGATCCTGCGCCGAATCGACCGGAATGCGCACTCCCGGCCAGCGCTGAAGGTGCAGCGGACCGAGCTGCTGACCGGCGCTGGCCGAGTTGTAGGGCGCGCCGTAACCGGCGCTGGTGGTGGTGCCGGCCAGCTCACCGGCCACCGTGGCCACCACGTCGTTGGGGGCGGCGGTTGCCCACTGCCGCAAGCTGATCGGCTTGTCATCCGGAGAGGAGAAGATGACGGCCAGCAGTACGGTGAGCACCGCCATCACGAGCAGCGCGACGCAGAACTCCTTGACCAGGTCATACGGGCGGGTGGGGAAGTCGTGTGAGTCGGTGACGGTCCGCGCCGGGTGCCGGCTCCGCATCATGCTCATGGCTGGCCTCCTGCCTGTTCGGCGGTCATCCCAGCGGCGTTGATCGCAGGCATGCCCGCGCCGACTGCCGGCGCCCCGGCGCCGACCACCGGCATGCCCGCGCCGACTACCGGCGGACCGGCGCCGACCACCGGTGCCGCTACCGGTTCGGGCGGCACTGTGCGCTGCCTGGGCGGCATGGATGCCTCAGCCGGCTGATCCGGTGGCAGCCAGCCGGCCTCGTCGATCGGTGGCACCACGCCGTGCCGGCGTACCAGCACCAGGTGCATCACCACGATCACGCCCACCACCAGCGGCAACAGGGCGACGTGCCACAGCAGCATCTGGCTGCCGTTGAGCACGTTGAAGTAAGCGCCGATGCCGGCGGAGTTCAGGCCGTCCTTGGCCTGCGTGCTGATCCACTGCGAGTCGAAATTGGTCTGGGTCAGGTAGCCGGTGAACGCGGTACCGAGCGAGCCGAGAAAGGCCAGCACGCCGGTCGCCCAGGTCAGGCCGCGCCGGCCGCGCCAGGCCGCCATGAAGAACTTGCCCCAGAGATGGATGACCATGGTCGCGAAGAAGAGCTCGACGCTCCACAGATGGGTGGAGTTGACGAAATGACCGAGCGAACTGGTGTGCCACCAGCTCGCGCCGCCCACCGCCAGCACGATCCCGCTTGCCAGCACCACCAGCAGGGCGGCCAGGCTCAGCACGCCGAAGATGTAGATCCAGGAGGCTACGTAGATCGGTTGCCGGTCGGGCAGCGCCTGCCCCGGCGGCACCGTGCGGGCCAGCCGCTGCCGTAGCCGTGCGGTCCAGCTGCTGCTCTGATCGTCGAACCCCCGCCCGGTGGTCATGGCCGGCGCCGATCGCGGCTGCCGGGGAAGGGCAGTAGCAGCGCCAGCACGAAGATCAGCAGCATCAGCGCGATCACCAGCAGATTGCCTAGTGAGATCTGTATGACGCCCCAGTGCACGAAGTAGCTGGCGGCATTCGGCACGTCCATCGCGGCCCCCTGGTAACGGGAACAGGGCGGCGCCGGTCGGCGCCGATCCTGGTGGCTCGATGGTGGTTCGCTCCAGCACGACCAGGCAGGGCACAAAGTCCCCTTCGAGGTCCCGTCTCGGCCCAGCCGGCCCCGTCCCCGGCGTGGGTTAGCGCGACTGGCCCAGCCAGGGGGTCGGCTCCTCGGTCGGCACCAGCCGGTAATGCACCGTATGCCGGCCGGTCAGCCGATGCGCCAGCGGGACAAGTCGTCCCTGCAGCAGTGGGAACCGGCTGGTCAGTTGCCGCCTGGCGTACTCGGCGTCGGCTCCGTCCAGCCGGGTCGCCAACGCCGGCTGGTCGGACCCGGTCGGGCGCCCGTTGGGCCGGCACGGCGCCACCCGGACGCCAGGGAAGTTGGCCAGCCGCTTGGCCTTGGCCGCGGTGGACCAGGTACGGAAGTACCCCGTCCCGTCGGCGTCGACGGCCAGGTTGACCGGGGTGTCGACCACCCGGCCGTCCCGGCGCCGCGTGCTCAGTAGCACGGTGTTGGCGCGGCGCAGGTGGTCGAAGGTCTCCATGGCCCGTCCATTGCAGCAGCCGGGTCCGGCGAATGCCAGCCGAGCACCGAGGCTGCGAGCCCGAGCATCGAGGCCGTGAGCCCGAGCACCAAGGCTGCCGGGCCGAGCACCAAGGTTGCCGGGCCGAGCACCCGAGGCTGCGGCTGGCGCAAGTACCCGATACCGTGGGTATCGAAAACTTTGTGCAGCCGTCCGAAGGGAATGCCATGCCCACCCGCCGCGCCGCCGTCCTCGGTGGCAACCGCATCCCGTTCGCTCGCTCCAACGGCCGCTACGCCCACGCCGGCAACCAGGACCTGCTGACCGCTACGCTGGACGGGCTGGCCGCCCGGTTCAACCTGCAGGGCCAGCGGTTGGGTGAGGTGGCGGCCGGCGCGGTGCTCAAGCACAGCCGGGACTTCAACCTGACCCGGGAGTCGGTGCTGGGCTCGGCGCTGTCGGCCGAGACGCCCGCCTACGACGTGCAGCAGGCCTGCGGCACCGGCCTGGAAACCACCGTCCTGGTCGCCAACAAGATCGCCCTCGGCCAGATCGAGGTCGGCATCGCCGGGGGCGTCGACACCACCTCCGATGCGCCGATCGCGGTGAGCGAAGGGCTGCGCGCGGTGTTGCTGGAGGCCAACCGGGCCCGGTCGGCGGGCGCCCGGCTGAAGGCGCTGACCGGTCTTCGGCCGGGCCAGTTGGTGCCGGAGATCCCGCGGAACAGCGAGCCGCGGACCGGCCTGTCGATGGGTGAGCACCAGGCCGTCACCACCGCGGAGTGGGCGATCAGCCGGCAGCAGCAGGACGAACTGGCGGTGGCCAGCCACCGGAACCTGGCCGCCGCCTACGACCGCGGCTTCTTCACCGACCTGATCACACCGTTCCTCGGCCTGAGCCGGGACGAGAACCTGCGACCGGACTCGTCGCTGGAGAAGCTGACCAAGCTCAAGCCGGTGTTCGGCACCGGGTTGCCGGATCCCACGATGACAGCGGGCAACTCGACCCCGCTGACCGATGGCGCGTCGGCCGTGCTGCTGTCCTCCGACGAGTGGGCGGCCGAGCATGGGCTGCCGGTGCTGGCCCACCTGGTGGACGCCGAGACCGGCGCGGTGGACTACGTGCATGGCGATCGCAAGGATTCCGGCCTGCTGATGGCGCCGGTCTACGCGCTGCCCCGGTTGCTCGAGCGCAACAAGCTCGGCCTGCGGGACTTCGACTTCTACGAGATCCACGAGGCATTCGCGGCCACCGTGCTGACCACCCTGCAGGCCTGGGCGGATCCCCGCTTCTGCGCCGAACGGCTCGGGCTGGACCAACCGCTCGGGACGATCGACCCCGACAAGCTGAACGTCGCCGGCTCCTCGTTGGCCGCCGGCCACCCGTTCGCCGCCACCGGCGGCCGGATCGTCGCCACGCTGGCGAAACTGCTGCACGAGAAGGGATCCGGGCGCGGGCTGATCTCCATCTGCGCGGCCGGCGGCCAGGGCGTCGTCGCGATCCTGGAGGTCTGAGATGGCAGACCGCTACCTGGAACTGGTCAATTCCGGCCTGGGTGCCTCGGTGGCCGGCCGGCTCGGGCTACCCCGGCCGGCCGTGCTGCGCCGGTACTCTCCCGGCGACCCGTTGCTGGCCGGCGACCTGCTCCACGGCCAGCTCAAGGCCGGCCTGGACGGCCTGCCGGAACTGCTGGCGGCGGCCGGCGTGCAGACAGCGTCGGCCGATGCCGAGGATCGGCGCTGGGCCAGCCTGCTCTTCGACGCCACCGGTGCTCGGGATCCGGTGGATCTTGCCGAACTGGCCGCGTTCTGCCACGGGGCGCTGCGCCGGCTCCGTCCGTCCGGCCGGGTGGTGCTGCTCGGCCGGGCACCGGACGGCAGCGACCCGGCGGCCGACGCCGCGCGGCAGGCACTCGACGGAATCGTCCGGTCGCTGGCCAAGGAACTGCGGGCCGGTGCCACGGCAAACCTCATCCAGCTCATCGGCGAGGCGAGCGCGGCCGACGCCGAGGGCGCGCTGCGGTTCTTCCTCTCCGCCCGATCGGCCTACGTGGACGGTCAGGTTCTCACCGTCCGGCGCGGTGCCGGTTCTTCGCCGACGGACTGGACCAGGCCGCTGGCCGACAAGGTCGCCCTGGTCACCGGCGCGGCCCGTGGCATCGGCGCGGCGATCGCCGAAGTACTGGCCCGAGACGGTGCCCGGGTGGTGGCCGCCGACCTGCCGGCCGCCGGTGAGCGGCTGGCCCGGGTGGCCAACAAGATCGGCGGCAGCAGCCTGCAGTTGGACATCGCCGGCGCCGACGCGCCGCAGACCCTCACCCGGTACTTCGAACAGCGGCACGGCGGGCTGGACATCGTCGTGCACAACGCCGGCATCACCCGGGACAGGTTGCTGGCGAACATGAAACCGGAACACTGGGACTCGGTGATCGCGGTGAACCTGGCCGCGCAGCTGCGGATCAACGCCGCGCTGCTGGCCACCGGCTGCCTGCATGACGGCGGCCGGGTGGTGTGCCTGGCCTCCACCAGCGGCATCGCCGGCAACCGCGGCCAGACGAACTACGCCGCGTCCAAGGCGGGCGTGATCGGCATGGTGCGCTCCTACGCGGCGGAGTTCGCCAGCCGGCAGGCGGCGATCAACGCTGTCGCGCCGGGGTTCATCGACACCGACATGACCAGGGCGATGCCGTTCATGACCCGCGAGGTGGCGCGCCGGCTGAGCAGCCTGCAGCAGGCCGGCCAGCCGGTCGACGTGGCCGAGGCGGTGGCCTTCCTCAGCCAGCCGGGACCGGGGCTGGTGAACGGTCAGGTGCTGCGAGTGTGCGGGCAGAACCTGGTCGGCGCATGAGTACGTCTGGGGACCCGGCTACGTCTGGGGACCCGGCTACGTCTGGGGACCCGGCTACGTCGCCGGATCTGAGCACCGAGGAGTTGGACCGGCCGCCGTCGTTGCGTTCGCTCTACCCGAGGGCGATCCTGCATCGCGGCGGTGGCCGGGGCGAACTGTCCGGCCACCGGTTGCGGCTCACCGACCAGCCGATCGACCCCGACCGGCTCTGGCGCTATCAGCAGCTGTGCGGGTTCCGGGTGAGCGACCTGCTGCCAGCCACCTACCCGCACCTGCTGGCCTTTCCGCTCAGCATGGCATTGATGACCCGGCCGGACTTCCCGTTCCCGCTGCTCGGATTGATCCACATCGGCAACCAGATCTCCCAGCAGCGGCCAATCCGCGGCACCGAGCGGGTCACCGTCCGGGCCTGGGCGACCGGCCTGTGTCCGCACCCGGCCGGGCAATCGGTCGACCTGGTCAGCGAAGCCCTGGTCGGCGACGAACTCGTCTGGCGGGAGGTCAGCAGCTACCTGCACCGGGAACGGTCCGCCGACCGCAAGCCGGGCTCGGACCGTAAGCCCGACCCGGACCGCAACCAGCACCGCGACCCGGCCGCCTCGAATGCCGGGCCGGTAATCCGCTGGTCGGCCCCGGCGGACATCGGTCGCCGCTACTCGACGGTTTCCGGTGACCGTAACCCGATCCACCTGACCGGCCTGTCGGCCAAGGTGTTCGGCTTCCGCGCCGCGATCGCGCACGGCATGTGGTTGAAGGCCCGGACGCTGGCCGCCTTCGAGGGCCGGCTGCCGGACCGGTTCCGGGTCGAGGTGGCGTTCAAGACGCCGGTGTTCCTGCCCAGCACGGTGGAGTTACAGGCCGAGCCGGCCGCGCCGGGCTGGCAGTTCGAGGTGCGCGGCGTGCGGTCCGGCAAGCCGCACCTGGCCGGCACGATCAGCGCCCACCCGACGACGGACAGCGGCACCGGTCAGGCGCTGACCGCCAGCTGACCGCCGGCCGCCTCGATCGCGGCCCGTGCCGCGGCGCCGGACGCCGCGTTGACCGGCACCGTCAGGTCGGTGAACAGCCGGACGGCCATCCCGCTGCCGAGTGCGTCCAGCGCGGTCTCCCGCACGCAGTGTGACTCGGCGATGCCGCAGACGTCCACCGCGTCGATACCCGCCTCGGCCAGCACCTGGACCAGCGGCCGGCCGGCCCCGTCGTGGCCCTCGAAGGCCGAATAGGCCGCCGAGTACAGCCCTTTCTTGACCGACACGTCGGCACCCTGGCTGCCCAGGGCGCGCACCAGGCTCGGATGCAGCTCGGCGTTGACGCTGCCCACCACGCCGTGTCGTGGCCAGCTGTGCAGGTAGTCCGGGTTATCCGAGAAGTGCTCACCCGGGTCGGAATGCCAGTCCTGGCTGGTGGCCACCAGCGTGTAGTCACCGCGATGCTCGGTGAGGTAGTCGGCGATCCGCTCGGCGATCAGATTGCCGCCGGCGATCGGCAGCTCGCCGCCTTCGCAGAAGGTCGGCTGCACGTCAACGATCAGCAATGCTCGTCCCATCGCCTGCTGTTCCCCTTCCCTTACCCGGCCATTTCGAATGTACGTGCCGACCACCGGGCAACTGGCAGGATGGTGCGGGTGCACCTCGCGCTCGGACTGGTCCTGCTGGTCGCGGCGGCGACCGCGCTCGCCGCCGGCGCGCGCCGGCTGTCGCTGTCCGAGCCGCTGGTGCTCACGGTGGCCGGCATCGCCGGTTCCTACCTGTGGTTCATCCCGGACGTGGTGATCTCGCCGGAACTGGTCCTGCTCGGCCTGCTGCCGCCGCTGCTCTACACCACCGCGATCCGTACCTCGCTGCTGGACTTCAAGGCCAACCGGCGCGCGATCGGCCTGCTCTCGGTGGGCCTGGTGCTGTTCAGCGCGTTCGCGGTGGCGCTGGTCGCCTGGTGGCTGCTGCCGATCCCGTTCGCGATAGCGCTCGCGCTCGGCGCGGTGGTGGCGCCGCCGGACGCGGTGGCGGCCACGGCGGTGGCCCGCCGGGTGGGCATGCCCCGCCGGATCATCACGATCCTGGAAGGCGAATCGCTGTTCAACGACGCCACCGCGCTGGTGACGCTGCGGACCGCGCTCGCCGCGGCGGCCGGCTCGTTCGGCATCTGGCAGGCCGGCGGCCGGTTCGTGCTGGCAGCCGGCGGCGGCGTCGCCATCGGCTACCTGGCCGCCAGCCTGCTCGGCCGACTCCGGCAGCGGATCACCGACCCGGTGCTGGATACCACGCTGTCCTTCCTGGCCCCGTTCATCGCCTACCTGCCGGCGGAGGAGGCGCACGCCTCCGGAGTGATCGCGGTGGTGGTCTGTGGGCTCATCCTCGGCCACCGGGCGGCGGTGCAGCAGAGCGCGGCATCTCGGGTGGCCGAACGCACCAACTGGCGCACGATCGAGTTCCTGCTGGAGAGCTCGGTGTTCCTGCTGATCGGCCTGCAGGTGCGCACCATCGTGGAGAACGCCTGGCGATCAGAGCTCGACCACTCCCAGCTGGTCCTCGGCTGCCTGGGCGTGCTGGCCGCGGCGGTGCTGGCCCGGCCGATCTGGGTGTTTCCGGCGACCTACCTGCCCCGGTGGGCATCCCGCCGGATCCGGGAGGCCGATCCGGCCCCGCCCTGGCAGGCGCCGGCGGTGATCTCCTGGGCCGGCATGCGTGGCGTGGTGACGATCGCCGCGGTCTTCCTGCTGCCCACCCGCACCCCGTACCGGGACGTGCTGGTGCTGGCCGCGCTGGTGGTGGTCGGCGGCACCCTGCTGCTGCAGGGCACCTCGCTGCCCTGGCTGGTTCGGCTGCTGAACCTGCACGGTCCGAGCCGGGCCGAGGACGCGTTGCAGGAGGCCGGCTTGATGCAGCAGGTGACCGACGCCGGCCTGCGGACGCTGGACCAGCAGGCCGGCGACACGCCACCCGAGGTGCTGGACAGCCTGCGCCAGCGGGCCCGCCAACGGGTCAACGCGGCCTGGGAACGGCTCGGGCCGGACGAAGCCACCCTGCTGACGCCGAGCGAGCACTACCGCCGGCTGCGGTTGCTGATGTTGCGGGCCGAGCGCGAACAGCTGCTGAAGGTCCGCGACACCGGAGTGCTCGACCACGAGGTGCTGCAGGCCGTCATGGCGGTGCTCGATCTGGAGGAGTCGCTGATCGACCGGATCGCCGAGGGCGAGGACGAGCTGCCTGAGCGGCCGCTGCGGGCCCGGCCCGGCCCGGCGGAGTGCGCGCACCTGGCCGCCGCGCCCCGGACCTGCCGGCCGGACACGCCCGGCAGTTGCTCGGAGTGTGTGGCCGAGGGGCTGAGCTGGGTGCATCTGCGGATGTGCCTGGGTTGCGGGCACGTTGCCTGCTGCGACTCCTCGGAAGGCAAGCATGCCGATCGGCACTTCGCCAGCACCGCGCATCCGGTGATGCGCAGCGTGGAGCCGGGCGAGGCCTGGCGGTGGTGTTACGTGGACTCGCAGCTCGGCTGAGCCAGCCTCGACGTCCGGACCGCCGGCCCGGCTCGGGCCGCCTACGGGTCGAGGCATCGGCGAACCGTCTAATTTCTCCAATTACCGTGCGTAGTCATCTGATTACAGGGACCATGAGGCCATGTTCGGAGCGGAGCCCGGCCGTACCTGGTGGCACCGGCCGATCACGCTCGCCGCCGCCGGCAGTCTGGTGGTGGGCGTGGTGATCGGTGGCGCCAGCCAGTCGCTGCCCGCTGCCTCCACCCGCCCGATGGCCTCCCGGTCGGCGGCCCCACCGGCCGTCGCCCGGGCGACGGTGACCGTCACCGCGACGATCGCTGCCCCGGTGCCGACGGTGACCGAGATCCAGACCGCCACCATGACCGTCACCGTGCCTGCCGATGGTCCGCCGCCGACCGATTCGGCACCGGCTACGCCGGCCACCTCGCCGACCGACGCGCCGGGGCACCCCTCGCCGGGACACCCTTCGCCGGCTCACGGTTCGCCATCGCATCCTTCGCCATCGCACCAGGCGGGAGCGCCGGCCACCCCCAAGCCGACCCAGCCGAGCCCGCAGCCGACCGGGTGCGACCACGGCGTGCCGGCGCAGGATCGGCTCGGCCAGAGCGACTGCACCCGCCAGCACGGGCAGGTCTGAGCGCGCCCGACGCGGTTCGGACGTATCGCAGCGTGCCGTCCGTCCCAGGCGGGCAAGGAGTTCGGCCCGCTCAGCGGTTAGGGTGGTGCGTCGAGCAGAGCCGGGCCCAGGTGGCGAGGAGGCAGCAGGTGTTCACTCGGGTCGCCGTCGTCAACCGCGGTGAGGCCGCGATGCGACTGATCCACGCGGTGCGCGAGCTCAACGCCGCCGGCGAACACCGCATCCTGACGATCGCACTGCACACCGAGGCGGAGAGCTCGGCCAAGTTCGTCCGCGATGCCGACATCAGCTACTCGCTGGGCCCGGCGGCGGCCCGTCCCTACCTCGACCTGGCGGTGCTCGAACGCGCCCTGGTCGAGACCCGGGCCGAGGCGGCCTGGGTGGGCTGGGGCTTCGTGGCCGAGCAGCCGGCGTTCGTGGAACTGTGCGATCGGCTCGGGGTTACCTTCATCGGCCCGAGTGCCGAGGCGATGCGTTCGCTGGGCGACAAGATCGGCTCCAAGCTGCTCGCCGAGCAGGTCGGCGTGCCGGTCGCGCCGTGGAGCCAGGGGCCGGTGCGGACGCTGGACGAGGCGCTGGCCCAGGCCGGCCGGCTCGGCTACCCGCTGATGCTCAAGGCCAGCGCGGGTGGTGGCGGCCGGGGCATCCGCCGGGTCGGCTCGGACGCCGAACTGGCCGCGGTGTTCGCCCCGACCAGCGAGGAGGCCGAGCGCGCGTTCGGCAGCGGCGTGATGTTCCTGGAGTCGCTGGTCACCGGGGCCCGGCACGTCGAGGTGCAGATCATCGCCGACGGCCAGGGCAGCGCCTGGGCCATCGGCGTGCGGGACTGTTCGATCCAGCGCCGCAACCAGAAGATCATCGAGGAGTCGGCCTCGCCGGTGCTGACCGCCGAGCAGGTGAGCGAGCTCAAGGCCGCCGCCGAGCGGCTGACCATCGCGGTCGGCTACTCCGGCGCCGGCACGGTGGAGTTCCTCTACCAGCCGCGGCGGAAACTGTTCGCGTTCCTGGAGGTGAACACCCGGCTGCAGGTCGAGCACCCGATCACCGAGCTCACCACCGGCCTGGACCTGGTGAAGGCCCAGCTGCACATCGCGGCCGGCGGCAAGCTGGAGGGCGACCGGCCGGGGGAGACCGGCCATGCCGTCGAGGCACGGCTGAACGCCGAGGATCCGGATCGGGACTTCGCGCCGGCGCCGGGCCGGATCCAGCTGCTGCAGTTGCCGTCCGGGCCGGGCATCCGGGTGGACACCGGGTTCAGCACCGGTGACGTCATCCCGGCGGACTTCGACTCGATGATCGCCAAGATCATCGCCTACGGCGCGGACCGGGACGAGGCGCTGGCCCGGCTCCGGCGGGCGGTTGCCGACACCATGGTGATCATCGAGGGCGGCAGCACCAACAAGAGTTTCGTGCTGGACCTGCTGGCCGAGCCGGCGGTGATCGACGGCTCGGCCGACACCGGCTGGATCGACCGGACCCGTGCCGAGGGCGGCCTGGTCAGCCACCGGCACGCCGGGATCGCCCTGATCGCGGCGGCCATCGACGCCTACGAGGTCGCCGAGGAAGCCGAGCGGCAGCACTTCCTGGCCACCGCGCACGGCGGTCGCCCGCAGGCCCGGCACCAGCCCGGTCGGACCATCGAGCTGAAGCTGCGGGGCGTCGGCTACCGGCTGTCGGTGGCCCAGCTGGGGCCGGCCCGGTTCCGGATCGGGCTGCGGATCAACGACAAGTCCTGCCGGGTCGATGCCTGGATCGATCGGCTGGACGGCCACACCAGCCGGCTTGAGGTGGGCGATCAGCGGTTCCGGGTGGCCAGCGCGACGCACGGCACGGTGAACCTGATCGAGGTGGACGGCACCACCCACCGGATCACCCGGGACGAGGGCGGCGTGCTCCGCTCGCCGGCGCCGGCCCTGGTGGTGGCGGTGCCGGTCGCGGTCGGCGACGAGGTGCCGGCCGGCGCACCGGTGCTGGTGCTGGAGAGCATGAAGATGGAGACGGTGCTGACCGCTCCGTTCGCCGCCCGGGTGCGCTCGCTGCTGGTGACCGCCGGCGGCCAGGTGGAGACCGGCATGCCGATGATCCGGCTGGAGCCGATCGACGACGCGGCCGACGAGGCCCCGGCCATCGACGACACCCCGGAGCTGGAACTGCCCGGCGAACGGGACGAGTCGATCGAGGTGCGAGCCAGCAGCCAGCTGCGGGATCTGCGGGACCTGCTGCTGGGCTTCGACCTTGCCGAACCGGCGCAGACGCTGGCCGACTACCAGCGGCTGCGCACCGCGCTGGCCGAGCACGGCCGGCTGCCGATCGGCGGCGAGTTGGCGGTGTTCACCGCGTTCGCCGACCTGTGCGAGCTGGGGCGCAACCGTCCCGGTGGCGAGGAGCCGGCCGAGGACCGGGTGCACAGCCCGCGGGAGTACTTCCACGCCTACCTGCACAGCCTGGATCTGAGCCGCGAGCAGCTGCCCGACTCGTTCCGGGACCGGCTGCTGCGGGCGCTGGCGCACTACGGGGTGACCGAGCTGGAGCGCACCCCGGCGCTGGAAGAGGCGGTGTACCGGATCTTCCTCGCCCAGCCCGGCGCGCCGAGCCATCAGCAACTGGTCACCGGGCTGCTGCAGCAGTGGATGCTCGACCCGCTGCCGGCCAGCGCCGAGGAGGTGCGCGAGGTACTGGACCGGCTGGTGTCAGCCACCCAGCTGCGCTACCCGGCAGTCGGCGACCTGGCCCGCAGCGTCCGGTTCCGCTGGTTCGAGCAGCCGCTGGTCGAGGCCGAGCGGGCCCGGCTGCTGGCCGGGGTCCGGGAGGAGATCAGCTTCCTGGCTGCCAACCCGCAGGCCCCGGATTACGAGCAGCGACTGGACCGGCTGACCCAGATCCCCGAGCGCATCGTGCGATTCCTGGCCGAGCGGATCGAGCAGGGCGGCACCGGCCACGAGCCGATGCTGGAGGTGCTGGCCCGACGGCACTACCTGGAGTACGAGCTGCACGACCTGGCCAGCGAGCTGGTAGCCGGCCGGCCGGTGACGACCTGCCGCTACACGCTGGATCGCCGGCCGCGCCAACTCATCACCACCGTGGCCGGCTTCGAGGAGCTGACGCCGGATTCCGAGCTCGTCCAGCTGCTGCGGCACAAACTCGATCAGCAGCCGGCCGGTCACCAGAGCGTGATCGACCTCTACCTGCTCTGGCCGGATATCCCGGACTCACCGATCGAGGCATCCAGGACGTTGCAGCAGCGGGTGGACAGCCTGGATCTGATCGACCGGGTCCGCCGGCTGGCCATCGCGACCTGCCCGGGCGGCGGCCGGCCGGTCTCCTACTACACCTACCGGCCGCTGTGGCAGGACGGCGTGGTCGGCAGCGTGGAGGACGACCTAGTGCGTGGCGTGCACCCGATGGTCGGCCGCCGGCTCAACCTGGGCCGGCTGCGTAACTTCACCATCGCCCGGCTGGACGCGCCGGACGACGTGCTGCTCTACCACTGCGTGGCACCGGGCAACGACGCCGACCAGCGCCTGGTCGCGCTTGCCCAGATCCGGGAGCTGACCCCGGTGCGGGACTCGACCGGCCGGGTGGTCTCGCTGCCGCAGGTCGAGCTGGCGGTGGCCAGCTGCGGCGACGCGATCCGGCGGGCGCGGAGCAAGCTGGGCGGCGCCCGGCTGGACATGAACATCGTGTCGCTGCACATCTGGCCGGTGATCGACGCGCCGCTGGACGAGCTGACCGCGATGCAGAAGAGCATCTCGCCGCTGACGGTGGGCGCCGGCATCGAGAGCGTGCAGGCCGAGGGGCGGATCCTGACGCCGACCGGCGCGGTGCGACAGGTGGCCGCCACCTTCTCCTTCCAGCCGGGCGCCGGGGTGGTGTTCACGGTGGCCGCGCCGAGCACCGAGCGGCTGCAGCCGCTGGACGACTACGACCAGAAGGTGCAGCGGGCCCGCCGGCGGGGCAACGTCTATCCGTACGAGCTCACCTCGATGATCGCCGGCCGGGGCGGCACGTTCGTCGAGCACGACCTGGACTCCGACGCCCGGTTGGTGCCGGTGGATCGGGCACCGGGCGGCAACCGGGCCGGCATCGTGGTGGGCGTCGCGAGCTCACCCACCGACCGGTACCCGGAAGGCGTCACCCGAGTGGTGCTGCTCGGCGATCCGACCCGGGCACTCGGCGCGGTCTCCGAGGCCGAATGCGCCCGGATCATCGCGGCGCTGGACCTGGCCGAGTCGATGGCGGTTCCGGTGGAGTGGTTCGCGCTGTCGGCCGGTGCCCGGATCTCGATGGACTCGGGCACCGAGAACATGGACTGGGTGGCCCGCGCGCTCAAGCGCATCGTCACCTTCACCCAGGACGGCCACGAGATCAACGTGGTGGTGGCCGGCATCAACGTCGGTGCCCAGCCGTACTGGAACGCCGAGGCCACCATGCTGATGCACACCAAGGGCATCCTGGTGATGACGCCGGACAGCGCGATGGTGCTCACCGGCAAGCAGTCGCTGGACTTCTCCGGCGGGGTGTCCGCCGAGGACAACTTCGGCATCGGCGGCTACGACCGGGTGATGGGCCCGAACGGGCAGGCCCAGTACTGGGTGCCGAACCTCGCCGCGGCCTGCGACCTGCTGACCCAGCACTACGCGTTCACCTATATCACGCCGGGTGAATCCGTCCCTCGGCCAGGCCAGAGCCGAGATCCGGTGGACCGCGACGTGACCCGGTTCCCGCACCGGCATCCGGACAGCGACTTCAGCTCGATCGGTGAGATCTTCTCCGCCACGACCAACCCCGACCGCAAGAAGGCGTTCGACATCCGGACGCTGATGCGGGCGGTGGCCGACCAGGACCTGCCGGTGCTGGAGCGCTGGGCGGGCATGGCCGAGGCCGAGACCTCGGTGGTGTTCGACGCGCACCTGGGCAGCCGGCCGGTCTGCCTGATCGGCATCGAGTCGCGGCCGATCCCGCGCCGCGGTTTCCCGCCCAGCGACGGGCCGGACCTGTGGACCGCCGGCACCCTGTTCCCCCGGTCGTCGAAGAAGACCGCGCGGGCCATCAACGCGGCCAGTGGCAACCGTCCGGTGGTGGTGCTGGCCAACCTCTCCGGGTTCGACGGCTCGCCGGACTCGATGCGCAACCTGCAGTTGGAGTACGGCGCGGAGATCGGCCGGGCCATCGTGAACTTCGCCGGCCCGATCGTCTTCTGCGTGGTGTCGCGCTATCACGGTGGCGCGTTCGTGGTGTTCTCCAAGACCCTGAACCCGGGCATGACGGTGCTGGCGGTGGACGGTTCATTCGCCTCGGTGATCGGTGGCGCGCCGGCGGCGGCGGTGGTCTTCACCGGCGACGTCGACCGGCGAACGGTCGAGGATCCGCGAGTGCGGGAACTGGAGGCGCGGGTCGCCGCCACCACCGAGGCGGTGCAGCGGGCCGAGCTGCTCACCCAGCTCGGTGAGCTGCGCACCTCGGTGCGGGTGGAGAAGCTTGCCGAGGTGGCCGCCGAGTTCGACTCCGTGCACAGCATCCGGCGCGCGGTCGAGGTCGGCTCGGTGGACGCGGTGATCCAGGCCGCCGAGCTGCGGCCGCAACTCATCGCCGCGCTGGACCGGTAGCCCGGCCGGACCGGCAGCCGCCCCGAGCTGCCCAGCCGGCACGGCTTGGGTGTGCCCGCCGTGGGGTTTGCCTAGCCGGTATGGCTTGCCTACAGGATTGATTGACAAGGCGGCGCCGACTGGGCACCCTGAAACGGTGAGAATCCCGGCATCCGGCTCGTTCAGCCCGGTCCGCCGGCTGCATGTGGATCTGATGCGCCGCTCGATCGCGGGTTGTCCCGCTTCAGCTGTCGTGAAGCCGAAGCCAACCCGCTGACCGAAGGCCGATAGCCATGCACCTCGATCTCACCCTCACCATCGCCGGCGCCCTGGTCGGGCTGCTGGTGGGTCTCACCGGGATGGGCGGCGGCGCCTTGCTCACCCCGATCCTGGTGCTGATCTTCGGCGTGCCGCCGCTGGCCGCCATCAGCAGCGATCTGGTCACCAGCCTGGTCATGAAACCGGTCGGCGCGGTGGTGCATCTGCGCCGGCGCACCGTACAGGTGCCGCTGCTCGGCTGGCTGGCCCTCGGCTCGGTGCCGGCGGCCTTCGCCGGGGCGGTGCTGACCAGCCAGCTCGGGCGCTCGAAGGCCGTGCAGGGCGAGTTGAAGCTGGCCATCGGCGTCGCGTTGCTGCTCTCGGTGGCCGCCACCGTCGCCCGCACCCTGATCGACCGCCGCTTCCAGCGCCGGCCCGGTCCACTGGTGGTCAAGCCGGTGAGCACGGTGCTGATCGGCCTGCTCGGCGGCTTCGCGGTCGGGATGACCTCGGTCGGCGCCGGTTCGCTGATCATCGCGCTGCTGCTGATCGCCTACCCCAGGCTGTCGCCGTCCCAGCTGGTCGGCACCGACATCGTGCAGGCGATCCCGCTGGTGGCCGCGGCGGCGATCGGCCACCTGCTCTTCGGCGAGGTACGGCTGTCGGTCACCGGATCATTGCTGGTCGGCGCGCTGCCGGCGGTCTACCTCGGCGCCCGCTGCTCGGCCCGGGCGCCGGCCGCGGTGACCCGGCCGATCATCTCCGGCGTGCTGCTGGCCTCGGCGCTGGCACTGCTTTCGGCGCCCACGGTGGTGCTGGTGCTGGCCGCGATCGCCGGCGCCGGCGGCATGATGTGGCTCAACCGCGTCCGGCCGGGTGGACGGGCCGCCGAACCGGCGCCGGCGCTGGCTCCCGCAACCCACTGAGCCCGCGGGGGGTCAATCGCTGACGCCGTCGCCGGGCCGGCCGAACAATGCGTCGAGCTCGCCGCTGAGTTCCGGGTCGGCCAGCACCAGCACCTCGTCGCCGGCCCGCAGCACGGTACCGGCCGAGACCGGTAGCAGCGTGCCGTCGCGAACCAGGAAGCTGATCCAGGCGGTCTCGGGTAGCCGGACCAGCTCGGCGACCGTGCTGCCGTCGGCCGCCGAGCCGGCGGTCACGGTCAGCCGGTGCGCGCCGGCCGGGGCGTTGCGCAGCCGGACGCCGAGTGCCCACGGCTGCGGCTCGATCGTGTGCATCGGCACCTTCAGCGCGGCGGCGACGGCTGGCAGCGCGGTGGCCTGCACCGATACCGAGAAGACCACCACCAGCACCACGATTCCGTACAGCCGCTCGGTGTCCGGCAGGTCGGCGTCCAGCAGGAAGGTGCCCAGCAGGATCGGCACCGCCCCCTTCAGGCCGGCCAGCAACACCAGCGCGCGCTCGTTGACCGCCAGCCCGGAGCCGATCAGGCAGCCGCCGACCAGCAGCGGCCGGACCAGCACGGTGAGCAGCACCCCCAGCACCAGGCCGGGCAGCCAGACGTTGCGGTGGCTCAACTCGGCGACGTCCACGGTCATGCCGAGCGCCACGAACGCGACGATCTCCCCGAGACTGGCCGCCGCCGCATGCACGTGCTCGACCTCTCGCTGGTAGGGCAGGTCTGCCTCGCCGAGCAGGATGCCGGCGATGAACACCGCGAGGAATCCCGAGCCGTGGGCCAGCGTCGCGGCCCCGAACAGCACGAAGCTGCCAGCCAGCGTGCGTACCGGATACAGCCCGGCGGTCGGCAGCCGAACCCGCCGGCTGAACACCAGCAGCAACCGGCCGCCGAGCACGCCGACCAGCGCGCCGACACCGAGTTGCAGCAGGAACTCACCGGCCGCCGAACCGAGTGCCGAGCCGGACAGCTGGCCGGCCGAGAGCAGGCTGGCCATCAAGGCGATGCCGACCGGGTCGTTGGCGCCCGACTCGCCCTGCAGGATCGTCCCGCTCGCACCGCTGATCTCCCGCTGCCCGAGCACCGAGAACACCACCGCCGGATCGGTGGGCGCGATGGCGACCCCGACCAGCAACGCCGGGTACCAGGGCAGCCCGAGCAGGTGCGCGACGAGCGCGCCGCCGGCGGCGGTCAGGAAGGTGCCCAGCACGCCGGTCAGCACGATCGGCCGGGCCGCCCGACTGGAACTCGACCAGCCCAGTTGCCGGCCGCCGTCGAAGAGGATCAAGATCAGCGCGACGGTGACCACCCGATCGGCGCTGCCGGCCGCCAACCGGTGCAGGCCGGGCAGCAGCTGCACCGCCACCGCCGTGCCGCCCAACAGCAGCGCCGGCGCGGGCACCGGTACCCGCTGGGTGATTCGCCCGGCGAGCACCGCCAGCACCCCGACCGCGCCGATCAGCAGCAGCAAGCCACCGTAGGAGTAGCTCTCGGCCATCGGTCGGGCTCCCGGGTCTCGGCGGCATGGTGGACGCTTGCCGACCAGGCTTCCCGGCACACCGCCGTTGACTGTAGCCCGACGGCGGGTTCGCTAGTCGGTCAACCCGAGACAGCTGACCGGGCCTGCCGACCGGCGTACGGTCGTGGCATGGGATTCGCCAAGGGCGTGCTGCGCGGCGCGGCGGCCGGAGCCGCCGGCACCACCGCACTGAACGCGGTCACCTACCTGGACATGGCAATCCGCGGCCGGCCAGCCAGTAGCACGCCCGAGCACGCGGTGGAGACCATCACCGGCAAGCTGGGCATCGAGGTGCCGGGCGATCCGGACACCCGGCCGCACCGGACGTCCGGGCTGGGCGCACTGCTCGGCATCGCGACCGGGGTCGGCGTGGGCACGGCGCTCGGCGTCGCGCGGGCGGCCGGCTGGCGGCCACCGCTGAGCCGGTCAGCGGCGATCGTCGGGTTGGCCGCGATGCTGGGCAGCGACACCCCGATGGTGCTGCTCGGCATCTCCGACGCCCGCCGATGGTCACTGGCCGACTGGCTCAGCGACCTGGTGCCGCATCTGGCCTACGGACTCGTGACCGCCGCCACCGCGCAGGCGCTCGATCCACCGAGCCGGTTCGAGCGGCTGCGGGCGAGCCTGTTGCCCGATGGGTACCGCGGTGCCGCGTCCGCCGCGGCAGGATGAAGGCATGGCCGAGTCCTACCTGGAGCGGGAGCTGAAGTTCGACGTCCCGGCCGGCTTCGTGGTGCCGGAGCTGGCCAGCCTCAGCCCGATCAGCCGCACTGAGACCGCGGTACACCAGCTGCGCAACGAGTACTTCGACACGCCCGACCATTCCCTCCGGCTGGCCCAGATCACCCTGCGCCGGCGCACCGGCGACACCGACACCGGCTGGCAGCTCAAGGTGCCACATGCGCCGGCCCGGGAGGAGATCCGGCTGCCGCTGGACGGTGCCGAGTCGGTACCCACCGAGCTTGCCGAGCTGCTGCTCGGCGTCCGGCGCGGCCAGCCACTGCAGCCGGTGGCGGTGCTGGTCACCGAACGCACGCTGACCGAACTGCTCGACGCGGACGGGCAGAAGCTGGCCGAGGTGGCCGATGACATGGTGCACGCCTCGGCCGGCCCAACGGCCACCGAGATCAGCTGGCGCGAGGTCGAGGTCGAACTCGGCATCGGGGACGAGGCGTTGCTGGCCGAGCTGGCCGGCCTGCTACGCCAGCACGGGGCCCACCCGTCAGCCAGCAGATCCAAGCTGGCCCGGGCGCTGGTCGAAGGTGATCAGGTGGCGCTGGTCGATCCGGTGCAGATCTACCTGGTCGAGCAGCAGCGAGCGCTGATCGCCGGCGACCTGGCGCTGCGCCGGGGCGACGCGACGGCGATCCACAAGACCAGGGTGGCCACCCGCCGGTTCCGGAGCACCCTGCGCAGCTTTGCCACGGTGCTCGACCAGCCGCTGCTGCAGCCACTGGACACCGAGCTGCGCTGGTACGCCGGCCTGTTGGGCGAGGTGCGGGACCGGCAGGTGCAGCGAGCCAAGCTGCTGGCCATGGTCGACGAGCTCGACGACACCCTGCTGCTCGGGCCGGTCCGCATGCGAATCGAGCTGGAACTCAACCGTGAGCAGGCCGAGCACTGGGCCGAGCTTCGGCAGGCGCTGCGCAGCCAGCGCTACCTGGAGCTGCTCGACTCGGTGCACGGGTTCCTCCAGGCGCTGCCGAGGGAATCCGGCTCCAAGAAGACGCTGCGCAAGCTCATGCGCAAGGCCGACCGCAAGGCCAGCCGGCGGTTGGCCGGGGCGGCCGGCGGCCCGGATCCGGAGCTGCTGCACCGGGCGCGCAAGGCGGCCAAGCGGGCCCGCTACGCCGGCGAACTGGTGCAGCCGCTGGGTGGCCGGCGAGCGGCCGAGCAGGCAAGCCGGAACGAGTCGCTGCAGGAGTTGCTGGGCGAGCACCAGGACAGCCTGGTCAGCGCCGAGCTGCTGAAGCGGCTGGCCAGCATCGCCGGCACCACGCCGGGCGAGAACGGCTTCGCCTACGGCGTGCTCTACCAGCGCCAGCTGGAGCGGGCGGCCGAGCTGCGCCAGCAGGCGGCCGAGGTCGCCAGCAGTATCAGCTGAGCAGTCGCGCCGCCGGGGCAGGAACCTAGGGCCGGATCGCGAGGAGAGGAGCCCGATGTCGGTAACCAGCTTCCAGGACCTACCGCTTGGTGATCGTGATCGCCGGTGGGACGGCGCCGCGGCGGAGAAGCGGGTGCGCAGGTGGGCCGGCGCAACGGACGGTCCGAACCAGAAATACCGCAGCGCCCACGTCTGGTACGACCGGGACGCCAAGGACAACTTCACCGGCTACAAGCTGCTGATCGCCGACGTCGTCGACGGCGCGCTGACCGCGATGCCGCGCGGGATCATGGCCGCCGGCGCGATCATGCAAGGCTCTCGTGGCGGCATCGACCTACCGGAGCGGGACATCGCCCGGGTCAAGAGCCATCTCGCCAAGTACTACCGGAAGCTGGGCGAGGCACCGCCCTGGCAGCGGTAGCCCGCCGCCGGCCGGCCGCGGCTCGGGGGCCGGACGGGCACCGAACTCGCCGAACCATCGAGGCAATCCCTCGACGGCAGGCAGCACCGGGCCTGAGCCGCCAGGCCTTCGCCCGAATCCAGCTGGGAGGAACACCATGCGGATCGTGATCACCGGTGCCACCGGCAACGTCGGCACCGCCCTGCTGCGAGTGCTCGGCGAGGATCCGGCGCACCAGCTGGTCGGCATCAGCCGGCGGCCGGCCGGCGCCGAGCCACCGTACGACCGGGTCGAGTGGATCAGCGCGGATCTGGCCACCCAGGCCGCCACCGAGGTGCTGACCGAGGCGTTCTCCGGTGCCGACGCCGTGGTTCACCTGGCCTGGCTGATCCAACCCTCCTATGACCGGGAGTTGCTGCGGCGGACCAACCAGGACGGCACCGCGCGGGTGATCGAGGCGGTGCGGCGGGCGCGAGTGCCGCACCTGGTGCACTTCTCCTCGATCGGGACGTACTCGCCGGCCGCGACTGCCCAGCCCGTGTCGGAGGATCATCCGCACGGCGGCGTGCCGTCCTCGCCGTACAGCGTGGACAAGGCGGCCGCCGAGCAACTGCTCGACCGGTTCGAGAGGTCGCTTGCCGAAGCCGGCGATGCCCCGACCACGGTGAGCCGGATGCGGCCAGGGCTGATCCTGCAGGCCGCGGCCGCCTCGGAGATCTCGCGGTACTTCCTGCCCAGGCCGCTGCCGGTGAGCCTGCTTCGGCAGTCCCAGCTGGGGCTGGTGCCGTTTCCGCGCGGGTTCAGGCTGCAGTTCGTGCATGCCCAGGACGTGGCGCGGGCCGTGCTGCTGGTGCTGCGACAGCGTGCGGCGGGCGCGTTCAACGTGGCCACCGAGCCGGTCGTGGACCGGGCCAGCTGGCGGGCCATGTTCGGCGGGGTCGCGCCACCGGTGCCGGTCCCGGCGTTGCGCGCGCTGGTGCACGCCAGCTGGGCGGCGCACCTGCAGCCGGTCGATCCAGGCTGGATCGACCTGGCAGCGAGCGTGCCGGTACTGGACACCAGCCGGCTCCGGCAGCTGGGTTGGCAACCCGAATGGGACGCCGAGCAGGTGCTGCGGGAGTTCATCGACGCACTGCGCGCTGGCCGGGGCGCAGCCAGCCCGGCGCTGGCACCGCGGTCCCGACTCGGCGGCACGCTCGGACCGAGCCTGGCCGCGCTGAACCGGCTGGGCGCGGGCAAGCCGAGGCGGTAGCCAGCCGGAACGGCAGACCCTAGCCCTCGAGGTACTCCTCGTCGTCCTCGACCGACCAGGCCTGCTCGGCGACGTCAGCCGGGTCGGCCTCCCAGTTCGGCTCGCCGCCGAGCGGCAGGTCGTCGGGCTCGGGCCGGAGTTCGGCATGCTGTTCCAGCACGTCGGCCTCGGCCGCCTCGGGCGGCAGGTTTGACGTGGTCATGGCTATCGCCTCCAGCTGCTGGTTGGCTCAACCGTGCCCATTCTGCCGGGCCGGCGTGAGCGGGAAGCGCAGGGTCGCACCGAGGCCGCCGTCCAGGTAGGCATGCGCGTTCGGAGTGACCAGCAGATCGGCGCCGGAGCCGGCGACCGCCCGGATGAGCGCCGCGTCGAGGCGATCCTGGACCGGCGCGGTGACTCCGAATTGGGTCAGCTGTTCGCGATCACGAGCCAGCTGCAGCGGCTCCTCGCCGATCCAGGCGCTTTCGGTCGAGGACGGATCGTCGGAAATCACCAGCGTCTCCACCTGCCCGCCACGCAGCGCATCCAGCACCGGTTCGAAGCCGGTCACCGCGTAGTCGCCCCGGCCGACACCCTGGCGCAGCTTCTCCAGCACCGCCCGGCGGTGCCGCCAGCGGATCCGCAGGATGGCGTCGTGCAGCGCCTGCTCGATCGGCTCCAGCGCCGCGCCGTCGGCCCGGCCGCCGGCGGCGGTCTCGTTGATGTCCACGTTGGCCGGCACCCGTTCGGCGACCGCCTCCATTACCAGCGCGCGAGCGCGCACGTCGCCGGCCACCAGCACCAGCTGGGCGCCGATCTCGCTGACGTGCTGGCTGACCGAGTCGGCAACGTCGCTGGCGTTCTCGGCCCAGCTGTTGTCCACCCGGTTCTGGAAGTGCCGCTCCGCCCAGGTGTCCCGACCAGTCTTGTGTATCGGAGGCTGGCCGCCGCCGGTCAGCGACTCCGGCGTGGCCTGCTCCAGCTTGGAGGGGAGGTGGCCAGGGTTGACGTAGAGGTTCGCGCCGGTCCGGTCGGCCAGCACCACCACGTGCGGCACCACCTCGGAGCGACGGGCCAGGAACGGCATCAGGTGCGGCAGCGGCGCCCAGCGGGCGTAGTCCCGCGGTGGTGGCTCCTCGGTGATCTCGTCCAGCAGCACCTCGTCCGCAGCGGCCACCACCAGATGGCCATGCCGACCGCCCGTCGACAGATCCGAGTTCACCGCGTCGTCCAGCACCGCCAGGGTCTGGCCGGCGCCGGCCTGCTCCAGCTCGGTGCGCAGCGCCCGCCAGCGCAGATCCACCTCGCGCTGACCCTGCTCGGTGGTCCGGGAGCCGTCGAAGTACGCGGTGGCGAACGGTCCGGTGTGCTTGTACAGCTGGCGAATCTCGGCGGGAAGGCTCACCGAAGACACCTCTTTCGGTCGCGGCGGGTACCTGTTCTCCCTCCATCCGACAGTAGTTCCGATCGCTGCGTGGCTCAAACCGGGACGGTGGCCGCACGACAGGGCGCGCGAAACCGCGCGCGGGACGCACACCTGCGGTCAGTCGATCCGCCAGCGATCGGCCTGCGGCCGCAGGGTCATGCCGTGTCCGGCGCCTGCGTCCGGGAGTTGCAGGGCGCCGCCGCGCACCGGCGGGCTGCCGTCCACCAGCAGTGGCTCGAGCTGAGCGTGGTCGGCGAACCACTCGACATGCCGCAGGTTGGGCACGGCGGCCGCGACCGGGGCATGCAGCGACGGCGCGCAGTGGCCGGACACCTCCCGGTTGTGCGCCATCGCCAATGCCGCCGCCCGCAGCCAGCCGGTGTAGCCGCCACACCGGGTCACGTCCAACTGCAGGCAGTCGAGCACCGGCAGCAGCCGTGCCGCCTCGTAGCCGTCCGCGACGTACTCGCCGGCCGCGATGTCGCAGCGCAGCCGCGACCGCAGCTCGGCCAGCCCTTCGAGGTCGTCGCTGGAAACCGGCTCCTCGAACCAGACGACCCCGTACTCGTCGAGTTGATGGCCGATCCGGCGGGCCTGGCCGAGTGAGTAGCCGCCGTTGGCGTCTGCCATCAGCTCGACATCGGCACCGGCCAGCTCGCGCAGCTGCCGCAGCCGGCGCAGGTCCCGGGCCGGATCGCTGCCCCACCGCTCGCCGATCTTGATCTTCATCGCCCGGCAGCCAGCCTCCGACCAGCCGGCCACCTGGGCCTGCAGCTGGTCGTCGGTCAGGTTGGTGAACCCGCCTGATCCATATACCGGAACGGCATCCCGGCAGCGACCGAGCAGGCCGGCCAACCCGACGTCCAGCAGCCGGGCCTTGAGGTCCCACCAGGCGATGTCCACCGCGCTGATCGCCTGCATGGCCAGACCCCGGTTGCCGATGTTGCGCACCGCCGCCCGCATCGCCGACCAGCCACCGGCAATATCGAGCGCGTTGCGCCCGCGCACCGCCTCGGCCAGCTGATCGCCGACCACCCGGGCGGCCGCGGCGGAGGAGTACGTCCAACCCAGCCCGGACCGGCCGCCGGCGGTCAGGGTGGCCGTCACCACCGTGGTCGCCTGCCAGCTGAAGGTGCCGTCCTGCTCCGGCTGCTCGGTGGCGAACTTGTAGCAGGCCAGCTCGATCCGCGAGATCGGCGCTCCGGCGTTGGTCATCGCCGCGGCTCCGACTCGGCCAACCCGCGCCGGCCGAGCCGGATCAGCCGGTCCGCGGCCCGCGCGGCGAGCGCCATGATGGTCAGCGCCGGGTTGGCCGCGCCCTGGGTGGGCAGCACGCTGCCGTCCACCACATACAGGTTGGGCACCCCGAAAACCCGGTGGTCGCGGTCCACCACGCCGTGCTCGGGCTCGGCCGCCAGCCGAGCGCCACCGACCAGGTGCGCGTACCGGTCGATGGTCATCACCTCCTCGGCACCGGCGGCGTGCAGGATCTCCTCCAGCGACGTGGTCGCGGCCTTGGTCAGCGCCTTGTCGTTGTCGCACTGGGTGTAGGAGAAGTGCGCCACCGGCAGGCCGTGCCGGTCCTTCTCCTCGGCCAGCGTCACCCGGTTGTCCGGCCGCGGCAGGTACTCGCACAGCGCGCCGAGGGTCGCCCAGTGCACGTAGTCGCGCATGTACTCGCGCAGCGGTTCGCCCAAATGCCCTTGCGCGGCAACGTGTTCGGCCCAGGTGATGGGCAGCGGGCTGACCGTCTGGATGGACCAGCCGCGCCGGTAGTCCTTGCTCGGGTCGGTCTCGTAGAACTGCTCGCTGCTCACCTCCGGCGGCGGCGCCTTGTACATCCGGATCTCCTCGGTGAACCGGCCGGCCGTCTGCGGCGCACCCTGCACCATCAGATACCGGCCGACTAGGTCGTGCTCGTTGCCGAGGCCGTTCGGGTAGCGGGCGGTGGCCGAGAGCAGCAGCAGTCTGGGCGTCTCGATCGAGTAACCGGCCACCGCCACCGCGCGGGCCCGCTGGTAGTACTGCCGGCCGGCGCACAAGTACTCCACCCCGGTGACCCGGCCGGTCCGGTCATCGACCACCACCCGGCTGACGTGGCTGTCCGGCCGGATCTCCGCGCCGTTGGCCAGCGCGTCCGGGATGTGCGTGATCAGCGGGCTGGCCTTGGCGTTCACCTTGCAGCCCTGCAGGCAGAAGCCGCGGTAGATGCAGTGCGGCCGATTGCCGAACCTGCCGTTGGGAATGGCCACCGGGCCGACCCTGGCCTCGATGCCGGCCTTGCGGGCGCCCCGCAGGAAGATCTCGCCGTTACCGCTCACCGGATGCGGCGAGTGCGGGTAGCGATGCGGGTCGCCCCACGGCCAGCGCTGGCCGGCCACCGGCAACTCGGCCTCCAACCGCGCGTAATACGGCCGCAGGTCGGCATACTCGATCGGCCAGTCGGCGCCCACCCCGTCCTGGCTGAAGGTGTGGAAGTCGGACGGGTGGAACCGGGGGGTGTAGCCGGCGTAGTGCACCATCGAGCCGCCGACGCCGCGGCCGGAGTTGTTCGAGCCGAGCGGCACCGGGTTCCCGCCGCCGATCTGGCGCGGTTCGGTCCAGTACAGGATGTGCGCGCCGCGCTCGTCACTCACCCAGTCGGTATCGGGGTTCCAGAACGGGCCGGCGTCCAGGCAGACCACCCGCCAGCCGGCCCTGGCCAGTCGCTGGGTGAGCACGCTGCCGCCGGCACCGGCCCCGACCACCACCAGATCCACCTCGTCGCCGGTGGCATAGCGCCGCATGTCGGCGCGCAGCCGGTGATTGACCCGGTTGCCGTCGTTCGGGATCAGCCAGGCCGAGCTGTTGCGGTCCCGGACGTTCTCGCGCGGCATCCGGGCTCAGTCCTCGAACTGCGCGGCGTGCTGGCGGCGGGCACGTTCGACCCGTTCGCTGAAGGAGACCGGGTCGGTGTGGCGCTGATCGGCCACCTCCCAGCGCTCCCGCGAGTCCACCCCCGGATTCAGGTAGCCGCGCGGATAGGCCGGCCCGGGAAAGCCGATCTCGTTCCAGGCCCACGGGTGGGAGTAGAACGCGGTGCAGGCGTAGCGGGTCCACAGGCTCCAGACCCGCGCCGCCTGCCAGCTGTGCCACTGCTTGCCGTCGCCGGCCAGATCCTGCACCGCCTGCACCAGCGCCGCCTGCTCGTTGCCGATCAACTCCGCGAAACCTCGATGATGCTGGTCGCGCGAATCGGCATCCAGCGCGGCCAGGGTGTCCCGCCAGGCTTGGGCATCCTCCGGCAGGTCGTCGTAGTGCCAGCCGTCGGTCTCGCCGACCGCCAGCCGCTCGTCGATCAGCGCCAGCACCGGCACCCGCGGGTCGGCGTCCTGAGCCAGCAGCAAGTCCAGCAGCGGGCCGGCGATGGCCACCTCGGCCGGGGCGAAGAAGGCCAGCGAGCCGGGCAGCGCCAACCGGCGTAGCACCACCCCGGCGGTGACGTCATCCCATGCCTCGACCTGGTCGAGCACGTCGAAACCGGGAAATCGGCCTTTGTGCTGCGGGGTGATCGCCCGCTGGCCGGGGCTGCGGTAGGGCATCAGGCATCACCCTGCGGCGGCCGGCCCTCCCGGCGCAGCACCGCGGCCAGCAGCCCCATCCCGCCGACCACCGAGGCCAGCAGCGGCGCGAACACCGGCGGCCCGGACTCCAGGTTGTACCGGGTGATCCCACCCGGCCGCTGGGCCACCCCGCGCAGGTGCAGGTAGGTGCCCTGCAGGCCGTTGGCGACGATGGCCGCTGAGGCGAGCGGCAGCACGGTGTGCGCTGCTCGGCGGGAGATGACGCCGGCCACGCCGGCCGGCACCGCGGCCGGCAACACCACGATCGGCCACCACATCATCTTGTTGCCGAAGCTGGCCCCGTCGTGGGAGAGGTAGATCTCGGCCGCGGTGATGCCGGCGCCGACCGCGGTCAGGCCGGCCATCGTCCGCTCGAACCGCCCGGTCCGGACGTCGCGCAGCGCGTGGCCGAGAACGCCTGCCATCTCAGCTTTCGTCCTGGTCGCCGGGCAGGTACTGCTGGGCCTTCTGCTTGACGCCCTGCTTGACCACGCCCCAGGCGTTCTGGTCACCGTGCAGGATCGCGGTGGCAGTGGCCTTGGCCTGTGCGAACGTGGTGTGTGGCGGGATCGGCGGCACGTCCGGGTCGCACCGCACGTCCAGCACCGTCGGCCGGTCGGCGGCCAGCGCCTGCTCCCAGGCGCCGCCGAGCGCCTCACCGGAGTCGATGTTGACCCCGTGCAGGCCGAGGCTGCGCGCGAAGGCGGCGTAGTCGACGTCGGGCAACTGCTGGGACTCGACGAACTTGGGCGAGCCTTCCATCGACCGCATCTCCCAGGTCACCTGGTTC
The DNA here is from genome assembly GCA_045807085.1 of Jatrophihabitantaceae bacterium. Lineage (GTDB taxonomy): Bacteria > Actinomycetota > Actinomycetes > Mycobacteriales > Jatrophihabitantaceae > Jatrophihabitans_A. Next base: position 55,389 of record JBJMIB010000036.1, read on the forward strand.
AGGTCGTTGTTGTGCAGCACCGCGACGATCAGCCGGGGATCGGCCCACTGCCGCCAGTAGTGGGCGATGGTGATGAGCTCGGCCAGGCCGTTCATCTGCATCGCGCCGTCGCCGGTCAGCGCGATGCCCGGCCGATCCGGGTGGGCCCACTTCGCCCCGATGACGTAGGGCACCGCGGGTCCCATGGTGGCCAGCGTGCCGGACAGCGAACCCCGGATCTCGCCGTGGAAACGCAGGTGCCGGGCGTACCAGTTCGCCGCGCTGCCCGAGTCGGACGCGACGATGGCGTCCGTTGGTAGCCGGCTGGACAGCTCGTGGAAGATCCGCATCGGGTTGACCGGGTCGGCGTCGGTGAGCGCCTGCCGGTCGGTGTCCTGCCACCAGTCGGCCACCTTGGCCTCGATCCGCTCCCGCCAGGACCGATCGGGCTTGCGCCGGAGCAGCGGGATGAGCGCGGTCAGGGTGGCCTTGGCATCGCCGACCAGGTTCAGCTCGTACGGGTACCGCATGCCGATCCACTTACCGGACCGGTCGATCTGGATGGCTCGGGCCTGATCGAGCTTGGGCAGGAACTGGGTGTACGGGAAGTTCGAGCCGACCGTCAACAGGGTGTCGCAGCCCATCATCAGCTCGTAGGAGGCGGTGGTGCCGAGCAGGCCGATCGAGCCGGTCACCCACGGCAGGTCGTCCGGCAGCACGTCCTTGCCGAGCAGTGCCTTGGCGGCGCCGGCGCCGAGCAGGTCGGCGAGCTGGCTGATCTCCGCGACGCAGCCGCGCGCGCCCTGACCGACCAGCAAGGCGACCTTGCTGCCCGCATTGAGGATCTCGGCAGCCTGGCGTAGCGCATCCGGCGCCGGGGTCACGGTCGGCTCGGCGAGGCCGAGGCTGGACGGCACCTGCTTGAAGGCGTGCTGGGGAGGCGTGTACTCCAGGTCGAAGACATCGGACGGGAAGATCAGGCAGGTCGGCGCCCGCTCGGTCAGCGCGATCCGGATGGCCCGGTCGACGAGGTTGGGCAACTGCTCGGGCACCGTGCACATCTGGACGTACTCGCTGCAGACATCCTTGAACAGGCTCAGCAGATCCACTTCCTGCTGGTAGGAGCCGCCCATCGCCGATCGCTCCGTCTGACCGACGATGGCCAGCACCGGCACGTGATCGAGCTTGGCGTCGTAAAGCCCGTTCAGCAGGTGGATCGCGCCGGGTCCGCTGGTCGCCGCGCACACGCCGAGCTGGCCGGAGAACTTGGCGTAGCCGACCGCTTCGAAGGCCGACATCTCCTCGTGCCGGGCCTGCACGAACTGGGGCTTGTTGCCTGCTCGGCTCCATGCCGAGAGCAGGCCGTTGATGCCGTCGCCGGGATAGCCGAAGACCTGCCCGACGTTCCACTCCCGCAACCGGGACAGCAACACATCGCCAACGGTGTCAGCCATTCGAGAAGCCTCTTCTCGCCGTGACCACGCGCCCGGAACGCTCGCTGCTGAACGGCGCGGTGGCCCAACCGCCACGGTACTTCGCCGCGCCGTCATTTGCCCAGGGTTATAGTTGGCTTAGGCAAATGGTCAAAGCAGGTGTCGTCAAAGCAACGTCACAGATACTCGACAGGTTCGAGCGGACCACCCGGCGACTTTCTCACCGGGTAGTCCTAAGCGCCGGATCAGCCCGGGTTCTTATCCGCCACCCGGACCAAGTATCGGCCCCCCGCGAGCGATCGCCAGTCAGTCAGGCTGGCGGGTTTCCGCCTTCGGTCGGTCGGTTGCGGTTGCCGAATGCGGGCGGGGTTTGGTGGGCAGCATGCCGGTGAAGATCACCTCGTCGGCGACGTCGCGCAGCTTGCGGTGCAGATGCTGGCTGGCCACCCGCAGGGCGGTGAACGCGTTGTCGTAGCTGCAGTGGTGCCGGGCCATCAGGATGCCCATCGCGGTGCCGATCTGCCGGTTGGTGTCCAGCGCCGTCCGCAGGTGCTCGCTACGCTCATGCTCCCGCAGCGCGGTGAGCGCCAAGCCGGTCACCGCGGCGGCCAGGTAGGCCGCCGGCCGATGACCAGCGGTGAATGCGGTTGGCTGCTCGCCGTAGATGTTCAGCGACTGCAGACCGTGGTCCGCGGTGCTGACCGGCACGCTCAGCACCGATCGCAGCGGCAGCCGGTCGGCAACCTGGCGGCCGAAGCCCGGCCAGCGCTGGTCGGTGGCGAGATCATCGACCTGGACCAACTCGATCGAGCCGAGTGCCTGCAGGCATGGCCCCTGGCTGGCGTCGTATTGCAATGAGTCGGCAATAACGGCCAATTCTTGGGTAGCGGCGAAGGTAGCCGGCGGCTTGCGCGGGTTCAGCTGGGTGGTGATCGAGGCGCAGCAGGCGCCGGGCAGCGCCTCCACGAACCGGTCCAGCAACGCGGCGAGCGCCTGCTCACCGGTCAACGTGGCGTCGTTGGCCAGGTTGCGGATCAACTCGGCAAGGCCGACGGTCAACTCGAACTCGGTGTCCGCGGCGACCGGCTCGGTCCGGCCGGGCGCCAGCAATGGGGTTATCGGGCGAGACAAGCTATCGATGCGTTCGGCAGACGTGGTCATGTATGCACCCTTGGCGTGGGCAGCGAGGCCTCTAGGGTCGAAGCACAGATGCGAGTCACCGGCGTACAGCACCAGGGCGGAAACTCAACTGGGCCTTAGCGTATAGCGCCCGGAGCGGGTCGGCAAAAGATTCAGCAATCCCGTCCGATGTTAATTCCGGATGAAGAAGCCGGCGTCGCTGTCGATCGAGGGCAGAAAGCCGACTACACCAGCCGATGAAGATGTGCTTGAGTGAGCTTGGGCTGAACCCTCCAGCGATCCGTATTTCAGGAGATCGGTTGATGTCCCACTCCGAAGATCTACCTGCCGGCCTGCGCTACCTGATCGAGCACGGCCACGCCGCCGACGGCAGTCACTCTGACAACACCGAATCGACGCAGGGCCTGGTCAACCCGCCGCATCACAACCCGACCGCCAGCGACTCGGTGCACCGGTGGATGAAGCAGCGAGCCGCCGCCGACCACCAGATGCAGGCCGCCGCCCGGGCGCGGGCATGAGCGGGCTGCCGTGGCCGGTGCTCCGGCAGTTGACGGGTCCCGACCACCGCGCGCTGCGGACGGCTGCCAAGTCCCGGCAGAGCGCCGCGCTGCAACCGCGCACCGTGACCGCCGACCGGGTGGTCAAGTCCATCTGCCCGTACTGCGGCGTCGGCTGTGCCCAGAACGTCTATGTCCGTGCTGACAAGGTCGTTCAGATCGAGGGCGATCCCGATTCGCCGGTGAGCCGTGGCCGGTTGTGCCCGAAGGGATCGGCCAGCCTGCAGTTGACCACCGGCTCGGCCCGCGAGCAGCACGTGCTGTACCGCCGCCCGTACGGCACGGACTGGGAACGGCTGGACCTGGACACCGCGATGGAGATGATCGCCGACCGGCTGATCGAGACCCGGCGGCAGAGCTGGGAGTGGGAGTCGGATGGCAAGGCGACCCGGCGCACGCTGGGCATCGCGCACCTGGGCGGCGCGACGCTGGACAATGAGGAGAACTACCTGATCAAGAAGCTCTGGACGGCGCTGGGCATCGTGCAGGTGGAGAACCAGGCGCGGGTCTGCCACAGCTCCACGGTGGCCGGCCTGGGCACCTCGTTCGGCCGGGGCGGCTCGACCACCTACCTGCAGAACCTGCAGCACTCCGACTGCATCGTCATCGAGGGGTCCAACTTCGCCGAGGCGCACCCGGTCGGCTTCCAGTGGGTGATGGAGGCCAAGGCCCGCGGCGCCAAGATCATCCATGTCGACCCGCGCTTCTCCCGGACCAGCGCGCTGGCCGACCTGTTCGTGCCGCTGCGGGCGGGCACCGACATCGCCTGGCTCGGTGGCCTGATCAACTACGTGCTCAGCGAAGAGAAGTACTTCCACTCCTACGTCCTGCACTACACCAACGCCGCCACCATCGTCACCGAGAAATTCCGTGACACCGAGGATCTGGACGGCTTGTTCTCCGGCCTCGATCCGGAATCCGGCGTCTACGACGGCGACACCTGGCAGTACGAGGGTGCTGCCGCGGCGGCGGCGTCCGGCGAGCGCGATCAGGAGTACGACGAGCTGACCGAAGGCGGCTCGAGCGTCGCGGAGTCCGGCCAGGCCCACTCACACGGCTCGGGCGGCGCGACGGTGCGCGGCAACTGGCGCCGTGACGAGACGCTGCGCGATCCGCGCTGCGTCTTCCAGATCCTCAAGCGGCACTATGCGCGCTACACCCCCGAGCTGGTCGAGCAGATCTGCGGCGTGCCGCGGCAGGTCTTCCACCAGGTGGCCGAGTGGATCACCGAGAATTCCGGCCCCGAGCGAACCACGGCATTCGCCTACGCGGTCGGCTGGACCCAGCACACGGTCGGCTCGCAGTACATCAGGACGGCCAGCATCCTGCAGTTGTTGCTCGGCAACATCGGCCGTCCCGGCGGCGGCATCATGGCGCTGCGCGGGCACGCCAGCATCCAGGGCTCCAGCGACATTCCGACCCTGTTCGACCTGCTGCCCGGCTATATCCCGATGCCGCACGCCCACCAGCACGAAACGCTGGACAAGTTCGTCGAGGCCGACGCCGCGGACCGGGGGTACTGGGCCAACATGCGCAGTTACCTGGTGAGCCTGCTCAAGGCATGGTGGGGCCCGCATGCCCGGCCGGAGAACGACTTCTGCTTCGACTACCTGCCCCGCATCACCGGCGACCACAGCACCTATCAGACCGTCCAGGCCCAGCTCGAAGGCACCTGCAAGGGCTATTTCCTGATGGGGGAGAACCCGGCCGTCGGCTCGGCCAACGCCAAGATGCAGCGGTTAGGTATGGCCAATCTGGACTGGCTGGTGGTCCGGGACTTCTCCCTCATCGAGAGCGCGACCTGGTGGAAGGACGGCCCCGAGATCGAGACCGGCGAGCTGCGCACGGCCGACATCGGCACCGAGGTGTTCTTCCTGCCGGCCGCCGCGCACACCGAGAAGAGTGGCAGTTTCACCAATACCAACCGGCTGGTTCAGTGGCACCACCAGGCCGTGTCGCCCTCGGCCGACCAGCGCAGCGACATGTGGTTCAGCTACCACCTGGGCAACATCATCCGGCGCAAGCTGGCGGGTTCGGCCGACGAGGCCGATCGGCCGGTGCTGGAACTGCAGTGGGACTACCCGGTGATCGGGGCCGAGGCCGAGCCGGAGGCCGAGGCGATCCTGGCCGAGATCGGCGGCTGGAACGCCGACGGTGAACCGCTGTCGACGTATGAGGATCTGAAGGACGACGGATCCACCTCCTGCGGCTGCTGGATCTACTGCAGCATCTATTCCGACGGCGTCAACCAGGCAGCGCGCCGGACGCCGCACCCGCGGCAGGACACCGCGGCCACCGGCTGGTGCTGGGCCTGGCCGATGAACCGGCGGGAACTCTACAACCGGGCTTCGGCGGATCCGTCCGGCAAGCCGTGGAGCGAACGCAAGAAATACGTCTGGTGGGACGAGGAGCAGGGCAGCTGGACCGGCTTGGACGTGCCGGACTTCCCGGCCGGCAAGCGACCGGACTACCGGCCGGCCGAGGACGCGCTGGGCATCGACGCGATTGCCGGCACCGACCCGTTCATCATGCAGGCCGACGGCCGGGGTTGGCTGTACGCGCCGGCCGGGTTGGTGGACGGGCCGCTGCCCACGCACTACGAGCCGCAGGACTCGCCGTTCGAGAACGCGCTGTACAAGCAACGGCGCAACCCGGTACGCATCCTCAAGCCCGACCGGCACAACCGGTACCACCCGAGCGGCAGCGATCCCGGCTCGGAGGTGTTCCCGTACGTGCTCACCACCTACCGGCTCACCGAGCACTTCACCGCCGGCGGGATGAGCCGCTGGCTGCCCTACCTCAACGAGCTGCAGCCGGAGCTGTTCTGCGAGGTGTCCCCGGAGCTGGCCACCGAGCGTGGCCTGCGGCACCGGGACTGGGCCACCCTGGTCACCGCTCGCGGCGCCGTCGAGGCGCGGGTGCTGGTCACCCGCCGGATGGTGCCCTTGCGAGTGCAGGGCCGGACCGTGCACCAGATCGGGATGCCCTATCACTGGGGGCCGAACGGGCTGTCACGCGGCGACGCGATGAACGAGCTGTCAGCGATCGCGCTCGACCCCAATGTGCATATCCAGGAGGTCAAAGCGCTGACCGTCGATATCCGGCCCGGCCGCCGACCGCGTGGACCGGCGTTGGTCGCCTTCATCGAGCAGTACCAGCAGCGCGCCGGGATTACCGCCCAGACCGGGATGGAGATGGTGACGCCGTGACCGAGCAGCTGAGCCGGATGACCGAGGACGGCATGCCGCGACTGGGTTTCTTCACCGACACCAGCGTCTGCATCGGCTGCAAGGCCTGCGAGGTCGCCTGCAAGGAGTGGAACGCCATACCGGCCGACGGTCCGCTCGACCTGACCGGGGAATCCTTCGACAACACCAGCGAACTGGGTGCCAACAGCTGGCGGCATGTCGCGTTCATCGAGAAGTCGCAGCCGATCGCCGATGGCAGTGACGGTGCCGACCAGGCCGGCCTGCGCTGGTTGATGTCCTCCGATGTCTGCAAGCACTGCACCGACGCGGCCTGCCTGGACGTCTGCCCGACCGGCGCGCTGTTCCGCACCGAGTTCGACACCGTGGTGGTCCAACAGGACATCTGCAACGGCTGCGGTTACTGCGTTTCGGCTTGTCCGTTCGGGGTGATCGCGCAGCGGCCGGACGACGGCCGGATGTTCAAGTGCACGCTCTGCTACGACCGGATCGGGGTGGGCCAGGAGCCCGCCTGCGCGAAGGCCTGCCCGACCAAGTCGATTCAGTTCGGCGTCTTGAGCGAGCTGCGCGAGCGAGCTCAGCACCGGGTGGATGAGCTGCACGCCCAGGGCCTGGCCGAAGCCCGGCTGTACGGCGAGTCGCCGGCCGACGGGGTCGGCGGCGCGGGCGCGTTCTTCCTGCTGCTCGACGAACCGGAGACCTACGGCCTGCCGCCGGCCCCGGTGGCCACCACCCGGCAGCTACCGCAAATGTGGACGCATGCCGGGCTGGCGGCGGCCTCGCTGCTAGCCGGCTTCGCCGCGATCTTCGCCGGCCGGCGCCGGTGAGCCGGCGGAACCGGCTGGAGCCGGAGTTCACCTCCTACTACGGCCGGCCGATCCTCAAGGAACCGACCTGGGAAGCCCGCGACATTGCCGGCTACCTGTTCACCGGCGGGCTGGCCGGCGCCTCCTCGATCATGGCGGCCGGCGCGCAGTACACCGGCCTGCCCCGGCTGGCCAGGGTGTCCCGGCTCGGCGCGTTCGCCGCGATCGGAGTATCCGCCGTCGCGCTGGTGCACGATCTCGGCCGGCCCGGTCGGTTCTTCAACATGCTGCGGGTGGCCAAGCCCACCTCGCCGATGAGCATGGGCTCATGGCTGCTGGCCGGCTACGGGCCGCTGGCCGGCGCCACCGCCGCCTCGGAGCTGACCGGCCTGCTGCCAGTGGCCGGCCGGGCGACCGGTCTCGGCGCCGGCCTGCTCGGCGCCGGGGTGGCCTCCTACACCGCGGTGCTGATCGGCGACACCGCGGTACCGGCCTGGCATGAGGCGCGGCGGCAGTTGCCGTACCTGTTCGTCGGCTCGGCGGCCGCGGCGGCCAGCGGGCTGGCGCTGCTGGCCGCGCCGACCGAGGAGATCGGCCCGGCCCGGCTGGCCGGCGCGCTGGGTGGAGCGCTCGAGTTGGCGGCCGGCACCGCGATGGAGCGCGGCACCGGGCTGGTCGGCGAGACCTTCACGCAGGGCCGGGCCGGCATGCTGATGCGGGCCGCCAAGGTGCTCACCGCGGCCGGCGCGGTCGGCGCCGCGGCGCTCGGCGGCCGCGGCCGGATCGCCGCCGGGCTGTCCGGCGCCGCCCTGCTGGCCGGCTCCGCGCTCACCCGGTTCGGCATCTTTGAGGCAGGCCGAGCCTCCACCCAGGATCCCAAGTACGTCGTGGTGCCACAACGGGAGCGGCTTGCCCAGCAGGCGGAGCGGCTTACCGGGCAAGGCTGATCGGTGCGGGGCTGATCGGTGCCGGGTTAGCCGGTGCCGGGTCCGCCGGTCACCCGCTCGTCGGCGGCTGGTTCGCGGCGCTGGCGTCCGGGTCGAGTGCCGGCTCGACGGCACTGGCGTCCGGGTCGACCGCCGGCTCGACCACGGTGCCCGGCTCGGCCGGTGGTTCGGGGGCTTGTTGGCTGTTCGGATCGCTCGGCTCGGTCATCCCACCAGCCTAAGCACGATCTGCCGCGGCCGACCGCTCAGCGCCGGTGGGAGTGCCGCAGATACAGCGGCAGCATCAACCACAGCGTGACCAGCAGCACCAGCACCCCGAGCGCGGCGACGATGCCGGCCGGGACGCTGCGCACCACCTGGAAGATCAGCAGCACCACGCCGACCGTGGCGGCGGCGAACAGCACCATCCCGATCACCGCCAACCAGTGCGCAACCGCCACCTGGATTCGCCGGGCGTGTCGGCGAAACAGCATCCGGTGCAGTGCCACCGGGGAGATCAGGAAGCAGGTGGCGGCGACCGCGGCCAGCGTGGTGACCAGGTAGACGTCCTGCTTGCCGGTGGAGAGCGTGTTGAACCTGGCCTGGAAGGGCAGCGTCAGCAGGAAGCCGGTGAGCAGCTGGACGCCGGTCTGCACCACCCGCAGTTCCTGCAGCAACTCGGCCCAGTTGCGGTCCAGCCGCTGGATCGGCGTCTCATTCCGCTGGTTGGTGTCCCACTCGTCATCCGAACGGAAGGTGTCGTCTTCGGCATCCGAGCGCGGGTCGTTTCCGGTGGGCACCTACTGACGGTATAACGAATCCATGGTCACCAGGCGGATGAGCTGAGCGGGTGTCCAGTCCGCAACAGATCACCACCGTGGTGGCGACCCGCAACCGCTGGCATCGGCTGCGCGAGTCGCTGGCCCGGCACACCGGGCCGGTGATCCTGGTGGACAACGGCTCCACCGACGGCACCGTGGCGAAGGTGCGCGAGCACTTCCCCGGGATCCGGGTGCTGCCGCTGCCGGCCAATCGAGGTGCCACCGCTCGCAACATCGGCGTTGCCGAGACGCGGACGCCCTATGTCGCATTTGCCGACGACGACTCCTGGTGGGCGCCCGGCGCGCTTGCCGAGGCTGTCGAGCTGTTCCACCATCATCCGCGAATGGCCTTGCTGGCCGGCCGGATCCTGGTCGGGCCGGAGCAGCGACTGGATGCCACCTGCCGGCTGATGGCTGACTCGCCGCTGGGCACCGAGGCGGACCTGCCCGGCCCCAGTGTGCTCGGCTTCCTGGCCTGCGGCGCTGTCCTGCGCCGGGATGCGTTCCTGCAGGCTGGCGGGTTCGACGAGGTGGTGTTCTTCTTCGGCGAGGAGGAGCGGCTCGCGCTGGACCTGGCCGCCGCCGGCTGGGGGCTGGCCTACGTCGAACACATCGTGGCGCACCACCACCCGCAGCCGGCCGCCGACGGCCGAGCCGGCCGAGCCGCGCTGGCCAGCCGGAACCGGTTGCTCACCGCTGTGCTGCGCCGGCCCTGGCCGCAAGTGAGCAGAATCCTGTTGTCCGAATTGGGCAATAGCTCCGGCCGGCGCGGGGCGGCCGCCGCGCTGCCCCGGCTGCCCGGCGCGCTGCGTCGCCGCCGGCAATTGCCGGCCGAGATCGAGGCTGCCCGGCGAGCTTTGGATCGTGTTAGCTTCTAAGGAGTAGCTGGCCACCTCCAGTCAGGTCGCCGGCAGTGAGGCCCAGTGCCTCGCGGGGCTGAGCCCGAGCCCGATTCGGATCGGTCCGGCTCGCGCCGCTCGCGCGTCGGCCGCTCTCTGGCATTCCCAGGAGTGCGTACATGGCTCAGTTTCGTTCGGCGGTGGTGACCGGCGGCGCCGGCTTCCTCGGCTCGCATCTCTGCGAGCGGCTGCTGCAGGCCGGTGCCGAGGTGACCTGCCTGGACAACTTCCTGACCGGCACCCCGGACAACGTCGAACAGCTGCTCTCGGAGCGGCGGTTCCGACTGGTCAAGTGCGATGTCACCGACTACCTGCACGTGCCCGGTCCGGTGGATCTGGTGCTGCATTTCGCCTCACCGGCATCGCCGGCCGACTACCTGCGGTTGCCGATTCACACGATGAAGGTGGGCAGTATCGGCACCTTGCACGCGCTCGGCCTGGCCAAGGAGAAGTCCGCCCGGTTCGTGCTGGCCTCCACCTCGGAGGCCTACGGCGATCCACAGGTGCATCCACAACCGGAGGATTACTGGGGCCATGTGAATCCGGTCGGTCCACGCGGGGTCTATGACGAGGCCAAGCGGTTCGCCGAGGCGCTCACCATGGCCTACCGCTCCAGCCACCAGTTGAATACCGGCATCGTGCGGATCTTCAACACCTACGGGCCGCGGATGCGCGGCGATGATGGTCGGGCCATCCCGACCTTCATCGACCAGGCGCTCGCCGGCCGGCCGCTCACGGTGGCCGGTGACGGCAGCCAGACCAGGTCGGTTTGCTACGTGGATGACACGGTGAACGGGATACTCGCGGTGGCCGGCTCGACGCTGGCCGGACCGGTGAACGTGGGCAGCCCGGACGAGATGCCGGTGCTGGAGATCGCTCGCCGGATCATCGCGGCCTGCGGCTCGTCCTCATCGATCGAGTTCATCGACCTGCCCAAGGATGATCCGTTGGTTCGTCGGCCGGACACCCGGCTGATCGAGCGGGAACTCGGTTGGCGGCCGGAGGTGCCGTGGGCCGAAGGGATCGCTCGCACCATCGCCTGGTTCATTGCCCGGCGTGCCGCTTAGCCGATGCTAGGAAGTCAATCGTCTCACTGGCCAAGAAGCACTTCTCCGCCTAGAGTTCGTGCTAGCTGAAGAGGAGCATATTCAAGTTTAACGCGATGTTAGCGAAGGGTTGCCTTCGTCATCCGCACCTTTAGCTGAGCAGCCAGCCAACGAAACCACCGTCTTCCGGCATGGCCCAAACCCGGCCGCCGCACCGGCAGGTTGGTCTATTTCGTCATGCCCGGACGCCAGATTGGAGGGCGCGATGCGTATTTTGGGAGTGAACGCCCTGTATCACGACCCCTCGGTTGCCCTTGTAGTCAATGGTAAAACGGTCGCCGCCGCCGAGGAAGAGCGATTCAGCCGGCGCAAGCACGGCAAGCGACCGGTGCCGTTCTCGGCCTGGGAGCTGCCCGAACTGGCCGCGCAGTGGGCCTTGAAGTCAGCCGGCCTGTCCGCCGATGACCTGGACGCAGTGACCTATTCCTTCGATCCGGAGCTGTACCTGCCGCCGGACCAGCTCGGCGTCTTCGACCCCTGGGACGAGCTTCGGCTGCGATATGCCCAGACCGCGCCCGGCTTCCTCGCCGGCGCGCTGCCCGGACTGGACCCGTCCCGGGTGCGGTACGTGCCACATCACCTGGCGCACGCCGCGTCCGCCGCGCTCGCCGCGCCGTTCGACGGCAACTGCGCGGTGCTGGTGCTCGATGGCCGGGGCGAGCGGCACAGTTCGCTGGCCGGGCACTGCGTGGACGGGGTGATCGAGCCGCTGTTCAGCCAGCAGCTGCCGCATTCGCTCGGCCTGTTGTACGAGGACGCCACCGAGCATCTCGGTTTTCTGCGCAGCTCGGATGAGTACAAGGTGATGGCGTTGGCCTCCTACGGCACGCCGCGGCACCTGGACTACCTGCGCGAATGCGTCTACGCCACCGGCGACGGCGGGTTCCGCAGCACCGGAGTGGATTGGAACGTGCTGGCCAAGCGCCGGCAGCCGGCGGAGGACTGGGGGCCCGAACACGCCGACCTGGCGGCCAGCCTGCAGGTTTGCCTGCAGCTGGTGCTGGCCGAGCTGGCCGACTGGCTCAGCCAGCAGACCGGCAGTCGCCGGCTGGCGCTGGCCGGCGGCGTGGCGCTGAACTGTGTCGCGAACACCGAGCTCTTCGCCAAGTCCCCGTTCGAGCAGGTGTGGGTGCAGCCGGCGGCCGGCGACGCCGGGACGGCGTTGGGCGGCGCGCTGTACGCGGCACAGCAATACGGTGAGCAGCTGTCGCCCTTCCCCGGAGCGGACCTTGGCCGGGGCTGGTCGGCCGAGCAGATCGAGGCGCAGCTGCGGGCGGCCCGGGTGCCCTACTCCCGGCCGGCCGACATCGCCGCCACGGTTGCCGAGGCGCTGGCCGACAACCGGATCGTCGCCTGGTTCCAAGGCCGTAGCGAGTTCGGGCCGCGGGCATTGGGACACCGCTCGCTGCTCGCCCACCCCGGCCATTCGGAGAACCTCAGCCGGCTCAACGACGTCAAGGGCCGGGAGCAGTTCCGCCCGGTGGCACCGATGGTGTTGGCGGAGCGGGCCGGCGAGATCTTCAGCCGCGGGCCGATCCCGTCGCCGTACATGCTGTTCGTGCATGAGGTGGCCGAGCCGTGGCGGAGCAGGCTGCCGGCGGTGGTGCACGTCGACGGCACCGCCCGGATCCAGACCATCGCAGCGGCCGAGGAACCGCTGGTGGCGCGGATGCTGACCGAGTTCGAGCGGCGCACCGGGTTGCCGGTGGTGGTCAACACCAGCCTGAACACCGCCGGCCGGCCGATGGTCGACTCGCCCCGCGACGCGCTGGAATGCTTCGGGTCGGCGCCGGTGGACCTGCTCGCGATCGGGCCTTTCGCACTGCACCGGGGGGATAGCGCGCCGTGCGCCGAAGTCTCGACATCGTGATTCCGACCATCGGGCGGCCGCAGCTGGCCACCCTGTTGGACAGCCTGGATCGGACGATTCGGCCGGATCCGCGGGCAACGCTGCCGATGGTCTACCTCGTCGACGACCGGCCGGCGGCCGGCCTGCCGGTCACCGATCGCGAACTCGCCGCTGGCCTGCGGATCCTGCACACCGGCGGGCGCGGACCGGCTGCCGCCCGCAACGCGGGCTGGCGGGCCGGCAGCGCGGACTGGGTGGTGTTCCTCGATGACGACGTCGAGGTGACCGCCGACTGGTGGCCGGCGCTGCTCGCCGACCTGGGCGGCCAGCCGGACCGGGTAGCGGGCGTGCAGGGCCGGATCACCGTCCCATTGCCGCCAGCTCGGCGACCGAACGACTTCGAGCGCAACACCGCCGCCTTGCGGGACGCTCGCTGGATCACCGCCGACATGGCGTACCGGCGAAGCGCGCTGCAGGCGGTGGACGGCTTCGACGAGCGATTCCGCCGGGCCTTCCGGGAGGACTCCGATATCGCCCTGCGGATCCTCGACGCCGGCTACGAGCTGGCTCAGGGCAACCGGCACACGCTGCACCCGGTGCGACCGGCCGATCGCTGGATCAGCGTCCGGCAGCAGCGGGGCAATTCCGACGATGTGCTGATGCACCGGCTGCACGGCCGGGACTGGCGCCAGCGGGCCGAGGCCCCGGTCGGTCGGCTGCCCGGGCACCTGCTGACCACCGCCGCGGCGCTCACCGCCCTGGCGGCCATCGCTGGCCGGCGGCGCACCCTGGCGCGACTGGCCGCGCTGGCCTGGCTGGCCAACTGGATCGAGTTCAGCTGGCGGCGGATCGCACCCGGGCCGCGCAATCCGGCCGAGGTGCTGACCATGGCGGTGACCAGCGCGGTCATCCCGGTCTCGGCCTGCTGGCACCGACTCGCCGGCATGCTGCGGCACCGGGCCGTCCGGCGCTGTGGGCTGCCGGCGGCGGTGCTGCTGGACCGGGACGGCACCATCGTGCACGACGTGCCGTACAACGGCGATCCGGCAGCGGTGCGGCCGGTGCCCGGGGCCCGCAGGGCGCTCCGCCGGCTGCGCCGGGCCGGCATTCGGGTCGCGGTGGTGAGCAACCAGTCCGGCATCGGCCGCGGCATGCTCACCGATGCCCAGGTGGCCGCGGTCAATTCCCGGATCGAGCAGCTGCTCGGGCCGTTCGACGGCTGGTTCGTCTGCCCGCACACCGCGCAGGACGGCTGCTCCTGCCGCAAGCCGGCGCCCGGGCTGGTGCTGGCCGCGGCCCGCTCGCTCGGGGTCCGGCCGGAGCGATGCCTGGTGATCGGCGACATCGGGGCCGATGTCGCCGCGGCGGCCGGTGCCGGCGCGCGGGCCATCCTGGTGCCGACCCCGGCGACCCGGCCGGAGGAGGTGGCGGCAGCCGACCGGCTGGCGCCGGATCTGCCCGCCGCGGTGCGCTGGATCCTGACTGGCGCGGGAGCTTCCCGATGAGCCGGCGGGTGTTGGTGGTTCGGCTGGACAGCATGGGCGACGTGCTGATCTGCGGTCCGGCGGTTCGCGCGGTGGCCGCCAGCGGGGCCGAGGTGAGCATGCTGGTCGGCCCGAACGGCGCGGCGGCCGCCCGGCTGCTACCCGGCGTGTGCGCTGTGCTGGTGTGGAACTGCCCATGGATCGCGGCGGATCCGCCACCGGTGGCGGAAGCTGGGGTGAACCGGCTGATCGAGCTGGTGCGCGACGGCGCATTCGACGAGGCCATCGTGCTGACCTCCTTCCACCAGTCCGCGCTGCCCACCGCGCTGCTGCTGCGGCTGGCCGGCATCGCTCGGATCGCGGCCTGCAGCACCGACTACCCGGGCGCGCTGCTCGATCAGCGGATACCGGAACCGGCCGCGCTGCCCGAGCCGGTCCGGATGAGCCAGCTGGTCGCGGCCGCCGGTTACCCGCTGCCGGCGCGCGATTCCGGCGCGCTGGCCGTGATCGCGACACTGCCCGACCCGCCACCCGGCCTGCCCCCGGACTACCTGGTGGTGCACGCCGGGTCGGCAGCGCCGGCGCGTACCTGCTCGCCCGAGGTGTGGGCCGGCATCGCCGCCTCGCTCAGCCGGGCCGGCTGGCAGTTGGTGTTGACCGGTGGCGCCGCGGAGGCCGGTGTCGCGTCGATGGCCGCGGCGGCAGCGGGCTCGGCCTGGGACCTGAGTGGACAGCTGGAACTCGACCAGCTGGCCACGGTGCTGCGCGGCGCCCGGGCGGTAGTGGTGGGCAATACCGGCCCGGCGCACCTGGCGGCCGCGGTCGGCACCCCGGTGGCGTCGCTGTTCGCGCCGGTCGTCCCGTCGCTGAACTGGGCGCCGTTCACCGACCGGCTGGTCCTGCTGGGCGATCAGCAGGCCGGCTGCCGCGGCAGCCGAGCCAGGGTGTGCCCGGTGGCCGGGCATCCCTGCCTGGACTCGATCACCGGCGACCAGGTGCTGGCCGCGCTCGTCCGGCTCGGGGTGTATCCGGCATCGGCCGATGCCGGCGCGGTGGTGCCGGAGGTGGTCGGGTGAGGATCCTGCTGTGGCATGTGCACGGCAGCTGGACGACGGCGTTCGTGCAGGGCCAGCACGAGTATTTCCTGCCGGTGACGCCAGATCGTGGCCCGTACGGGCTCGGCCGGGCGCGCACCTGGCAGTGGCCGGCGTCGGTGGTGGAGCTGTCACCGCAAGAGCTGGCCGCTACCGACCTCGATGTGGTGGTGCTGCAGCGGCCGGAGGAGTCCGAACTGGCCAGGCGCTGGCTGCGCCGGACGCCGGGTGTGGACCTGCCGGCCGTCTACCTGGAGCACAACACGCCGGACGCCGCGCCGGTCGGCCAGCGGCACCCGATGGCCGAGCAGAGCGCGATACCCCTGGTGCACGTCACCCACTTCAACGACCTGTACTGGGATTCTGGGCGGGCCCGAACCCAGGTGATCGAGCACGGCATCCCCGATCCGGGCGAGCGGTACTCCGGCGAACTGGCCCGGATCGGCGTGGTGGTGAACGATCCGCTGCGCCGGGGGCGGGTGGTCGGCGCCGACCTGCTGTCGAGGTTCTGCCCGGTGGCACCGGTGGATCTGTTCGGTATGCGGGTCACCGACTTCGTGGCCCAGGCCGGCTTCGACCCGGCGCGGCTCAGTGCGCATGAGGACCGCTCGACCCAGGACGACATGCATTCCCAACTTGCCCAGCGCCGGGTCTACCTGCATCCGATGCGGTGGACCTCGCTGGGGCTCTCGCTGCTCGAGGCGATGATGCTCGGCATGCCGGTGGTGGCGCTGGCCAGCACCGAGGCGGTGGACGTGGTGGAGCCGTCCTGCGGCGTGATCTCGACGAACGTGGCGCGACTGGTCGAGGGCGTGCGGGAGTTCCTGGCCGAACCGGAGGCTGCCCGGCTTGCCGGCAAGGCGGCCCGGGCGGTGGCCCGGCAGCGTTTCGGGCTGGACCGCTTCCGGTCCGACTGGGATCGAGTGCTCGCCGAGACCGTAGCCATGAGGAGTGCAAACCGATGAAGATCGCGATGATCTCCGAGCACGCCAGCCCGCTGGCCCGGCTGGGCGAGGTCGATGCCGGCGGCCAGAACGTGCACGTCGCCGCGCTGTCGGCCGCCCTTGCCGAGCGTGGCCATCAGGTCGTCGTCTATACCCGGCGGGACAGTGCCGAGTTGCCGGAGCGGGTGCCGATGGGCCCCGGGGTGCGGGTCGAGCACATCACCGCCGGCCCGGCCCGGCCGATCCCGAAGGATGACCTGTTGCCGCACATGAAGCCCTTCGCCGCCCAGCTGTGCCGGCGCTGGCGGCTGTGGCGGCCGGACGTCGTGCACGCGCACTTCTGGATGAGCGGGGTGGCGGCGCAGGCCGCCGTTGCCACGCTGGATACCTCGACAGCGATGGATGATCCGCCGATTCCGGTGGCGCAGACCTTCCACGCGCTCGGTTCGGTGAAGCGGCGCTGGCAGTCGGCGGCCGACACCAGCCCGGCCGAGCGGATCGGGATCGAACGACGGATCGCCCGCTCGGCGGACCGGATCATCGCGACCTGCTCGGAGGAGGTGACGGAGCTGCGCCGGCTCGGGGCCACCGCCGCCTCGATCGATGTCATCCCGTGTGGCGTGGACACCGAGCTGTTCACCCCGGACGGGCCGGCCGAGCCGCGCTCGGACCGGCAGCGGATCGTCTGCGTCGGCAGGCTGGTGCCGCGCAAGGGCGTCGACGACGTGATCCGGGCCGTCCTCGGACTGCCGGATGTCGAGCTGCTGATCGCCGGTGGCCCGCCGGCGGATCGGCTGGACGGCGATGTCGAGGTGGCCCGGCTGCGCGCGCTGGCCGGTGACTCGGCGGCGATCCGGCTGCTCGGCCAGCTCTCGCACGACCGGCTGCCCAGCCTGCTCAGGTCGGCCGACCTGGTGGTCTGCGCACCGTGGTACGAGCCGTTCGGGATCGTGCCGCTGGAAGCGATGGCCTGCGGTGTGCCGGTGCTGGCGACCGCGGTGGGCGGCCTGCTCGACACGGTTCTGCCTTGGCAGACCGGCGTATTGGTGCCTGCCAAGGATCCGGAGGCGCTGCGCGCGGCGATCAGCCGGCTGCTGGCCGACGCCGACCTTCGGCGCGCGCTGGCCGAGGCCGGCGCGCGCCGGGCCCGCGACTGCTACAGCTGGCCGGCGATCGCGGCGGCCACCGAAGGTTCCTACCAAAGCATGCTCGACGCCCAGCAGGCGTCCCGGATCGTCCTGGGAGCTGCCCGATGACTGACCAGTCCGTTCACCTGGCCGCGCTGGCCGACGCCCTGGACCACTTCGACCCGGCCGGCGCCACCGCGGCTGGCTGGGGGGTGGCGTTGGCCGGCGTGCTGTCCGCCGGCGGCAAGCTGCTCGCCGCCGGCAACGGCGGCAGCGCCGCGCAGGCCCAGCACCTGACCGCCGAGATCGTCGGACGCTACCGGGAGGACCGGCCGCCGTTCTGCGCGATCGCGCTGCACAGCGAGCCGTCCGCGCTCACCGCGATCCTCAACGACTACGGCGCCGAGGAGGTGTTCGCCCGGCAACTGCAGGCACATGGCCGTCCGGGCGACGTCTGCGTCCTGATGTCCACCTCCGGCGCCAGCCGCAACCTGCTGACGGCCGCTCACCGCGCCCGTGACTGCGGGCTCACCGTCTGGGCGATGACCGGCCCGACGCCGAATCCGCTGGCGGCGCTGGCCGATGAGGTGCTGGTGGTGGACTCGCCGCACACCGCGACCGTGCAGGAGCTGCACCTGGTCGCCCTGCACATGCTCTGCGAGGCGATGGACGAGGAGCTGAACCGGCGCCAGCGGCGCAGCATGGAGGTCGCCTCGTGAGGTCGACGCGCCGAGCCGACCGACCGCCGCTGGTGGTGGTCGGGGACGTCATGCTGGACGTTGACGTGGTGGCCACGGCGCAGCGGCTGTCGCCGGATGCGCCGGTGCCGGTGCTGCGGCAGGCCACCGAGTACCGGCGGCCCGGCGGGGCGGCGCTGGCCGCGGCGTTGGCCGCCGCCGAGGGCCGGCCGGTGGTGCTCCTCGCGCCGCTGGCCGAGGACCAGGCGGCGGCCGAACTCCGCCAGCTGCTGCCGGCCGGGGTGGAGCTGATCCCGCTCGGCTGCACCGGTGCCACCGCGGTCAAGACCCGGTTCCGGGCCGGTGACCATCCGGTGGCCCGGCTGGACGCCGGCGCGGACCGGGTCAGCATCGACAGCATTCCGGCCATCGCCGAGCAGGCGCTGGCCGGTGCCGGCGCGGTGCTGGTGTCGGACTACGGCCGCGGCTGCACCGCCGATCCAGCGGTCCGGCAGCTGTTGCGGCGGGCCGCCACCGGCCGGCCGATGGTCTGGGATCCGCACCCACGCGGTGCGCCACCGGTGCCCGGCACCCTGCTCGCCACCCCGAACGAGGCGGAGCTGCTGGCCCGTGCCGGCGCCGAGGCCGGTGGGTTGGCCGGGCTGCCGGCCGCCGCCGGCCGGCTGCTGGCCGAGTGGCAGATTCCCTGGCTGGCCGTCACGCTCGGCAGCCGAGGCGCGCTGCTGCACAACGGCGGCACGCCACTGCTGGTCGGCGTGCCGCCGGTGACCGGCCAGGACACCTGCGGGGCCGGTGACTGCTTCGCCGCAGTCATCACGGCGGCGCTGGCCGACGGCGCGCTGCCCAGCGAGGCGATCGAGGCCGCGGTGCACTCGGCGGCCGAGTTCGTACGGGCCGGGGCCGCAGCCGGGTTCGCCAGCCGGCTTGCCGACCCCGGGCCGGTCCCGATGCCGGAGCAGGTGCCCGACGTGGTCGGCCGGGTCCGCCGGGGTGGCGGCACGGTGGTGGCCACCGGCGGCTGCTTCGACCTGATCCATCCCGGGCACGTCTCGGTGCTGGAAGCGGCCCGTCGGCTCGGCGACTGCCTCATCGTCTGCCTGAACTCCGACGAGTCGGTGCGCCGGCTCAAGGGACCGGCTCGTCCGCTGCAGGGCGAACAGGATCGGGCCACCGTGCTGCGGGCGCTGCGCTGCGTGGACGCGGTGGTCGTGTTCGGCGAGGACACCCCGGCCGAGGTGCTGCGGATGCTGCGTCCGGATATCTGGGTCAAGGGCGGTGACTATGCCGAGCTGCCGGAGGCCGAGGTGCTGGCCGAATGGGGCGGCGTCGCGGTGACCGTGCCCTACCAGCCCGGCCGGTCCACCTCCGGCCTGGTGGAGCTGGCCGGTTCGGCGCGGCCAAGCAGGGACCGCTAGTGCGGCCCGCCAGCCGACCGGGACGGGCCTGACGTGCCAACCGCCCTCATCCTGCGCGCGCTGGGCCTCGGCGACTTCGTCACCGGGCTGCCAGCGATGCGGCTGCTGCGGCAGGCGCTGCCACGGCACCGGTTGATCCTGGCCGCGCCGGCGGTCTTCCAGCCGCTGCTGGAGCTCGGCGTGCCCGCCGATGAGCTGCTGCCGACCGGCGAGCTGGCCCCGATCGACACCGGCCCGATCGGGACCGGCCAGCCGATCGAGGTGGCGGTGGACCTGCATGGCAACGGGCCGGCCAGCCGGCGGCTGCTGCACGAGCTCCGACCGTCCCGGGTGGTCGGCTTCGGGCATCCGGCGAGCGGCCTGCCCGGCCCACCGTGGTGGGCTGCTGAGCACGAGATCACCCGCTGGGAAAGGCTGGTCGCGCAGGGCTTCGGGCTGGATCCGGCGGCGGTGACCGGGCAACCCGGCCGGCTGGCGGTGCCGGCCGAGCCGGTGCCCCGGCAGGTCACCGTGCTGCATCCCGGTGCCGCCGCCAACTCCCGGCGCTGGCCGGTCGAGCGGTTCGCCGCGGTGGCGGATCGGCTGAGCCGGCAAGGGCATCGAGTGGTGCTGACCGGCTCGCCGGCCGAGCAGCCGCTGCTTGCCCAGCTCGGCCGGGCCACCGGCGCCCGGCCGCTGACCGGGCTCAGCCTGCGGCAGCTGTTCGGCCTGGTGGCCGGGGCCCGGCTGGTGGTCTGCGGCGACACCGGTATCGCGCATGTGGCCTCGCTCTACCGGACGCCGAGCGTGGTGCTGTTCGGGCCGGTGGCACCTGAGCGATGGGGGCCGCCGGCGAGCGGCCCGCACCGGGTGCTCTGGCATGGCGACGGCACCGGCGATCCGCACGGCGACGAGCCGGATCCGGCGCTGCTGCGGATCACGGTGCCGCAGGTGCTGGCCGCGATCGCCCAATTGGAAGAGCACGATTCGGACCGACAGCGGGTAGGAGGTTTGTGATGGCAGCCATGACCGGTCGGACGGTCCTGATCACCGGAGCGGGCAGCGGGCTCGGCCGGGCCACGGCGCTCCGGCTGGCCCGGGCCGGCGCGCACCCGGTGGCCACCGACCTGGACGGCCAGGCGGCGAAGGAGACCGCCACGCTGATCGAGCAGGCCGGCGGCGCCGCGACGCCGATGCGGTTGGACGTGACCGACTCGGCAAGCGTGCGGGAGGCGATTGCCAGCACGGTGGAACGGTTCGGCGACCGGTTCGACGGGCTGGTCAACAACGCCGGCACCGACCGGGGCGCCGGCCTGCTGGAACTCACCGACGAACACTGGCAGTCGGTGATCGCGGTCAACCAGTCCGGCCCGCTGTTCACCACCCGGGAGTTCGTCCGGGCGCTGGCCGACCGGCCGGCGGACGCGCCGCCGGCCGACGTGGTGAACGTCATCTCGATCTCGGCCATCACGGTCGGCACCGAGGCGGCCGCCTACAACTCGTCCAAGGCGGCACTGGCCATGCTGACCAAGATCATGCAGCGGGAGGCGCACGAGTACCGGTGGCCGGTGCGTATCCACGGGCTGATGCCCAGCGCCATGAACACCCCGATGATGGATCAGTGGCAGCTGTCCCCGGAGGTCATGATGGACCCGGACACGGTTGCCTCGGCCGTCGAGTTCATGCTGTGCCTGCCTGCTGATTCGTTCGTCCAGAATCTAGTGATCAACTCGCGCCGGGAGCCCGGCTGGCCACGCTGACGCGACGCCGGGCAGGCCGCGGTGTACGGTCGGAAGAGGCTCAAGTAATAGCCGAAGATGCCACGGACAGCGCCCCGGCCGTGTGCTCCGGCGCTCTCCGGTTATGGCAGGGAGGAATTGCCATGACGACAGCTCGAGACATCATGAATCCGGGTGCCGAATGCATCGGCGAAAACGAGACGCTGCGGACGGCCGCCAGCAGGATGGCCGACCTGGGGGTCGGCGCACTGCCGATCTGCTCGGCCGAGAAGCGGTTGGTCGGCATGCTCACCGACCGGGACATCGTGGTGAAGTGCCTGGCCAACGGCGGCGACCCGGATAGCGCGACCGCCGGTGAGTTCCGGCAGGACGAGGCGGTCACCATCGGAGCCGACGACGATGTCGCCGAGGTGCTGCGCACGATGGCCGACCACGCGGTGCGCCGGCTGCCGGTGATCGACGGGCACGACCTGGTCGGCATGGTGGCGCTGGCCGACGTGGCCACCTCCGTCCCCGACCCGCAGGTCGGCAAGGTGCTCAGCGCCATCTCGACGACGTAGGGCGAATCCTCAACGACGTAAGGGACGTGCAGCAGATGCCTGATGCAGACGGCACCAATTCGGCGGCGGCTCAGGAAGCCGACGCCACCGACCAGGTAACACGCAACACCAAGTCCGAGACGACCGCCGCGAGCTACACCACCACCGATCACGAGGTGATCCGGGCTTGGGCAGAGGCCAGGAACGGGCGGCCGGCCAAGGTCGCCGATACCGAGGACAGCAGCGGCAGCGGCGTGCTGCGGATCGAGTTCGACAGCTCGGACGACCGACTGGACGAGTCCGACTGGGACACGTTCTTCAAGGTGTTCGACGATCGCGGGCTGGCCTTCGTCTACCAGGAGAAGACCTCGGACGGTTCGATCAGCCGGTTCAACAAACTCATCAGCCGCTGATCCTGCCCGGCTTGGCCCGGGGCACCACCGCTGACCGGACTGTCAGCGGTGGTGCCGACGGCTGAGCAGCAGGAGCACCGCAAGCACCGATCACCAGCCACCGGCACTGCTGAGCGCTGGCCGAAGGGCTCAGCAGCGCACGAAGCTGCCGCCCGGGTGGACCGCGTGGGCATCCGGGTCATCGAACCAGACACCGCCCGAGCCGAGGTAGCGAAAGTGCACCGCCTGGCCGGCCGGCACGGTGATCGAGACGCTGCGGGTGCCGTTGCTGCGCCGCACCAACCGGTGCGCGCCGGGCTGCCAGCCGTTGAAGTTGCCCACTGCCGACACCGGGCCGTCATGCACGTCATCGGGAAGCACGAACTGGATCTTCGAGGTGCCGGTCTTGTGGTCGCTGCTGATTCGAATTGCCATTTGTCGAGAATCCTCCGTACGTGCAGTGGTCCTTTGGTACGCCGCCGACGCTAGGTCGAGTGCTCCGGCTGCCCGGGCCGACACGCCCGAGTTCATCCAGCCGTTACCGGCACTTCGCGCTGGCCCTACCGGCACTTCGCGGGCCTACCGGCGCTGGCCCTGCCGGCACTTCGCCCTGGCCTACCGGCGCTGGCCCTACCGCTGCTCGGTGAGCTAGTCCCGCCGGCGTCGTTGTCGCGGTCAGCCACGCCGCCACCGCCCCGATGGCGGTGGTAAACGGAGGACTCGGGGTGCCCGGCCGGTGGTTGCGGGCATACCGATGAATGGAATGACGCCAGCGCAGCTGGTCGCGGCAAATAGCGGCAGCCTGAAAAATTTTCCGGAAGCAACAAATTGCGGACCGGTGTCCTGGCCGGCCGGCTGTTGCCGCTGGGTGCAGTCATGCACCGTCGCGCGGCATTTTGTCAAGGGAGTCTGCCCACCAACTTTTCCGTTGCGACCTCTCTGGAGCGCGGCGGAGACCAGCAAAATCGAGGACAAAGTGGACGGCGTCGCGTCCCTATGAATGCGATTCCGATAGCTATAGCCCGATGCGCCTCACCTGACGTATTGTCTCGGCATCCACGAATGTCTGTCGGAAATCGCCTCCTTAATGCCGAAGAAATGCGGAGTTCCGCTCGCCAAGTTCTTGGAGTTCGTATGACGACACAGCAGACGCGCGATGGCGTCGCGGTGACTGATGCCGGCTGGGTCGACGAGATCCTGCTGGCCGGCCCGGACAGCCAGCTGTGCTTCGCGAGCCCGGTGCCGGTCGACCGAGCCACGCTGCGTCAGCTGGTGGCCGAGCGGCGGCAGGCGCTGGCCGCTGCCGGGCTTCGCCCGGGTGGCGCCGCGGCGTTGCGGCTGCCGCCGTCGCTGGCCTACGTGGCGAACCTGCTGGCCACCTGGCAGCTCGGCGCCCAGGCGATCCTGCTCGACCACCGGCTCACCGACTTCGAGGTGAACCGCGCCACCGAGCGACTCTCGCCGCAGGTGATCGTCTCGGCCACCCAGATCGCCGGCGGCCTGCGGATCTTCCACGAGGTGGCAGACGTGGTCACCGGCTATCGCGACCAGCCGGCCGAGACCGAACACGCGGTGATCCAGCTGAGCTCCGGCTCCACCGGGCCGTCGAAGATCATCGGCCGGACCGCGGCGGACCTGATCACCGAGATCGGCCGCTACACCCAGATCGACGGGGTGCCGCTGCCGGGCGAGCGGATCATCCTGCTGCCCTCCATGGTGCATGTGCTCGGCCTGGTCGGCGGCCTGCTCTATGGGCTGCACGCCGGCGTGACGCTGGTACCGCCGGAGCGATTGACCGGTGACAGCATCCTGGACGCGGTGGACAGCGACAGCTCGCCGGCCACCGTGCTCGGGGTGCCGTTCCATATCAGCCTGCTCACCTCCACGGTGTCCGACCGCCGGCCGGCCCAGCTGCGCCGGATGACCACCGGCGGCGAGCTGGTGCCGCCGAGCACGGCGGCCGCCTTCGACGCCAAGTTCGGCGTGCCGCTCGGCAATATGTACGGGATGACCGAGGTCGGGGTGATCGGCACCGATCTCTACGGCGAGCACCGGCCGGCGATCCGGCCGGCGCCGGGTATCGAGATCCGGCAGGTGGACGGTGAGCTGCACATTGCCCGGCCCAGCTCGCCCTACCTCGGCCCGCCGGTGCCCGAGCGGTGGGCGGACGGCTGGCTGCGGACCAAGGACGCCGGCCGCATCGACCCGGCAACCGGGCTGGTCAGCATCCTCGGCCGGCTGGACTCGCAGGTCACCATCGGCGGACTGCAGGTCGATCTGGCCGAGGTGGAACACACGATCAACTCACTGCCCGGCGTGCTGGCCGCCGTGGTGGTCTTCGACTCGGTCATCTCGGCCTATCTGGAGCTCGACCAGGCCGGCTCGGTCGAGCAGGTGGAGGCCGGCTTGGCGGACCGGCTGGCCAGCTACAAGCTGCCACGCGACTACCAGCTGCTGACGCGGTTGCCACGCACCACCACCGGCAAGCTGGTCCGCGATCGGGCCGTCCTGCGCGCGGCGGTGTCCTGAGCGGTAGCACGGCTGGCGGACACGGCATCCAACGGGGATCCGTGCATAGGCACGACAGGAAGGAAATGGCTCACATGCACGAAGAGGTTCGCGCGTTCGTCGTGTCGTCGCTGAAGGACATGAACTACGACGTGGACGGCCTGGACGACGCCACGACGCTCGGGCCGGCCGGTCTGGACCTGGAGTCGCTCGCCCTTGCCGATCTGCTGATGCGGGTGGAGGACCAGTACCACATCCGGTTCGCCGAGGACGAGTCGGAGGAGCTTGCCCTCATGAACGTTGGTGAATTCACCTCCACCGTGGCTGCCCGGGTGGCCCACGTCGGCCAGCAGGCCTGAATGGCCGACACCTCACCACTGGACCGGGCGCAGCTGGTCTCGATGCTCGCGCCGCTGGCCCATCGCGGCCGGGATCCGGAAGCCGAGCGGCTCGACTCGATGGAGGTCGCCTGGCTGGTGCACCAGGTCGAGCAGCGCTACCAGGTGCGCCTGGACTTCGACGATGATCAGCTGGCGAAGCTGCGCACGCTCACCGATGCCGTGCGGTTGCTGAACGATTCGGTGGTAGCCGGCCATGACTGAGTCGGCGCCGGTCGGCATCGCCGGCCTCGCGGTGACCAGCGCGCTGGGCCGCGGCTGCGAGGCCCAGCTGGCCGCGGTGCTGGCCGGCGCCGCCGCGTTCAGCCCGGTCAGCCGGTTCGACACCACCGGTCGCCGGGTGACGGTGGCCGCCACCCTGCCCGACGTGGCCAGCCTGCCGGTCGAGCTCGCCGTCGCGGTCGCCGATGCCTGCACCGAAGCCGGCCTGGGCCGGCCGGAGCGCTCGTCCACGCCGCTCTTCCTGGCCATCCACGGCCACCCGTCGGTGCCAGGCCAGGCCGCCGGGCTGGCCGAGGCGGCCGGGCTGGCCGGCGTCGGCCGGGTCTACACCGCGGCCTGCGTCTCGGCCAGCACCGCGGTCTCGGCCGCCGCCTCGTTGATCAGCCGGGGCGAACTGGACCGGGCCGTGGTCGCGGCCGGCTACCTGGTCGAGCCGGACCAGTACGCGCTGTTCGACGCCGGCAAGGCGCTGGCGACGGACGGCGTCGCGCGGCCGTTCAGCCGGGACCGGCAGGGGTTGCTGCTCGGCGACGCGGTGGCCGCGGTGGTGCTGGAGTCCGGACGCAGCTCGGCCGGCCGGGGCCGGCCGCCGATCGCCCAGCTGGCCGGCTGGGGCCGGGCCGGCGATGCCTACCATCCCTGCCAGCCGGCGCCGGACGGCCGCGGCCTGGCGCGGGCCATCGAGGCGGCGCTGGGCCGGGCCGGCGTGCCGGCCGAACAGCTCGGCTACATCAATGCGAACGCGACCGGGACGATGCTCAGCGACGCCGCCGAGGCGGCCGCGCTGGCCACGGCGCTGGGGCCGGTGGCCGAGCGGATACCGGTCAGCTCCACCAAGTCGCTGCATGGCCACGCGCTGGAGGCGTCCGGACTGCTGGAACTGGTGATCACCGTGCTGTCGTTGGCCGAAGGCAAACTCGGCGTCAATGCCGGCTTCCTCGGGCCGGACCCGGACTGCCCGCTGGACGTCATCGTGGACGGCCCGCGCCAACTGGGTGCTCCGTACGCGCTGAGCCTGAACTCGGCCTTCGGTGGCGCGAACACCGCACTGCTGGTGCGGGCGGCATGACCGGGGCCACGATGAGCGCCCGCCCGGCTGAAGCGCCACGGCCGGTGATCCGGCACGAGGCGTGGTGGTGGGTCGCCGAGGACGGGCCACCACCCGCGGTGCCAGGCTTCGTGCAGTCCTCCTTCAACCCGCTGGTGGCCGCCGTCGCCGACCGCTGCCTGTCCGAGCACTACGCCAAGCCGCCGGAGCCGCCGAGCGACCGGCAGCGGACCGGGCTGGTGCTGGTCAGCCGGGGCGGTGACCGGGTCTCGGCCGAGCACGTCCGGCAGACCGTCGCCGAGGGCAACCGGCTCGGCCCGCTGTTCTTCTTCCAGTCGGTGCCCAACAGCATCGCCGGCTACGTGACCGCGCACTGGGGTCTGGGTGGTCCGGTGGTGTGCCTCAGCCCGGTCGGGTCGCCGGTCGCCGACGGCGCCGCCGAGGCGGCGCTGCTGATGTCCGACGGTGACGCCGACGAGGTGCTGCTGGTGATCGCCGAGCAGGCGGCGGCAGCCGAGGACGGCGGGGTGGACTGCGCGCACGCGCTGCTGCTCGGCTGGCCGGCAGTGCCGGTGGCAGCCGGGGAATTCGTGCCGCCGGCGGCAGCCGGGGAATTCGCGCCGCCGGCGGGAGGGCGGTCCGGATGACCACCGTGCGCAGGGCCGCACTCGCCGGCCATCCGGAGATCGGCGCCGGCAACGTGCTCACCATCCTGCTGGAACTGGGCGCCGACCCGGCCGGGCCCGGGCTGAGTTTCGACACCGTGGTGGACGGCCACCCGGCCGAGCACCCGTTCACCCTGGGCGAGCTGGACCAGCGGGTGGCTGCCCGCGCGGCGTGGCTGTACCAGCACGGCATCCGGCCGCGAGATCCGGTGGCGATCTGGTCCGGCACCGCGGCCGATCACATCCTGAGCTTCCTGGCGCTGGCCCGGCTGGGCGCGATTCCGGCCCTGGTCAACGGCAACCTGGCGCCGGAGATCGTGGCGAGCTACCTCAACCGGCTGCGGGCGGTGGCGGCGCTGGCAGACCCGCGGCGAACCGCCGCGCTGGCCGGGCGGGACCTGGGCGGCACCGAGCTGATCGACATCAGCCAACTCGGGTTAGGGGATCCGGCTCAGGCGCCGGCTCGTTACCGGCATCACCAGGACGACCCGGTGGTGATCACACACACCTCGGGCACCACCGGCATCCCGAAGGCGGTGCTGCACACCCACTCGAGCATCTTCGCCGCCACCCGGCACCTGCTGACCATGCCGCAGGCCCAGGGCACCCGGCGGATCCTGAACGCGTTGCCGGCCGCGCACACCGCGACCGTGCTGATGGTCAACCAGGCGTTGGGCAACCGGGCCGAGTTCCATGCGCTGTCCAGCCAGTCCGGCGAGGCGGTGCTGGCGGCCATCGAACGGTGGCGGCCGGACGGTGTGTTCGGCTTCTCCACCACCTGGGCACAGCTGGCCCGGTTCGACCTGGCCGGCTACGACCTGTCCAGCGTCCGGCTGTGGTTCAACACCGGCGACAGCACCCACGAGCCGCACATCCGGCACCTGGTCGCGGTCGGCTCGCACGAGACGGTGACCCGCGAGGGAGTGATCCGCCGGCCCGGCTCGCACTTCATCGACGGCCTCGGCTCCAGCGAGATGGGCCACTCGATGTTCCACGTCACCCACCGCCCGGACACCGACACCTATGACCGCTGCATCGGCCGGCCGTACCGGTTCGTCCAGGCGGCGGTGCTGAACCTCGATGGCAGTGAGGTGCCGGACGGCGAGGTGGGGCACCTGGGCATCAAGTCGCCGTCGCTGTCGCCGGGTTACTGGAACGACTCGGTGGCCACCTTCCGGTTCCGGCTGAACGGCTACTACCTGACCGGGGACCTGGTCCGCCGGGATCCGGACGGCCGGTTCTTCCACCTGGACCGGGCGGCGGACTCGGTGATCGGCCCGGACGGCACCCGCTACTACACCGCGCTGTCGGAGGAGCGGGTGCAGGCGGCGTGCCCCGAGGTGGCCGACAGCACGGTGGTGATCAGCCGGGACGGCGATGAGGTGATGACCGAGGTCTTCCTGGAGCTCTACGCGAACGCCGGCTACGACCCGGCCGAGCTGGCCGAGCGGGCCAAGAAGGCGCTCGGCGAGCAGACCGCGGCCACCGTCCGGCACGTCACGGTGGTGGCTGCCGGCCAGCTGCCCGAGGGAGCCACCGGCAAGGTGCGCAAGGTGGCGCTGCGGGAGCAGGTGTTCGCATGAGTTCCCCAAGGCTTGCTCGACCGGAGGGTGTGATGACCGAACGGGTCTCGATCACCGGGATGGGCATGTTCACCCCGGTCGGCCGTGGCATCGGCGAGGTGTTCGACGCCGTCTGCGCCGGCCGGTCCGGGCTGACCGCGCCGCCGGCCGACCACCCGGTGGCCGGCGTGGTCGAGGTGGCCGGCTTCGTCGGCGAGGTGGACGCGACCGGCATCGGCAGCGGGCCGGCACTCAAGACCCAGGACCGCACCATCGTGCTGGCGCTGCTCGCCGCCCGGGACGCGCTGGCGGATGCCGGCCTGCGGGTCGGCACCGATGTCGATGCCGACCGGGTCGGGGTGATCGTCGGCGGGGTGGGTGGCATGGCGACCCTGGAGGCTCAGGTGCTGGATCGGGCGCAGCGCGGCCGGGTCGCGATCAGCCCGTACCTGCTCACCGGCATCCTGCCCAACATGCCGTCGGCCCGGATCGCGATCGAGTACGGCATCCGCGGCTACAGCTCCTCGGTCGGCACCGCGTGCGCCTCCGGCGCGCAGGCGATCGCCGACGGTGTGCGGCTGATCCTGGCCGGCGATGCCGACGTGGTGATCTGCGGCGCCAGCGAGGCACCGCTGTTCCCGACCTTCGCCGAGGCGTTCGGCAACGCCCGGGCGCTGGCTCGGGACTGGCCGGCGCCGGCCGACGCCAGCCGCCCGTTCGACCGCCGGCGCAACGGCTTCGTGCTGGCCGAGGGCTCGGCGCTGCTGGTGCTGGAACGCAGCTCGCACGCGATCGGCCGTGGTGCCCGGGCCTACGCCGACGTGCTCGGCTGGGGCGCCACCACCGACGCGCACCACCCGACCATCCCGCGTCCGGACGGCCTCGGCGCCGCCGACTGTATGCGACAGGCGCTGGCCCGGGCCGGGGTGCGGCCGGACGAGGTCGGCTATATCAACGCGCACGGCACCGCCACCAAGCTCGGCGACGTAGCCGAGTCGGTGGCGATCGGGCTGGCCTTCGGCACAGCGGGCACCGCCGGCCCAGCCGGCACCACCGGCCCAGCGGGCTCAGCCGGCACACTCGGTCCACCGGTGAGCTCCACCAAGGCATTGACCGGGCACATGCTCGGCACCTCCGGCGTGGTCGAGGCCGCGATCAGCGCGATCGCGGTGGCCAGCGGCCTGCTGCCACCGACCTACAACCTCGACGACCCGGACCCGCAGTGCCCGCTGGACCACGTGCTGAAGGAGCCTAGGGCCGCCGAGCTGCGCTACGCCCTGTCGAACTCCTTCGGCTTCGGCGGCCAGAACGTCAGCCTGCTGCTGGGCCGCGCCAGCATTGCGCACCGCACCCCGCCGGTCAGCCGCGACGCTGCCGGCTCCCGCTCCGAGGATCAACCCGCCCCCGAACAGCAAGGACTCGACACATGAACATCCACGGCATCGACCACATCGAGTTGTTCGTCGGCGACGCTCAGCAGTCCGCCTTCTACTACAGCGCGGCCTTCGGCTTCACCGTCAGTGGGCAGGGCGGTCCGGAGACCGGCCTGCCCGGTCAGCGCTCGCTGCTGATGACCCACGCCGGCATCAACCTGGTGCTGACCTCCGGCCTGCATCCAGAGCATCCGGCGACCGAGTACGTGCTGCGGCACGGCGACGGGGTGGCGGTGATCGCGATGGAGGTGGACGACGCGGCGGCCACCTTCGACGAGCTGGTCAGTCGGGGCGCCCGAGCACTGTCCCGGCCGCAGTCCTACTCCGACTTCGACAACACCGTGATCGTGGCGGAGGTGGCCGGCTTCGGCGACGTGATCCACCGGCTGGTGGAGCGGCGTGGGCTCGGCAGCATGCGGGCGCGGGCATCGAAGGACGCGCACGCGGCCAGCACCTGCTTCCTGCCCGGCGCGATCCAGCCGATCACGACGGTGCCGACGCTGAGCGAGCCGCTGGTTCAGCTGATCGACCACTTCGCGGTCTGCGTGCCGGCCGGCCAACTGCAGGCAACGGTGGAGTTCTACCGCACCGTGTTCGACTTCGACGAGATCTTCTCCGAGTACATCGACGTGGCCGGCCAGGGCATGCATTCCACCGTCGTGCAAAGCAAATCCGGCCTGGTGACCTATACCTTGCTCGAGCCGGACACCAGCCGCCGGCCGGGGCAGATCGACGACTTCCTGGAGTGGCACGGCGGCGCCGGGGTGCAGCACGTCGCGATGATCACCGACGACATCGTCAGCACGGTCGGCCGGTTCGCCGAGCGTGGCGTGCGCTTCCTGAAGACCCCGGCCAGCTACTACGAGACCCTGGAGGCGCGGGTCGGCAGGGTGGACGCACCGGTCGCCGAACTGGGCCGGCTCGGCATCCTGGTCGACCGGGACCACTGGGGCCAGCTGCTGCAGATCTTTGCCGAATCAAGCCACGTCCGGCGCACCTTCTTCATGGAGGTCATCGAGCGGCGGGGCGCCCGGCTGTTCGGCAGCGGGAACATCAAGGCGCTCTACGAGGCGAAGGAACGCGAGATGGTGCACGCGCCGACGCCGCTGGTCGCTCAACCGGACACTCAGACCACGGGGGTATGACACACGATGCCGAGTACCGAGTTCAGCCTCACCGACGAGGAAAACCAACTGCTGCCCAGCGATGCGGACGTCCAGTTCTTCGCCGAGCACGGCTGGTACCTGTCGCCGAAGCTGCTGACCGACGACGAGGTCGAGGCGCTGATCGCTGCCAGCGACGACTTCTACGCCGGGGCTCGGGATCACCTACTGCCGTTCCATCCACCCAAGATCGCCTACTGGCGGCCGGAGCAGGGCCCGGTGCAGCGGCATCACGACTACGTGCACTACGAGAGTGACTCGATCGCCAAGATCCTGCGCAAGCCGCTGCTCGGCGCGGTCGCTGCCCGGCTGGCGCAGGCCTCGGAGATCCGGATCTTCCAGAGCACGATGATCTACAAGCCGCCGATCGCCGGCGAGCCGTCAAACATCGTGCCCTGGCACTTCGACAAGCACTACTGGTCGTCCTGCTCGTCGGAGAAGATGCTCACCGCCTTCATCCCGTTCCACGACTGCGGCCCGGAGATGGGCACCATCACCATGGTGGACGGCAGCCATCGGTGGGCCGAGGTCGGCGCCCGGGACAGCACCGTGCTGCACTTCGCCGATCGGGACCGGTCCGAACTGGAGCAGATGCTGCGCGAGAACGCCGCCTACAACGGCGCCGAGGTGACCAAGGTGCAGATGGAGATCCCGAAGGGCCATATGAGCTTCCACCACTGCCGGATCTACCACGGCAGCGGGCCGAACGTCTCCGGCCGGCCACGCCGGGCGATCTCGCTGCATATGCAGGACGGCGACAACGCCTTCCGCGAGTTCCGGCTGTCCACCGGCGAGCTGGCCGGTTACAACCACGATGCCCTGGTGCGCCGTACCGCTGAGGGCTGGCCGGACTATTCCGATCCGGATTACTGCCCGGTGCTGTGGCGCGAGTGACCAATCCCGAGTCGCTCTACCGCACCGTGCGGTTGATCCGCCGGTTCGAGGAACGCGCCATGCAGCTGGTCCGGGCCGGCGAGATCGCCGGTGGCATTCATCCCTACATCGGGCAGGAGGCGATCGCGGCCGGCGTCTGCGCGGTGCTGCGCAGGCAGGACATCATCACCAGCACGCACCGGGGCCACGGCCACGTGCTGGCCAAGGGGGTTGACCCGGCCCGGTTGTTCGCCGAGCTGGCCGGCCGCAGCACCGGATTGAACGGTGGTCGGGGTGGCTCCATGCACGCGGCCGATTTCAGCCTGGGCATCTACGGTGCCAATGCCATCGTCGGCGCCGCCGGCTCGATCGCCACCGGTGCGCTCTGGGCGCTGCGCCGGCAGGGCGGCGACCAGATCGGGGTGAGCTTCTTCGGCGACGGCGCGGTCAACGAGGGAGCCTTGCTGGAGGCGTTCAACCTGGCCGCGCTGTGGCAGGTGCCGATACTTTTCGTTTGCGAGAACAACGGATACGCGACCACCATGCCGGTCACCGGCGCGGTCGCCGGC
The DNA here is from genome assembly GCA_045807085.1 of Jatrophihabitantaceae bacterium. Lineage (GTDB taxonomy): Bacteria > Actinomycetota > Actinomycetes > Mycobacteriales > Jatrophihabitantaceae > Jatrophihabitans_A. The sequence goes on from JBJMIB010000036.1 coordinate 87,963, forward strand.
AGCATCACCGGCCGGGCGGCCGCGTTCGGCATGCCGACCTTCGAGGTGGACGGCCAGGACGTGGCCGCGGTGTTCGAGGTGGCCTGCCAGGCCAGCCTGCGCGCCCGGGGCGGACCCGGACCGGTCTTCATCGAATGTTCGACCTACCGCTTCGACTCCCACCACACCTACGAGCACCAGGTGCGCACCGACTACCGGCCGGCCGAGGAACTGGCCAGCGGCCGATCCCGCGATCCGGTTGCCATCGCCGGTGCCCGGATCGAGCAGGGCCGCCGGCAGCAGATCGACGCCGAGATCGAGACGACGCTGGACGAGGCGATCGACTACGCGCTGCGCAGCCCGCATCCGGACCCGGCCGGCGCGCTGGACCACCTTTATGCCACCGGCCTGAAACCCCGGCTGCACGACGGTTCCCGATGACCCAGCTGTCCTACCGCAAGGCGCTCAGCCGGGCGTTGGCCGACGAGCTGGAGCGCGATCCGACCGTGTTCCTGCTGGGTGAGGACATTCGGACCGCCGCCTCCTACATCACCGCTGGGCTGGCTCGGCGCTTCGGCACCGACCGGGTGATCGACGCGCCGCTGTCGGAGCAGGCGTTCACCGGCTTCGCCACCGGCGCGGCGATGGCCGGCCTGCGACCGGTGATCGAGTTCGGCATACCGTCCCTGCTGTTCCTGGTCTTCGAGCAGATCGTCAATCACGCCCACAAGTTCTCGCTGATGACCGGCGGCCAGACCCAGGTTCCGGTGACCTACCTGGTCACCGGCTCCGGCTCGCGCACCGGCTGGGCCGGCCAGCACTCGGACAACCCGTACAGCCTGTTCGCCCATGTCGGGGTGAAGACCGCGGTGCCGGCCACCCCGGCCGACGCCTACGGCCTGCTGGTGTCGGCGATCCGTGACGACGACCCGGTCGTGGTCTTCGCGCCGGCCGGTGCGCTGAACCTGCGCGATGACCTGGACTACGGCCAACTGCGTGAGGTTCCGCTCGGCCTCGGCACGGTCGCCCGGCCCGGCACCGACGTCACGGTGGTCGCGGTCGGCCATCTGGTGTCGGACGCGCTGGCCGTCGCCGAGCAACTCGCCGGGCGCTGTTCGATCGAGGTGTTCGACCCGCGCAGCCTGTATCCGTTCGACTGGGACGGCCTGCTGGGTTCGGTGCGCAAGACCAGGCGGCTGGTGGTGATCGACGACTCGAACCGGTCGTGCGGGATCGGCGCCGAGATCGTGACCAGCGTGGTCGAGCAGGTGCGGCTGCTCGCACCGCCGCGCCGGGTCAGCCGGCCGGACGGCGCGGTACTGGCCTTCGCGCCCGAGTTGGATCGGGCGGCCCAACCCAGCCGGCAGCAGCTGGTGACGGCAATCGACGAGGTACTGGAGGAGCAGCCGTGAGCGCATCGACCCGGACCCAGCTGACCGGCGCCGAGTGGGGCAGCCCCGACACCGGCTGGTACAGCCTGTCCGAGCACGCCCGGCAACGCATCGTCGAGTGCGGCATCGAACATTGGCGCGAGCTGCACCAGGGGGTTACCGGCTACAACAAGCAGTGGCGGCCGTTGCGGCCGGTCATCCTGACCGGGCAGCAGCTGGCCGAGCTGCACCGGATCTCCGACCGGATCGGCGAGTTGGTGCTGCGGTGCTGCCGCCGCCGGGCTGGCACCGCCGGCGAGTTGCGCCGGGCGCTCGGCGTGCCCGAGGGCCGGATCCACCTGCTCGACGGTGCCGAGCCGTTGACCGATGACCTGCTGGTCTCCGCCCGGCCGGACATCCTGATTTGCGGCGGGGTGCCCAAGTTCGTCGAGTTCAACATCGACGGCGCGCTGGGTGGCGCGTTCGACACCGACACGATGACGGCGAATGCCGATTCGGTCTACCGCGCAGCCGGAATCGCCGACGAGGCCGGGCTGTACCCGCCGCCGTCCGCGGTGGACGGCCGCAATCGCGCACTTGCCGACTGGCTCGGCCCGGCCGCCGACCGGCGGGTCGCGATGATCATGGACTGGAACGTGCACCCGGCCGGCCCGACCGATCCGGCCGACTTCCTGCGGTTCCTCGAGCCGGTCGCCGAGCGGGCCAGCCACTTCGGGGTTGAGCTGATCCCGTACTGGCTGCATTGGCTGCAGGCCGACGGCCAGCAGCGGTTGCTGGTGGCCGGCGAGCCGGTCAGCCAGATGTTCCGGCTGTTCGTGCCGGACACCCCACCGCCGAGCTCCGGGCTGGCCGCGTTGGAATCGGTGGTGCAGGCGGGCAACCTTCGCTGCTTCACGCCGTCGGCAAGCTGGCTGGTGTCCAACAAGCTCACGCTGGCCTGGCTGTGGGCCGACCTTGCCGAGTTCGCGGAGGACGATCGGGCGCTGATCCGGGCGCACATCCCGCGGACCAGGCAGCTCAGCGCGGAACTGGCGGATGACGCGATCGCCGAGCAGCCGGGGTTGGTGCTCAAGCCGTGCGACGGCTCGGCCGGCCGTGGCGTGCTGATGGGCCGCGACGAGCCCCCGGAGGTATGGCGGGCCGGCGTCGAGGCCGCGGTGCGCAGCGGTGACTTCCTGGTGCAGGAACTGGTGGTGTCGGACCTGCTGACCATGCAGTTCGTCGAGATGGCCACCGGCAGGGTGGTCGAGCAGGGGGTGCCGGCCTGCTTCGGGCCCTACCTGTTCGGGCATCGGCAGTGCGGCAGCCTGGTGCGGATGGGCTTTCCGGGTAGCGGTGCGGTGATGAACGTGACGCACGGCGTGCTGATGGACGGCTTCTCCCTGGTCGACGCCTGACCTCGACCGTCGCCCGTCTTCGCCGATAGTCGGCCACCGTCGGCCACCGTCGGCCGCTGGAGCATGGAGGAGCAGTGAGCACGACTGCGGAGGATGCGGCGACCGGTTTCCGGTGGGGCAGGCCAGGCACCGGCTGGGAGACGCTGACCGGCGACCAGCAGCGGCAACTGGTCGAGTGCGGGGTGCGGCACTGGCACGACGTGCACGACCCGGTGCCGACCTACAACGATCGCTGGCGACCGCTGCGGCCGGTCATCCTGACCGAGGCGCAGTGGGCCGCCCTGCACCAGCTGTCCGATCGGGTGGCCGAGCTGATCCTGCGGGCCTGCCAGCGCCGGGCCGGCACCGCCGGTGAGCTGCGCGCCGCGCTGGGCGTGCCCGAGGGTCGGGTCAGGCTGCTCGACGAGGCCGAGCCGCTCGGTCCGGAGCTGCTGATCTCCAGCCGGCCGGACATCTTCTTCACCGGCGGGGTGCCCAAGTTCGTCGAGTTCAACATCGACGGCGCGCTCGGCGGCGCATTCGACTCGGACAACCTCGCGTTCGCCTTCGCCGCGAGCTATGCCACCGACGGCCTGGACATCGCCGTCGGCATCCGGCCGCCGGCCTCGGCGGTGGACGGCCGGCTCGCCACCATCGCCGAGTGGCTGGCTGCCGCCGATCCGGACGACCGCGCGGTGGCGATGGTGATGGACTGGAGCGTCGGGCATGCCGGTCCGGCGGATCAGCGGGAGTTCCTGCGCTACCTGGACCCGGTGGCCGAACGGGCGAAGCTGGCCGGCTTCGAGCTGATCCCGTACTGGCTGGACTGGCTGGCGGCCGACGACCGGCAGCGGTTGCTGGTCGACGGCCGGCCGATCCGCAACGTGGCGCGGATGTTCGTGCCGGACACCGCGCCGCCGTCGGCCGGGCTGACCGCCGTCGAGGAGCTGGTCCGGGCCGGCCGGGTGCGCTGCTTCACCTCCTCGGCGACCTGGCTGCTCAGCAACAAGCTGGTGCTGGCCTGGCTCTGGCAGGACCTGCCGGTGCTGGCGCCGGCGGACCGGGAGCTGGTCCGCGCACACATTCCGCGGACGTCCCTGCTGACCCCCGAGCTGGTGGCCGATGCCGTAGCCGGGCAGCGCGAACTGGTGCTGAAACCGCACGACGGCAGCAGTGGCCGGGACGTGCTGATCGGCCGGGACGAGGATCCGGCTCGATGGCGTGCGGCGCTGGACCAGGCGCTGGCTGCCGGCGGCTTCCTGCTGCAGGAGCTGGTCGGCTCGGACCTGCTGCCGATGCACTTCCTCGACATCCATACCGGCGAGGTGGTCTCCCACGGCGTGCCGTGCTGCTTCGGGCCGTACCTGTTCGGCCGCCGGCAGTGCGGGGGAGAGGTGCGGATGGGCTTTCCCGGCGGCGGCGCGATCATGAACGTCGACCGGGGCGCGCTGGTCGACGGGTTCGCGCTGGTCGAGGGCTGAGGCCAGCCGGTTAGCCCGATGCCAGCCGGCTGCCGAGCGCGCGGACCAGTTCGGCGGCGGCGATCGCGTCGCTGCGGGAGTTGCCGTGCCGGCCGTCCGGGCTGTACAGGCTGGCATCGGTGGCTCGCCGGTGCCGGGCCAGGTCCACGTGCACGCAGTCGAACCGCTTCGCGGTGGCCCGGGCATGCTCGGCCAGCCGGGCCAGCCGCTCCCGCAGTTCCAGCCGGAAGCCGTCCGGAACCGCCGGGCTGTAGGAGACGTCGAAGATGCAGATGGTGGCCAACTGCGCTCCCTGCTCGCGCAATGGGCCGAGAATCTCGGCAAGTTCCTGATCGACCTGCTCGGCCCGCAACTCGGTGTAGCTACGCCGGAAGGCGTCGTTGCCGCCGCACAGCACCAGCGCCAGGTCCGGGCCGAAGGCCAGCGCGTCGGCCAGCTGGGTGTCGCGTACCTCGCTGGTGAGCAGCCCGCTGGCGCCCAGGTTGAGGTAACGCAGCTCCGGTGCCTCGGCCTGCAACTCGGCAGCCACCCGATCGGTCCAGCGCAGTGGGCAGAAGCCCGGCACCTCGAAGATCGGGCCGTTGGCGACGCTGTCGCCGAGCACCGCGAACCGGCGCCAGGGGTGGCCGGCCAGCAACGCGCCGGCCTCGTCGGCGGCCAGGCAGTCCGGGTCGGCGAGTTCGGCTGGTCGCTGGGCTGCCGAGATCACGACGGCTGTGCCGGAGCGGCGGCCGGCGCGCCGTTGGCAGCGGGAGCGGGCGCGCCGTTGGCAGCGGGAGCGGGCACGCCGTTAGCAGCCAGGCTCAGCGACAAACGGCGCTGGCCGAGCAGGGGGGCCAGGTTCAGTGCCAGGCACAGCGCGGCCGCCGCCAGCAGGGTCGGCCGCAGCCCGAACACGCTGACCGCCCAGCCGCCGAGCAGCCCGCCGATCGGCACCCCGGTGAACGCGATGGTGGTGCACAACCCGATCACCCTGGCCTGCAACCGGTCCGGAATCCGTTCGTACATCGCGACACCCAGGATCGGGTTCACCGCGGCCAACCCGAAGCCACCCACCAGGCTGACCACCAGCACCAGCGGCAGATTGCTGCTGACGCCCAGCGTGAACAGCCGGGGTGCGCCGGCCAGCAGCGCGCCCAGCAGGAAGGTCGGATAGCGCGGCAGCCGCTTGGCCAGCACGCCGAACACCAGCGTGCCGGCCAGGGCGCCGGCGGCGAACGTGCCCAGCGCCAGGCCGAGCGCCTCCGGGGAATGCAGCACGTCGCGGGCCCAGACCGGCAGGAAGACCACCGTGGCGGAATAGGACAGCGCGTTCAGGGCGAACACCGTCACCAGCATCGTGACCAGCACCCGGTCCTGCCGCAGGTAGTCGAAGCCGCTGCGCAGCGCGGTCAGGTACCGCTCGCGGCCGGCTCCCGGATCCGCGCTCGGCGCCGGGCTGCTGACCGCGCAGGCGACCAGCACCGCGCACAGCAGGAACGAGGCCGCATCCAGCCAGACCGCGCCGCGGGCGCCGGCCCAGACGATCAGCAGGCCGCCGAGCGGCGCGCCGAACAGGGTGGACAGCCGGCTCAGGCCCTCGTACAGCGAGGTGACCCGGATCAGCGGGTAGCCGGCCGCCTGCGCGGCCGGGCGGAGCAGCACGTGCTTGGTGCGGTCGCCCACCCCGCGCAGGCCGCCGTTCAGCACCACCAGGACGAACAACCACCCCAAACCCTGATGCGGGAAGGCGGCGATGCCAGCGGTCGCGGCCGCGCTCAACAGGTCGCAGCACACCGAGCTGGCCCGCAGGCCGTACCGGTCGGCCAGTGGAGTGAGCAGCGTGCTGGTCAGCAGGTACGGGGTCATCTCCGCCACCGCCACCAACCCGAGATCGGTCGGGCTGCCGGTCAGCGTCAGCACCAACCACGGGATCGCGACCAGCGAGATTTGGCTGCCCAGCGTCGAGCCGATGTCGGCGCTGATCAACGCGACGAAGTTACGTCGCGGGCTCACCGTGGGTTGCCACCCACGGCAGGCGCCGTTGCCCGGTCGGCAGCCCACCGAGCCCGCAGCGCCTGCTTGTCCACCTTGTTCGAGCGGTTCAGCGGCAGCCGGTCGAGGAACTCCACCGCCTGCGGTGCCCACATCTCGTTCAGGGTGCTGGTCACCAGTTGGATCAACTCGGCCTCGCCGACCTGGCTGCCCTCGGCCGGCACCACGTAGGCGTGCGGCACCTCACCGACCACCTCGTCCGGCACCCCGATCACCGCCGCGGCCAGCACCCGCGGGTGTTCGGCCAGCGCGTCCTCGATGGGACGGCAGAAGATCGCCCAGTTCCGCCGGTGCGTCACGATCATGTCGTGTACCCGGTCGACCAGGTAGAGGTAGCCGTCCTCGTCGAGATAGCCGAGGTCGCGGGTACGCACCCAGCCGTCGGAGATGGTGGCGGCGGTGAGTTCCGGCTGGCCGTAATAGCCGGAGAAGCTGAGCTTGCTCGACACCCACACCTCACCGACCTGGCCGGCCGGCAGCGGAGTGCCGAACGGCAGCTCGGGATCGGCCTCGGTGCCGTTCTCGCCGGCCCGGATCTCCAGCCGGACGTCGCCGTACGGCCGGCCGGCCGAGCGCAGCCGCTCCGGGTGTTCGGGATCCTCGGTCAGGCCCGGGTAGGCGGTGATCACCACCGCCTCGCTCAGCCCGTACACGATGCGCAGCACCGGTCCGAACCGGCCGATCGCCTGCCGCAACCGGCTAGGTGCGGCCGGCCCGGCGCCGACGTTGAACATGAACATGGCGGAGAAGTCGGCCTGGGCCTGCCCGGGGTGGTCGAGCACCTCGTAGAGCATCGGCGGCGAGACGAAGGTGGAGTTGATCCGCTCGGCCTCGACCGTGCGCAGGAAGGCCGCCGGATCCCATTCCTCGCGCAGGAACAGCACGCCGCCGGTGAACAGGTTGAACAGGGTGGTGATCTGCCCGCTGGCCAGCCACATCGGCGAGTGCGAGAGATGGCGCAGCACCGGCAACCCGGCGGCCGTGAACTCCTTGCCCAGCGTCAGGATCTGGGCGTAGAAGCCCTCCTTGTGGTGCACCAGCTTGGGCGTGCCGGTGGTACCGCTGGTCTGCAGGAACGATTCCGGCGCCGGCGTCGGGGTGGCCAGCTCCCAGCCGGGTTCGGCCGGCTCCGGCGGCGCGGTGAGGTCGGTGCCGACGCCACCGGAACCGAGGCAGAACACCGGCACGCCGAGCAGCGATTCGCTGATCTCACGGCCCATTTCCGTTTGGCGGCGGCTGTCGTAAATGAATACATCCGGCCGGGCTAATTGCACGAATTCCACTATTTCGCGCCGCGCGGTTACTGGCGCGATCCACATCGAGCGGCAGCCCATCAGGTGCAGTGCCAATTGCAGAATGGGGGCCTCGCCGGCATTTCCCACCATGATCAGCACGGCGCTGCCCGGCCGCACTCCGGCCCGGCCCAGCCGGCCGGCGACGGTCAGGATCGACCGGCTCACCTCGGCGTAGCTGAGCCGGCGACCATCGGCGACGATGGCCTCCCGGTCGGCGATGGTGGCGAATAGTTCCAGCGCGCCGTGCACGTAGTTGGACGGTCGATCCGTGCTCGTCGGCATGGGTTGTTCGATCCTTCCTGCTGACGCTGATCCGTACCGCTCCACCCACTAGCCGACCAGCAGCCAGAGATCGTCGCTGTTGCTAGGTTTTCTACGCGAAAAAAAAGCTCTTTGGTAGTCCTTGACTGCTGACAGGACCGGAGTTACGTTTCGTCACCATTAACCGGCGGGCGACCCAAACACAATTCACGGGGTATGGGCGCTGCGCTTATTTGGAGGCCACAAGTCAATGATTCGCCAACCCACCTGGAAAGCAACCGCTATCGCGTGTTCGCTGCTGCTGGCCGGCTCGGCCGTGCTGCTGTCCGGCGACCTCACCGCCTCGGCCAGCTCCGCGGCCGGCCAGAGCCAGAACGACCATCCGGCCTGGGCCAACACCTGGATGGCAGCGGTGACGCACGGCGACGCCACCGGTTCGACCAATGCTGGGCTCAACGACCAGTCGGTCCGGCTGATCGTGCACACGACGGTGAGCGGCGCCGCGGTGCGGATCCGGCTGACCAACTCCCATGGTGACCACTCGATCACGGTGGGACATGCCACCGTGGCCAAGCCCGACGACAGCACCGCCGCGGCGTCGGACATCGACCCGAGCACGCTGCACGAACTGCAGTTCAACGGCGCGTCCTCGGCGGTGGTCCAGAAGGGCGACACGCTGCTCAGCGACCCGGTGCAGATGCCGGTGGGCCGCCAGTCCGACCTGGTGGTGACGGTGTACTTCCCGACCCCGACCGGGCCGACCACCTTCCACTCCACCAGCCGGCAGACCAACTTCGTCGGCCCGACCGACCTGGCCGACGCGATCAGCGGCAGCGGCTTCACCATCACCCGTACCTGCTGCTGGTTCTTCCTCTCCGGCGTGGACGTGCTGCGCGGACCCACCACCGGTCCGGTCGTGGTCTTCGGCGACTCCATCGGCGACGCCAACGGCAGCACGCTGAATGCCAACACGCGCTGGCCGAATCTGCTCTACGACCGGCTGGTTCACCGCCAGGGTAACGACGCACCCGCCGTGCTGAACGCCAGCCTGGCCGGCAACCGGCTCAACCACGAGGGCAGCGAGCCGGGCGCCGGTGGCTTCCCCGGCTTCAACGAACTGGGCAGCAACGCGATCGCCCGGCTGAATGACGACGTCTTCGCCGAGATCAACCCGCAGACCGTGATCACCGACCTCGGCATCAACGACATCTGGATGTCCGACGACTCAGCCTCGGCCATCATCGCCACCCTGCGTCAGCTGAACACCCAGCTCCAGGAACACGGCCTGCGCAGCCTAGTGGCCACTCTCGGCCCGTACGAGCACAACGGCGGCGTGGGCGTCTGGACCCCGGAGAAGGAGGCAACCCGGCAGGCGGTCAACGCCTGGATCCGCGGCAACCAGGACTTCGACGGGGTCATCGACTTCGACGCGGTGCTGGCCGACCCGGCCGACCCGGCCGAACTGCTGCCGGCCTACGACTCCGGCGACCACATCCACCCCAACGACCTGGGTAACCAGGCGATGGCCGACGCGGTTCCGCTGGACTTGCTGGATCGCTAGTATTCGGTGGGAATTGTCCCAAGCCGCACATCGCCGGCCGCTGAATTCGGCGCCGGCGATGCGCGGCGGGATCGCTGTGTGCACGAAGGGAATTCGACTACATGACTGCAGACGCGATTCTCGCCGAACTGTTCACCGAGCGGGCGCGGGCCAACCCCTACCCGCTCTACCGCAAGCTGCACGAGCTGGGTCCGGTCTCGCTGCTGCAAGCCGATCAGACCGGGGTTCGAGACCTCGCGGCGGTGGCCACCGGCTACGAGGTGGTCGACACCGTGCTGCGCGATCCCAGCTTCTACAAGAAGGGCCTGCCCGGCTGGCAGGAGCACGTCCTGCTGAGCACCTTCGAGACCTCGATGATGTTCACCAACCCGCCCACCCACGGCCGGATGCGCAACCTGTTCAGCCGGACCTTCACCCCGCGCCGGCTGGCGGCGATCGATCCGACCATCTTCAAGGTGGTCGACAGCCTGCTCGATGAGATGGAGGAGCATGCCGCCGGTGGCCAGCAGATCGACTTCGTCGACGAGTTCGCCTCGCCGCTGCCGGCGCTGGTGATGGCCGCCTTCGTCGGGATACCCGAGGAGGAGCTGGACTGGTACCGGGAGCGGGTGCGTCCGATCGATGCGTTCCTGGATCTGGACGGCAAGACACCGGGTGCGCTGGAGGCCGCCGACCAGGCGGTCAGCGAGCTGCGCGGCTTCTACGCCGACCTGATCCACCGCCGGCGGGCGCATCCGCGCGAGGACCTGCTGAGCGCGCTGATCATGGCGATCGACGCGGGCCAGCACCGGCTCACCGACGATGAGCTGATCAGCAACATGATCGTGCTGTTCAACGCGAGCTTCCTGACCACCATCTACCTGCTCGGCAGCGGCCTGCCGCTGTTGCTGTCCCGGCCGGACATCACCGCCGCGCTGCCCGGCAACGGCGAGCTGGCACTGGACTGCGTGCACGAGATCCTGCGCTGTGAGTCGCCGGTGCAGTTCCTCAACCGGGCCGCCCCCGAGGACACCGAGCTGGCCGGCGTGCCCATTCCCAAGGGTGGCGTGGTGCTGCTGCTGCTCGCCGCGGCGAACCGGGATCCGTCCCGGTTCGCCGACCCGGACACCTTCGAACCGGGTCGGGAGAAGCTCACCTCGCTGGCCTTCGGCGCCGGCCCGCACTACTGCGTGGGGGCAGCGGTGTCCCGGGCCGAGGGCCGGATCGCGCTGCCGCGGCTGTTCGAGCGGTTCCCCAAGCTGGCATTGGCCGGCGAGCCGGTGGGCACCGGCAGCCTGTTCCTGCGCGGGATGAACTCCGTGCCGATCACACTGAACTGAGCGCCGATGCCGTTGAACCCGCAGGCCGAGCAGGTGCGCCAGCGCCGGATCGCCGACGGCGCCCCGCCGCTGTACACGCAGAGCCTGGCCGAGGCGCGGGCTGCCGACCTCGCCGACATCCAGGCCGGCAGCGGCGAGCAGGAGCCGGTGCATCAGGTCATCGACCGGGACTTCCCGGCCACCGGCGGCCCGGTCCGGCTGCGGCTGTACCGGCCGGACCGGCCAGGCCAGCTGCCGGTGCTGGTGTACTTCTTCGGCGGCGGCTGGACGCTGGGCCAGATCGAGACCTGCGACGCGGTCTGCCGCACGCTGACCAACCTGGCCGGCTGCCTGACCGTCGCGGTCGGTTACCGGTTGGCGCCGGAACACAAGTTCCCGGCCGCGCTGACCGACTGCTACGAGGCGGTGTGCTGGCTGGCCCAGCGGGCCGGCGAGCTGGAACTGGATCCGAGCCGGATGGTGGTGGGCGGTGACAGCGCCGGCGGCAACCTGGCCGCCGCGGTCACCCTGCTGATCCGAGACCGGGGCGGCCCGGCGCTGGCCGGCCAGTTGCTGGTCTACCCCAACACCCTGTACGGCGCGGATACCCCGTCGATGCGGTTCGACGATCCCAGCCTGTTCAATCGGCGCTCGGTGGCCTGGTACTGGCAGCACTACCTCGACTCACCGGCCCAGGGCACCGACCCGCTGGTCTCGCCGCTGCTGGCCACCGACCTGTCCGGCCTGCCGCCGGCGCTGGTCATCACCGCTGAATGCGACCCGCTGCGTGATGAGGGTGAGCAGTACGCCGGCCGGCTGGCCGAGGCCGGCGTGCCGGTGCGGCAGCATCGCTTCGACGGGGTGATGCACGGCTTCTTCACCATGTCCGGGGTGCTCGATGACGCCGAGCGGGCGCTGCGGCAGGCCGCCGACTTCCTGCGTGACCGGTTCGCCAGGTGAGCGGGCCGATGGAGTTCCTACCGATCGCGTTGGCCGATTTCGAGGAACGGGCCCGCTCGCTGCTGCCACCCGAGGTGTGGGACTACGTGGCCGGCGGCAGCGGCACCGAGACCACGCTGGCGGCCAACCGGGCGGCGCTGGACGCGGTGGCGGTCTATCCCCGGGTGCTACCCGGCGGGGTCGCGGAGCCACGGATCGAGCTGTTCGGCGGCTCGTTGGCGATGCCGGTGGCGGTGGCACCGATGGCCTACCAGCGGCTGCTGCATCCGGATGGCGAGCTGGCGATGGCCGAGGCGGCCGCCGAGGCCGGTGTGCCGATGGCGGTGAGCACGCTGAGCAGCTATTCCCTGGAGGAGATCGCCAAGGTCGGCGCCGAGCTATGGTTCCAGCTGTACTGGGTGGGAGACCGCGACCTCATCCAGCAGCTGGTCGAGCGGGCCGAGGCAGCTGGTTGCCGGGCGTTGCTGGTGACCGTGGACCTGCCGCTGCTGGGTCGCCGGCTGCGCGACGCGCGCAACGCCTTCCAGTTGCCACCGGAGGTGGTGGCCGCCAACCTGTGCGCCAGCGCGCCGACCGATTCCGCCGCGCACCGGGCAACTCTTGGCCGCTCGGCGGTGGCGGACCACACCAGGCAGCTGATCGGTGCCGGGCTGACCTGGGCGGATCTGGAATGGCTGCGTTCCCGTACCCGGCTTCCCTTGCTGATCAAGGGGATTCTCGACCCGGCCGACGCCGACCGGGCGGTCCGGCTGGGGGCCGACGGGGTGGTCGTGTCCAACCACGGCGGCCGGCAGCTGGACGGCGCGCCGGCCAGCATCGAGGCCCTTGCCGAGGTGGTCGCCGAGGTCGGCGACCGCTGCCCGGTGCTGCTGGACAGCGGGATTCGGGACGGCACCGACGTGCTACGCGCGCTCGCGCTCGGCGCCACCGCGGTGCTGCTCGGCCGGCCGATGCTGTGGGCGTTGGCCGCCGGCGGCGCGGCGGGCGCCGGCCACGCGCTGGAGCTGCTCGCCGCCGACCTGACCGACACGCTGACCCTGGCCGGCTGCCGGACGCCGGCCGCAGCCCGTCAGCTGCGCGCGGATCGGCGGCCTCGCCGGTGACCAGCGCCGAGCTGAACCTGGCGGTGGCCGGCGAGCTGGCGCTGGACGAGCTGTTCACGGCGCTGGACGATCCGGCGCTGAACTCGATGAACCTGCTGAACGAGATCGCCAACCGCTACCCGGACGCGGTGTCGCTGGCGGCCGGCCGGCCGGCCGAGAACTCCTTCGAGCTGGCCGCCCTGGGTCGCTACCTGCAGCGGTTCTGCCGATATTTGCGGGAGGATCTCGGTTACTCCGAGGAGCAGGTGCGCCGGACGCTGTTCCAGTACGGCCGTACCAAGGGAATCGTGCACGAGCTGATCGCGGCCAACCTGGCGCAGGACGAGGGCATCTCGGTGGATCCGGAGGCCATCGTGGTCACCGTCGGTTGCCAGGAGGCGATGTACCTGGTGCTGCGGGCGCTGCGCCGGCATCCGACGGATGTGCTGCTGGCGGTGGCGCCGACCTACGTCGGCCTCACCGGTGCCGCTCGATTGGTCGAGCTGCCGGTGCTGCCGGTACGGGCCGGAGCCGGCGGCATCGACCTGGCGGATCTCACCGAGCAGCTGCGCCGGGCCCGCGCGGCCGGGCTACGGCCGCGCGCCTGCTACCTGATGCCGGACTTCGCCAACCCGTCCGGCCTGAGCATGGATCTCCAACTGCGCCGGCAGGTGCTGTCGCTGGCCCGCGACGAGGGCATCCTGCTGCTGGAGGACAACCCGTACGGGCTGTTCCCGCTGGAGTTAGCCTGCCGGCTGCCCACCCTGAAGGCGCTGGACGACGGTCACACCGTGGTGTACCTGGGCTCGTTCGCCAAGACCGCGCTGCCCGGTGCCCGGGTCGGCTACCTGGTCGCCGACCAGCCGGTGCGTGAGCCAGGAGGCGGCACCAGCCTGCTGGCCGACCAGCTGTCCAAGCTGAAGAGCATGCTCACCGTCAACACCTCACCGATCAGCCAGGCCATCGTGGCCGGCAAGCTGCTCGAGCACGGCGGCAGCCTGGTGGCGGCGACGGCGGCCGATCGAGCGGTCTACTCGAGGAATCTGCGGCTGATGCTGGACGGCCTGGCCGCCCGGTTCCCGGATCCGGCCGCCGGCATCAGCTTCAACGCGCCGGCCGGCAGCTTCTTCGTGGTGGTCACGGTGCCGTTCGCGGTTGACGACGCGCTGCTGGAGCGCTCGGCCGCGGACTACGGTGTGCTCTGGACGCCGATGCATCACTTCTATGCCGCCGGCAGCGCGGTGAACTCGCTGCGGCTGTCCTGCAGCGTCGTGACGCCGGCCGAGATCGAGCTGGGGCTGGACCGGCTGGCCGCCCTGATCCGCGACCAGCTGTGATCGCTGCGCGCCCGGTCGATCAGGCGACCGCCTCCTGGCCGATGCAGGGATGGATGCCGCTGACGATCTCGCCCTGCCGTACCAGGTCCAGCGGCCGCTCCTCGAATCGGCGGATCAGCCGGATCGTCCGGTAGCGCTGCTCAGGGGTTGCCATCAGGTGCTTCACATCGGCCGTGCTGAAGCGGCGGGAGCGCGGCGGCAGGCAGCTGTTCCTGCTCCGGTGTCCACCAGTGCGAGACCACCTGGAAGTCGGCGCTGCCGGCCAGCGCGACCGCACCGTGGAAGCCGGCCGGCACGGTCAGCTCACGCACCACCACCCGGTCCTCGGTGGCCGGATCGCCGGACAGGAACGGGCCGGCAAAATTGGCCGAATCCCAGCCGACGGCAGTGGGCAGCGGCTGGCTGGGCCAGGCCAGCGCCGGTATCAGCCGGCCGCCGCCGACCTTCGCGCAGGCCTCCTTGCGGGTCCACAGCGTGCTGAACCGGCGGCCGAGCTCGGCCGGATCGCCGGCCTGCGCGACGAAGCTGGCCTCCTCGGCGGGGTAGTACCGCTCGGCCATCCGGACCAGGCCGGCGGCGCTACGCCGGCGCTGCACATCGACGCCGACCGGCCGGCCGGTGGTCACCGCGAGCGCGGCCAGGCCGTCCGAGTGGGACAGGCTGACCTGCAGGTCGGTGGCCGGCTCGGCCAGCGCCGGCTTGCCGCTGGGACCGTGCCGCCAGCGCAGCGAGCCCGGCGGCACGCCCAGCAACCGGCCCAGGATCAGCCGGCTGGCGGCGTGGCTGACCACGAACTCCGTGTGCGTGACCGGCTCGTCGATGGCCTCGGCGCGGGCCCGCTCGGCCGGGTCCAGCAGCCCGGCCAGGCTGTCCACCAGCGCGCCGGGATGGTCGGTGCGCAGCAGCCAAACGGTCACCATGGTCAGGTTCCGGTCCCGGCCCGCTGCCGGGCCGGCAGCAGCTCCAGGGTGCTGGACGAGCTGAGCCCGAGCTCGTCGAACAGCCCGGTGTCCTCCGGCGGTGGGGCCAGGTCCCGCTTCAGGACGCGCGGCAGCAAGGTGCCGATGCTGTCGATGACGCGCTCGCGCAAGTCGGCCTCGATCACCGTCACGGCGTCCCCTCCCTCGTTCGTCATGCCCATCCCTAATGCCGAAGCCCCTAATGCGGAAGTCCCTAATGCGGAAGTCCTACTGCGGAAATCCCTACCGCGGAAGTCCCAATGCCGGATCGAGTTCGACGAGATCGAGCTGCAGCGACCCAGCCTGGACGATGTGTTCCTGGCCAAGACCGGATGAACGCTGCGCGAGTCATGACCGCGATCGCGCAGCGCCGGTCGCTGCCGTTGCCACGGCCCGAGCTACTGATCGACCAACGCCACCCGGGCGTTGTTCGACGGCCAGGTCCGATCCATCGGTATGGAAGGGGATGCTGCTGATGGTGGTGCTGCTGGTGCCGGTCAGGTGGTGGTCGGTCCGGTTGTTCGCGCGGCGGGTCCGGTGATGACCGCCGTTGCATCCGGCACCTTTCCTACGAGTGCTCGATAGGCAAGTATTGGAGGCTGTCGTCGCGACATCACCCCCAGCGCCGCGGGCATGCCGTGACCTCCTCGAGGAGTGGAGGGATGAGGTGGGTATGAGCGCGGCACCGGTCATCGAGTCGCTGCCGGCGGCGGAGGCAGCCGGGTGGGAGTCCACCGAGGCGATGCTGGCCGAGGCGATGGCCTTCTTCCAACAGCCGGAGATTGCCGAGTTCACCGAGCCGCATCGGCTGTGGGAGGTGATCTCGCAGATCCTCAACACCGGCACCTACTGGCATACCCCACAGGAACTGCTTGCCGGGGCCACCCTGGCCTGGCGTAACCACGCCCGGTGCGCGGGCAGGTACAACTGGCGCGGCCTGAAGTTGCTCGACCTGCGCAACCTGAGAACCCCCGCGCAGATCGCCGAGGGCTGTTTCGAGCACCTGCGGACGTCCACCAACGACGGCCGGTTGCGCTCGGTGCTGACCGTGTTCGCACCCGAACGGCCCGGCCGGGCCGGGCCACGGATCCACAACCCGCAGCTGATCAGGTACGCCGGCTACCGCACCGGCAGCGGCGTGGTCGGCGACCCGTTACACCTCGAGCTGACCGGCTACGCCCGGTCCCAAGGCTGGCTGGGCGCGGGCACCCCGTTCGACGTGCTACCGCTGTTCATCTCGGTCGACGACTCGCCGGTGGCGATGTTCGAGGTGCCGGCCGACGCCGTGCTCGAGGTGCCGCTGGAGCATCCGGAGTTCGACTGGTTCGCCGACCTGGGCCTGCGCTGGCATGCCAATCCGGCCATCTCCAACCTGAGCCTGGAGATCGGCGGGGTGCGCTATCCGGCGGCGCCGTTCAGCGGCTGGTACGTCAGTTCCGAGATCGGCGGCCGCAACCTCAGCGACGAGGCGCGCTACAACATGCTGCCGCGGATCGCGCAGGGCATGGGGTTGTCCACCCGGCGCAATGCCGATCTCTGGAAGGACCGGGCGCTGATCGAGCTGAACCGCGCGGTGATCCACAGCTATGAGAAGGCCGGCGTATACATCGTCGACCACCACACGGCGGCCGCGCAGTTCATCACGCACGTTGACCGGGAGGCGAAGGCCGGCCGGATCGTGGCCACCGACTGGTCGTGGATCAACCCGCCGCTGTCAGCGAGCACCACGCCGACCTTCCACCGGACGTTCCCGGCCCCGGACTTCTCGATCCGGCCGAACTTCTTCAAGCACCCGCAGCCGCCGGTCTACCTGGCCGAGCCGGCCGGCGCGGTGGCCAGCTCGGTGCCGCCGCGGTGCCCGGCCGTACCCTCCGGCTGAAGGCCGGCGAGCCAGTCCGTCGGCTGGCTCGTCAGCGAGCCAGCGCTGGCAAGGCGCCGAGCACGGCCGCGGTGTCCCGTACCTCGGCGAACTCGCCGTCGAGGTTGGCGAAGGTGGTCTGGGCCAGCGTGTCCGCGTCGATCAGCTCGCCGGTCAGCGACGTCCGGCCGAAGGTGGCGGTGGCATCGCCGATGAAGGTCACCTGGTAGCCGAGGTCGCAGGCGACCCGGGCGGTGGTCTCGCAGCAGTGGTTGGTGGTGATGCCGCAGAGGGCGACTGCCTCGATGCCGCGCTCGGTCAGCCAGCCGTGCAGATCCGGCTTGCCGTGAAAGGCCGAGTGCGCCGACTTGGTGACCAGCAGATCACCTCGGCCGCGCAGGAACTCCTTGAGCCGGTTGCCCGGCAGCTCCGGACGCAACGGCGACTGCGGTTCCGCCGAGTCATGCCGAACCAGCACCACCGGCCAGCCGAGGATCTCCCAGCGATTCAGCAGAGCGGCGATGTTCGGTTCGCAGGACGGGTTGTTGCGCTCACCCCAGCGTGGATCGTCGAAGCCGACCTGCACGTCCACCACGACCAGTGCCTGTGTCTGCATTGGCTCATGGTACGGCCGATGATCAGGCCAGCTTGCGGATCGAGCCGGCCAGCTCGGGCAACTGCTCGTCCGGCTGCCGGTAGCGGTGTAGCGCGGCCCGGCCCCTCGTCAGGCTTCGGACCACGGCCTTGAGGTTGGTGGCCAGGGGCAGGATCGAACTGCCGACCTACCGCTTTTCAGGCGGTCGCTCGTACCAACTGAGCTACCTGGCCGTGCCGCCCGCCGGCTAACCGGCAAGCTCGAAGCAGTCTACCCGGGCGGCGCCGGCCGGGCCGAACCGAGTCCCGGCTCGGCCAGCCCGGTAGCCGCCCGGTCGTACCGGTCCCAGATCAACTCGGCGAGCAACGGATGCGCGCCGATCGGGGGCGCCACGAAGCCGGCCGCCAGTTCCTCGGCGTGGGCACGCAGCCGGTCGTCGAACAGCCCGGGCGCCAGCAGGTAGTTCGCCACGTCCAAGCCGGGACGCAGGCCGGCCCGCCAGGCCGGATCGGTCAGGAATCGGGCATGCACGACGACCGCTATCCCCTCGGCGGCACCCAGCGATCGCCGTAGGCCAGCCGCCGCGTCGGTCAACTGCCGATACGCCGCCGGATCGGAGGAGCCCGCGCCGAACAGCACCACGTCGGTGCCCGGGGTGCGGCCGGTGCGCAGCCGCTGCCGAAGCACCTCGACGAGCCGAGCGTCCGGCCCGAGCTGGTCGGCGATCGCGGTCTCCGGCCGGCCACTGACCAGCCGCCGGATGTCGACCTTGACGTGGTATCCGGTCGACAGCAGCACCGGCACCACCACCACCGGGCCGGTCAGCCGGCCGAGCGCCGCGGCCGCCGGCGGGTCTGCTCGCTCCAGCCAGGCCAGCTCGACCGGCACCTCGGCACGCCGGGTTCGAACCAACTCGACCAGCCGATGGATCTCGGCCAGCCCGGCCGGGTCGGCGGTGCCGTGCGCGACGGCGAGCAGGGTGGCGGCTGGCACCGATCCAGGCTAGGGGGTGTCTGCCAGGCCCGCGCAGCAGAGCATGGAGTGGGGAGATACCCCCTAAGCACCCACGGGGGTCGATGGTGGCTCGGGCGCAAGTTGCGCGCTCCATTGCAGGTGCCGGCCACCGTGGTCGGCAGCGGTGATCTGCAGTGTTCCGCCGTAGTTGCCGGCGCGTTGCCGCAGGTCGGTGACCGCCGCGGCCGGCAGCTCGTTGCCGCCGCTGCGCCCGTCATCGGCGATGTCGAGGATGAGCTGGCGGCCGGCCAGGGCAACGGTGACGTCGGTCCAGGTCGCCTGCGAGCAGTGAGCGATGTGGGCCAGCGCGGCGTCGATCACGGCCAGGATGTCCTCGGCCAGACCGGCCTCGATCTGGCGATCCAGCGGGCCCGCGAAGCGGATGCCGCAGGTGAAGCCGAGGGTGCCGGTGTGCTGCTCGGCGACGGCGACAATCCGGCGCTGCAGGCTGACCGACGGCGGCGCGGCGGGGCGTAGCTCGAAGACGGTGGCACGGATGCTGTGGATGATGGCGTCGAGGTCGTCGATGTAGCCGGCGATCCGGCTGCGGTACCGCTTGCCGGGGACCGCGTCGAGCAGGCCCTGCAGGCCGATGCCGGTGGCGAAGAGTTCTCGGATGACATGGTTGTTGAGGTCGGCGGCGATCCGCTCATGGTCGGCATTCAGGCGCCGGAATTCGTGCTCGTTGCGGGAGCGGTCGAGTTCCAGAGCGATTCCGGCGTGGGCGGCGAAGCCGGCGAGTTGGTCGCGGTCGGTGTCGGTGAACTGCCGCCGGCCGGGCAGCCGGCCCACCACGATGGCGCCGAGCTGGCTCTCGCGGGTCCGCACCGGAACCCCGATCGCGGCGTCGATCGCAAGCTGCAGGTCGCCGGTCTCGGGGGCCTGGACTTGGTGGCGGTAGTCGGTGACCAGTACCGGCTTGCCGGTCCGGATCACCGTGCCGGCGAGGCTGTGTTCTGGGTTGACGGCCCGGCCCAACAGGTCGTCGGCGAGCAGCCCGGCGGATGCGCGGATGCGCAGGTCGTTGTCGGGGCCGGCCATCGCCAGTGCCGCGAAGTCACCGGCAGCACCGTGCATGCAGTACTGCAGGACCAGGTCGAGGGGTTGGCCGTGATCCGCGGCGAAGAGGCGCTGGGTGAGTTCGGTCGAGGCGGTCAGCCAGAGCCGCTGCTGTTCGTTCTCCTGGAAGAGCCGAGCGTTGGTCAGAGCCACGCCGGCGGCGGCGGCCAGGCCGGTGAGGAGGTCTTCGTCCTGGGCGGTGAACTCGCCGTGGGCGCTCTCGGTCACATACAGATTGCCCAACACTTCATCCTGAATCTGGATCGGGACGCCGAGGAAGCTGCGCATCGACGGGTGGTGTGCCGGAAAGCCGGCCGCCGCCGGATGGGCAGTCAGGTCGGCGATCCGCACCGGCGCCGAGTTGTCGGTGATCAGTCCGAGCAGGCCGCGCCGGTGCGGGAATGCCCCGATCCGGCCGGCCGTCGAATGGTCGATGCCGGCATGGACGAAGTGCTCGAGCGATCCGTCCTGACCGAAGACCGCCAGGGCCGCGTAGCGGGCATCGACGAGGGTGGCCGCCATGGCGGCGATGCGGCGGAGCATGACCGGCAGGCTCAGGTCGCTGCCGACGGAGGTGCTGGCGGCCAGCAGTTCGCGGATCCGGCTCTCACCCACGGCGACGCCCGCCGCCGGGTCGGGCGCGAGCTGGGGTCGTGGGGTCTTATCCGGACGAGTGACGGTGCAGCCGGACCTCGGTGAGTCGGTGGACATGGTCCCCCCGGATGCAGTGGCGCATGCATCTCGACGGCGAGGTCCAGGCCGGCGAAATTCGACGTTTGCTGTCTCGCCGAAGAGCCTAACATCGTTGACGCGACCGGTGCCCGGGCGTAGCGTTCCGGCAATCGACCAGGCTGGCTGCCCGGTCGATAGTGGTCCCAGACCCCGACCGCTGCTCAACCCGAACTCACTTTCTTCCGAGGCGGGGGGTGCGTGCGCTTTTGCGTTGGGGGGCGGCGCGCGCATCCGCCCGCCGCCCAACCGGGCATACCCGCTTCGCTCGGCAGCTGCCCAGCGCGGGCCCGGCTCGCGCTACGCTCCGGTGAGGCTGAGGCGGCTCCCTGGCCCTGACCCGTCGCCATCCGACACGCGGTCAACCGTACGGCGAAGGGGGTCGGCCGATGGACGCCGACCAGCACAATGCCAAGGACGACGATGGCGCCACCGCGGGGGTGGCTCGAATCTCAGCCTTGTGCGAGCTTGGTGTGCGCACGTTGCCAGTCGACGGGGTCGCCGTGACGCTGGCCAGTGGCAGCAGGGTTGCCGGACTGCTCGCGACCAGTGACGATCTTGCCCGCCGCCTCGACGAGCTGCAGGCGACGCTGGGCGAGGGCCCGGCGATCGACGCCGCGGCGCAGCACCGCCCGGTGCTGCGCGCGGATCTGGCCGACCGGGACTCCGCTGCCCGCTGGCCGACGTTCGGCCCGGCAGCCATCGGGCTGGGGGCCCGCGCGGTGTTCGCGCTGCCGCTGCGGATCGGCGTCATCGACCTGGGTGTGGTCTCGCTGTACCGGCGCGAGCCGGGCGAGCTCGACTCGGCGGCGCTGGCCCGCGCGCTGCGCTTGACCGACGCCGTCGCGCATGCGGTCCTCGACCTGGCGCAACCGGCCACGCCGGCTGCCCTGCTGGATTTCAGCCGGATGCTGGCCGGCGACTACCTCGGCGCCGAGGTTCACCAGGCCTCGGGGATGCTTATGGTGCAGCTCGGGATACCGATCGAGGCCGCGCTCGCGCGGCTGCGCGCCTACGCCTTCGCCCGTGACCTAGGGTTGCGCGAGGTCGCCCGCGAAGTCGTATCAGGAACGTTGGTGTTAGACAATTGATGCAGCACAGACAAGGCAGGTGGCCTCGATGACCGCTCCCTCCAGCGCCCGGGAAATCCGGGTCGGGCAACTTTTCGTGCGGCTGGCCGACAGCCTGGTGATGGATTTCGACGTCGTCGAACTCCTCGACGAGCTGATCACCAGCTGTGTCGACCTGTTGGAGGCAACCGCCGCCGGGTTGATGCTGGCCGACCAGCGCGGACAACTGCAGGTGATGGCCGCGTCCACCGAGCAGACCTGGCTGCTGGAGCTGTTCGAGATCCAGAATCAGCAAGGTCCGTGCCTGGACTGCTACCGCGGCGGCGAGCCGCTGGCCTCCGTGAGCGATGACGATCAGGCGAACCGGTGGCCGCTGTTCGCCGCTGAACTGCGCGCACGTCGGTTCGGGCCGGTGTACGCGCTGCCGATGCGGCTGCGGAACAGCACCATCGGCGCACTCAACCTGTTCCGGCTGCCCGGCGAATCGCTGCGATCGGAAGACCTTCAGCTCGGGCAGGCCCTCGCGGACGTGGCCACCATCGCCATCATGCAGCACCGCAACATCCGTGCCGTCGAGGAACTCGCCGTCCAGCTGCAGACGGCGCTCAACAGTCGGATCGCCATCGAACAAGCCAAAGGCGTTATCGCCCAGTTTGCGCATGTGGACATGGACCGGGCCTTCGAGCTTCTGCGCGGTCATGCCCGCGCGACCCGGGTCGGGCTGTCCGAGCTGGCGACGGCGATCGCCGCCGGCCGGCTGGCACCCGATGCCATCTCGCTCCAACCGCCGGGCACCTGATCGCCCAGAACGGCCGAGAGCCCGGCTCCTGATGGAACCGGGCTCTCGGATCGGCG
This sequence comes from Jatrophihabitantaceae bacterium, assembly GCA_045807085.1. GTDB lineage: Bacteria > Actinomycetota > Actinomycetes > Mycobacteriales > Jatrophihabitantaceae > Jatrophihabitans_A. Next base: position 110,157 of record JBJMIB010000036.1, read on the forward strand.
ACCCCGACGGGACTTGAACCCGCGACCTCCGCCGTGACAGGGCGGCGCGCTAACCAGCTGCGCTACGGGGCCTTGGTGGCACGCCTCGGCATGCCAACTGGCCTTGCAGGTAAGTACTACCTGCTTGCAAGACAGTACTACCTGGCCTCGCCGGCCGGAAATCACCCCGGCCGGGTTGGCGTACCCCCAACGGGATTCGAACCCGTGCTACCGCCGTGAAAGGGCGGCGTCCTGGGCCGCTAGACGATGGGGGCCAGAACAAGCCGCTCCATGGTAGCCGCCGACCTGGGACGGTGAGCGCCGCACCCCGGCTTGCCTCAGTGTGCCTTGGCGTCGGCCGGCAGCAGTTCGTAGCGCGGGTTGGCCAGCGCCAGGTGGCCCTTGTACTCCCCCACGGTGCCCGACACCCGGACCAGTGCGCCGGGTTCGATGCCCGGGATCCGGGTCCGGCCGAAGAACAGCATCCGGATGCCGCCGGTGGAGTCGAAGACCTGGGCCTCCAGCGCCTTGCCGGCCGAGGTGCCGATCTGGACGATCTTGATCCGGCCCTCGATGGTGACCCGCTGCTTCCACTTCACCGCGGCGATCGGGGTGACCCCGTTCTCGTCCGGATGCGGTAGCTCGACCGGCTTCGGCGGCTCGGGGTCGGCCAGCTGCGGGGACTCGTCGGTGAGCGCGGCTCGCGCCTGCGCCTTGTCCCGCTGGCGCTCCAGCTCCTGCTCCTGGCGCTCGTCCAGCGTGGTGTCGAACGGCACGATGGTCGCCGACACGTGCGGCAGCTTGGCCATCGCGGCGGCGATCCGGTCGGCCGTCCGGTCGTGCAGGATGCGTTGCGAGACCCGGCGGAAGGTCCGCCGGGGCAGCAGCACGGTGACCTCGGCCCGGTCGCCGATCACCGCGCTCAGGGCCGTCTCGCCGACCGCTCGGATCAGCCGGCGGTCCGGGCACTCGACGATCTCCAGCGGCACCTTCTCGCCCAGGCCCCGGTCGATCCAGGACCTCTGCAGCTCGTCGGCCCGCTGATCGTCCAGCGAGATGTGCACCGCGCGCAGGTCGGTCGGCCGCAGGCTGCCGGCGTACCGCAGCGCCCGCACCACCGCCAGGTCCAGCCGGTCCACCAGCACCAGCACCACGTGCCGGGGGTAGTTGGGCATCATCTTGCCGCCCTGGCCGCCGATGGCGTTGGTGACCAGATCCAGCGAGCGGGCCTCGTCCCGGTACTGCTGGTTCAGCCGCAGCAGCAGCAGCCACAGCAGCGGGGCCAGCAGCAGCACCAGCCAGGCGCCCTCGGTGAACTTGACCACCGCCGTGATCAGGACCACCGCCAGCGACAGCGCGCCGCCGGAGGCGTTGATCCACCACTTGCGCTGCCAGCCCGGCTCCTTGTGGATGGTGTGGTACTTGGCCATCCCGAAGCCGGCCAGGGTGAAGCCGGTGAAGACGCCGAGGGAGTAGAACGGGACCAGCTTGTCCACGTTCGCCTTGCCGATGACGAGCAGGATCATCGAGAGCAGGGTCAGGATGATGATGCCGTTGCTGAACGCCAGCCGGTGCCCGCGCCGGGTCAGCTGGCGGGGCAGGAAGGAGTCCTCGGCGACGAAGTTGGCAAGGAACGGAAAGCCGGTGAACGGGGTGTTGGCGCCGGTGAACAGGATCATCGCGGTGGCGATCTGGACCAGCACGAAGCCGACGTGCCCGATCGCTCCGCCGCCGAGCGCGGCCTTGGCGACCTGGGAGATCACGGTGGGGGAGCCGTTCTCGAACGGCGCCGCGTGGGTCTGCATCGCCAGCCAGCCGACGCCGCAGACCAGGAAGGCCAGCATCGAGGCCATGATCACCAGGGTGCGGCGGGCGTTCGGCCCGTTCGGCGGCTTGAACGCGCTGACCCCGTCGGAGATCGCCTCCAGCCCGGTCAGTGACGCGCCGCCGTTGGCGAAGGCCTTGAGCAGGTAGAAGATCGCCAGGCTGGACAGGATCCCGTGGCCCTGATCCACGATCGGCAGCTGGTGCTCACCACCGACCACCCGGTCGATGCCGTACTGGGGGAGGTCGCCGAACAGCTCCCGGACCGCACCGACCAGGATGACCACGGTTACCGAGAAGAAGAAGAAGTAGGTGGGAAACGCGAATGCCTTGCCGGCCTCCCGGATGCCGCGCAAATTGCCGTACGCCAGCAGGGCGATCACGATCAGGCAGAGCTCGATCTTGTACGGGATGAGCGAGTGCACAGTCGAGGTGATGGCGGCGACACCGGCCGCGGTCTGCACCGCCACCGTCACGATGTAGTCGATCAGCAACGCCACCGCGGCGACCTGGGCCATCTTGTAGCCGAAGTTCTCCCGGCACACTACGTAGGAGCCGCCGGCCCGGGTGTAGACCATCACGACTTCGCGATAGGACAGCGTCATCAGGGTCAGGATCACCAGGATGACCGCGGTCATCGGAGCCAGGATGTGGAACCCGGCCAGCCCGAACACGCCGAGCAGAACGATCAGCATCTCCTCGCTGCCGTAGGCCGAGGAGGAGATGCAGTCGCTGGACAGCACCCCCAGCGCCAGCCGCTTGGACAGCTTCTCCTCGTGGAGCTGGGAACTGACCAGCGGCGGACCGAGCAGTACCCGCTTGATCCGGTAGCCCAGTCGCTCCGGGAGCGAGACGGTGGAGGCGAGTGCCGGCGCTGCGGCCTGTTCCGAGCGCGGCGTCCGCACAGAGGTCATGCCGAAAAGGCTACGACGTTGCGCGCCGGGCCGGCGCCTGGCACGACCGTGCGACTCACCAGCCCGCGGCCGGACGGACCAGCCCGACCGGTTGGCCACCGCCGAGCACCGGTGCCTGGGCCAGCTCGGTGAGCAGGCCGGTGTCCACGCCGAGATGGTGCAGCGCCCAGGCGGCCGCGCACTCGGCGGCTCGCGCCGCGCCGTCGTCGATCTTCACCGCCAGCGCCCCGCCGTCCGGCAGCGCGGCGGCGAAACCGCCCTCGGCGCCGTCCTTGGCGATCAGGCCGGGCACCCGGCGCATCAGCACGGTGACCGCCCGCTGCTCGCCGCCCACCAGCTCCGGATGGCTGCGCATCGCATCGGCCACCGCGGCCGGGTGGCCGGCGGCGGTGGCGATCCGGCTGAAGGCCCGGGCCACCGCGACCAGGCTGATGCCGAACAGCGGCGCACCGCAGCCGTCGACGGCGGTGGCCGCCACCGGCTCGCCGCCGAGTTCGGCGACGGTCGCCGCCAGCCGCTGCTGCAGCGGATGGGACGGTGCCAGGTAGCCCGACAACGGCCAGTCGTTGGCCAGGCAGCTCAACAGCATCGCGGTGTGCTTGCCGGAGCAGTTCATGGCCAGCCTGGATTCCGGATGACCGGCGGCCAGGTAGGCCCGGCGCTCGGGTTCGCCGGCCGGCAGCGCCGGCGGGCAGGCCAGATCGGCCTCGGACAGCCCGGCCGCCCGCAGGCATTGCTCGATCAGCAGTCGGTGCTGTTCGGAGCCGGAGTGCGAGGAGGCCGCCAACGCCGTCTCCGGCCGGCTCAGCCGGATGCCGGTATCGAGCATGCCGACCGCCTGCAGCGGCTTGAGCGAGGACCGGGCGAACACCACCTGGTCGGGATCGCCGGCCTGGAAGCGGATCCGGCCCTCGGCGTCGAGGACCACCAGATGGCCGGTGTGCGCGGACTCCACGACGCCGCTGCGCTCCACCTCGACCAACCGGGCACCGGCGGACAGTGTGATCACCTGGCAGATTGTGCCTGAGATGTGCCTGGCAGCCGCGGGCCGGTGCCGCCGACCTCGATCGCGGTGCCGTTACAGCGGACGCATGCCGAGCAGCCGCAACTCGCCGATGGCCGGCCCGTCCTTCTCGATCACCGCGGTGATCCAGCCACCGTCGCGGCCGTGCTGGCGCAGCGCCTCGGGATCGGCCGGCAGGTCGACTGGGCCGAACTCCCGATTCTCCCAGTTCATCCGGGCCTGGTGGCCGGCCTGGACCAGCGGCAGCACCGAGTCACCGCGGGCCAGCGACTCCCGGCTGCTGGCCAGCCAGGCGATGGCGTCGTCCAGTGCGCCGACCAGCGCGCTGTTGCCGTCGCACCAGGTCGCGACCAGCTCCGGCCGGGTGCGGGCGATCCGGGTGCCGCTGGTGTAGGAACCGGCGGCCAGCGACAGGCCCAGCTCGCCGCCGTGCAGTCCGGTCAACGCCAGTGTCTCGGCCAGCAGGTGCGGCAGGCCGATCACCCGAGCGACCGCGATGTCCTGCTCGGCCGCGGTGGTCGGCACCGGCCGGGCACCGAGGTCACAGAGCAGCACCGCGACCGCCAGCCACGCCGCCAGGTCGGTGTCCTGTTCCAGCGCGAGCGACCACGGGGCATCCCGGAACAGCATCGGGTCGGAGGCCAGGAAGCCGGACTGCTCGGTGCCGGCAAGCGGGTGACCGCCGACGAACCGGCTACCGGGCAGCTGCTTGGCGACCAGCGGCAGCACCGGGGCCTTGAGCGTGCCGACGTCGGTGAGCACCGCATCCGGATCCACGGCCGATCGGATTTCGGCCAGCGCGGCAGGCAAATCCGGCAGCGGCATGGCCAGCACCACGAGGTCGGCGCCGGACACCGCCTCGGCGGCGCTGCCGGCCAGTTGGTAACCGGCAGCTCGGACCAGCGCCGCGTCGTCCGGGTTCGGGTCGTAGCCGAGGACTCGGTAACCGCTCCGTGCCAGCGCCTGCAACACGGAGCCACCGATCATCCCGAGGCCGAGCACGGCGATTCGGCGGAACTGTGGGGGCACCCGATCAACGTAACTCCGGGTTTGTCGCTCGGTCGTGGCTTGGTGGCGGAGCGTGACCGTTCCGATGCCTGCTCGACACTCGATAGGAACGTAGCCGGCGGTAGGCGTGAGCTACGCCTCGAAAGGCCCAGTTGGATCTCAGGCTTTGTTGTGCCTGGGATCCATGCCAGGATCGTCCCCGTAGGCACCAGCAGGGTATCCGGCGAGGCAGGAAGAGGTAGTCCAGTCATGGCACAAGCCGGTTACGCGGTGGCGGCATACCGCGAAGGTGGCATGTGGCACTGCGATGCGCTGCCCAGCGGCGTGCTGCACGACCTCGGGGTGTTGCTGTCCGCGCTGCGCTCCCAGCCGCCGGAAGGCGGCCCGTTCGTGGTCGCCTGCGTCGATGACGAGTTCTTTCTGATCGCACGGTCGCACGGGCCACGGATCGACCTGCTGCTGTCTGATCTGACCGCGTCGGTGGAGTTCCCGCTGGCGGCTCAGGTGCTGGAACGGCTGGGGGAGGATCCGCCGGAGGACGACGAGTTGGACGAGGTGTGGCCGATCGGCGAGCTGGACCTGTTCAGTGACCTGGAGTTGGGCGAGGAGGAGATGGAGTCGATCCTCGACGATCTGGACGCCTATCCCGAGGAGATGCTCGACCGGGTTCTGGAACGCATCGGGTTGGAGGCGGAGTTCCAGCGGGCCAGGTCAGCCGGGTCGGTGCACTCGTGAGCCTCTTCGCCTTCGCCCTGGTCGGCAAGCCGGGCTCCTTCACCGCCGAGGAGCTGGATCTGAGCGACTGCGAGTCTATCGACGACGTGGCCGACCTGCTGCGCGACTACGAGGAACCGATCCGGCTGCTCGGCCTGGAGCAGGACGACGAGTACGCGGTGCTGGCCCGGCTGGACATGGCCGATGATGAACGCGATCTGCCGATGCGGGTGTTCCTGTCCAACGGACATGCCGCCGACGACTACCCGCTGGCCCAGCTGTTCGCCGACGGGCTGGAGGAGATCGGCGGCGACCCGCTGGACGGCGACGAGGACGCGCCGGCCGGCGCACATGACGCCGCCCCGTTCGGCGACTCCCGGCTGTTGAGCGACCTCGGCCTGGAGGCCGCCGAGCTGGTCGAGCTGGCGGTGCACGAGGGCACCCTGCCGGCTGACCTGCTGGACGCGGTATGCGAGCGGCTCGGCTGCTCGGCCGAACTCGAGGCACTGCGCGCTTGACCGCTCCGGCCGACCCGCCGGGCGTCTCGCCCTCGTCCTTGCCGTCCTGGCTGGACGAGGCGATGGGGCTCGCGCTGCGGCAGGCGGCGCTGGCTGCTCAGACGGCAGACATACCGGTCGGCGCGGTGCTCTTCGGACCGGCTGGCGGCGTGCTGGCAACCGCATACAACAGCCGGGAAGCCGGCCAGGACGTCACCGGGCACGCCGAGATCGTGGCGTTGCGGGCCGGCGCGGTGGCGCTAGGGGATTGGCAACTGGTCGGCTGCACCCTGGTGGTCACCTTGGAGCCGTGCACCATGTGCGCCGGCGCGCTGGTGCAGGCCCGAGTGGCCCGGCTGGTGTTCGGCGCCTGGGATCCGAAGGCCGGGGCGGTCGGCTCGCTGTGGGACGTGGTGCGTGACCGCCGGCTGAACCATCGGCCCGAGGTGTACGGCGGCATCCGGGCCGAGGAGTGCGGTGCCTTGCTGACCGATTTCTTCGCCCGCCGACGCTGACGGTATTGTTCTGCCCGGTGGCGTGTCCGAGCGGCCGAAGGAGCACGCCTCGAAAGCGTGTGAGGTGCAAGCCTCCGTGGGTTCAAATCCCACCGCCACCGCCAAACGCAACCTTGATCCGCCGCGATGGTCCGGGAGCGTGGTACCACTAACACTGCAGGGTGGTACCGTGGTGTCGTGGTGTCGTGAGTACCAACCTGCGCCTCAGCGCGGAGCTAGCCCGTGCGCTGCGCGAGGCGGCCGCGCGGCGCGGCCGGTCTCAACAGGACATCGTCCGCGAGGCGATCGCCAAGGAGCTTGGGCTAGCCTCCGACCTGACTGCCATGGAACGTGCCGTGAGGGCCGGAACGGTTGAAGCGCCCGAACCCTTTCGCGATGTCGAGCCGACCCTGACGCTGCCGCGCGGTACCCGCTCGTTGGACCTGCTTGATCGCGAGGATCGTTGACCGACCTGTACGTGGATACAAGTGCGCTGCTCAAGCGCATCTTCATCGAAGACGAGTCTTCGCAGGTGCGTGCGATCCTGCGTGCGCGCACCACAGCCGGTGACCTTGTCGTCTCATCCGAACTGGCATGGGTTGAAGTGGCGCGCGCAGTCTCTCGCGCGGGCGTGCGCGAGGTCGGCGAAATGATCCGAACCGCCTGCGCGGGTGTCGCGCGACAACCGCTCACCCAGGCCGTGATGCAACGGGCGCGCACGATCGGCCCGCCGAACCTGCGGTCCCTCGGCGCGATCCACCTGGCCGCGGCGATCAGTCTCGGCGCTGTTGAGATGTTGACCTTCGACCGCCGGTTGGCAGAGGCGGCGGAATCGTTGGGTGTGAAAGCCATCCCATAAGCTCCGCCAAAGGATCTGCCTGGACTGCGGACGGTCCCGGTCAACCGATCGGGATGTTGACCGTCTTGCAGTTGTTGCCCGGAACGGGGTCGGGGTTGCCGTTCTCGTCGTTGGCGCAGGCTGTCACGGTGACCATGCCGCTGGAGATGGTCGGGGTGACCAGGATGGCCGCGCTGGTGCGCTTGCCGGGGTTCAGGAAGCCAGGTTCGCAGGCCGGGGTGTCCGGGCCGATGAGGACATGGGTGGAGATGGTCGGACAGACGTAGTCCGTCGCGTCAGCCGTCGCGTTGGTCATGGTGAAGAAGAAGTCGACGCTGACCGGGATCCGGCTGTGGTTCCTCATCGTGAAGGCGACCGGCAGTTCCTGATCCGACTGGGCCGCGGTGAAGCCGGCCACGGTGCTGCCGGTGATGCTGAGGTCGACATTGGTGGTCGCCGCCTCGGAGCTCGAGGAGACGAGTACCAGACTGCCGGCGACAATCAATCCACCGGCCAAGAACAGGACGTATTTATTGCGCATCGCACACCCCCCGTGTGTCGTGACCGCATGACCGTAACGCGGAGCATCGGCGCCGGGGAAGACAGCTGTGCAAGCCTGGGCATTTTCGTCTAGCGACGATCCGGATCATCGGCGTCGAACCCGGCTGAGGTCACTTTCCCGACCTGGGCAGGGGGTCAGGAACCCTGGCCCCCTGCCGTCCACCAAGATGGGGCCATGCCCGAACTCGTGCCAGCCGCGGTTCCGGCTGGCCGGCTGCGCGCCTTGGCGCAGCCGACGCTGCGGATCGAGGGGCTCACCCTGCGGCCTTGGTGGCTCTCCGATGCCGAGGCGGTCGTCGAGGCGTATCGCGATCCCGATATCCAGCAGTGGCATGCCCGCTCGATGACCTACCCGGAGGCCCGCGAGTGGGTGGCCTCGTGGGCGGATCGATGGCAGGGCGAGACCGGTGCCGGCTGGGCCGTCACGGAGCGGGACGTGTTGGTCGGCCGGGTCGGATTCCGGACGATCGAGCTGGCCGAGGGAATCGCCGAGCTGGCCTACTGGACGGTGCCGGCCGCCCGCGGCCGCAACATCGCGGCCAGAGCGGTTCGAACCGTGTCGCGTTGGATGTTCGGCTCAGTCGGTCTGCATCGGATCGAGCTGAGCCACTCGACGTCGAATCCGGCCTCCTGCCGGGTCGCCGAGAAGGCCGGCTTCGGCTACGAGGCAACCCTGCGCCAGCAGGTGCTGCATGCCGACGGGTGGCACGACATGCATCTGCACGCGCGATTGGCAACCGAGGAGTCGGCCGGTTGACGCATCCGTTGTAGCGTCGGACCCTCGACCGGTGACGGCCGCGGCGAAAGGCAGAACTTGGCATGGCATACATCGATCTGCAGCTGGACGAGCAACAGCTGCCCGGCATCACCGGACTGCTGCGCTACCGGCCGGAGACCGGCAAGCCGCTGTCGGCGCTGGCCGAGGCGTTGCTGCGGGCCGAGAACTCGCTGTCCCCGGGCGAGCGGGAATTGATCGCCGCCTACGTATCCGGCCGCAACGAGTGCCGGTTCTGCACGAACTCCCACTCGGCGACCGCGGCGGCGCAGCTCGCGGATGGCATGGCGCTGGTCGACCAGGTGCACACCGACCCGCACTGCGCGCCGGTCTCGGCGAAGTTGCGTGCGCTGTTGGCGATAGCCGGCGCCGTGCAGGTGAGTGGCCGATCGGTGACGCCGGTCCTGATCGAAGCGGCGCGGTCGGCCGGCGCCACCGATGTCGAGATCCACGACGCGGTGCTGATCGCCGCCGCGTTCTGCATGTACAACCGGTATGTCGACGGATTGGGCACGCTGGCGCCGGCGGAGCCGGCCGGTTACGCCGCGGCTGCGCAGCACATCGTGCACAACGGCTACGGCGCCAGCCCGCCACGCTGAGGTGATTCATCCAGGTGCCAGCGGACGATGCAAAAGCCATGCTCGAGCGCGTTGGTCAGCATGGATTCATCGATCTGCTTGTCCGGGCCGACCACCGGCATGAAGGAGGCCAGTCTGGGATTGGCCGCCAGCATCGTGTGCAGCAACCGGTCGACCTCAGCCGGATCCCGTACCAGCTCGGCGGTGGCCGGCCGGCCTCGGCCGTGCAGCCGGAGCTGGATGGGCTGGTCGCCGCGCAGGTTGAGTTTCCACTTGCCGCCGCCCGGGCTGAGCAGCGTGTCCCCGTCGGCCACGTAGCTCACCGGCTGGTTGTACACCCGGCCGGTCTTGCGGCCGGTGTAGGTCAGCAGCATCAGCCGTCGGCTGAGCGGAGTCGGGAACGGCAACCGGAGCAGCCGGCGCATCGGCACGTTGACGATCCGCATGGTCCTGGCCTGCCGGCGCATCCGGGCGGCGATGGCGACATCGTCCACCGGATTCCCGTTGTTGGAGCTGGAGTTCGGCTCAGTCATCGGAGTTCTCCCGTCGGTAGCTGAAGGTTCTCGCGCAGTTGGCCGAGGACCCGTTCGAAGGCCGTCAACTGCTGGCTGTTCAGCCCGGCCCGTAACCGCTGGTCGAAGGCCCTCGCCGCGCCGACCATCCGCTGGAAGGCGGCATCGCCGGCCTCGGTCAACCGCACCCGTTGCACCCGGCGGTTGTCCGGATCGCGGGTCCGGGAAACCAGCCCCTCGCGTTCCAACCGGTTCAGGTGGTGGGTCAGGGTCGGTCCCTCGACCCCGACCGCGGCGGCGATCTGGTGCTGGGCGCCGTGCTGCTCGCTCTTCAGCGACAACAGGATCAGCCAGCTGGCCAGCGACCCGCCGACCTCGGCCAGCGCGCCCTCGAAGGCCCGGCTCACCGCCTTGGCGGTACGGGCGAGTTGCAGGCCGATCGGTTCATCGGGTGGTGGGCCCATGACTGAATGATAGATATCAAATCATTAGATGTCTATCGGTTGAGTTTCAGGTCAACACCGGCACGCCGGCCACCCGGCAGGCGGCAATGAGCTTCGCGTCGAGGGTCGCCAGCGGTGCCGCGATCCGCTCGGCCAGCGTCAGGTATCCGGCGTCGTATGCGCTGAGGTCATGCCGCCGGCCAGCAGCGAGGATGGTCGCTACGTCGATGGGTGCGGGATCGACCCGGACCGGCAGTTGGCTGAGCAGCTCCAGAAACCGGACGGCTTGGGCCTCGGTGATCCGTCGGCGGCGTTCGGCCACCAGCAGCACGTTGGCGACCGCCAGCCTCCATAACGAGGGCACGATGGCCTCATCGTGCTTGAGTTGATCCAGCACCGCATCGGCAACGTCGGTGGCCTCGTCCTCGAAACACCAAGCCATCGTGATCGAGGCGTCAATGACGATAGGCATCAGCGACGGCCTTCGTCGATCATCCTTCTGATCGAAAGCCGACCTCTTCGGATGCCCTTGCGAGCCTGCCGAAGCGCGTCGATCACCTGGGCCGGATCAGTCGCCTTGGGGTCGGCGGGAACCAGTCTGGCCACCTCCCGACCATGCCTGGTGATGATGATCGTGTCCCCTGCCTCGACCTGCTCCAGCAAGCGAGGCAGGTGGGTCTTGGCCTCGTACGCGCCCACGGTGGTCATTGATTCAGACTAGTCGTAGACCAGTCGGCTAATCCATCCTAGCCCGGCTCGACCGCGGGCAGGTGCTCCCGCGCCCAGAGCGCGGCCGAGGTGCGGTCGGTGACGCCGATCCGCCGGAAGATGTTGCCCAGGTGCACCTTGACCGTGCTCTCGGTGATGCCCAATCGCCGTCCGATCTGCTTGTTCGCCAGCCCGGCCGCGACCAGCCGCAGCACCTGCTGCTCCCGCTCGCTGAGCAGGTCGATGACCGCCGGTCGCCGGTTCGGCAGCAGCGCCCCGGCCACCCGCGGATCCAGCGGCACCTGCCCGGCCGCGGCGGCGCGTACCGCGGCCAGCAGCTCGTCCGGCTCGCAATCCTTGAGCAGGTAGCCCACGGCCCCGGCGGTCAGCGCGTCGCTGACCCGTTGCCGATCGGAGAACGAGGTCAGCGCGACCACCCTGACCTGCGGGCTCTCGGCTAGCAGCCGTCGGGTCGCCTCGACGCCGTCCAGCACCGGCATCGAGAGGTCCATCAGCGCGACGTCCGGCCGGCTCTGCCGGGCAAGGTCGACGGCCTGCTGGCCGTCGGCGGCCTCGCCGACCACGCTGAACTCACCGGACGCGGTCAGCATCGTGCTCAGGCCGGCTCGGACGAGTCGGTGGTCGTCGACCACCAGCACCCGAATCACCGGGCGATCTCCATCCGGAGCTGAGTGCCGGCACCCGGCGCGCTGGCCAGCGTCAGCCGGCCACCGCTACGCCGGGCGGCATCGGCCATGAGTCGCAGGCCGAAATGCCCGTCGGCGGCGGCGTCGCCGGCCGCGGGCGGGTCGAAGCCGCGGCCGTTGTCGACGATCTCCAGCCGAGCGCACCGCTCACCGGCTGGTAGCAGCCGCAGCACCACCTGGCTGGCCGCCGCATGTCGGACGGCGTTGCGCAGGCCTTCCTGGGCGATCCGGAACACCGCCTCCTGCGCCGGCTCGGCCAACCCGTCGGCGGTCTCGGCATCGATCTCGGTGGCCACGTTGGCCGCACTGGCACTGGTGGTACGGGCCAGGTCCCGCAGCGCGACCGACAGGCCGGAGGTACGCAGGCTGGGTGGGTAGATATCCACCAGCAGCGAGCGCAGCCCGGCGATGCTGTCGCGCACGGTGCCGGCCACCGTTTCCAGGCTGGCGGCCAACTCGCGGTCGCCCCGAGCGGCGGCTCGTTCGGTATGCGCCGCCGCGGTGAACGAAGCCGCGGCCAGTTGTTGGACCACCCCGTCATGCAGGGTGGCCGCGATCCGTCGGCGCTCCTCCTCCGAGGCGGTAAGGGCACGACGCATCAACTGCTCCCGGTGCGCCCGTGCTCTGCGCGCCCGGCTGAACAACGCCCAGCCCAGCGGCATCAGCAGCAACAGCAATGCGGCGAGGCTGCTCAGCATGATGCCGCCGAAGCCGCGCCACAGCTGATGGCTGCGCGCGCTGACCGTGCCGTACCGGAAGTAGGTCTCGAACAGCAGCGGTTGACCGCTGGGCGTCCAGACCGGTCGGTATACCTCCAGCAGCTTGCCGGCACCGTGCTCGAGTCGGTTCTCCGGACGTTGCAAGTCGCTGATGCCGGCCTCGGTGCGGGGCGTGGTCAGTGCGGCCCGGGCCTCGGGTTCCAGCGCGAACCGCTGTCCGATCAGCGCGGCCTGATCTGAGTAGAGCACGGTGCCGGCCGGCGTCCACAGCTTGACCCGGACCAGCGAGTCGGTCAGCAGCCGGCTGCGCACGATCGGGTCCAGGATCCGCTGGGCCTCGGCGCTGCTGCCCACCATCTGGTCGGTGAGCGCGGGCTGCACCACGCTGTCGGCGAGCACGTCGGTGAGCTGAGCGACGTCATGCACCGCCTGCTGCTCGGCGATGCGCTGGCTGACCAGCGAGCCGGCCAGGCCGACCACGCCGGCCACTATCAGCGCGGCCGCCGCGATCGGCGCGACGATTCGCCGCATCGGCACCGGCGGCCGGGTGCTCACCGATTCGGCCGGGTCGGCCAGCACGATCCAGCTGGCGGCCGGGGCCGCCGAGCTGGCTGGCTCGGCGGCCTCGGGTCGGTCGAGGGGTGCCGTGGCGAGCACGGGGCTGCTCACCACGGCACCTGCGACGATGGGTGCTGTCATAACGGGAAGTCACCCATCGCCGCCGCCATGGCCGCTGCTGCCGCCCCGGTCATCGCCGGGCTCGGGGTGTGCGGTCGCGCCGCCATGGTCGTCTCCCGGCTCGGCCTGCTGGCTCGAGCCGCCGTGGTCGTCGCCCGGTTCCGGCTGCTGGCTGGCACCGCCCCGGTCATCGCCGGGTTCGGGCTGGCTGGTCGCGCCACCCCGGTCGTCGCCGGGCTCGAGCTGGCCGGTTGCCCCGTCCCGGTCGTCGCCGGGTTCGGGTTGGCCGCTCCGATCGTCGCCAGGCTCGAGCTGCGCCGAGCGGCTGGGCGTCGGGGCCGCCGTCGGGGCGAGGCCGTCCCGGCCGTGGTCGTCGGCCAACCGCGGCAGCTGCGCCTGGCTCGGCGCCCGAATCGGCAGCTGATGGCTGAACGACGGGTTGCCGGCCAGCCCGGCAACCGCCGGCGCGGCGGCGACCCCGCTGGCGGCGACGGTGGCGGCGAGGATGAGCAAGAGACGTTTCACGATGCGCTCCTGGAGGTTGTGGTGGTCATGAACCTTTCTCTCGCATCGCGGGTACGAACTGCCATCAGCCGATCGGACTACTACCTGACCGCCTACTGCTACGACGGCGGCCGCGATTCGGTTCGAACCAGGCTTGTCGGAAACCGGATAGCCGACCGGTGCGGTCTTGATCACGGGCGCGGCGCGGCCAGCCACTGCCTAGCGCGCTGCCAGCAGCCGCTGCCGATCGACGCCCCGGTCAGCTTCACGCGTGCCGCGGACGCCTCGGCCGGGACCATCGAGCCCGGCGGTGCCACCCGCCGCCGGCCGCCACGGCTCGTCCGGCTGGCACCGCCGCGCCGCGGCTGAGCATTGCCTGGTTTGGAACCCGTCCAGCCGGTGTAGTTGACTCGACGTGTGGTGAACGAACCAGCTCAGGCGCCGACCGCCGGCCAGGTGACGGCCGCGGCCGTCGGTGAGCCGACGCATGAGGACGAGCCGCATGCCGGTGACCTGAGCAATCGGCTGAACTGGCTGCGGGCCGGCGTGCTCGGCGCGAACGACGGCATCGTCTCGGTGGCCGGCATCGTGGTCGGGGTGGCCGGGGCCACCAGCTCGCGCGGACCTATCTTCACCGCCGGTCTGGCCGGCCTGGTCGCCGGCGCGGTGTCGATGGCGCTCGGCGAGTACGTCTCGGTCAGCAGCCAGCGTGACGCCGAGGCAGCCCAGCTGGCGCAGGAGATGCGAGAGCTCGAGGAGACCCCGGACGAGGAGTTCGCCGAGCTGGTGGCGATCTACGAGGCCAAGGGGCTGACCCCCAAGACTGCCCAGCTGGTCGCGGCCGAACTGACCGCGCACGATGCGCTGGCCGCCCACCTGGACGCCGAGCTGAAGCTGGATCCGGACAACCTGGTCAACCCGGTGCATGCCACCATTGCCTCGGCCATCTCGTTCACCATCGGCGCGTTGCTGCCGCTGCTGGCCATCCTGCTGCCGCCGCAACCCTGGCGGGTGCCGGTCACCGTCGTCGTGGCGCTGCTGGCGCTGGCCGTCACCGGCGCGCTGTCGGCTCGGCTGAGCGGGGCCACCATCCAGCGGGCGGTGCTCAGGGTGGTTATCGGCGGTGGTCTCGGCCTGGCGTTGACCTACGCCATCGGCTCGTTGTTCGGCACCGCGATCGGCTGATTCCATATCCGGCCGGGCCTGATTGTCGCCGGGCGCGCGACCATGCTGGCGGGCTGCCGCCGGCCGGTCACCGGATTCGGAAAACCGGATAACCGGCCGCGATGGCCGCCAGCTCGTCGTCGCTGGCGTCCGGGCCGACGCCGCCGAAGAAGGTGCCCACCTCGAACTTCCAGCGCCGCAGATACGCCCGCAGGATCGGCGGCTTGGCCTCGTCCGGCAACTCCTCGGCGGTGAACGGCTGGATCCGACGGCCCACCCGCAGTTCGCCGGCGCCGGCTGCCCGCAGGTTGCGTACCCATTGGGTAACCCCGCGCGGCGCGACGAGATAGCTCGTCCCGTCGACCGTGAGCAGGTTGACCGGCACCGTCCGCCAGCTGCCGCTCGATCGGCCGCGGACCCGCAGCTCCCGTGACCCCCAGACGCTGACCCCGAGCCGGGTCAGCCGGCGCACGCAGCGGTTGAACACGTTTCGGACGAACCAGCCCGGTTCCAGGTAGCGCTGCTCGGTGGTCATGACGTCTCCTCAGAGTTGCGAGAGCATTGCTCTCGATTGAGAGCAACCTTGCCGGTTGACTATCCACTTGTCAAGAGCACTGCTCTCGTTTCGTGTTGCCTGGCCGGTCGCGTCCGGCCATACTGGCGCGATGGTGATCGACGATGCGCCGCGCGGAGTGCGAGCCCGGGTTCGGGCTGAGCTGACCGAGCAGATCAAGCAGGTTGCCCGCCGGCAGCTCGCCGAGACCGGTTCGGCCGGCCTGTCGCTGCGCGCGGTGACTCGCGAGCTCGGCATGGTCTCCTCGGCGGTGTACCGGTACTTTCCGAGCCGTGAAGAGCTGCTGACCGCGCTCATCATCGACGCCTACAACGCCATCGGGGAGCGGGCCGCCGCCGCCGAGGCCCGGATCCGCCGGTCGGATCTGGCCGGCCGTTGGCTCGCGACCTGCCGGGCGGCCCGCGGCTGGGCGATCGAACACCGGCACGAGTACGCGCTGATCTTCGGCAGCCCGGTGCCGGGCTACCAGGCGCCGACCGACACCATCGATCCGGCTGCCCGGATCCCGTTGTTGTTGCTGGCCATTCTGACCGACGCGGCAGACGGCGGACGGGGCCCGACCGAGCCGCACGAGCCCATTCCGCGCGCGGTGCACCCGGACCTGAAACGGCTGCGGGAGCAGGTGGCCCCCGGCTTGACCGACCGGTACCTGGCCCGGGCGTTGCTCGCCTGGAGCCAGCTGATCGGCCTGATCAGCTTTGAACTGTTCGGCCATCTGCATAACGTCATCACCGACTACACCGCGCACTTCGACTATCAGATGCGCGCGATAGCCCAGGAACTGGGACTGGGCTGACCAAGGCCGGCCGGATCACCGACTCTGCCGATGGGTCGGGAAAGTCGACTAGCCTGAACCGATGGCCAAGCAGACGTCGATGCCAGCCCAACGTGCCGCCGGACGGACCCGTACCACCCGGCAATCGGCTGCCATCGAGGACGCGCTGCGCGAGGCGGACGGCTTCCGAACCGCTCAGGAGCTGTTCGACCAGGTACGCGGCGGCGGCCAGAAGGTTGGGCTGACCACGGTGTACCGGCACCTGAACCTGCTCGCCGAACTTGGCCTGGCCGACGTGGTGCACCGGGCCGACGGGGAGGCGCAGTTCCGGCTGTGCGGTACCCACGCCGAGCCTGCCGAGGAACATCACCATCACGTGGTCTGCCGGGTCTGCGGGCGCAGCGAGCAGGTGTCGGCGCCCGAGGTGGAGGCCTGGGCCGAGCGGGTTGCCCGGGCCGCCGGCTACACCGATATCAGCCATACCGTCGAGGTGTTCGGGCTGTGTCCGGAACACTCTGCTAGCTAATGACCGCCGCCGGCTAACGACCGCCGCCGGCTAACGACTGCCGCCGGCCAACGACTGCCGCCGGCTAACGACTGCCGCCGGCTAGCGGACCACGGCGCCGACTTGGCGGTCGGTCGCCGCGGGCTGGGGCCCGTTGCCGTGCCGGGCCGACCAGGCCGCGGCCAGCAGATACTCCGCCGTCGAGATGGACATGATGGTGAAACTGGCCGGCAGCGTGGGCCAGGCATAGCTCAGCCCGATGCCGATCCAGACCGCGATCACCGCGAGGCCGCCGGAC
The DNA here is from genome assembly GCA_045807085.1 of Jatrophihabitantaceae bacterium. Lineage (GTDB taxonomy): Bacteria > Actinomycetota > Actinomycetes > Mycobacteriales > Jatrophihabitantaceae > Jatrophihabitans_A. Next base: position 126,950 of record JBJMIB010000036.1, read on the forward strand.
AGCGCCAGCGCGTGCCAGGGCCGACTGGTCAACCGCAGCGCGGCGGCCGGCGGAGCGGCCAGCAGCCCGAACAGCAGCAACGCGCCGATCGCCTGGCTCGCTTCGGCGGCGGTGGCGCCGACCAGCGCCATGAAACCGATTCCGAGCAGCCGGACCGGCACGCCGCGTGCGCCGGCCACCCGCGGGTCCAGGCTGGCGAACAGCAGTGGCCGGGCGATCACCGCGAGCACCACCAGCAGACCGGCGGCGATACCGACCGCGATGACCGCCGCCGAGCGGCTGATGCCGAGGATGGAGCCGAACAGCACCTGAGCGCTGGCCGCGCCGTTGCCGGTGCTGGCGTGCGTCGTGTAGTAGGCGAGGAAGAACACGCCGAGGCCGAGCACCCAGGCGAACACGACGCCGATCACCGCGTCATCGGTGCCGGCCCGGCCGCCCAGGCCGCCGAGCAGCAAGCCGACCAGGACGGTGCCGGCGAACAGGCCGAGCCGCAGGTCGATGCCGGCGGCGAGCGCTGCCAGCGCGCCGGTGTAGGCGACGTGCGAGAGCGCGTCGCCGGCGAAGACCTGGTCGCGCAGCACCACGAAGTAGCCGACCAGGCCGGCCAGCAGCGCGATCGCGGTGCCGGCGGCGAGCGCGTGCTGGATGAAGGGTTGGCCGAGCAGGTGGCCGATGCCGGTCACCGGATCACCGGCCAGCGCTCGGCTGCCGGCCACCAGGCCGGTCGGGCCCGTCACAGCTGCTCGGTCCGGACGGCCGGGTCCGCGGCCGGCTGAACCCCGCCGACCCGCCGATCGGCCCCGCCGACCCGCCACCCGGCCCGGCCGGCACGCCGATCGCCCCGGCCGGCACGGCGGTCGACCCGGCCGGCACGCCGATCGATCAACCCGCGACCGATGATGGCCAGCAGGAACGCGGCGAAGGCGAGTGTGGTCACCCAGAAGCCGATCTGGTACGGCGTGAAGAACGCGATGCCCTCGCCGAGCCAGGTCACCAGCAGGGCGACCGCTATGGAGATGAGCAGCCCGAGCGCCGGCCGGGCGGTGAGCCGCAGCGCGGTGGCGGCCGGCGCCACCAGCAGCGCGAAGACCAGCAGGCTGCCGGTCACCTGGCTGGCGCCGGCGACCGCGACGGCGAGCAGCAGCAGGAAGCCGGCCGACAGCAGCCGAACCCGCAGCCCGCGCGCCCGAGCCACCTCGGCATCGACGGTGGCGAACAGCAGCGGCCGGCCGATCATCGCCAGCGTAACCAGGCAGAGCACGCCGGCGCCCAGCAGCACCAGCACCTGACCGTCGGTGATGCCGGTGATGCTGCCGAACAGCAGGCTGGTCAGGCCGGACAGGAAACCCTGGTAGAGGCTGACGAAGAGGAAGCCGCAGGCCAGCGCGAAACCCTGCAGGGTGCCGATCGCCGCCGACTCCTCGCTGCTGCCGCCAGTGCCGCCGGCCCGGCCGCCCCCGGGCAACACCGCGATCACCAGCGCGGCGAGCAGGCAGGACCCGAAGTAGCCGAGGCCGGCGTTCAGGCCCAGCCAGGTCGCCGCGGCGGCGCCCGGGAAACCGACCACCGCCAGCGTGTGACCGGCGAAGGACTGCCGGCGTAGCACCATGAAGTAGCCGATCGCGCCGCACACCACCGCCACCACGGTGCCCGCCCGCATGGCGTTCAGCATGAAGTGGAAGCTCAGGATCTCGCGGACGTCCGAGATCAGGTTCCAGCTGAATCCGGTGGTCACGGGTGTCCGTGGCCGGTGTGCGAATCTGGCTGGCCTACCACGACCAGTCGGCCGGCGCGGTCGCGCAGCACATCGATGGGGGTGTCGTAGAGCCGGCTCAGCGTTTCGGCGGTGATCACCTGCTCCGGCGTGCCGATCACCGCGCTGCCGTGTGCCAGGTAGAGCACCCGGTCCAGGTAGGGGAAGATCGGGTTGACGTCGTGGGCGACCAGCAGCACCGCCACGTTCTGCGACCGGCACACCTGCTGGATCAGCGCACTGACCGCCGCCTGGTTGGTGACGTCGAGGCTGTCCAGCGGTTCGTCCAGCATTAGCAGGGCCGGTCGCCGGATCAGCGCCTGCGCGATCAGCAGCCGCTGCTGCTCCCCGCCGGAGCACTGTCCGATCGGCCGATGGGCATACCCCTCGGCACCGACCAGCGCGACCACCTCCTCGACCCGCTCGGCTGCCTCGCGACCTCGTCGGCCAGACAGGAAGGCCGGTAGCGGCAAACCCCAGCGGTCCCCGTCCCAACCCAGCCGGACGACGTCGATGCCCCGGATGCGGGCGCTGGCGTCGAAGGCCCGGCGCTGGGGCAGGTAGCCGACCGCCGCGTTACGGCGGCCGGCCGGCTGGCCGAGCACCTCCAGCACGCCGCCGGCCGCCGGCTGGAGCCCCAGGACGGCCTTGAGCAGGGTGGACTTGCCGGCGCCGTTCGGTCCGAGCACGGCGATGAACTCCCCGGCCGGCACCGTGAGGTTGACCCCGGACCAGATCAGTCGGCCACCGACTCGGGCCGCGGCGTCCTGTAGCCGGACTACCACCGCACCGGGGTCGTCGACGGGCGCGCTCACCGGGCCGTCCCGCTCAGCGCAACCTGCAGAGCCAGCAGCTGGCGCACCTGCCAATCCTGGAAGTCACTGCCGGCCGGGCTCGGTGTCTCGGTCATGTCGACCACCGGGACGCCGGCCCGACGGGCGGCGCGAACCTGCTCGGCCACGTCCGGCGTGGAGTTCTGGCTGTTCAGCACGTATACCTTCACCTGCTGGCCGGCTAGCTGGGCGTCGATCGTCGCCTTGTCCGCCGCTGACGGGTCGGTGCCTTGACTGATCGCCTTGAGGAAGGCCGGTGGGGTGATCAGGTCCAGGCCGAGCGCCTCGGCCAGCGGGCTGAGCACGCTCTCGCTGGCGGCCACCGGCGTCCCGGCGTACCGGGCCTTGATCGTCGCGATGAGCCGGCGATAATCAGCCAGGCCGGTGCCGATGAATCGCCGATGCTGCTGTTCGAAATAGCCGGCGCCGGCCGGGTCCGCGCGGCTGAGGGCGGCGGTGATCGCGTCGGCCACCGCGACCACATCGGCCGGGGAGTACCACCGGTGTGGGTTACCGCCGGCCGGCGTGCCGGTCAGCCGGGCGACGTCGACGACCTGCCGGCCCGGTTCCGGATCGGCCCTGACCGCCTTGCCGGCCCAGCTGTCGTAGCCGGCGCCGTTCTGCACGAAGACCGCTGCCGTCGCGATGAGTTTGGCGTCGGCCGGCGTCGGCTCGTAGTCGTGCGGGTCGGTGGCCGGGCTGCGCACGATGGCGGTGGTGTGTACCCGCGAACCGCCCAGCTGGGCCAGGATGCTGCCCCAGGCATTGATGCTGGCGCAGGCGATCAGGGCACCGGATCGGCGCGGCGCCGACACCGCGCAGCCGGCCAACGCCGTCAGCAGCGCCAGCGTGGCACCGGCGGCGATCAGGCGGTGGCCTGGCATGGCGGGCAGCTCTCCAACCGTAGGAATGCAGTCAGCTAACCCTTATTGAAAGTCATTGTCAACTTCGTTAAGGTGGATCGGCTGAACGCTCCGGAAGCGATGTGGAAAGCGGGAGCGGGCAGGCCGAACTGACCGCCGATCGACGGCAAGCATGAGAAATACGCGATTTAAGCGGCTGATTGTCCCGGTTTGCCAGACAGTTGCGCCTGGCACGCACGGCCGGATCGGCCGGAAAGTTGACGCGGCGCTGCTGGAGTTGACCTGCCTCCGCGCGCCGCTGAGAGTTACCATAGCGCCTGGTGACAAAGAAGTAAACCGACCACCCGGTCTTTTTCTGACTTGGGCAAACTTGGGCAATTTCGGCTAGCGCTTGTTCGACCGGCCTGCCGCTAGACTTTGCCCGAGTCAATGGTCATCGGGGAGAGGCCAGGCCTGTGGCGATCCAGCAGCGCGCGGTGCTGACTCGCGCTCGGGTGCTCAGCGCGGCCGCGGAGGTCTTTGCCCGTACCGGATTCTTGGCCGCCAGCATGAACGACATTGTCGACCAGGCCGGAGTCACCAAAGGCGCCGTCTACTTCCACTTTCCGAGCAAGGAAGCGCTCGCCGTCGCGATCGTCGAGGAGCAGTTCCAGCAATGGCCGGCGGTCGTCGAGACCCTGATCAAGCACTCGCCGAACGCGCTGGTCAGCATCGTGGCGCTGACCTACGAGGTGGGTAGCCGGTTTCGAGACGACGTGCTGGTCACGGCGGGGATCAGGCTGTCCTTCGAGCGTGGGTTGGTCAACGCGGACATGCCGACGCCGTTCGTCGGCTGGATCGCGCAGCTGCAGGCAATGTTCGCCCGCGCGCGCCGGGACGGACTGCTCCGGCCCGGTGTCATGCCGATGCCCGCCGCGCGGGCCCTGGTCGGCTCGTTCTTCGGCGTGCAGCATGTTTCGGACGTGTTGACAAGCCGAGAGGATCTGGAAACGCGGCTGGATGAATTCTGGCGGATCTTCCTGGCCGGCATAGCGCTCGACTCGGATTGGCTGGCGATGCAGCGGGCAGTCCGCAAGGTACGTGCTCAAATGCGTCAGGAAATGGTTCTCGCCGAATTGGACAGCGCAGTCAGTTAGCTATTGAGGACAGCCGACGCGATGGTAAACCGCAGTTTTCCAGATGCTGTCGTCCGGTCGTCCTGCTCCACTCGGAAAGCAATCTGACCGGGCCCGACCGGCTCCAGTAATACCCATGCCGGAATGAACAGTTCGGTGAAAGCTGGGCAGATCATGGAACATTCAACCAATCGTATCGAGCTGGTCGGATATAACGTGCTGGCAGCCTGCCACGCCGCGTCTGCCAGCAGCATGCCGGGCACGTGATCGAGCGGATGGTCGAAGTAGACCGGGTGGTCCAGCGGTACCAGCACCCGGCGCCGACCGGGCAGCGGATCCTCGGCAACCAGTAGTGAGTCAGCCGCCGCCCGGAACCGGGAGGCGACCGGGCTACCCCCTGCTGGTGGCAGCGCCGAAGCGGTCGACGAGCCGCCATTGCGTGCTCGCAGCGCCTGGAAGGTCCGCTCGGGCAGCCAGCTGAGGGTGCCGCTGCCGGTGGCGAAGTGCATCCCGTGGGCCGACATGGCGAGTACCACGGTCATGCCGCGTAGGTGATCGCCGCGCAGCACCACGTTCTCGCACTCGACCCTGATCGTCACGTTGGTCGCCGCGTGCAGGCCCAGCGGCTCGGCCTCCGGCCACATCTCGAAGCCCACGTCGTGCATGACCGACTTGTACCCGAAGGGCACCCCGAAGCCGTGGTGGGACAGTGCCAGACCGGTCTGCCGGACCGTTTCCAGCAGCAGCATCGGGTCATAGCGCCCCTCGTGATCGGGCCGGTAGACCCGATGAGAGCGTGACCATTGCGCCGCCACTTCGAAACTCGTCCGATCCAATTGGACGATATCGGTCAATAACACCTCGGCAATGGCATCACGATGCACGAGCGCCCGGTCGACGGTGCGCTGCCAACTGAGCTCCGTCTTGCCCCGTTTCCGGATGCCCTGAATAAGCAAGTGGCCTCCCCGAACCTGCGCCAACCAAACGTTTCGCACGGTAACTGTTTGCAGACATTGAGGAAAGGACGACCGTCTAAAAAAGTCAAGCCGTGACGTTTCAGCCCGTCGTATCGGCTGAATTGTCATGCTTCACACAACTTCTTTTCGAAAGATATTACTCTCCGCCGGTGGATGTTGCACGCTAAGTGACAAAGGCATAAATCCTGGCCGCGTTCTACTATTGTTACCCATTCTCAGCGGCGACGTCGGGCGACGTCGGGCGGCGTCGGGCGGCGCGAGAAGGCCGCTACGCGGGCCCTACTCCGGTTAGCTGGATGACCGGCTCGCCGGCCTCGTCGCTGGCCGCCAGCTCGATCTGCGCGGTGATCGCCCAGTCCCGGTCACCGGCCGGGTCGTCCAGGATCTGGCGAACCTGCCAGCGTTCTGGCTCGGGCGTAAGCAGGAACAATTCCCGGCCACGAGCGACCGCGCCGATGCCGATGCTGTCGTACCGCTCGAAGTACTCGGCCAGCGCCGCCTGCCACGCCTCGGCGTCCCAACCCGAGCCGGCATCCAACTCGGCAAGCTCGGCATACGCACGCCGGGCGGCGAGTTCGACCCGCCGGAACATCGCGTTGCGCACCAGCACGGTGAACGCCCTGATATTGGCGGTCAGGCCGCTGGCCAGGTCTGGTGAGGTCGACCGCTCGGCCGGCACGGCCGTCGGGTCGGCCAGCCGCTCCCACTCGTCCAGCAGGCTGGAGTCGACCTGCCGAACCAGTTCGCCGAGCCAACTGGTCAGATCCTCCACCGCCTCGGTGCGGGCCGCCGGCGGCACGCTGGAGCGCAGCGCCCGATAGGCGTCGCTGAGGTAGCGCAGCAGCAGGCCCTCGGAGCGGTTCAGCCCGTAGTAGGCGACGTACTCGTTGAAGGACATGGCCCGGCTGAACATGTCACGCACCACCGACTTGGCCGACAGTTGCTGGCCCAGCAGCCACGGATGGCCGGTGCAGTAGGTGGCGAAGGCAGCTTCCAACAACTCGGCAAGTGGCTGCGGATAACTCACCTGTTCGATGAGCCGGATCCGGTCTTCGTACTCGACCCCCTCGGCCTTCATGGTCGCGATCGCCTCGGCCCGAGCCTTGCCCTGCTGGGCCCGCAGCACCTGGCGCGGGTCCTCCAGGGTCGCCTCGATCACCGAGAGCACGTCGAGGGCGAAGGACTCGCTGGTCACGTCCAGCAACTCGATGGCCGCCAGCGCGAAGGTGGACAGCGGCTGGTTCAGCGCGAAGTCGGCCGGCAGGTCGACGGTGAGCCGGACCGTACGGCCTTGTTCGTCCGGCTCGGCCAGGCGCTCGACCACCCCGGCGGCCAGCAGCGAGCGGTAGACGCCGATCGCGCTGCGTACGTGCCTGCGTCGGGCCAGCGGCTCGTGGTTGTCGGTCAGCAGCCGACGCAGCGCAGCCACTGGATCACCTTCTCGGGCCAGCACGTTGAGCACCATCGCCGGGCTGACCGCGAACTGGGAGCTGAGCGGCTCCGGCGCCGCGGCCTGCAACCGGGTGTGGGTGGCCGCGGACCAGGAGACGAAACCGTCCGGCGGCTTCTTCCGGACCACCTTGCGCCGCTTGCGCTCGTCGTCACCGGCCTTGGCCAGCAGCCGCGCGTTCTCCACCTCATGCTCGGGCGCCTGCACCACCACGGTCCCCGCGGTGTCGAAGCCGGCCCGGCCGGCCCGGCCGGCGATCTGGTGGAACTCCCGTGCCTGCAGCTGCCGGGTGCGCTGGCCGTCATACTTGCTCAGCGAGGTCAGCAGCACCGTGCGGATCGGCACGTTGATTCCGACGCCGAGCGTGTCGGTGCCGCAGATGACCTTGAGCAAGCCGCTCTGGGCAAGTTGCTCGACCAGCCGCCGGTACTTGGGCAGCATTCCCGCATGGTGCACCCCGATGCCGTGTCGCAGCAGCCGAGACAATGTCTTACCGAAGCCGGAGCGGAACTTGAACTGCGCGATCGCCTCGGCGATCTGGTCCCGCTCGGCCCGGCTGGCCACCACCACGCTGGTCAGCGCCTGAGCCTGCTCGACCGCTGCCGCCTGGGTGAAGTGCACGACGTAGACGGGCGCCTGGCCGGTCTGCAACAGCTCACCGATGGTCTCATGCAGCGGGGTGCCGGCGTAGTAGTGGTGCAGCGGAACCGGCCGCTCCGCGCCGCTGACCACCGCGGTGTCCCGGCCGGTGCGCCGGCGGAGATCCTCGGCGAAGAAGGAGACATCGCCGAGGGTGGCCGACATCAGCAGGAACTGCGCAGCGGGCAGTTCCAGCAGCGGCACCTGCCAGGCCCAGCCACGATCGGGGTCGCCGTAGAAGTGGAACTCGTCCATCACCACCAGCCCCACCGCGGCCGCGGCGCCATGCCGCAGGGCGAGGTTGGCCAGCACCTCGGCGGTGCAGCAGATGATCGGCGCGTCAGGGTTCACGCTGGCGTCGCCGGTGAGCATGCCGACCCGAGCCGAGCCGAAGACCTCGCACAGCGCGAAGAACTTCTCGCTGACCAGTGCCTTGATCGGCGCGGTGTAGAAGCTGCGCCGGCCAGCTACCAGGGCGGTCAGGTGTGCTCCGGTGGCCACCAGCGACTTGCCGGAACCGGTGGGGGTGGCCAGGATGACGTTGCCGCCGGAGACGATCTCGATCAGCGCCTCGACCTGGTGCGGGTACAGCTGCAGGCCGTGTTCGCCGGCCCAGCCGGCGAACGCCTCGAAGAGCACGTCCGGGTCATCGTCGAGCGAGCCGGCCAGCTCGCCCAGCTCGCCCATCACACCCGCCCCCGACCGATCACAGCAGCCGGGTGGGTAGCCGCTCCTCGGTCACCGTGCCGTCGGGGTTGCGGCTGACCCGGTAACAGGCCTTGTCCGGCAGCTCGGTCACCGCCTCGACGAACTCGGTGCCGTGGTACAGCACTCCGGTGCCGTCCTCGCTGGCGTAGCCGTCCGGCAGCGTGCCGTCGGCGATCAGCGACTGGAACAGCGGCCGGCGCTGCTCCTCGGAGTCGTAGTGCACGCCGTTGGCGAAGGGCACCAGGCCGAGCCCGTCGGTGACCGGACGCAGCTGCGGGCCGAAGGAGTCGGTGGTGCCGCCGACGTGCCAGCAGATCGAGCCGGCCGACACCCCGGTGAGCACCACGCCGGCCTGCCAGGCCTCGCGCATCGCCTCGTCCACGCCGTGCAGTCGCCACATCGCCAGCAGGCCGGCCACGCTGCCGCCCCACACCCAGATCACGTCCTGGCCCAGCAGGTGCTCGGTGATGTCGGCGACGTTCGGCATGGTGAACAGCGCCAGGTGGCTCGGCGCCAGGCCGCGTAACAACGCCGCCTCGTAGAAGTTCCGCAGTAGCTCGGCGCTGTCGCCGTTGGCGGTGGGCACGAAGCAGACCCGAGGCGAGCGGCCGGTGACCCCGGCCAGTTCGATCGCGTAGTCGGTCAGCGGGCCGACCTCCCAGCGCAGCCGTCGACTGGGCACCGCGCCGCCGGAGGTGGCCAGGATGGTTGGCCGGTCTGCAGTCACCGCAATTCCTTGATCGAGGGGTAGGTCGGGCTCAATCCTGGCAGCAGCCAGCCGGGCTCGCGTGTCGAGGGTGCCAGCCCGCTGGGCGCAGGCCCCGCCGTAGCCGGCCGCGGCGGCACCACGCCGGCTCCGCCGGGATGGAGGGATCCCTGATTCGGCTAGATTGGATAGGCGTGACACGCCCTTCCGAGCAGACCGAGGCCTCTTTCGCCGGCCTGGGAATCGCCCAGCCGATCCTGACCGTGCTGGCCGAACTGGGCTACGAGCGGCCGACCCCGATCCAGGCGGCAACGGTCCCGGCGTTGCTGGCCGGCCGCCATCTGGTCGGGCTGGCCCAGACCGGCACCGGCAAGACGGCGGCCTTCGCGCTGCCGATCCTGTCCCGGCTGGAGTTGACCGAGCGGCGCACCCAGGCGCTGGTGCTGACCCCCACCCGGGAACTCGCGCTGCAGGTGTCCGAGGCGATCAGCCGGTACGGCCACCACCTGCCCGGCCTGCAGGTACTGCCGATCTACGGCGGCCAGGGCTACCCGGTGCAGCTGGCCGGCCTGCGCCGGGGCGCGCAGGTGGTGGTGGGCACACCGGGCCGGATCATCGATCACCTGCAGAAGAAGACGCTGGACCTGTCGGCACTGCGATTCCTGGTGCTGGACGAGGCGGACGAGATGCTGCAGATGGGTTTCCAGGCCGATGTGGAGGTGATTCTCGCCGAGACCCCGCCGACCCGGCAGGTGGCCCTGTTCTCGGCAACGATGCCCGCTGCGATAAGGCGAATCTCGAAGCGCTACCTGACCGACCCGGTCGAGATAGCGGTGGCCGCCAAGACCGTCACCGCCGCCAACACCCGGCAGCGCTACCTGCTGACCAGCGGCGGCCAGAAGCTGGACGCGCTGACCCGGATCCTCGAGGTGGAGAGCTTCGAGGCGATGATCGTCTTCGTTCGCACCAAGCAGGCCACCGAGGAGCTGGCCGAGCGGCTGCGGGCGCGGGGATTCGCCGCGGCCGCGATCAACGGCGATCTGGTGCAGGCGCAGCGGGAACGCATCATCGGCCAGCTGCGATCCGGCGACCTCGACCTGTTGGTGGCGACCGACGTCGCCGCCCGCGGCCTGGACGTGGAGCGGATCAGCCACGTGGTGAACTACGACATCCCGACCGACCCCGAGTCCTACGTGCACCGGATCGGTCGCACCGGCCGGGCCGGCCGGGCCGGCGAGGCGCTGCTGTTCGTGACACCGCGCGAACGGCACCTGCTGACCGCCATCGAGAAGGCCACCCGACAGCCGCTCACCGAGATGGCGCTGCCCAGCGTGGCGGACGTGAACGCGACCCGGAAGGCCAAGTTCGCCGACTCGATCACCAGCCGACTGGCGGCGCCGGAGCTGCCGCTGTTCCGCGACCTGATCACCACCTACGCAGCCGAGCACGAGGTGCCGCTGGCCGAGATCGCGGCGGCCCTCGCGGTGCTGGCGCAGGACGACTCGGCAGCGTTCCTGCTGGAGCCCGATCCGCCGAAGCGGCCACGCCAGCCTGACCGTGAGCGTCCGCGCGAGCGAGATCGAGACCGGCCCCGGGAGCACTCGGCGGCCCGGGTGGCCGGCCAGCGGCGGTTCCGGCCGGACGCGCCGATGGCCACCTACCGGATCGGGGTAGGCCGGCGGCACAAGGTGAAACCGAACGCGATCGTCGGGGCGATCGCCAACGAGGGTGGCCTGAGCCGGCAGGATTTCGGCCACATCGACATCCGGATCGACCACTCGCTGGTGGAGTTGCCGGCCGAACTGCCCAGCAGCACCCTGGCGGCGCTGGCCGACACCCGGATCTCCGGCCGGCGGATCGAGCTGACCCGGCAGTCGGACGGTCGCCGGGGTCGTCCCAAGCGACCGTCCTGACTCGACCGGGTCAGCCGCCAGCGGGGCCGAGCACCGGCCGCGCGAGGCCCAGGCAGTGGGCCTCGGTTCTGGCGGAGGATAGGGGATTCGAACCCCTGAGGGCTTGCACCCAACACGCTTTCCAAGCGTGCGCACTAGGCCACTATGCGAATCCTCCGTCGAAGAGAATACGGGGTGGCCGCACCGGCGGTCGCTCGGGAGGGGCGCCCGGTCACGGGCGCGGCTGCCGACGACCGGTCAGCAGCGGCGTAGAGTCCGCGCCAGCCGGCCGGTCAGCTGCCGGATTGCTCTCGAGCTCGGTCATCTCGTCACTTTCGATCAGGTTGCTCTCGCACAATCGCTGAAAACCAGCGTGCCCTCTGCCGTCGCAGTAATCTTGGCCGGCTCCGTGCCGAATCCGTGGACAGGGGTGCCGATGTGACTACTGTGAGCGCGGCCAGGCAGGCCGCGCGCAGCGAGCCGGTCAAGCACCTCGGTCGGCTCGGCTTCGCGGCGCGTGCCGTGATCTACCTGCTGATCGGCTGGTTCGCCTTCCTGCTGGCCACCGGCAATCAACCGCCGGAGGCCGACCAGCGCGGTGCCATGCAGGAACTCACCCGGCATACCGGGGGATTCCTGCTGCTCTGGGCCCTCGCGATCGGCCTGAGCGGCTATGCCCTCTGGCGGTGGTCCGAGGCGGCGTTCGGGGTGGTCGGCGAAGGCCGGGACTGGAAGCCGCGGCTGCAATCGGCTATCCGGGGCACCATCTACGCCTTCTTCGCGGTGAGCGCGTTCAACCTGCTGGCCCATGCCCGCGCCCAGAGCCAGGCCGGCCAGACCGAGCTGTTCACCGCCCGGGCGATGCAACACACCGGCGGCCGGGTGGTGGTCGGCATCGTCGGCGCGATCGTGGTGATCGCCGGCCTGGCGCTGGTGTTCGAGGGACTCACCCGCAAGTTCAAGAAGTACTTCGACCTGGCCGAGATGCCGACCGGCAGTCGCCGGCTGGTCTGGATACTGGGCACGGTGGGCACCACCGCGCGCGGCATCGCGTTCGCGCTGACCGGCTACTTCGTGCTGCGGGCCGCCTGGAACTACCAGCCGGACAAGGCACGGGGGCTGGACGGCGCGCTGCGCACGGTGGCCAGTTCGGACTCCGGACGCTGGCTGGTCGGGGTGGTCGGCCTGGGCATGGTCGCCTTCGGCCTGTACGGCTTCGCCGAGGCACGCTGGCGACGCACATGACCAGCAACGACGCGGCACTGCCGTCCGGTGGGCTGCCGTTCACCGGCCTGCGGCCGGAGCGGGCAGCGGTCGCGGCCCGGCTGATCGGCGCGGCGCTGTTGATCTTGCTGATGATGGTCGGCATCGGCCACTTGCTGACGCACGTCTGGCAGCACAGCGGACTGGTCCGCTGGGACGGCTCGGTGGAGCGGTGGTTCGTACACCGGCGCAGCTCCGGCTGGAATGCCGTGACCAAGGCGGCCACCTATGGTGCCGAGACGAACACGGTGATCGCGATCGGACTGGTCTGCTTCGTGGCCCTGCGGTGGCGGCTCGGCCGCTGGCTGGAGTCGATGTTCCTGGCGGTCAGCCTGATCGGGGAGGTGACCATCTTCGTCAGCACCACCCTGCTGGTCGAGCGGCATCGCCCGGCGGTGCCGAAGCTGGACGGGGCGCCGCCGACCTCCAGCTTTCCGTCCGGACACACCGCGGCCTCGGTGGCGCTGTACGGCGCGCTGGCCCTGATCGCCTGGCACGCGGCCCGGGCCGGTTGGCTGCGGCTGCTGGCCACCGCGTTGGCGGTGCTGATGCCGGTGGCGGTCGGGCTGTCCCGGCTGTACCGCGGCATGCATTACCCGACCGACGTGCTGGCGGGCGCGCTGATGGCCTGCTGCTGGCTGGCGGTGACCAGCACGCTGCTGCTGCGGGATGATCGGCGGGTCGCTCGATGAACCTGGTCGCCGCGGTGGTCAATCCGGTGAAGAGATCAGACCTGGACGCGCTGAAACGGGCGATCACCGACCGGGCCGGTGGCCCGGTCGGCTGGTGGCTGACCAGCGAAGACGATCCGGGCACCGGTCAGTCCGAGCAGGCGGTCGCCGACGGCGCCAAACTGGTGCTGGTCTGCGGCGGTGATGGAACGGCCGCCGCCTGTGCCGCGGTGCTGGCCGGTACCGGCGTGGCGATGGCGGTGGTCCCCGACGGCACCGGCAACCTGCTGGCCCGCAACCTCGACATTCCGCTGGAGCTGCCGCGGGCCTTGGACGTCGCGTTCGAGGGCAGCGACCGCCAGCTGGACGTGCTCGACGCCGGTGACCACCGGTTCCTGGTGATGGCCGGCCTCGGCTTCGACGCGGCGCTGATCCGCGACACCGACGAACGGCTCAAGGCCAGGATCGGCTGGCTGGCCTACCTGGCCGGCTTCGCGCGCGCGGTCCGGCGACATCGGAAGACCCGGTACGAGATCACGCTGGACGGCCAGCCACCGCTGCACCGGCGGGCGATCGGCGTGCTGGTCGGCAACGTCGGCCAGTTGGAGGCCGGCATCACGCTGCTGCCGGACGCAGCGCCGGACGACGGCCTGCTGGACGTGATCGTGCTGATGCCGCGTACCGCGCGGGACTGGCTGGTGCTGGCCGGCCGGATCCTGACCAGGCGGCCGGCCGCCGGCCGGCAGGCCGACATCCTGCGCGGCCGGCGAGTGCGGATCGTCGCCGAGCATCCGGTGCCGTACGAGTACGACGGCGATTTCGTCGGCGAGCGCTCCGAACTGGCTGTCGAGGTGCTGCCCGGCGCGCTACTGCTGCGGTGTCCGAAACGGTGACCCGCTCTCAGGCACGCCGTTTGTTCGGCGTCCGGGCCGCGATCGCGTTCGGTTGCGCGCTGGTCTTCGCGGTGCTGGCAGCCTTGGTTCGGGCGGCCGCCGGGCCGGTGCCGCGGGTGGACCGGCGGATCGACGCCGATCTGCACGGCTTCGCGCTGCGCCACCCCGACTTCACCTCGCTCATGCGGCTGGTGTCCGACCTCGGGACCTCGCTGGCCTGGCTGGTCATCCTGGCTCCCGTGGTGGGTTGGCTGCTCTACCGCCGGCTGCCGAAGTTGGCGGCATTCGTGGCGGTCACCGCGATCGGCAGCGTGCTGCTGAACAACTTGATCAAGCTGCTGGTCGGCCGGACCCGGCCGCACCTGACCGATCCGGTGGCGGTGGCCGCCGGCAAGTCGTTCCCGAGCGGGCACGGCCAGGCGGCGATCGTCGGCTACGCCATCCTGGTGGCGGTGTTCCTGCCCGCGGTGCCGCGCGGCCGCCGGCGCTGGCTGGTGGTGCCGGCGGTGCTCATGGTGTTGCTGATCGGGTTCTCCCGCATCGCGCTGGGAGTGCACTACCTGTCCGACGTGATCGGGGCATACCTGATCGGCACGGTCTGGTTCATCGGCATGGCGAGCGCGTTCGGCGCCTGGCGCCGGGAGGAGGGCAAGCCGGCACCCGAGCCGACCGGTGGGCTGGAGCCCGAGCAGGGCGACCGGCTCGCGCCGTAGCTGACGGACTTGGCGGCCAACGGACTTGACCGGCTTGCGGACTTGACCGGCTGACGGACTTGACCGGCTGACGGACTTGGGCGAGGGCCGGCCGGAGCCGGACGGGGCGGTCTCGGGCGGCCGCTAGACTGGCCGCAGACCCCTCGCGTGGCGCTCATCCTGTGAACCTCCCCAGGGCCGGAAGGCAGCAAGGATAAGCAGGCTCTGGCGGGTACGCGGGGGGTCCTTTGCCGCGCTGCCATGCCGACGAGCGGCCTTGGATCACGACCCCGCTCGGGTGCTCGGTCGATGGCCGGCGTGAGCTGTCAGGCGAGCGGGCTATGGTGTTCGGCGTGGCATTGGCGCTCTATCGCAAGTACCGTTCGGCGACCTTCGCCGAGGTGATCGGCCAAGAGCACGTCACCGTTCCGTTGATGCAGGCGCTGTCCGCGGGTCGGATCAACCATGCCTACCTGTTCTCCGGTCCGCGAGGCTGCGGAAAGACCTCCAGCGCCCGGATCCTGGCCCGGTCGCTGAACTGCGAGCAGGGCCCGACCCCGAACCCGTGCGGCGTTTGCGGCTCCTGCCTCGACCTGGCTCCGAACGGTCCCGGATCCATCGACGTGATCGAGATCGACGCGGCCAGCCACGGCGGCGTGGACGATGCCCGGGACCTGCGCGAGCGGGCCTACTACGCCGCGGTGCGAGACCGGTACAAGGTCTACATCATCGACGAGGCGCACATGGTCACCCCCCAGGGCTTCAACGCCCTGCTCAAGCTGGTCGAGGAACCACCCGAGTTCCTGATCTTCATCTTCGCCACCACCGAGCCGGACAAGGTGCTGCAGACCATCCGCTCGCGTACCCACCACTACCCGTTCCGGCTGATCCCGCCGTCGGCGCTGCGCGCCCATCTGGAACGGATCTGCGCCGCCGAGGGCGCGGTCGTAGAGCCGGCCGTCTTCCCGCTGGTGGTACGGGCCGGCGCCGGCTCCGCGCGTGACTCGCTCTCGGTGCTCGACCAGCTGCTGGCCGGCGCCGGCCCGGAGGGGGTCAATTACGCCAGTGCGGTGGGCCTGCTCGGCGTCACCGACGCCACCCTGCTCGACGACATGACCGACTCGCTGGCGGTCGGCGACGCGGCCGCCGTGTACGCCACCATCGACCGGGTGGTGGAGGCAGGCCACGATCCGCGCCGGTTCGCCGCCGACCTGCTTGAGCGGTTCCGGGACCTGATGGTGTTGGATGCGGTGCCGGACGCGGTGGAGCGCGGCATGATCGACTACCCGGGCGACCAGGCCGATCGGATGGCTGACCAGGCCCGCCGAATCGGGCTGGCCACCCTCGTCCGCTATGCCGACATCACGCACACCACGCTGACCGAGATGCGTGGCACCACCTCGCCCCGGTTGATGCTCGAGTTGCTCTGCGCCCGGATGCTGCTGCCCGACGCGGCCACCGACTCGGCCGCGTTGCTGCAGCGGATCGAGCGGCTGGAACGGCGGCAGGGGATGGCCGGCGCCGAAGCGGCCGCCACCGCAACCGCATCCTCGGCTGGGCCGGCACGTCGACCGGAATCCGAACCAGCCGGCGAGTCGACCCGGCGCCGTTCGCCCACGGCTCCACCCGGGACAGCGGGGCCGGCCACGGCCGCAGGCCCGTCCGCGACCGCCGGGCCGGCCGCGACTGCAGCGCCGGCCGCGCCGGCGGCGGCCGTGGGCCCGTCCGCGACCGCCGGGCCGTCCGCGACTGC
>JBJMIB010000037.1:0-146572 GCA_045807085.1 Jatrophihabitantaceae bacterium
ACCGACCCGAACGTGCTCACCAACACCCGCACCGTGCAGGCCAGCTGGTTCGGCCGCTGGTACACCAACGGCAACGACCTACACACCGCCCACCACTACCACCAAGGCGTGCCGATGGCCCAAGTACCCCGACTCCACCAACTCATCACCCACCAGATCCACACCACCGACCCCTCCTTCCCACACTTCTACCGCAAAGTACTCACCGGCCAACTCCGCTTCCAAGGCACCGACAGCACCTGCATGACCCGCTGACATGACCGAGAAGACCGATCGAGGTGGAGTGGCTATGACAGTAGAAATCCCCAGCCTTGTGCTGTCCGTTCATCCGGCCTACGGCAAGACGCTCCGCGTGCAACAGCCAATACCGAACGGTTCAATGGTTCTTTCCTTCGAGGACGACGTGACCCGGCGGTCGACGCCGACTGTCTCCTCGCTCCAGATCGGCATCGACGAGCATGTCGACGGGCCACCCACCTGTTATCTGAATCATTCATGCGAGCCGAACATCTTCGTCGACACCGGGACGCTGACCGTTGTCGCGATCAGGGACATCGAGCCCGGTGAGGATCTCCAATACTTCTACCCGGCAACCGAATGGGATCTGGCGATGCCGTTCGCATGCGCCTGTGGCGCGAGAAGCTGCCTGGGCCTGATCTCGGGAGCGCGGGAGCTGGATCAGGCGGTGCTCAACCGCTACCGGCTGAACGAACACATCGAACGTCTCCGCGAGTCTGTCTAGCGGTTCCGGCGGGGCTCGACCGGCGTAGCGCGTTGTCCGCAGCCATCCACCACGGTAGTTTCACCTCGCGGACGCGCGGCGCCCGCGCGGAATGCCAAGAACCGGGGGTGTGAATGCACGTTCAATGCCGTTCGTGTTCACCCAGGGCGCGAGCCCTGCCGTGACCGCCATCCTGGTGTGGTGGGCCATCATCGCGGCGGCCATCCTCGGCCTGATGGTGGTCATCGGGCTCGCGGTGAACAGGCGGCCTTTCGGCATTCTGATCGACACCAGAGGTCGATACAGCCTGACTCAGCTCCAAGTGAGCATGTGGACGGTCGTCGTTCTCTCGCTGATCGCGGGCACCTTCGCGGGCAGGTGGCAACACCACGTCCCGAATCCACTGCATTTCACGATCCCCTCGCAACTATTGGGAGTGCTCGGCATCAGCCTGGGATCCGGGGTGGTCGCCACCGTGGTGAAGAGCACCAAGGACGCCACGAACACGCTCAACGTTGCGGCGAGCGAGCCGAGCAAACTGGCGCTGAAGACGCTGGAGCCTTCATGGCAACCGCGGTTTGCGCAGGTATTCATGGAGGAAGAGGGGACGTACGCCGACGAGGTCGTCGACATCTCAAAGTTTCAGAACTTCATCATCACCCTGGTCCTGGTGACGGCCTATGTCGGAACAGTGATTTCCGCGCTGCACGGCATCAAGAACGCTCGGGATTTCAGCACGTTGCCCACCTTCGACACCACCTTCCTGACGCTGCTCGGGATCAGCCATGGCGCGTACGTGGCCGGCAAGATCCCTCCGCAGAAGGGGACGCCGAGAACGAGCTTGGCCGTCCGACGGGCGATCAGGGAAGCCGAAAGGCAAACCGTCGCACCCCCTCTGGTACCTGGCCCGCCGCCCGCTGGCCTCGCGCAGCCTCTGCCTACGGCGCAGCCTCCCAGTGCCGCGCAGCCTCCGACCGCGGCGGGGGCCGCACGGAGCCGGATACCGCGGCGCATCGTCGCGCGGCGCAACCCGCCGTCCTGAGCTTTGGGAACTCGCACGGCTTTGACGATGGGTTACTGAGAGTAGTCAAGCGTATACAGATCTGCGTCTTCCGGGCCCAGTGGGTCTGGGTCGATGATGGACGGGGGCTCAGCCTGCAGCTTTCCGTCCGCATCGGAGGCTTTGCATGTCTAGTCGCCCAACCCCAACTTCGGTACGACTTTCGATCCGGGTAAAACTTTTCGCCGTCTTCGCAGCGGGTTTGCTGATCGTGCTCGGTGCCCAGGCGACCCGGGCCGGCGCCACGGGCAGCGCCACCGCGACCACCGCGACGACGAGCTCGTCGGCCACCGGCTCGGACGACACCAGCAGCGCACCGGCGAGCACCGCCTCCAGTTCGGACTCGGCCACCGCCTCGGCCTCCGATCAATGCCCCGCGGCCGTGCAGATCACCTCGGTATCCATCGCGTTGCAGGGCAGCACCGTCGTGGTCACCATCCAGCACACCGGCCAGGGCTGCCCGAACGCCAGCCCGGCCACCCTGCACGCCCACCAGAACCTGGTCAGTTCACCGCACGCCGGCTCTGATGCCAACCATCAGTGGAACCAGGACTACCTAGTCGGCCCGAACTCCGGTAACACCGTGCAGTTCGCGCTGCTGGCCGCGGCCGACGGCAAGTGCTTCGTGCAGGTGGACGTGCACGCCGGCACCATCCGCCGAGGCAGCTTCTTCCCGACCGGGCCATGTGAGTCGACCTCGTCGAGCGAGTCCACCTCGGCCTCGGCGTCCTCCACGCCGCCCGAGTCCTCCACGCCGCCCGAGTCCTCCACGCCGCCCGAGTCCTCCACGCCGCCCGAGTCCTCCACCGCGCCGGCGTCCTCCTCGGCCAGCGAGTCGTCCAGCAGTTCGATCCTGCCGACCGGCACGACCAGCTTCCCGACCGCCAGCTCGAGCGTTGCCGGGGTGGTCATCGGCGAGGTCAGCACACCGTCGCAGGGCCTGGCCTCCACCGGCGTCCGGACCGGCGTCCCGGCGGCGTTGGCGCTGCTGTTGATCGGCCTCGGCATCGCCCTCACCCGAGGCGCGCGCCGACGCCGGCACTGAGCCCGGGCCGCGTGCCGACTGGCCGGGTGGTGACTAGTTCGCCACCCGGACCGGGATGGACGCGCTCGGCGAGCTGGCGTTGGTCACGTTGTCGGTGGCCACCGCGACCAGCCGGTACTGGCCATTGACCGGCTGGCCGGTCCAGCTGACCAGGTAGTTGCTGGCCGCGCTGGTGGCCGAGCCGATCAGCGTCCAGTTGGCGCTGGTGCAGCTGCCGGTGTAGCCCGCGCAGTAGAAGTAGCTGACATTCTTCACGCCGGAGCCGGTGTCCGCCGCGGTGTCGGTCAGCGGCGTGTTGTTGCTTGCCAGCACGACCACATTGAACGTGGCCGAGGTGGCCGAGGTGAGCCCGGCCGCGGTGGCGGTGAGGGTCAGGCCGGTCGCCGCCGTGTCGATCTCGGCCGAGCCGAAGCTGGCTTGCCCGGCGGCATTGGTGGTTGCCGAGGCACCCGCGCTGAGCGGGCCGGCGGATGAACTGAGCGCCACCGCGACCCCGGTTGCTGAAACCGCGTTGCCGAACTGGTCCTGGACCTGAACGGTGACGGTCGGCGTCAGCGGTGCGCCGGCCAGCGACTCGGCCGGCCCCTGGCTGAAGGCCAGCTTGTTCGCGGCGGCCGCCCCGATCGCGGTGGCCGGCGTGCTAGTCGCGGTGGTCAGCGTCCGGGTGGTGTCGGTGGCGGTGAAGGCGTAGCTGCCCGCGGTGTTCAGCACGACGGCGGTGAAGCTGGCCACGCCGGCCGAGGCCACCACGTTGGTGTAGGTCGTGGTCGCGGAGTTGAAGACGCCGCCGACCGGGCCGGTGGCGATGCTCAGCGTGATCGCGTCGGTGGCGCCGATGCCCGTGGTGACCGTGTTGCCGCCGGCGTCCTGCACGGCCGCCCGGAAGGTGGTCAGGACGCTCCCGGCGGTGCCGGTGGCTGGCGGTTGCACGCTGAAGACCACCTTGTTGGCAGCGCCCACGGTCACCGCGAATGCGCTGCTCACTGCCGAGGTGAGCGCGCCGTCCGTCGCGGTCAGGAGGTAGCCGGTGCCGGCCTTGTCGATCTTGCAGCCGGCGAAGGCCGCCACCCCGGACGAGGCCGCCAGCGGGTTGGTGGTGCAGCTCAGTGCCGCGCCCGAGGTACCGCCGGTGAGCGTCAGGGTCACCGAACTGGTGTTGGTGGCAACGGTGTTGCCGTTGGCGTCCTGCACCGCCACCACCGGCTGGCTGCCGAACGCGCTGCCGCCGGTCGCCGTGGCCGGCTGGGTGGTGAATGCCAGCTTCGCGGCCGCGCCGAAGATGATGATGTTGGACGGTGGGTTCGCGGCACCGTCATTTGAGGTGCTGACCGAGAAGTTGGCGGCCGCATAGCCGTTCAGCTTCGACACCGGGTTGATGATCGAGGCGATGGTCAACTGGCCCGCAACGCCCTTTCCCAGCGAGCAGCTCGTACCGGCAAGGGTGATGGTCACCACCGCGGCGGACGTCGACCCGGTCGCCGTGCAGCTGCTGAAACCGGTGCCCAGCGATATGGCGGGGGTCGCCGCGATGGTGAATGCCGGGTCGAAGGTCACGAAGATCTTGTTGTTGTTGGTGGTGCCGTTCAGCGCGCCCTGCCCCTGGCTGGTCGTGAAGCCGATGGTCCAGGTGGTCGACGTGCTCGCCGCCTGGGTGGCGCCGGCGAAGCTCACCGAGCTGACGTTGCTGGCGGCGAACGCCTGGCCGACGTCGAGCAGCAGCGCGCCGGCCACGGCCGCGACGGTGGCCAGCACTGCGACCCGCAGGACCGAGAACCACCGCTTGGAGCCGCTGCGCATGTTCATCAGGAGTGTCCGTTCACGGTCGGCCGGGAGACGGTCGGCGGACTGGTGTCCACGGTGACCAGGATGGAGCTGCTGGCGCTGGTGTTACCGGCGTTGTCCTGTGCCACCGCGACGATCTGGTAGGGCCCCTGCGCCGAGAGCGCGCTGGAGGTCACCGCGAAGTTGCCGGCCGCGGTGCTGGAACTGCCGAGCAGGGTGCCGGTGCCGCTGCCGCAGCTGGCGGTGGCGGTCGGGCAGTAGTAGTAGCTGACCGACTTGACCCCGGAATCGGCATCGGAGGCCAGCACGGTGAAGGTGATCGCCTCGCTGTTGACGTAGGTCGGGTTGCTGCCGAAGGTGACCGCCGCGGTCAGCCCGGGTGCGGCCACGCTGGGCGCCACCGCGTCATAGCCGACGGTGTTGTCGATGCTGGTCGAGGCGGTGTTGCCGGCCCCGCCGGTGTTGTGCACGGCGTTGGCCGCGATGGAGGCGGTGACGGTGCCGCTGCCGGTCAGCCCGCTGATCGCGATGGTGTAGCTGCTGCCGCTGCCGGTCACCTGCACGGTCTTGCTGCCGGTCGCGGTGCCGCCGACCGTCACGGCCGAGCTGGTGAAGTCGACGACGTTCTCGCTGAAGGTCGCGGTGAAGGTGATCGGCGTGGTGTTGGTCGGGTCGAGCTGGCCCGCCGCCTGCTCGACGGTCACGCTGGGCCGGGTGTTCACCACGGTGACCGAGTTGCTGGCGGCGCTCACCGCGGTCCAGCTGTGGTACACGGCGGTGACCAGGTAGTGGTAGCTGCCGTCGGCGACGCCGGCGTCGGTGCAGGAGGTGGCGGTGACCAGCGCGGACGGGCTGCTGGCACAGGCCGGCGCCGAGGCACTGGTGCCGTTGTCGATGCGGTTGACGTAGTAGCCGGACGGTGCGCCGCCGGTGGACAGCGAGGCCGCCGACCAGGCCAGCGCGACATTGCCGCTGCCCGCCGTCGAGCTGGCGGTCACGTTGGTCGGCGGGTTGAAGCTCGCCGCGCTGGCGGTCGCGGTGCCGGAGCCGTGCGCGGTCCAGTAGGCCCACGCGGCGCCGATGCCAACCGTGACGACGGCCGCGGCTGCAAGGGTGGCGATGACTCGGGGCGTCCAACGAGCCGCTCGTGTGCGGTGGCGCATGCTCAGCTCCCCTGACCCGATCCCGAGTACCCGAGGTTGACCGCGGCGCCCTTGCAGCCGTCCTGGTTGCTGCTGGTATCACGCATCATGATGTGCGGGAATGCCGCGGCGGCGATATTCAGCTGGCTGAGCTTGGCCGTCGCCGAGCCGGCCACGGTGAGCGGATAGCCGCCGGTGTACTGCACGACCGCGTAGTCGGAGATCGAGCAGGGCTTGTTCGCCGCGATCGCCGCCTGGGTACGGACCACGCCCTGGATCGTCACGGTCAGGTTGCTGATCGAGATCTGCTTCTTGTTCAGGTTGGTCAGCGCCAGGTCCAGCGGCAACGACGCGCCGGGGGAGAGCAGGCCGGTGAGGTTGCCCGAGATGCTGAACGGCTTGCCGGAGGTCTGCAGCACCAGTTGCACGCTGGCATAGGCAGAAACCGTCTGGCCGCTGGCGTTGTGGCCGGAGCCGACGAAGGTCAGCGGGTAGGTGCCATCGTTGGCGGTCGCCGGCGTGGTGACCTGCACGGTGGCGGAGTTGCCGGCGGCCGGGTTGGGGCTGAAGGTGGCGGTTGCGCCGGCGGGCAGGCCGCCGAAGACCGCGAGCGTCACCGGGTCGGTGAAGTTCTGCCGGGTCAGCGCCACCGTGTAGACGGCGGTGGCGCCGGGCGCCATCGTCACCGTGGACGGGGTGGCGCTGAGCGCCAGCGAGCTGGTCAGCGCCGCGCTCACCGACAGGGTGGCCGAGACCGAACCGTCGACCTTGCCGCTGGTGCCGGTGATGGTGAAGCTGCTGCTGCCCAGCGTGGCGGTCGAGGAGGCGGCCACCGTCAGCGTCGAGGTGGCGGCCGAGGTGGTGCTGATTGCCAGCGAGGTGGGGCTGAAGGCGCCGCTCGCGCCGGCTGGCAGGCCGGCGGAGGTCAGGGCCACCGTTCCGGTGAAGCCGTTGGTCGGAGTGACCGAGACGGTGTAGGTCACCGACTGGCCGCGAGTCACCGTCTGGCTGGCCGGTGCGACCTGCAGGGTGAGGCCGGGCTTGGCGGTGTTGGCGGCCGAGTTGCCCGAGGCCGCCGCGTAGGCCACGCCGGCCACGGCCAGCAGCGCCACCGTCAGGGCGACCAGCTTGGCCACCAGGCCGGCTGAACCGAGACGGGGCAGTCGTGGTCTGCGGATCATGCTCGACTCACTCCCCCCGAGATCGTTTCGTCTTGGCTGCTATGGCGATCGGCTTTGCTGAACCGGCGCGGCCTGGCGTCGGGCGATGGCCCCGACGCCAGCCCACGCTGCGAGTTAGTTGCTGGCCAGGGTCAGCGTGACGAGCGCGCCCTTGCAGCCGTCCTGGTTGAGCGCGGTGTCGGCGAAGACCAGGCTGCCGCTGCCGGCCGCGACGTCCGACGTGTTGGCGGGCACCGTGGTGTTCGAAGTGGTCGGGGCGATGGTGAAGTCGCCGACCAGGCAGTCCGGGTGCCCCGCGTCGATGCTCACGGTCGGCGTGATGGTGCCGACGTACAGGCTGGAGCTGTTGGTGTTGTCGGCGGTGTAGGTGACGGTCTCGCTGGCACCCGGGGTCAGGCCGTTGGCGAATGCGGCGTGCAGCACGACGGCGCCGTTCGAGGTGCCGTTGGTGGCCGAGCCGGAACCCGAGCCGGTGGTGGTCCAGTACGCATAGGCGCTGCCGGCGCCGATGGCGACCAGGGCGGCCGCGCCAACCCCGGCGATGATCTTTCTGTTGAGCTTGGCCATAGCCGTATTCCTCCAAGGAATATGAAGTCCTCAGAGCGCCGGTTTCGCCACTGGCTCCCCGTCAGGTCAGGCGACCAATTAAGTCCGACGGATCCGCGCCTCGCTCGCATCCCCCCATAGGGACTGGTCAAATACTGCGGGCGGAAAGAGATGGTGTCAAGTTCGTGTTGGGTTTTGTCGGTCGATCGGCCGACAGGCCGGCCGTTCGGTTGACATGCCGGCCTCGCGGGCGAACGGGCCAAACCAGGACAGCCGAGATATTCCTTGCAATGCACAGGAAAGGCGTCCGCGTGCCGGGCGCGCGCCGAGCGGGTGGCCGCTACCGCAGGGGCTTGCTGGCGACCGGAACGCTGATCAGATTGAGCCGCACCGCGGCCAGGATCGCCTGCGCGCGGTTGGTCACACCCAGCTTGTCGTAGAGCCGGGAGACGTAGGTCTTGGCGGTCGAGAGGCTGACATACATCGTGCCGGCCACCTCGGGCACCGAACTGCCCTGCTGGAGCAGGATGAGCACCTGCGCCTCGCGAGGGCTCAGCAGCGGCCGGCGGGACTGCCGCTCGGTGCGGCGATGCAGCGCCTGGGCCAGCCCGGAGGCGCTGAACGAGGACGCCGAAACCGCCGAATGCCTGATCGCGCCGAGGATCTCCGGCGCCGCGGCCGCCTTCGAGACAAAGGCGGAGGCACCGGTGTCCAGCGCGCGGAACAGCACGTCGTCCTCGCCCTGACTGGTCAGCACGACGATGCCCAACCGATCGTTGCGGTCACGCAACTCGCGGACCAGGTCCAGGCCGTCGCGGTCCGGCAGGGACAGGCCGATGGTGACGACATCGGGCCGCAGCCGGCCGACCAGCGCCAGCGCCTCGGCGGCCGAGCCGGCCTCCGCGACCACTTCCAGATCCGGCTGGTCGGCGGCCATCCGGCCGAGGCCGCACCGGGTGATCGGGTGGGCGTCGATGATGAGTACTCGCACCACCGAGATCGGTGTTCCGGTTACCCGCGTTACCTGCGCCGTGCCGGGCATATCGTCATGGGTCCGCAGAGCTTCCGTCATGTCTCCCCGCCACCGCCACTCGCCGGCCAGACAACCGTCTTGCCTGGCAGGATGCAATCACAGATTGTCTTTACACGGCAAAGTAGAACTGAGGTATCGGGACTATCCAGGACTTAGGTCCTATCGGCTGCTGGGCGTCCGGGATTCGGTTCGGGACTATCCGAGAGGTAAGTCCCGATGTGTGCTCAGGCGAGGCCGGTCGCCGGCACAGGCGGTGCCCAGCTCGCTGCGATTGAATACGGGCTGACGGCTCGACACGCCGAATCACTGGGTGCGGGGTTTTGGTTGCCGATAGGGCCATGTGAAGATGGTCTAGATCCGAGCCCCAAGGTGGTACCCAGTGCAGGCGATTCTGCCTACCGAGGACGTAGCGGCACCGGGCGCTGCCAGTTTGGAAATCCATCTCGGCGGCCTGCGGCCCACCCTGCTTCGCTCCGGCCAGCTGTTCGTCGAGGCGCTGTTGGTGCCCGGCCTGCTGTTCGCCCTGGTGCTGCACTTCTTCGGTCTGTTCCCGGCACTCGGCGCCAGCCTGGGCTGGTGCTACCTGGTGGTCGGGGCCCGCTGGATCCGTGGTCGGCGGCTGTCCGGCACGATGCTGATGTGTCTCGGCATGATGTCCGGCCGCGCGATCATCGCGCTGGCCACCTCCAGCGCGCTGCTGTACCTGATGCAGCCGGTGGTCGGCTCGGTGTGCACCGCGCTGATGTTCGTCGGCAGCGCGGTGTTCGGCCGGCCGATCACCGTGCGGCTGGCCCGCGACTTCGTCAACATCCCGGCGCAGGTGCTGGCGCGGCGTGGCGTGCGCCGGATGTTCACCGAGATTGCCGTGCTGTTCGGGCTGTCCCGGCTGGCCGATGCCGGGATGACGCTGAGCTTCCTGCACTTCGGGGTGTCCGCCGGCATGCTCTCGCGCAGCCTGCTCAGCCCGCTGCTGACCCTGTGCACCATCGGCGCCTGCACCATCTGGGGATTCCGCTCGCTCCGCCGGGAGGGCATCCGGGTCCGGATCGGCGGCCCGGCGCTGGCCTGAGCCTCGCCGCTGGCCTGAGCCTCGCCGCCGAGGCCGGCCGATGAGGATCGCCGGCAGCGTGATCCTGGTGACCGGCGCCAGCCGCGGCATCGGCCGCGCCACCGCCGAACTGCTTGCCGAGCGCGGCGCCACCGTGGTGCTGACCGGCCGGGACGAGCCGGCGCTGGCGGCCCTGGCCGGCCGGCTCGGCGGCTCCTACCTGGCGATCGATCTGACCTCGGCGGGCTCGGCGGACCGGCTGGTCGAGCACACGCTGGAGCGGCACGGCCGGCTGGACGGGCTGGTCGCCAACGCCGGCGCCGGACAGGTCGGGCCGTTCGCCGAGGTGCCGGCCGAGGCGATCGGCCGGCTGGTCGCGTTGAATCTGGCGGCCCCGATGCTGCTTGCCCGGGCTGCCATCGGCGCGATGACGGCCGGCCCGGCGATGGACCGGGCCATTGTGTTCGTCGGCTCCATCGCCGGCGCGGTGGGGGTGCCGGGGGAGAGCGTCTACAGCGCCTGCAAGGCGGGGCTCGAAACGTTCGCCGAGGTGCTGGCCGAGGAGCTGGCCGAGCAGCGGATCGCGGTTTCCACGGTGCTGCCGGCAGTGGTCGACACCGACTTCCTGCGCCGGCGGGCGGTGCCGTACGACCGGCGCTTCCCCCGGCCGATGCCACCGGAACGGGTGGCGCGCACGGTGCTCACCGCGTTGGCCGACGGCCGGCGGCGCCGGTTCGTGCCGCGCTGGCTGGTCGTTCCGGCCTGGCTGTCGGCGGTCGCGCCCGGCCTCTATCGGCGACTGGCGCGCCGATTCGGCTGACCGGATCGGGCCGTGCCGGGATGTGACCGGCGATCAGCACTCAGCTGCCGACGGCCGCCCGGATCGACTCGCGCAGCGACCCCATGGTGGCCAGCACCGCGGTCGGCTCGTAGCCACAGTGCGCCATGCAGTTCGCGCACCGCGGATCCTTGCCGCGACCGTAGGCGTCCCAGTCGGTGGTCTCGATCAGCTCCCGGTACGTCTTGACGTAGCCGTCGGACATCAGATAGCAGGGCTTTTGCCAGCCGAGCAGCGAGTAGGAGGGGATTCCCCAGGCGGTGCAAGCCAATTCTCGCTTGCCTTCGAGGAAGTCCAGGAAGATCGGCGAGTGGTTCAGCCGCCACTGCTTGCGCCGGCCGTCGCCGAACGCCTTCGCGAACAGCTCCCGGGTCTGCCGCACGCCCAGCCAGTGCTCCTGGTCCGGCGCCTTCTCGTAGGCGAAGCCGGGCGAGATCTGCATGTTGTCGACGCCGAGTTCGTTGTTCAGGAAGTCCAGCACGTCGATGACGTCCTGCGCGGTGTCGGTGTCGAAGAAGGTGGTGTTGGTGTTGACCCGGAAGCCGGCCGCCTGCGCCTGCTTGATCGCGGCCACCGCCTGGTCGAAGACGCCGTCCTTGCACACCGAGGCATCGTGGCGCTCCCGCAGGCCGTCGATGTGCACCATCCAGGCGAAGTTGCGGTGCGGGGAGAACCGGTGCAGGTGCTTGGGCAGCAGCACCGCGTTCGTGCACAGGAAGACGATCTTGCCGCGATCCAGCAGCTGCCGGACGATCTCGTCGATCTGCGGGTGCATCAGCGGCTCGCCGCCGGCGATCGAGACCATCGGGGCGCCGCACTCCTCGATCGCGCCGACCGCCTGCTCCACCGGCATCCGCTGCTTGAGCAGGGTGTGCGGCTGCTGGATCTTGCCGCAGCCGGCGCACTTGAGGTTGCAGGCGAACAGCGGCTCGAGCTCGACCAGCAGCGGGAACTTGTCGCGGCGCAGCAGCTTCTGCTTCAGCAGGTAGCTGCCGAGCCGGACGGACTGCCTGAGTGGCATCGCCATGCTCAGGACACCTCCCTGGGTAGTGAGAATTGCACGTGTTCATCGGCCACGTCGTGGGTGCGCAGCTCGACCGGGCCGAGGCCGGCCAGGGCCTGGATCAGCTGCTCGACCAGGTGCGGCGGCGCCGAGGCGCCGGCCGAGATGCCGACCCGCTCGACCCCGGCCAGCCAGCGCAGGTCCACCTCGCTGGCGTCCTCGACCAGGTAGGCCGCGGTGCCCTGCCGCTCGGCCACCTCGACCAGCCGGGCCGAATTGGAGGAGTTCGCCGACCCGAGCACCAGCACCAACTCGGTCTCGGCCGCGATCGCCCGGATCGCGCGCTGCCGGTTGGTGGTGGCGTAGCAGATGTCCTCGCGAGCCGGCATGGTCAGCCGCGGGAACCGGGCGCGCAGCACGTCGGCGATCTGCTCGGCCTCATCGATCGCCAGCGTGGTCTGCATCGCGTAGGCCACCCGGTTCTCATCGGCCGGCTGCACGCGCGCCGCCTCGGCCAGATCACCCACCACGATCACCTGGTCCGGTGCCTGGCCACGGCTGCCGACCACTTCCTCGTGCTCGGCATGCCCGATCAGGAATACGGTGTCACCCCGGGCGGCATAGCGACGAACCTCGTTGTGCACCTTGGTGACCAGCGGGCAGGTCGCGTCGATCACCTGCAGGCTGCGCTCGGCCGCCTGCTCGTGCACCTCCGGCGCCACCCCGTGCGCGGCCAGGATCACCCGCGAGTTCGGTGGCACCTCGGACAGCTCGGCGACGAAGCGGGCCCCCCGCTGTTCCAGTTCGCGGACCACGTGCGCGTTGTGCACGATCTGCCGGCGGACGTAGATCGGGCCGGGGTAGCGATCCAGCGCCCGCTCCACGATCTCGATGGCCCGGCCCACCCCGGCGCAGAACGAGCGGGGCGAGGCCAGCACCAGTTGCCGGGCGCCCAGCGCCTGCTGCCACTGCCGCAGCACCGGCGCGGCGGCGCGCAGGTTGCTCAGCGCGCGCAGGCCGCGGCCGACAGTACCGGGCCGCAGCAGCGGATGCCGCGGCGTGTCCACCACCGCGCGCAGTACCAGCACCGGATGCCGGCCGGCCGCGGCGGCCAGCTGCGCCGACTCCATGTCCACCGCCAGCACCTGCTCGGCCGCGAAGCCGGCCCGGGCGGCGCCGTGCACGATGCGGTCGGTGGAGTGGATCGGTCCCAGCCGGGCCGGCAGGCCGGCCCGGCGCAGTGCTCCGGCCACCAGCGGCGCGGCCGGGCTGACGATCGGGTCGCCGGCACCGCGCACCTCGGTGGCCACCACCAGCTCGCCCGGCCGCACGCCGTCGGCCACCCCGCCGGCCAGCCCCGCGACCACCAGCGGCCGGTCCCGGAGCTCCGGCCGGCCGGCGCTCCGGTTGGACCGGGCCGGTCCGCGCCCGGTCCGGATCACCGGCACCGGCCGCAGCACCGGCGCCAACGCGGCATGCTCGACGGCCAGCGGGGTGCAGATCACCGCCGCGCCGTCGCGCTGGGTGGTCGTCATGTGGCCAGTCCCAGGTAGCGGCCGAGCGCCGAGATCGGGAACACCAGCCGGTACAGGTGGTAGTTGATGTAGAAGTCGCCGGGGAAGCCGGTGCCGGTGAACTCCGGCTCGTCCCAACTGCCGTCCGGTCGCTGGGTGCGCACCAGCCATTGCACGCCGCGCCGGACCGGCTCCGATCCTTCGCCGGCGGCCAGCAGCGCGAGCAGCGCCCAGGCGGTCTGGGACGCCGTCGAGGTGCCGCTGCCGATCCATTCCGGTTGCCGGTAGGAGCGCAGATCCTCACCCCAGCCGCCGTCCGGATTCTGCTTGGCGGCCAGCCAGCGCACCGCCGTCTGAATCGCCGGGTGGATGGCGGGCAGGCCGGCCGCGCGCAAGGCCGGCACCACCGCGCCGGTGCCGTAGAGGTAGTTGGCGCCCCACCGGCCGAACCAGGAGCCATCGGCCTCTTGGTGCTCCAGCAGCCAACGGATGCCCCGCTGCGCGGCGGGATGGTCGGCCTGCCGTTCGGCGGCCAGCATCTCCACCACGTGCGCGGTCACGTCCGCCGACGGCGGGTCGATCACCGCGCCGAAGTCGCAGAACGGCAACTTGGTCGGCAGCGTCCTGGTGTTGTCGGCGTCGAAGGCGCCCCAGCCACCGTCGGAGGACTGCATGCCGACCGCCCAGGCCAGCCCGCGCTGGCGGGCCGAGGTAAGCCGGGCCGGCTCGGAGCCGGCGCACCGGCGCAGCGCCAGCACCACCTCGGCGGTGTCATCGACATCGGGATAGCCGACGTTGGCGAACTCGAACGGCCAGCCACCCGGGGCCAGCTGCGGGCGGCGTATCGACCAGTCGCCGGGCACCGTGATCTCCTGCTCCAGCAACCAGCCGGCCGCTCGGTCCAGCGCCGGATCCGATGCCGGCAGGCCGGCGTCGGCCAGCGCGGTCATCGCGAGCGCGGTATCCCAGACCGGTGACTGGCAGGCCTCGATCCGGCGCAGCACGCCGTCCTCGGTGCTCTCCCGGATGGTGAAGCCGTCCAGGCCGGCCAGCGCGGCGCGGATCGCCGGGTGTTCCAGCGGATAACCCAACACCCGCAGGGCCAGGATCGAGTACACCCAGGGTGGCTGGATGCCGCCCCACGACCCGTCGGCCTCCTGGTGCGCCAGGATCCAGTTCACCGCCTTGGCGGTGGCCCGCCGGCGCAGCCAGCCGATCGGCCGGCGGGAGTAGCGGCGCAGCGCGCTGTCCAGGCAGCCGAATGCGGTCGGCCAGTCACAGCGCGGCCGCCGTCGGCACGCCGGCACGCCGGCACGCAGCTCGTCGATCCCGAACGGCACCGGATGCACCGGCCGGGCGGTCTGCACCAGGGTCAGCGGCACGATGGTCTGGCGCGCCCAGCAGCCCCAGTTGTAGATGTTCAGCGGCGCCCACGACGGCAGCAGGATCAGCTCCGGCGGCATCACCGGCACCTCGTCCCAGGACCACAGTCCGAACAGCGACAGCCAGATCTTGGTGAACACCCGGCTGGCCTCGATGCCGCCGCTGCCGAGTACGAAGTCGGCGGCCCGGCGCATATGCCCGGCGGCCGGGTCGTCGCCGGCCAGCCGCAGCGCCACCCACGCCTCCGCGGTGGTGGACAGATCCGGTGGGCCGCCGTAGAAGGTCGCCCAGCTGCCGTCCGGGCGCTGCTTGCCGCGAATCCAGCGCGCCGCCTCCGCGGTCTCGGCCGGCTGCCGGATGCCGAGGAACTCCCGCAGCAGCAGGTCCTCGGCATCCATGGTCACGTTGGTTTCCAGCTCGCCCTTCCACCAACCGGCCGGATCCTGCAGGCCGAGCAGGTGCGCCACCGCCCGCTGCAGCGCCTCGGCGGCTTCATCGTCCGGTCCGGCCAGCCGATCCGGTGCCGAATTGGTAATGGCGGTCATCAGAACTCCCGGTCGGCGACGAACCTGGCGACCTTCATGAGTTCGGCCTGGGTCGGCGACGCGATCGTGCTGCCGGCAAGCGCCTGCTCGGCTTGCCGGATGTGCCAGGCGACCTGGCCGGCCGCCCAGCCGCGGGCACCGGTGGCCTCGATCAGGTCGGCGATCTGGCGCAGGCTGGCCTCGTCGGGGGTGTCCGGGCTGCGCAGCCAGCTGATCAGCTGCCGCCCGGCTGCCTCGTCCTGGCCCAACGCGTAGGTCACCGGCAGTGAGCGCTTGCGAGCCCGCAGGTCGTTCAGCACCGGCTTGCCGGTGACCGCCGGATCCCCCCAGATGCCGAGCAGGTCATCGACCAGCTGGAAGGCCACGCCGAGCGCCTGGCCGTAGGAGTCCAGCGCCTCAGCGATCTGCCGGTCACCACCGACCAGCACGCAGCCGAGCACCGCGCTGGCCGCGATCAGCGCACCGGTCTTGCGGGCGGCCATCCGCTGGCACTGCTGCAGATCCACCGATTCGCGTGACTCGAACTGCAGGTCCTCGACCTGGCCGTGGATCAGCTCGCGGGTGGTGGACAGCAGCAGCCGCAACGCCTCCAGGGCATGCGCCGAGCCGCTGTCCAGCAGCGCCTCGCCGGCCACCGTGAGCATCGCGTCACCGGTCAGGATGGCGGTCGGCACGCCCCACAGCGTCCAGACCGTCGGCCGGTGCCGGCGCTCGGTGTCGCCGTCCATCACGTCGTCGTGCAGCAGCGAGAAGTTGTGAATGAGCTCCACCGCCACCGCGGCCGGGATGCCGGCATCGGCCTCGCCGCCACCGGCCTGCGCCGACAGCAGCGCCAGGGTCGGCCGGACGCCCTTGCCGGCCGGCGCCCGCAACGGCGTCCCGTCGGCCGCCGACCAGCCCAGGTGGTAGGCCGAGACCGCGGCGGAGCTGGGATCCATCCTGGCCACCGCGGCCTGCAGCGCCGATCGGAAGCCGTCCATGCCCCGCTCCAGGTCCGGACTCAGCGTGGTGGTCACGTGGCATTCCTTTCCAATTCGGCACGCCTTTGCAATTCGGCACGGTCGGCCAATTCGGCATGGTCAGCCGGCGACGTGGCTGAAAGGTAGCCCCCGCCGGCGGAATCCGTCGCCAGCAGCAGCGCCGCAGCGGCTTCGCCGCTGAGCACAGCGCTCTCCATGGTCGCCGGCCAGCCGGTGTCGGTCCAGGCGCCGGCCAATGCCAACCCGGGCAGCCCCGAGTCGGCCGGCGGCCGGAGCCGGGCGGTGCCGGGCGTCGCGCGGAAGGTGGCCTGCCGCTCCCGGGTCACGAAGAAGTCGAGGACGCTCGCCCGCCGGACCTCGGGCAGCAACTCGGCCAGTGCCGGCAGCACCCAGTCCCGGAGGTCGGCGGTCCGGCTGTCGATCAGCTGATCGGCCGCCGAAAGCGAGATGGCCAGGTACTGGGCATCACCGCGATCGGGTTGGCCGGCCAGCCCGGACTGCTCGGTCCGGTCGAAGACCCACTGCACCGGCGAGTACGCGCCGGCGAAGAACGGCCCGCTCATCACCGGCCGGTCGAAGACCAGGTGCACGTTCACGATCGGCGAGCTGCCCAGCTGCCCCGACCAGCCGGCGGGCAGCTCCGGGCCGCCGGCCGGCAGCAGTCGCTCGGCCTGCTCCGGTGGCACCGCGAGCACCACCTGCTCGACCCGCTCGGTTCGCCCGGCCTGGTCCCGGACCAGCCAGCCGGAACCGTCCGGTATCAGCTCGCTGACCCGGCACCGGGTGCGGATCTCGGCACCCGCTCGGGTCAGCTCCCGGGCGGCCGGCTCGGCGTGCAGTTGCTGCAGCGGGATCAGCGACCAGCCGACGTCACCGGCGGTGGCATCGGTGAGCAGGCCGGCCTGGAACACCTTGGCGGCCATCGTCAGCGACGCGCTGGCGGCCGGCAGGTTGAGCGTGGCGATCGTGAAGACATCCCACAGCGCCGCCGTGGTGGCCGCGTTCTGCCCGTGCCGGTAAAGCCATTCGCCGAAGTTGACGCTGTCGGTCGCGGGGTCCTCGCCGGCCACCCGGCGCATCGCCAGCGCGCCGGAGACCGCACGCAACCGGTCGGGCGGCGACAGCATCCGGTAACGCAGCAGCGAGCCCGCCAGATGCAGCGGTGCCGGCAGCCCGGTGCGGTACAGCCGAGCGGGTGGCCGGCCTGGGGCGTGCACCGCAACGTCCAGCCGCGGTTGCAGCGTCACCCGGTCGCGGGTGCCCAGCCGGTCCAGCAGCCGCAGGTAGGCCTGGCAGCAGCGCAGGAAGACGTGCTGGCCGTTGTCGACCTGCAGCTGCCCGCGCGGAAAGGAATGGGTCAAGCCACCCAGCTTGGCCGCCTCCAGCAGCAGCACCGGCCGGCCGGCGTCGGCGCAGCGCAGCGCGGCGGTGATACCGGCCAGCCCACCGCCGATGACTGCGACCCGTCCGTTGCTCATGCCGGCGTGCCCAGCAGTGCCCGGACGGCGATCCGGCCCTTGTCGGTGCCGGACAGGCTGAGCCGGCCGCCGAACACCAGCGTCGGATCGGCCGTGATCCGGGCCAGCAGCTGCCGGTAGATGCCGGCCATCGCGGCGCAGCTGCTCCGGCTGCGCCAATCCAGCAGCGGCAGTAGCCGCAGGCCCTGGTCGTACCAGCCGCCGGCGCGTTCGGCGCTGAACCGGATCAGCTCGGCAAGCCGGCCGTCCGGATCGGCAAGCCGGCCGTCGTCGGCCAGCCGCAGCCGCACGCCGAACCGGTCGAGGTCCTCAGCCGGCAGGTAGATCCGGCCGATCAGCAGGTCCTCCCGAATATCACGCAGGATGTTGGTCTGCTGCAGCCCGATGCCCAATGCGTCGGCATACCGCGACGCCGCCGGATCGGCGGTGCCGCCGAACACGCCCAGGCACAGCCGGCCGATCGAGCCGGCGACGTAGCGGCAGTACTGGGTGAGCTCCTCGAAGGTGTTATAGCGGCTGCCCCGCACGTCGAGCTGGACGCCTTGGATCAACTCCTGGAAGGCGCCGAGCGGAATCGGGAAGTGCCGGCTGACCTCGGCCACCGCGACCAGCACCGGATCGGCCGACTCGGCGGCCCGGTCGATGCTGTCCAACTGGCCGCTGAGCTCGGTGAGTTGACGCAGCTTCTGCTCGGCGGTCAGCTGATCGCCGTCGCCGATGTCGTCGATCCGCCGGGCCAGCGCGTATACCGCGCACAACGCGGTGCGCTTGGCCTTGGGCAGCAGCCGGATGCCGTAGTAGAAATTGCGCGCCTGGGTCCGGGTAATCGACTCGGTGGTGGCGAACGCGTCGGCCAGCTGAGCGTTCACCGGCGCGCCCGGCCCAGTCGCGGCGCCAGCGCCCGCAACGCATGCCAGGCGATGCTGCCGCGCCGTGGCTTCGGTACCGAAGCCAGGGTGTCCCCGCCGCTGCGCCGGATGGCGGCCACGGTGGCCCGGCCGCCAGCCAGGTAGCCGGCGATGGCCAGCCGAGCCCAGCCGTGCAGCCGGCCGACGAGCTCGTCGCCAGCGTCCAG
The DNA here is from genome assembly GCA_045807085.1 of Jatrophihabitantaceae bacterium. GTDB lineage: Bacteria > Actinomycetota > Actinomycetes > Mycobacteriales > Jatrophihabitantaceae > Jatrophihabitans_A. The sequence goes on from JBJMIB010000037.1 coordinate 18,375, forward strand.
CAGCCGCTCGCAGCGGCTGACCTCGGTGTCGATCAGCGCGCGCAGCCGCGGCCCGGCCTGCTCACCGGCCAGTTCCGCCGGAGCCACCCCGAAGGCCCGCAGGTCCTGCTGGGGAAGGTAGATCCGCCCCCGTCGGTAGTCCTCGGCCACGTCCTGGCAGTGCTCCAGGATCTGCAGCGCGACGCACACGTCGTCGGCCAGCGCGGCCAGCTCCGGCTCGGGCCGGCCGAAGATCCGCAGCACCAGCCGGCCGATCGGCACCGCCGAGAGCCTGCAGTATCCGATGAGATCCTCGAAGCTGGCATAGCGGGTGGTTCGCTGGTCCAGCCGGTTGGCTTCGATCAGGTCGAGCAGCGGCTGCTCGGACAGCTGGCGGCGGCGGATCGTCGGCAGCAGCCGGCGCAGCACCTCGATCTCCGGCTGCTCACCGGCGAAGGCCCGGTGCAGATCGGCGGCGAAACCGTCCAGCAGCGCCAGCCGGTCACCGGCTGCCTCGTCGCCAAGATCGTCGATCACCCGGACCACGTCGTACACCGCTACGAGATCCTGCCGCAGTTGCCGGGGCAGCACCCGCAGCGACACCGGGAAGTTCTCCGCCTGCCGCTGTCGCGACAACTCCGCCGCTGAGGCGGCCATCGGTGACGAGGTCACGGGCAGCTCCCATCGGTCATGACCGGCAGCTGGTTCCTACCCGATGACACATCCATTCTTTCCGTTCCGCGGGCGAAGATCTGCCCGTCAGGTAGCAAGTTGCGGCACCGTTCCTATCACAGTTTTACAAATCCAGGCATCCCCGCGCTACAAAGTAAAGATGGCCGGCGATTCCGACTCCGCGGTTGCCCAACTGGAGGCAATGGTCCCCAGCCTGCGGCCGGCCGTCCCGGAGTTGATCGACGAGCTCTCCGGGCAGCTACACCGGTTGATGCCGGAGTACTCGCAGTTCCTCGCCGAGCACCGCTCCGAGGTGACGCTGGCCGCCGAAGGGGTGGTCTGCACACTGGTCCGGATCGCCCAGCAGGTGCTCAGCCAGAACGCCACCACCGACGCGGTGCTGGCACAGGCGGCGGATCCGATCATCTTCGAGCAGATCGGTCGGATCCAGTGGCAGCAGGGCATTCCGATCGGGACGCTGCTGGCTGCCTACCAGCTGGGCGCCCGGCAGACCTGGCGGCTGATCTCCCGGCAGGCGCTGCGGCACGGCCTGCCGCCGGAGGGCCTGACCGCGCTGGCCGAGTCGGTGTTCTGCTTCGTCGACCAGCTCTCCTCGGCCTCGGCCGCCGGCTACCTGAGCGAGCAGTCGGAATCGGCCGCGGCCCGGGAACAGTGCCGCGACGAGCTGGTCGAACTGCTGCTGTCCGACCGCGGCGACAGCCAGGCGGTCCGGACGGCGGCGCTGCGCGCCGGCTGGCGGCTGCCGGCGACCGCGGCGGTGGTGCTGGTCGGCCGGCAGAGCGAGGCCGGCGCCGCGGCCATCAGCCGGCTGGATCGGTCCTGCCTGCGGATGCGGCACGGCGGCCTGCTCGGCGCGATCGTGCCGGAGCCGGACGCGCCCGGTCGGCGGCAGCGATTGGCCGCGGAGCTGCGCGGTGCCTCGGCGACCGTCGGCCATCCGGTCCCGCTGGCGCAGCTGCCGGCCAGCGTCCGGGTCGCCAGCATCGCGGCCAGGCTGCGGCAGGAGAAGGTGCTCAGCGCCGATCCGCTGTTCGCCGACGAGCACCTGGATGCGATCATCGTGCACAACGACCCGCGGCTGCTGCAGGCGCTGCGCCGACAATGCCTGCAACCGCTGGAGGGATTGCCGGCCGGTTCGCGCGGCAGCCTGCGGCAAACCCTGCGGTCCTGGTTGCTGCACGGGGGAGACCGGCGGGCGACGGCCGCCGAGCTGCGGATCCACCCGCAGACCGTCCGGTATCGGATGGGCCGGCTGCGCGAGCTGTTCGGCGACGACCTCGATGATCCCGGTTACCGGCTGAAGCTGCTGCTGGCATTGGCCTGGGAGCCGGTCTGAGCAGCTGCCACGTTGCCGATCTGCCGATTGCGCAGCCATTCCGACGCCGGGTAGGAAAGATGTCGAGGCGAACAGCGGCCCACCCGATCAGGTGAGGACTGCCCGGTGAGCACAGGCGAACCGACCGCCGTGGTCGGATCCGGCTGCCTGCAACCGGCATCGGCGGCGGCCGAGGCCGTCGGCCGGCGCAACCGGCCGCTGGCCGGCCGGTCGCTGGCCGGGCTGCGCCAGCTCGGCATCGGGTTGGCCATCTGGGCCGGCTACCTGCTGATCACCCACGCCGTCTCGGTGCGGCTGCCCAGCGCCGACGCGCGCGGCCAGGCGCTGCTGGACTCCGAACGCTGGCTGCATCTGGACATCGAGTTGGCCAGCAACCGTTGGCTGGGCCGCCAGCCGGTGCTGGGTTGGCTGTCCGCCTGGGAGTACGCCACCACCTATATCGCGACGACCTTCGCGGTGCTCGGCTGGCTCTGGTGGCGGCGGCCGCGCAGCTATCCGTGGGCCCGCAACACGCTGGCTGCCAGCACCCTGCTGGCACTGCTGTGCTTCTGGCAGTGGCCGACCACGCCGCCGCGGCTGCTGACCGGCAGCGGCTTCGTCGACATCGTGGCGCGCAACCATCCGGTGCTGTCCTGGGGCGGCGGGACGGTCGCCTCCTCGGCCAACCAGTACGCGGCGATGCCCAGCCTGCACGTCGGCTGGGCGGTCTGGGTGACCGTGGTCAGCCTGCGCGCCGGCGTCAGCCGGCTGGGCTGTTCCCTCGCCGCGCTGCATCTGCTGGTCACTACGGCGGTGGTAATAGCGACCGGCAATCACTACGTTCTCGATGTGGCAGCAGGTGGCGCGATCGTGGCCATCGCGGCTGGATGGGAGTGGATCCGCGCGGTGGCAGCCAACCGTTGGCGTTCGACCCGGACCGGCACCAGGGTCGCGGCCGCCGACGAGTTCTTCCTGCGGGTCGAGACGCGCACCGTCCAGCAGCCGGTCGGCGGCTTCGTCCTGCTGGATCTGAGCACGGCCGATGGCGAGCTGGAGCTGGCCCGGTTCCGCCGGCTGTTCGCCGAGCGGATCTCGGCGATGCCTCGCTTCCAGCAGCGGCTGCGGCCGGCCGGCCGATGGCGGCACGCCCGGTGGCAGACGGTGCCGGTGGACATCGAACGGCACGTCAGCGAGCACCGGCTGGCCGGTGGCGGCCGGGCTGCGCTGGTCGATTTCGTATCCCGGCTGACCGAGTTGGAGCTGGATCCGGACCGGCCGAGGTGGCGGCTGTGGTTCGTGCCGGACGTCGGCCCGGGCCAGGCAGCCGCGGTGGCGGTGATGCACCACGCGTTCGCCGACGGCCTCGGCGTGGTGGACATCCTGCGCGAGCTGTTCGAGCCGGCGTTACCGGCGCCGGACCTGTCCGGCCTGCCCAGCCCCAGCCCGGTCGCGCGGGCCGCGCTCGCGCTGTTCGGCATCGGCCAACTGGCCCTGGACGGACCGGCGGACCGGCTGCCGTTCAGCGGGCGGCTGTCCGGCCGCCGGACCTTTCGATGCGCGATGACACCGCTCGAGCCGGTGCTGCAACTGGCCCGCCGCACCGGCACCCGGGTGACCGACGTGCTGCTGTCGGCGACCGGCGACGCGCTGGCCCAGCTGGAATGCCGGGGGCTGAGCCGGCAGCGGCTGCGGGCAGCGGTGCCGGTGACCACCCGGGCGCCGGCGCCGCCCGGCACCGGCCGGCTCGCTCAACCCGGCAACCTGACCGCCGCGCTGCGGCTGGACGTGCCGTTGGCGGCGATGCCGCCGCTGGACCGGCTGCGGGCGGTGCACCGGGCTGCCGAACCGCGCCGGCGCTCGGCCCGACCACTCGGCGCGGCCGCGGTGGTCCGGCTGCTCGGCCTGCTGCCGCCGCCGCTGCACCGGCTGGCGGCGCGCGGGGTCTATCGGGGCCGGCACTTCACCGCCATCGTCTCGAACATGCCCGGCCCCTCGGTGCCGCTGAGCCTGGCCGGCGCGCCGATCCAGGACGTGTACCCGATCCTGCCGCTGGCCGAGCGGGTGCCGCTCGCGGTCGGCTCGCTCGGCTGGGCCGGCCAGTTCTGCGTTTCGGTCACGGCCGACTCGGAGCGGATGCCGGCCGCCGACACGCTGGCCCAGCGGATCGTGGAGGCGATCGAGAAGATGCAGGCCGACGCCGGCCTGGCCAGCTCGATCGGGCGGAGCCCGGCCCGATGACCGGCACGGAGCTGCCCCGGACCCTCGTCGTGACCGGACACTTCCCGCCGGAGCATGGCGGCGTGCAGACCTTCACCTGGGAGTTCGTCCGCCGGCTGCCGGCCGAGCAACTGGTGGTGGTGGCACCGGCCTGGCCGGGTGCGGCCGAGTTCGACGCCGGACTGGACTTTCCGGTGATCCGGCGGCACGGCTACGCGCTGTTCGCCGGCCTGCCGCGACTGGTCGCCAAGCACCGGCTGACCGTCGGCTGGATCACCGCGTTGGCGCCGTTCGGCATGTACGCGCCGGTGATCCGGCGATCCGGCCTGACCCGGCTGGTCGCCTCCACGCATGGTCAGGAGATCGGCTGGGTCCGGGCCCGGCCGACCCGGTTGGCGCTGCGCGGGGTGAGCCGCGGCCTGGACGCGGTCACCTACCTGAGCGAGGCGACGCTGCCCGAACTGCGCGCCGGTATCCACCCGCGCACGCCGCTGGTGCGGCTGGCCGGTGGCGTGCACGCCGAACGGTTCGGCCAGGACGCGGGCGGCGATCGGATTCGGCGTCGCTACCAGCTCGGCACCGGGCCGGTGGTGATCAGCGTCTCCCGGCTGGTCCGGCGCAAGGGCCAGGACATGCTGCTGCGGGCCTGGCCGGAGGTGCTGGGCCGGTTTCCGACGGCCAAGCTGCTGATCGTCGGCGACGGGCCGATGCGCGGCCGGCTCACCGAGCAGGCCCGCCGGAGCTTCGCCGACTCGGTGGTGCTGACCGGCAGCGTGCCGGCCGCGGAGTTGGCGGCGCACTACGACGCGGCGGATCTGTTCGTGCTGGCCTGCCGGGACGACCGGCGTGGGCTGCAGACCGAGGGCCTCGGGCTTTCCACGCTGGAGGCTGCCGCGGCCGGGCTGCCGGTGGTGGTGGGCCGCTCCGGCGGCAGCCCGGCCTCGCTGCTCGACGGCCGGACCGGCCTGCTGGTGCGTCCGGACCAGCCGGCCGAACTCGCGGCCGCGATGCTGCGAATACTTGCCGACCCCGACTGGGGCCGCCAGCTCGGCGCGGCCGGCCAGCGCTGGGTACGCGAGCGGTGGGGCTGGCAGGATGCCACCGTCAGGTTGATCGCGGTGCTGCGGGGCGAGCTGCCGCAGGCCGCGGCAACCGCCGTCCAGCCGGCCGGTGGAGCAGCGGACTAGATGTCGTTTTCAACGAGGGTCCGCTTTCACCCGGTGCGCTGGGGCCTGGGCCTGCTCGCCCTGGTGGTGGCGGGTTTCTTCCTGACGCCGCGAGTGAGCCAGGCGCTGGACGACGTACAGCAACTGCATGGCGCGGCGATCGGCTGGCTGATCGTTTCCTGCACCGGCGAGATCGCCTCGCTGCTGTGCTTCAGCCTGGTCACCTACGTGCTCATCCAGCCGGCCCGGCGGCCGAGCTTCGGCCGGATCCTGCGGGTGGACATGGTGACGGTGGCGCTCAGCCACGCGGTGCCGGCGGGGTCGGTGGCGGGCACCGCGCTGGGTTACGAGCTGCTCGCCGAGGAGGGCGTCGGCGAGGTGGAGTCCGGCTTCGTCAAGGTGTCCCAGTCGCTGTTGTCCGGCATGCTGCTGCAGGCCATGCTGGGCGGCTTCTTGCTGCTGAAGGTGATGCTGTACGGGCCGACCACCTCGAACTGGCTGTTGGCCGCCGCCGGCGGCCTGATCGTCGGATTCGTGATCGGGTTCGTGGTGCTGCTGGAGCGACGTCCGGCGGTGGTCCGGCGGGTTGCCGTCCGGCTGTTCAGCTGGCTGCCGAGCCTGACTCCGGAGCGGCTCGGCCGGTTCGTCGACGAGCTGGCCGCGCGGCTGTCCGAGTTGCTGCGCCAGCCGGGCCGGCTCGGTTGGGCGGTGGCGGGTTCGCTCGGCAACTGGGTCTTCGACCTGCTCTCGCTGTGGGCGGCGTTGCGGGCCTTCGGCGATTCACCCAATATCGCGCTGGTCGGCGTCGCGTTCTGTATCGCGCAGGTGGCCGCTGCGCTGCCGATCAGCCCCGCCGGGTTGGGCGTGGTCGAAAGTTCGCTGGTGCCGCTGCTGATCAGCTTCGGAGCCAGCTCGGTGGTGGCGGTGCTCGGCGTGCTGACCTGGCGGGTGTTCAACTTCTGGTTCCCGCTGCCGGTTGGCGCGCTGGCCTACGTGTCGATCCTGATCAGCCGGCGGCAGCGACCGTCGATGCAAACGAGTCAGGCCTGAGGGCTGGGAGGGTGAAGCGATGTCCGGATACCCCGCGTTGATCGTGCCGACCGGGCATGTCCAGCCGGCGCCGCGCCGGGTCCGGGGCGTGCTCGGCGGGCGGACCGTCTTCGACACCCGCAACGCGAGCTACGTCTGGGAGCGCCCGCACTACCCGCAGTACTACATCCCGCTGGCCGATGTGGCCGCCGACCTGCTGCACGACGAACTCACCGAGCGCCGGCTCAGCATCGGCACCGGCAGGCAGCATGGCCTGCGGGTCGGTGATCGAGAACAGCCCGGCGCTGTCGCGGTGTTCGGCATCGGCAAGCTGGCCGGCCTGGCACGCTTCGACTGGGCGGCGCTGGACGCCTGGTTCGAGGAGGACGAGCAGATCTTCGTGCATCCGCGGTGCCCCTACACCCGGGTCGACGCGATCCGTTCCACCCGCGCCGTCCGGGTGGAGCTGGACGGGGTGCTGCTGGCCGAGTCGCACTCGCCGGTGCTGGTGTTCGAGACTGGGCTGCCGACCCGGTACTACCTGAACCGGACCGAGGTGGACTTCAGCCAGCTGGTGCCCAGCGACACCGAAACCGCCTGCCCGTACAAGGGCAGCACCACCGGTTACTGGTCGGCCCGGCTGGGCGACCGGCTGCATGCCGACGTTGCCTGGTGTTACGACTTTCCGACCTGGCAGCTACTGCCGATCGCCGGTTTGATCTGCTTCTACAACGAGAAGGTGGATCTCACGATCGACGGCGAACGGCAGCCGCGGCCGGCCCCGAGCTGACCGGACGGTGGACGGCCGGCTCAACCCTCCCGGCGTACCTCGGCCACGTCCTTGTCCGGGCGCAGCCCGCGCCAGGACGGATGGCGCAGCCGGCCGTCGCCGGTCCACTCGCCGAAGGCCACCTCGCCCACCAGTCGCGGCGTCACCCAGTGCGCGTCCCGGCTGTCCGGCCGGGGCACGGCCGGCACGAACGGCGAGCCGGCCTGTTCCAGCCGAGCCAACCGTGGGCTCAGTTCGTCCAGCATCCGCCGGGTGAAGCCGGTGCCGACCTTGCCGACATAGGTCAGTCCATCGGGGCCGGGCAGGCCGAGCAGCAGCGCGCCGATGGTGTCGATGCGGTTGCCCTTGCCGGGGATCCAACCGCCGATCACGACTTCCTGGGCGGAGATGTTCTTCACCTTCACCCAGTCGCGGCTGCGCTTTCCTGGCCGGTAGGGCGAGTCAAGCCGCTTGGCCAGCACCCCCTCCAGGCCCAGCTCCTTGCTGGTGCGCACCGCCTCGGCGCCGGTGCCGGCGAAGGCCGCCGGCGTGCGCCAGGCCGGGCCGGTCAGTTCCAGCCGCTCCAGCCGGGCCCGCCGCTCGACATACGGCAGGGCGAGCAGCGACCCACCGTCGTGGTGCAGCAGGTCGAAGGCCAGCAGCACCACCGGGCGGGTCTTGGTCAGCGCGCGGGCCTGGGCGGCCGAGCCGATGTGCATCCGGTCCTGCAACAGCCTGAAGCTGGGCCGGCCGAGCGGGTCGAAGACGACGATCTCACCGTCCAGGATGGCCTGCTCGGTGCCGAAGTCCTCGGCCAGCGGCAGCAGTTCGGGATAGCTGACGGTGACGTCACGGTCGTTGCGACTGAAGATGGTGATCCGGCCCTGGTCGAGCCGGACGATGGCGCGCATGCCGTCCCACTTCATCTCATACGCCCAACGCTCGTCCTGGGCGATCGGCGGCAGCTCGCCGAGCGTGGCCAGCATCGGCGGCAGGTATTTCGGAACCGGTTGCCAGCCTTCGCGGTGCGCCCGGTCGGGGTCGGGGCGCTGCTCCGGTTGGCCTGCCATGGCGTCCATGGTGCCCGACGCTGACTCCGGCGGACCGCTCAGCTCGCGGCCCCGGCAGCCGATAGGGGTATCTAAGGAATCGTCCGGCGCCGTGGCCCGGCCCGGACGAGGGGGCAGGAGGCCACCATGCTCGGACTTCAAGGTGCCCGGCGACAGGTCGAAACGAGCTGGCAACCGTGCTACGAGCTGGCCGCGCACCAGTCTGAGAGCGCTCTGGATGAACATGCCCGCTGCATCGAGGAACGGCTCTACTACAGCCTGAACGGACTCGTCGGCGAGGCCACCGCGCTCGCCGAGGCGGCCCGGCAGGCCGGCCGGGACGACATCGCCGGGCAGGCCGAGCTGATCGCCATCGAGGTACGCAGCCGGTGCGGTGAGGCCACCACCGCCAAGGCGGAACTGCTGGCAATGCTGGATCGGGTGCCGCCCCAGTCGGCGCTGGCCGGCCGCACCCGGCTGGTGCTGGCCACCACCGTGGACCGGCTCGGCGAGCGGACCGAGGCCGGAAACTGGATCCGGCAGGCGCTGGCCGGCTGGCCGGACGGGCAGGCGCTGCACTGGCGGGCCGAGGCGCTGATGGTCTCGGCGCTGATCGGCATGAGCCGGACCAATGTCGACTACGCGCTGGTGCACCATGCCGCCGCGGAGATCAGCGCACATGGTGACCGGCTGCTGCTGGCCGCCACCTTGGCCAACTTCGCCGAGGTGTCGGCCGAGTGCGGCGACCTGGCCATTTCCGCCGAGTTCGCCGACGCGGTTTCCGCGCTGCTGCGCCGGCACCCGGAGCTGTCCTCCACGCTCACCCTGGACTCGATCGGCCGATCCCGGCTGGCCCTCGGCGAGCTGACCACCGCGCACTACTGCCTTGAGTACGCGCTGGATCTGGAGCAGCAACTGCACTGCACCGACGTGCTGGGCGATCCCTGGCTGACCTTCGCCGAGATCAAGCTGGCACTGGGCCAGCCGGACGAGGCGTGGGCCCTGCTGGAGCACCCACGTCGGACCTCCTGGGCGGCCAAGGCATCCTGGGTCGGCTGCCGCGACCTGAAGCTGCGCGCCCGGGTGCTGGCCGCCCAGCAGCGCTGGCAGCCGGCCTACCAGGCGATCCTGGAGCACCTGGAGATCTACGAGCGGCTGCGTTCGGTGGAGGGCGACCGTGCGGTCACCGAGATCAGCACCGTGCAACTGGCCGACGAGGAGCGCCGCCGGGCCGCGGAGTTCGAGAAGCTGGCGTTGACCGACCCGCTCACCGGCATCGCCAACCGGCGCCGGGTGGAGCGTTGGCTGGCCGCCGCGGCCAGCCGCGTCGACCTTGCCGGCCGGGACGATCCTGCCTGCCAGACGGTCGCGCTGGCCATCCTCGACCTGGATCACTTCAAGCGGGTGAACGACAGCTACTCCCACGATTCCGGCGATGAGGTGCTGCGCCGGGTGGCGCTCGCGCTGGAGGAGGTCGGCACCGGCCCGGACCTGCTGGTGGCACGGCTGGGCGGCGAGGAGTTCGTCCAGCTCAGCCGGGGCACCAGCCGGGCTGAGGCGATCCGGCTGGCCGAGCAGTTGCTGCTGCGGCTGCGCACGCTGACCCTGGACGAGGTCGATGCCGACCTGCGGATCACCGCCAGCATCGGGCTGGCCTTCGGCGACCCGGCCGAGCCGTCGGAGCTGCTGCGCGCCGCCGACCGCTGCCTGTACGCGGCCAAGCGGGCCGGCCGGGACCAGATCGTGGTCGAACCGGCTCCGTCCGTCGACGACCCGGCCGAGCCGGCGGCCGAATCGGCCTAGCCGTTCGCCGAATCCGCCCAGCCGTCATGCCCGCTTATAGCCGGTAATACGGCAATCGTCCGGGGGGCTGAACAGGCACGGGGTAGAGTCCAGCTACCCGAAGAGGGCTGGTTCCTTGATGGCAGGTCAGGCAATGGTTCGTCCCGCGGCTGGTGAGCCGGTGGAACAGCGATTGCTGGCGACGGCCCGCCGCCGGTCGGCGCTGATCTCCGAGGTCAGCTCGGCGATGGCCGGCTCCCTGAACGTCCGCCGCTCCGTGCTGCGGCTGCTCGACATTCTCTGCGCCGACTTCGTCGACTGGGCGATGGTGGGCCTGCTCGACTCGTCCGCGCTGCGGGTGGAGCTGTACGGCGGTGAGAATCCACGCAACCTGACCGACATCGCGGTGCCCGAGCTGAGCGGCTTCCACACCCTGCAGACGCTGATGCAGACCGGCGAGACCGAACTGCTGCACGTCGCGGTGGACCGGCTCGTGCCAGACGGCCTGGACGGGCTGATTCCGCACGAGGCGCTGCGGGAGGAGGCCAAGCGACTCCGGCCGGCCGACGCGCTCGGCCTGGCGCTGCTCAGCCGGGGGGCGGTGATCGGCTTCCTGGTGCTGCTGCGCGGCGAAGGGCGCGGCTTCACGGTGCGAGATGTCTCGGCGGCCGAGGAGGTAGCCCGGCGGGCCGCGCTGTCGCTGGATTCGGCCCGGCTGTACCGGGCTCGGGCAGAGCTGACCGACGCGCTGCGGAATGCGCTCCGGCCACCCGCGCTGCCGGAAGCGCCCGGCCTGCGGCTGGCCGCCAGCTACCGGGCGGCGGCTGAGCATCTGGACATCGGCGGCGACTTCTATGACGCATTCGGCCCCGCCGAGGACCTGTCCCTGGTCTGCGGCTCGGTGCGCGGGCCAGGCATCAGTTCGGCACCGGCCGCCATCCAGGCCAGGCAGAGCGTGCGCACCGCGGCCCGGTTCTCCCGCCGCCCGGACTCGGTGCTCAGCGCCACCGCGGACGCGCTGCACCTGGAGGTGCCTGACGTCGAGGTGAGCCTGTGCTACGCCCGGGTGCAGCTTTCGCCCGGTGGTGGCCACGCGACCATCGACATCGGCCGCAGCGGAACGGTACGACCGATCCTGATCGGCACCGACGGGGTGGTCCAGCCGGTGCGGTTCCCGGAACTGGCCGACCCGAACGCCTCCAGCTACGCCCGGATCGAGGTGGAGCGCGGCGACATGCTGCTGCTGGTCACCAGCGGCATCGTGGACGGCATCGGCCCGACCGGTCAGTACGGCCTGGACCGGTTGATGCGGCTAGCCGCCCGGTACGCCGGCACCGGCCCGCTGGTGCTGGCCGAGGCGCTGGAGCAGGACGTGATGGACTTTCTCGACGGTCAGGGCCATGAGGACCTCCTGGCCCTGGCCGTCGAGTGCGGACCGTGACCGCGGTTGCCGCAGCCGGCGTCGAGGAGTTCTCCGATGCGGTGACCGCGATGGATCCGGCGGCTGGCCGGGCCGTGGTGCGCCGGATGCTGGCCGACGGCGCGGATCCGCTCGGCGTGATCGATCAGGTGATCGTGCCGTCCCAGCACCAGGTCGGGCTGCGCTGGCAGCGGGCCGAGTGGACCGTGTCGCGGCAACACGCCGCCACCCAGGTGGCGATGGCGGCAGCCGAGGCGGTGCGCCAGCACCTGGCGCCGCTGCCGCGCCGGCGCGGCCACGTGGTGCTGGCCTGCGCCGAGCGGGAGTGGCACGCGCTGCCGATCACCCTGATCGCGCTGGCCTTCCGGACCGCCGGTTGGGAGACCACGGTGCTCGGTGCCGGAGTGTCCTCGCTGCGGCTGAGCCGATACCTGCACGAACTCGGCCCGGACGCGACCGCGATCAGCGGCTCGGTGCTGTCCAGCCTGCCCACCAGCCGCCGGTTCGTCGAGGCCAGTTCGGCGGCCGGCGTGCCGACAGTGGTGGGCGGTGCCGCGTTCGGCCTGGACGCCCGTCGGGCGGACGCGCTCGGCGCCACCGCCTGGGCATCCTCGGCGCGCGGCGCGGTGCACGCCCTGGATGGGCTGCCGCTGGCGGTGCGGCCGGTGGCTCCGCTGCCCCGGGAGCTGGCCGGCGAGCTGGCCGCGCTGCGTGAGCAGCACTCCAGCATGCGGCTCGAGATCGCCGCGCGCTGGCAGCCGTTCGGCGCTCGGCTGGCAGCGGGCCGGCGTCCGGACAGCCCGGCCGAGGTGGTTCGCACCTGCATCGACCAGGGGCTGCACGCGGTGGCGGCCGCGGTGCTCACCGAGGACCCGTCGGTGCTGGCCGCCACCCGGGCCTGGACTGGCGCGGTGCTGTCCGCGCGGGGTGACGAGCAGTCCGCCGCGCATGCCGCCGAGCTGGCCGGATTACTGGCCACCATGCTGCGGGAGTATCCCTGGGCCGACGCGCTGCTCAGCGAGCGCTGATAGCCCGATCAGCGCTGGCAGCTCAGGCGCAGCGGACGCAGCGCCGGGTGGCCGGCCGGGCCAGCAGCCGCTGCTCGCCGATCTCGCCACCGCATCGCTCGCAGCGCAGGTAGCTGCCGTCCCGCAGTCGCTGCCAGGCCCGGTTCAGGTCGATCAGCCGCTGCTCGGCCTGGGCGATGGATGCGCTCAGCTGGGCTCGCTCGAAGGCGATGGTGGCGCCCTCCGGGTCGTGCTCGTCGTCGGCATTGGCGCCATCGGCCGCGGCGATGAGCTGGTCCAGATCCCGGCGCAGTGCGGCCAGCAGCTCGCCGGTGCCGGCCCGCTCGGCATCGAGCCGGCTGCCGAACCCGGACTCGGTCACCGGTTGCTGCCGAGCACCGGCTCGCCGAGCTCGCGCAGCCGGGCCGCGGCGTCCTCTGGCCGGATGTCGTTGGCGAAGGCGTCCATGCCGGATTCGCTGCCAGCCAGGTACTTCAGCTTGCCCGAGGTCCGCCGGGTGGTGAACAGCTCCAGGTGCAGCGCGAAGTCGTCCCGGCTGGCAGTCGGCGCCTGGTGCCAGGCGGCGATGTAGGGCGCCGGACGGTCGAACAGCCTGCTGAACCGGCCCAGCAGGTCGGAGTAGACGAACGGTAGTTCGGCCAGCGCCCGGTCGTCCAGCGCGGCCAGGTCCGGCACCCGATGGTTGGGATAGGCGTGCACCTCGTACGGCCAACGCGCGGCGTGCGGCACGAACGCCGTCCAGCAGCCGGTCTGCAGCACGATCCGGTGGCCCTCGTCGAGTTCGTCGGCGAGCCGGTCCTCGAACAGGTTCCGCCCGGTGCGAGAACGGTATTCGGCGACCGAGCTGAGCATCCGGGCGGTCCGCGGCGTGACGAATGGGTAGGCGTAGATCTGACCGTGCGGGTGGTCCAGCGTGACCCCGATGTCGGTGCCGCTGTTCTCGAAGCAGAACACCTGCGCCACGCCGGGCAGTTGGGCCAGCGCCTGGCTGCGGTGGCACCAGGCCTGCACCACCAGTTCCAGTTGGCCCGCTGGCAGTTCGGCGACCGCGGTGTTGTGGTCGGAGGTGAAGCAGACGACCTCGCAGCTGCCGGCGGTGGGCCTGGTCAGCAGGCTGCCATGCTGCCAACCGGTCGAATCGGCCGGGGTCGGCGACAGCGCCGGGAACCGGTTCTGGAAGACCACCACCTCGTAATCGGGAGCCGGGATCTCGGTGTGCTGCCCGGGCCGGGACGGGCAGAGCGGGCACTCCCGCGCCGAGGGCTGGTAGGTGCGATCCTGCCGATGGCTGGCCACCATCACCCACTGGTCCAGCAGCGGATCGTGCCGCAGCTCGGACCGGTTGCTCACCGGTGGCAGCCCGCGCTGGTCGACCGCGCCGTCTCGCCGCGGCGCGCCATCGGCATCGTAGTAATGCAGCTCTCGGCCGTCCGAAAGGCGGATCTCCGTCAGTCGCATGGCAACTCCCGGCGGCGGTACGGGAAAGGAGCCGCTGGTTCGGGCAGGCTCAGTGTAGCGACAGTCGGTCTGCGCCAACCGAGTCGCGGGCGTTGACCGCTTCGTCGTGTGGTCGGCATCCCGGTGGGCCGTGTGAGGTTGTTCGAGCTGGTCAGGCTGCTCGGACGTGCTCGCGGAGCACGGTGATGCGATCGGTGCGGCAGGTCGGAAGTCCGCAAGTTGAAAGAATGCCGGCCGCTCGGCGACTGAAACCCTGGCACCAGCTAACGGCAGCAATGCGCGCCGCGCGGTCTTCGGAGGAGTTGGCGATGGGAAACATGACCATGGTGTCGGGCTGGGACACCGCCGGCGCGCTCCTGCTGCTGGCCTGGGCGATGCTGATGTGGGCGGCGGTCGGCGTGCTTGCGTTCGCCAACCGCGGCGCTCGGCCGTGGGTCTACCAGGGCGCGTTGAGCCTGATCCTGATCGGCGTGGTCGGCCAGCTCGGGCACCTGCAGGAGCACATCGCGCAGGCTGCCTACTGGGTCGGTCATCCCAATGCCAAGCCGTGGATGACGCCATGGGGAACCGGCCTGGCCAAGGGCTTCGGCCAGGTGGACACCTCCAAGCCCTCCCTGGGCATGGAGATCCTGCACCTGACCGGCAACTTCATCTTCCTGGCTGGCATGGCCGGCGTCATGGTGATCACCTACCGGGCTCGGCAGACCCGGACCCGCAAGTGGGGCAGGATGGGCGTCTGGATGCAGGGCATCCACGGCTTGGAGCACCTGTCGCTGACGCTGTCGGTGGCCCTCGGCGCCAAGCAGGCGATCGGCCTGTCCACCTGGTTCGGGACGCTGCCCGCCGGCCCCGGCCTGTGGACCTACCGGATCTGGTGGCACGCGATCGCGAACCTGATCGGCTCGTACATCTTCACCATGGCGCTCTACCAGCTGTGGCGCGAGCGTGCGGTGGTGCGGGCCACCTACCTGGCGCCGGCCGCCGGCACCCCCGCCAGGGAACCGGCGCGGGTGCCGCTGACCAGGCCGGTGCCGGGACCAGCGACCACCGGCTGAGGCCGGCGCTCAGCCGGTCGAGTTGAGCTTGCGCAGCCAGGCGTTGTACTGCTCGAGCCGGCGTTCGTCGTCGTCGAAGTCCGGCTCGTCCAAGCCTGGCTGGGCCGGGCTCGACTCGGCCGGGCCGGCCTGATCCGCGTCCGGGCGATCCAGGCCGGCATGCGCGGCGAAGTTGGCCCGGCGGGCTTGCTCCAGCCAGCCGGCCGGCTCCCGGCGTGCCCATTCCGGCCGGTGAATCCATCCGATGGCGGTGACCACCATGATCACTGCCATGATCCCGTCGCCGCCGAACCACATGATCGCGCCGCCGGTCTGGGTGTCGGTCAGCGGGTTGACATGCGCGCCCGGCGGCGGGCTCATGGCGACCGCGGTGCTGCTCTGCAGCAGCACGATGCCGGTGAACGTGTCCACCGCCATCGACAACGCCAGCATGAACAACCGGGCCGGCGCGGCCAGCTTCCAGCGGATCGGCGGATCACCGATCACCACGACGAAGAACTGGCAGCCGAGCACCAGGTAGGCCAGGTGTTCCAGCTGGCCGGCCCAGGTGTGGCGCATGATCTGGTCCATCAGCCCGGTCAAGTGGGTGCCGACGATGACCACGGTGTAGCTGGCCAGCGCGACCGGGGGAGCGGTCAGCAGGCTCACCGTCGGGCCGAGCAGGATCCGCTGCAGGTGCTGGCGGCGCTCGCCGTCGGCGGCGGCCAGCAGCAGGTTCAGCGGCCGGCCGGCCATCAGCAGCGCCGGAGCCAGCATGACCAGCATCAGGTGCCCGATCATGTGCGCGGTGAACAGGCTCATGTCATAGACGGCGATGCTGGAATTGGTGGCCAGCACGCAGACCAGCAGCCCGGCCAGGAAGGACAGCGTGTACGGAACCGGCCAGCCCGCTCCGCGCCGGCGGGCGAGCGCGACAGCGGTCAGGTAGCCGGCGGCGAGCAACGCGAGCACCGCGTCGGCCACCGCGTCGAGCTGCCAGGCGGTGAACAGGTTGGCCGACAGCAGCGGGCCGTCGGGCTCATCGCCCACCCGGTAGAGCGCGTGGCTCATGTCTGCCATGCCCCGGCCGGCGCCGGTCAGGTGGTGCAGCACCGAGATGGCGAGCAACGCCAGTACGACAGCTGTCACCAGCCAGGCGGCGATCACCAGCGCGGGCACTCGCCGGCTGGGCGGCGGGTCCGACGCGCTCCGGCCCAACTGGTCTTCGGCGCTCACCACTCCTATATGGTCCCTCATCGGACTGGGCGTGGCTGAGCGGGCTCGGCTGTGACAATCGCGTCGGCCCGGCCGCGGTTGAACTGGTGGCGCCGGCACCGGTTGGTGATCCGCAGGCCGGACCGCGGCTGCAGTTCACCGGCCATATCTGGAGATCGCGCACTAACGGCTTGGACAGTGGATGCCGTTTATCCGGGATCACTCCCGTGAGGGGTGGCCTCTGTCGTCGGCGAATAGTTCGGGGTGGTGGAGGTGGTTGCGTTGGGGCTGTTGGATGGGGTGCCAGGGTGGTGGTTGCCAGTGTGGAACGCCGTTGAGCAGGACGGTTTGCCAACCCTGTTGGGGTGCCAGGTTGTTGTGGTAGCCGCAGGCGATCGCCATGCTGTCGAGGTCGGTGTGGCCGCCATGAGCCCAGTCGGTGGCGTGGTGGATCTCGGATCGGGCGGCGGGGCGGGCGCAACCAGGAAAGGTGCAGCCACGGTCGCGGGCGAAGAGTGCTTTGCGTTGGCCGGGTGAGGCGAGTCGGCGGCCGCGGCCGTAGGCGAGGATGCCGCCGGCATCATCGAGCACCGCGGGCAGGACGTTGCCTTCGGCGGCCAGCCGCAGCGCGTCGTCGATGGTCAGGGTGCCGCCGTGGTGGGTGGTGGCCCGCCCGGCTCGGCGTTCCAGATCGGTGAGGGTCAGGGTGATGATCAGCTGACACGGTAGCCCGGCGTGGTCGGGCAGCTCTCCGGTGGCGAGCAGTCGGCGGCCGGCTTCTTCGAAGGCGTCGTGCAGCCGCTGACCCGGGCTGCGGTCATCCTCACCGAGCGCGTCGGCCGGCCGCTGGGCCGCGAGCGGGGTGAGGACCGCTTCCCAGATGGCCTGGCAGGCCGGTGTGAGCCGGCCGTCCACCAGCCCGCTCGAATCCGGGAGGCGGGTCAAGGAGAGTCGCCGGTGGGTTTGCTGCAGCCGGCGCTCGTCGGGGCTGGGGCCGTCCGGGTCCAGGTGGGCCAGGATCCGCTGGCCCAACAGCCGAACCGTGCGCGGATCCACCGTGCGAGCATGCTCGAGCAGGGTCGACTCCACCGGGCCGGCGTGCTCGGCACGCTCCGGCACGGGAATCGCCTCGACCACCTCGCCGATCGCTGCCGCATGCTCGCCGCTGATCGAACCGGCGGCGAACGCCTGCGCGGTGGCGGGAAGATTCGGCGGCAACGCTTCGCCGGTCAGGCTTCGGCGGGCGCCGAAGCGTTCCACTGCCTGGGCTCGCTTACGCGCTTCGGAGCGATCGCAGCGGAGTTGGGCCGCGATCAGATCCGACAGCCCGCGAAAGCCGAGCGTGCCGGGCACGTTGCGCGAGTTGAGCTCGGCCAGCACCGAAAGCTGCCGGTACCGCAGCCGGGCCAGCTCGGCTTCCAGCTCCACGACTGCGGCGAGCAACTCCGCATCCGAAGCCGTCCCGAGCTGCCCGATCACATGTTCGATTCTACCGAACCGAACGGCGATAGGCAAGGCATCCCATCAAGCTTTTGCCTTTATCTTCAAGGCAAAACCGCAAGCCAGCAACGCAACCGAGACGAAAGCACAACTCCTCGTCGCTGCGCCTTTAGCCTTTTGTCTTTAAGTCTTTTGTCTTAACCGCCAGCGGCTCGGTAGATCTTTCGGGAACCAGCACTACGCGCCCAGGAACGTCAGGCTATACGTTGCGCCGGTACTGGCCACCCACCTCGAAGAACGCCTCGGTGATCTGTTCCAGCGAGCACACCCGAGCGGCGTCCATCAGCACCGCGAACAGGTTCTCCCCGCTGTGCGCGGCATCGCGCAGCCGGCGCAGGGCGGCGGCCGCCTCGTCCCGGTGCTCGGCGTGGAAGTCGGCCAGCCGTTGCAGCTGGGACCGCTTCTCGGCCTCGGTGCCGCGGGCCAGTTCCAGCGTCGGCGCGGACTGGCCGGCGGCCGGTGCCAGGAACGTGTTGACCCCAATGATCGGCAGGCTGCCGTCGTGCTTGCGCTGCTCGTAGAGCAGTGACTCGTCCTGGATCCGGCCGCGCTGGTAACCGGTCTCCATCGCCCCCAGCACGCCGCCGCGCTCGGTGAGCCGGTCGAACTCGGTCAGCACCGCCTGCTCGACCAGTTCGGTCAGCTCGTCGACGATGAACGAGCCCTGCAGCGGGTTCTCGTTCGCGGCCAGCCCCCACTCCCGGTTGATGATCAGCTGGATCGCGAGTGCCCGGCGTACCGACTCGGTCGACGGGGTGGTCACCGCCTCGTCGTAGGCGTTGGTGTGCAGGCTGTTGGCGTTGTCGTAGATGGCGTTCAGCGCCTGCAGGGTGGTCCGGATGTCGTTGAACGACATCTCCTGCGCGTGCAGCGAGCGGCCCGAGGTCTGCACGTGGTACTTCAGCTTCTGCGACCGCTCGTTGGCGCCGTACCTCTCTCGCATCGCGATCGCCCAGATCCGGCGGGCCACCCGGCCGAGCACGGTGTACTCGGGATCCATCCCGTTGGAGAAGAAGAACGACAGGTTGGGCGCGAAGTCGTCGATCTTCATGCCGCGGGCCAGGTAGGACTCCACGTAGGTGAAGCCGTTGGCCAGGGTGAAGGCCAGCTGGCTGATCGGGTTGGCCCCGGCCTCGGCGATGTGGTAGCCGCTGATCGAGACCGAGTAGAAGTTGCGCACCCGGTTCCGCACGAAGTACTCGGCGATGTCGGCCATCATCCGCAGCGAGAAGTCGGTGGAGAAGATGCAGGTGTTCTGGCCCTGATCCTCCTTCAGGATGTCGGCCTGCACGGTGCCCCGCACGGTGGCCAGGGTGCCAGCCCGGATCTCGGCGATCTCGGCGGCCGACGGTTCCCGGCCCTGCTCGTCGCGGAATTTCGTCAGTTGCTGATCGATCGCGGTGTTCAGGAAGAACGCCAGGATGGTCGGCGCCGGCCCGTTGATGGTCATCGACACGGAGGTGTTCGGCGCGCACAGGTCGAAGCCCGAGTACAGCACCTTCATGTCCTCGATGGTGGCGATGGAAACCCCGGAGGTACCGACCTTGCCGTAGATGTCGGGCCGCTCGCCCGGGTCCCGGCCGTAGAGCGTCACCGAGTCGAACGCGGTGGACAGCCGGTTGGCCGGCTGGCCTTCGGACAGCAGGTGGAAGCGCCGGTTGGTGCGAAACGCGTCACCCTCGCCGGCGAACATCCGGGCCGGATCCTCGTTGTCCCGCTTGAACGGGAACACCCCGGCGGTGTAAGGGAAACGTCCGGGCAGGTTCTCCCGGCGCAGGAACCGCAGCAGCTCGCCGTCGTCGGTGTAGCGGGGCAGTGCCACCCGCGAAATGGTGTTGCCGGACAACGTGGCCCGGCGCAGCGGGGTGTGCAGTTCGCGATCGCGGACCTTCACCACCAGCTCGTCGCCGGTGTAGTCGGCCACCGTCCGCGGCCAGAGTTCGAGCTCCTTGGTGACGGACGGGTCAACCTCGGCGGACACCGACTCCAGCACCTCGTCCAGCTTGTCGATCGAGCCGACCAGCTCGCGGGCGGTTCGCAGCGCCTGCCGCTGCCGGACCAGTTCGATCTGCAGCTCGGTGTGCCGGTGATAGTCCCGAACGGTGTCGGCGATCTCGGCCAGGTAGCGGACCCGGTTGGCCGGCACCGGAATGGTCAGCCCGGTCGAGGCCTTCACCGCGACCGGCGCCAGCACGCCGCCGACCGCCGGCAGCCCCTTGCCGATGAGCGCGTCACGCAGGTGTTGGTAGAGCGCGGTGACCCCGTCATCGTTGAAGCTGGCCGCCGAGGTGCCGAACACCGGCATGTCCTGCCAGCTCTTGCCGAACGCCTCCCGGTTGCGCAGCAGCTGCCGCGCGACGTCGCGGCGAGCGTCCTCGGAGCCGCGTCGCTCGTACTTGTTGATGGCCACCACGTCGGCGAAGTCGAGCATGTCGATCTTCTCCAGCTGGGACGCGGCGCCGAACTCGGCGGTCATCACGTAGAGCGAGCAGTCGGCCAGGTTCGCGATCGCCGAGTCACCCTGGCCGATGCCGGGCGTCTCGACGATCACCAGGTCGTAGCCGGCGGCCCGGCAGGCCGCGATCGCGTTCGGCAGCGCCGGCGGCAGTTCGGTGCCGCTGCCGCGGGTGGCCATCGAGCGGAAGTAGACCTGGTCGGCGCCCAGGCTGTTCATCCGGATCCGATCGCCGAGCAGCGCGCCACCGGCCTTGCGCCGGGTCGGGTCGACCGCGAGCACCGCGATCCGCACCTTGTCCTGCTGGTCGATCCGGAACCGGCGGATCAGCTCGTCGGTCAGCGACGACTTGCCGGAGCCGCCGGTGCCGGTGATGCCCAGCACCACTCCGGACCGGGGTCGGCCGGTGAGCTCGGCGAGCTGCTCGGCATCGAGCCGGTCCAGTTCCAGCAGCGAGATGGTCCGGGCCAGCGCGGCCGTCTCACCGGCGCGCAGCCGCTGTGCCAGATCGGCCGGCGCCGGCGGCAGCGGCCGGTCGCTGGTGGCGATGACGGTGTTCACCATCGGCGCCAGGCCCAGCCGCTGGCCGTCCTCGGGGGAGAAGATCCGGCTTACCCCGGCCGCGTGCAGTTGCTCGATCTCCTCGGCCACGATGGTGCCACCGCCACCGCCGAAGACCTTGATGTCACCGGCGCCGCGCTCGGCGAGCAACCGCACCAGGTAGCTGAAGAACTCGACGTGACCGCCCTGGTAGGAGCTGATCGCGACCGCCTGCACGTCCTCCTGGATGGCCGCGGTCACCACCTCGTCCACCGAGCGGTTGTGCCCGAGGTGAATCACCTCGGCGCCCTGGGACTGCAGGATCCGGCGCATGATGTTGATCGCCGCGTCGTGCCCGTCGAACAGGGCAGCCGCGGTCAGCACCCGGACCGGGTTGCTGGGCACGTGCAGTTCGGCCATCGGTCACTCCACAGGTCGGGCCAACGGGGGCGGGGCAGGCGGTGCGCACGGTGGCTAGCTGGCCGCCGGCAGGGTCAATTACTAGGACGTCCTAGTAATTGAGGGTACTAGCTCACCGGACGGTTGAGAACGAGATTCTGGTTACCGTCCCAGCACCGATTCCAGCTCGGAGCGGGCGCCGGCCAGCGACGGCCCGTACCAGGTCAGCAACCGGCCGCTGACCAGCTCGGCGCGGATGCCGGGGAATGCCTCCGGGCCGTCGGTGGCGCTGAATACGTACGGCTCGTCCGGCAGCAGCACCAGTTCGGGCCGGACGGCCAGCAGGTCGGCCAGCCGCACCTTCGGATAGCGCTCGTCGCCGGAGCCGAAGATGTTGTCGAGGCCGAGTCGGCCGAGCAGGTCGCCGGTGAAGGTGCGAGCGCCGACCACCATCCACGGGTCCCGCCAGATCGGGGTGACGGTGCGCAGCGGCGGCAGCCTGGGTGGTTCCGCCCAACTCTGCTCGGCGGCCAGCAGCCAGTCCGGTCGCGGACCGCCCAGCGCCTCGACGAATAGCCGGTTGAGCGAGCCGAACGCCTCGGCCAGCGTCTCGATCCGAGTGACCCAGACGGCGACGCCGGCCGACCGCAGCCGGCGCACGTCGAGTTCCCGGTTCTCCTCCTGATTGCAGATCACCAGATCCGGGGTCAGCTCGGCGATCCGTCTCAGATCCGGGTTCTTGGTGCCGCGCACCCGGGTGACGGTGAGTTCGGCAGGGTGGCTGCACCAGTCGGTGGCCCCGATCAGCAGCTCCGGACGGGTGACGGCAATCGCCTCGGTGAGCGACGGCACCAGCGAGACCACCGAGGCCACCGGTCGGTTCAGCCGGACCGGACTGCCGAGGTCGTCGGCGAGGGTGCGCACGGTCGTCATCGTCGCACCTTGCCCGGTGAGCGGTTTTTGTCGGTCAGATCTGGCAGAGTCAAGATCGCAGAACATCGCCTCGGAAAGTGACGCTGACATGGTGCCCGCCCGCCCACCTCGCAGACTGGACTTCCTGTCCGTGCGCGAGACGCCGGCCGGCCGGCAGCTGGATCTGGCCGACCTGCGCTGGCTGGATCCGTTGCACCTGGTCGGTGTGGCAACTCACGCGCTGCTGGCACAGCGGGCGGGCAGCCGGCTGGTGCTGACCGGGCTGCCGGAGAGCCAGGCCTACTACGCGGCGCGGATGCGCCTCGGCCAGATCATCGAGCTGTTCGGCGGCGAGCATGACCTGCCGCGGGTCAACGAGCGAGATCTGCGCGACAGCCTGCTGGAGATCCAGCCGCTGCGGAACGCGCACGACGTCGAGCGGCTGACCGAGCTGGTCTACCAGCGGGTGGCGCTGCGCAGCGAGCCGGCCGCCCGCGCGCTGCACCTGGCCATCGGCGAGGTCGGCAGCAACGTCTGCCAACACGCCCGCAGCATCGGGTTCATGGCCGCCCAGACGATCGCCGAGCACGGGGTACTGCGGTTCGCGGTGGCCGACGCCGGCGTCGGCCTGCGGGCCACGCTGGCCTCGATCGGGGCCGAGGATGACCAGCAGGCGGTGCAGCTGGCGCTGTCCGGTGAGCGTCGCAAGCGCAGCCCCGGCTACGGGTACGGGCTGCCGAGCACCGTCAAGATCATCACCGAGCTGCACGGCGAGCTGCTGTTGGCCAGCGGGCTGGCCGCCAGCCGGGTGAGCCCAGGCCGCAGCATGGACCGCCGGCTGGAGGTGGCCTTCCACGGCACCATCTTCGAGGGCTCGGTGCCGGCTCGGGCGCCGGTCGGTGGCGGCAGCCGGCGGCGGCCGGCCACCCGGCATCGCCGGTCGGCCGAGCCGGAAAGCACGCCAGACGCTGTACCCAGCACGGGAGAGGTGAAACAATGAGGCTTGCACAGTTGTTATTCGCCGCAACGCTGCCCGGCTGGGAGCGTCGGCAGGCGGGTGGAACCGTGGGAGGGGACTCATGAGCGCCCGAACATTGCAGCTGCCCAGGCTGGTCGCCGGCCGTGACTATGCCGACGACTTGGTGGACTCCCTCGGCCTGGAACCGGGCGCCGACGTGGTGGTGGACGCCGGTGAGTTGCTGTCCGGCACGCCGTCGTTCGCGGCCGAGTTGGTACGGCGGGTGCTGGTCGCCGGCCATGCCGGCTCGATGATGCTGCTCAATGCGCCAGCCGACTTCGTCAACTACATCCAGTCCGCCGCCGGGGACCTGGGGGTCAGCGGCAAGCTGGTGGTCCGCCGGGCGCCCGCGCACACCGCGGGGTAGGCAGGCCGCAGCTACAGCTGGGTGGCCACGCCGTGCGCACAGCGGGGATGGCCCGAACTCGGCTATGGCTGGCCCAGCGCGTTGCCGATCGTCGAGTTCAGCGCCGCCCAGGCTCGTTGCTCGTCCGGTCGGGAGACCTCGTCCTGCACACTGATCGAACTCACCTGGGCAATCCGTCGCCAGTCGTTCACCAACTCGGCCACCTCGGCGTCGGCCACCCGGCTCAGCATCACCTCAAGCAGCCCCGAGGTGCGGTCGAACCGCCTTTCCGCTTCGATAAGTTCCGCCGATCGGTAGCCGGGCGTGGCGCGGGCCAGTTCGCCGAAATCGGCCAGTGCCTGGCGCAGCGCCAGCGCGGCGTTCTGCACGTCGAGCAGCGCCGTGCGACGCCGCTGGTACAGCCGTTCCTGCCGGTCCCGCCGGGACAGGCTGAGCTGGGTGAACACCGCGACCAGCAACGACACCGCGGCGGCGATCAGCGCCGACTGCAGCGCACTCACCGAGCCGGATTGCGCCTGCTGGATAAGCCCTTGCGCGGTCAAGCCGATCCCTTCCGCGCGGCAGCTTCGTCTCCCGCATTAGATCATCGACCGGCGACGAACTCGGCGGCCACCCGCAGGTCGGCGACCAGGCCGGTCAGCGCCGCGTCCCGGTCCGGTGCCCGCAGCACCGCCGAGGGGTGCACGGTGGCCAGCACCGAGAACTGGTTGCCATCAAGGTCGGCGGTCAGCACACTGCCCCGGTTCTGGGTCAGCCGGAAGCTGGTGCCGAGCAGCGCCTGCGCGGCGGTGGCACCGAGCGCCACCACCAGCTTCGGCTGCACCGCGCGCAGCTCGGCGGCCAGCCATGGCCGGCAGGCGCGAATATTGCCGGCCGACGGCTTCTGGTGGATCCGCCGCTTGCTGCGCTCGTCCGGCTTCCACCGAAAGTGCTTGACCGCGTTGGTCAGATAGGTACGGTCCGGCTCGACGCCGGCCTCGGCCAGCGCTCGGTCGAGCAGCTTGCCGGCCGGTCCGACGAACGGCTCGCCACGCTGATCCTCCACGTCACCCGGCTGCTCACCGACCAGCATCATCGAGGCGTCGGCCGGCCCGCGGCCGAACACGGTCTGGGTGGCGTTCTGGTAGAGCTCGCAACCCTGGCAGTCGGCCGCCGCCCGGGCGACGGCGGGCAGCTGGTCGGTATCCGGCAGGTATGGCTCAGCGGTGCTGGTAGCGGCCATGGATGTCCTCCGGTGGGAAGCCCGCAGCGCTGTTGGCGGTCTGACCCGAGCCTACCCGCGTCCCATCGGGAGTTGCGTTCTGTCCGGCCTGCGCATACTTTCAATTCAGGCGCGCCTTTTACAGGCGGCTCGTTGAGGCTGAATCGACAGCCGACCTGTGCTGATGCGAACGACGCCATGCCCTTTGGATAGCCCTTTTTGCGGGCAGCGTCCTCGCGTCCAGAAGGAGCATTCGTGCAGCCTCTCCAGAATTCCGTACTGGCCGATCCAGCCCAAGAAATCCTGCTCCGCGTCCAACCGCCGTTCATCCAGCTGGCCGCCGTGCCGGTGATCGAGGAGCCGGTCACCGTGCAGGACCCGCCCTGGCGTGATGAGTGAACGGCTGCTGAAGCCCGTACGCGGCGTGCTGTTCGACGTGGACGGCACGCTGATCGACACCACGTTCGTGCATACCGTGTGCTGGTGGCAGGCCTTTCGCCAGCACGACATCGACGCGCCGATGGCGGTCATCCACCGGTCGGTGGGGATGGGCTCGGACAAGCTGGTGGGCAACGTGCTCGGCAGCACCGAAGGCGTCGACCTCGATGCGCTCTCGGCCAGCCATGACGCCCTGTATTCGGCGTACTGGCCGCAACTGCGGCTGCTGCCCGGCGCCCGTGACCTGCTACGGCGCTGCCATCAGGCGGGTCTGCTGACGGCGCTGGCCTCCTCGGCCAAGGAGCGAGAGCTGGGCATGCTGCTGCGGGTGCTGGACTGTGCCGAGGCGATCGACGTGGCCACCAGTTCGGCCGACGCCGACGCCAGCAAGCCGGCGCCGGACATCCTGGAGGTGGCACTGGCCAAGGCCGAACTCTCGGCGGACGAGGCGTTGTTCATCGGCGACGCGGTCTGGGATGTGCACGCCAGCGGCAAGCTTGGCATCGCCTGCATCGGCCTGGAAAGCGGCGGCACCAGCGCCGCCGAGCTGTTGGCGGCCGGCGCCTTCGCCACCTACTCCGATCCGCGGGATCTACTCCTGCACAGCGATGAGCTGCATTGGTTGGCAGATCGCTGAACTCGTAGCGAGGAACTAGATCGTGACCCGATTCGGCTACACCCTGATGACCGAGCAAAGCGGCCCGAAGGAACTCCTCCGGTACGCGGTCGGTGCCGAGCAGGCTGGCTTCGACTTCGCGGTCTCCAGCGACCACTACTTTCCCTGGCTGCCGGAGATGGGTCATTCGTCCTATGCCTGGTCGGTGCTCGGCGCCGTCGCGCACGCCACCGAGCGGCTGGAGCTGATGACGTACGTGACCTGCCCGACCATGCGCTACCACCCGGTGGTGGTGGCCCAGAAGGCAGCCACCCTCGGGTTGCTGTCGGACAACCGGTTCGTGCTGGGGTTGGGTTCGGGGGAGAACCTGAACGAGCACGTGGTCGGTCGTGGCTGGCCGATGGCCTCGGTCCGGCAGGACATGCTGGCCGAGGCCATCGAGCTGATCCGGGCGTTGCACCGGGGCGAGCAGACCACCTGGGTGGGCGAGCACTTCCGTGCCGACTCGGCCAAGATCTGGGATCTGCCGGACCGGCCGGTGCCGTTGGCAGCGGCGGTGTCCGGGGATGGTTCGGTCAGCCGGTTCGCGCCGGTGGCCGACCACCTGATCGCGGTGGAGCCGCGGGCCGAGCTGGTGAGCGGTTGGGACGCGGCCCGGCCAAATCTGCCGGCCTCCCGCAAGATCGGCCAGATCCCGATCTGCTGGGGCGTCGAGGCGAAGCAGGCGGTCCAGCGGGCACACCAGCTGTTCCGCTGGTTCGGCGGCGGCTGGAAGGTGAACTCCGACCTCCCGACGCCGGTCGCCTTCGACAGCGCCAGCCAGTTCGTCCGAACCGAGGACATCGCCGAGTCGATCGCCTGCGGCCCGGATCTGGACCAGCTCGCCGAATCGGTGCGGCCGTTCCTGGATGCCGGCTTCACCGATGTCGCGCTGGTGCAGATCGGCGACGAGAGCCAACCGCAGTTCCTGGCCCAGATCGCCCAGCCGCTGCTGGCGAAACTCCGCACGCTCTGACGTACGCCCGGCTACCGCTAGATTTGCGTTCATGGCCGCATGGGTAGGCATCTCCGGCTGGAACTACCCCCCGTGGCGGGGCACCTTCTACCCGGTCGGGTTGCCGCATCGAGCTGAGCTGGCCTATGCGGCGAGCCAGCTCGATTCGATCGAGATCAACAGCTCCTTCTACCGGCTGCAGCATCCGACCAGCTATCACCGCTGGGTGGCCGAGACGCCGGCGGACTTCTGTTTCGCGGTGAAGGGCGCCCGTTTCATCACCCACCTGAAGCGGCTGACCGACGCCGAGCAGACGGTGCCGAACTTCCTGGCCAGCGGAGTGCTCGCGCTGGGGCGCAAGCTCGGCCCGCTGCTGTGGCAGCTGCCGCCGACCTTTCGCTTCGACGTCGAGCGGATCCGGCAGTTCCTGCTCCGGCTGCCCCGATCCACCGGCGAGGCGGCCTACCTGGCCCGCCGGCACGACGAGCGGCTGGCCGGCCGAGCCTGGACCGGCACCGCCGACGACCGGCCGCTGCGGCATGCGATGGAGGTACGGCACGACAGCTTCAAGGCCCAGGCATTCCTGGAGCTGCTGGCCGAGAACCAGGTGGCCGCGGTGATCGCCGATACGGCCGGCAAGTGGCCGCAGTTCGACGTGGTCACCGCCGACTTCGTCTACATCCGGCTGCACGGGGCGCAGGAGCTGTACGTCAGTGGCTACACCGGCCCCGAACTGGCCAATTGGGCGGGCAAGATCAGCGGTTGGCTGGACCGTGGCCTGGACGTCTACACCTACTTCGACAACGACGTGAAGGTCCGAGCACCCTACGATGCGATGGCGTTGGCTCGGCTGCTGGCCGGCCGGCCGACGGCCGCCCTGCCGGTGTCGGATTACCGCGCCTGACGCGGGCGCCCTTCCGGTGTCGGATTACCGCGCCTGACGCGGGCGGGCGGGCTGCCCTGCTAGGCGTCCGACCGCTTCGGTGGCACGTCGGGCAGCGTTCCGGTCTCCATCACCTCGCTGGCCACGTCGCGCAGCTTGCGGTGCAGGTTCTGGCTGGCCGTGCGCAGCAGGTCGAAGGCGGCCTCGGCGGTTACCTTGCGGTGCGCCATCAGGATTCCCAGCGCCATGCCGATCTCCCGGCTGCTCTGCAGCGCCGTCTCCAGGTTGGCCGAATGGTCCTGGGCGGCCAGCAGCGCCACCAGGGTGGCGGCCTGGGCGGCAAAGATCGTCGCGGTCTCGGATGCTTCGCCGGAGAAACCGGCGGGCTCGCTGCTGTAGAGGGTGAGCACCGAGGGATGGGCTCCGGCCAGCCGGAATGCCAGCACGCTGCGCACGTCGGTGGCCCGCGCCGCCAACGCGGCGAATCGTGGCCAGCGGGACTCGCCGGTCAGCCCGCCGCTGAGCATGTCCCGGTCCAGGCGGGCGGTATCCAGGGTCGGCCCCTCGCGGAGTTCGTTCTGCAGTTGCTCCAGTTGTTCGCCGACCTTGTCCGAGCTGCCCAGCAGGTGACTCTGCCTGCCCCGAAGCACCGAGGCGGTGGCGTAGCGGCACCCCTCGATGGACTTGACGGCCAGGTCGACCATGCGCTGTATCGCGGCCCCGCTGTCGCCAGGGCCGCTTATTTGTTCGGCTAGATCGGCAAACTCCCGGGAGAGTTGAAGCAGGTCGGCTCGGTCCATCATGGCCCTTAACAGTCATGGCCCAAAGTTGTGCATCACACCCGGCTCCGCTGCTGAACCGTGTGCAGTCAATTTTTATCAGATGCCGCGCGGGGACTGATATGGGTGCGGCATTTTTCCCGGAAATCCGGTCTGGACGCACCCGAGGTGCCGGTCGAACACCGTCCGACCCATAACGGTGTTTCCACGAGTGGTCAATCGGCCGCTCAAAGCTGTTCGGGCTGGCCGTATCCGCGAAACGCCTCGGCCGCCTCGGCCAGCTGGGCGTCGGTGAGCGCTCGCTGGTTGCCGAGCAGGCGGGCCCGCCAGGCCAGCTCAGCGACATATTCCACCGACTCGGCAACGGTCATCGCCTCGGCGAGTTCGCTGCCCACCGCCACCAAGCCGTGATGGGCCAGCAGCACCGCCGGTCGGTCGGCCAATGCGCGCACGCAGGCCTCGGCCAGTTCCTCGGTGCCGTAGCGGGCGTACGGTGCGATCGGCGGGCTGCCACCGGCCCGGGCCAGCTGGTAGTGCACCGGCGGGATCGGCTCGTCGAGCACCGCGAAGACGGTGGCGAACATCGAGTGGGTGTGCACGATGGCGGCCACGTCCGGCCGGGTTCGGTAGATCCGCAGGTGCAGCGCCAGCTCCGAGGTCGGTGCCAGCGCCCCGTCCAGCCGGCTGCCGTCCAGGCCGACCACCGGCACCGCGGCCGGCTCCAGCTCCGGGTACGGCACGCCGGTCGGTGACACCGCCACCGCGTCGGCCTGCCGGACCGAGATGTTGCCGGCGGTGCCGCGCACCAGGCCGGTGGCCAGCAACCGCTGGCAGCCCCAGACCACGGCCGAGCGCTGTTCGGCAAGCAACATGGCTGTCGAGGCTAGCGAGTGAGCAGCGCAGTCGCGAGGAGCGCAGCGCGATTAACACCGGTTAGGCTCCGATCGTGCGCACGATCGACTGGGTGGACGGCCGGATCCGGATCATCGACCAGACCAGGTTGCCGGCCGAACTGCGCAGCATCGACATCGCCGAGGTGGACGAGCTGGTGACGCACATCGCCTCGCTGGCGGTGCGCGGGGCGATGGCCCTAGGTGTTGCCGGCGCGCTCGGCATGGCGCTGGCCGCCGTCCGGGCCACCGAGCGGGACGAGCCGCTCGACCCGGTGCTGGCCGCGGCCGCCGACCGGCTGATCGGCGCCCGGCCGACCGCGGTCAACCTCGGCTGGGGGGTTCGGGAACTGCTGCTGGCGCGGGCCGCCGGCGCCGATGCCGGCCAGCTGCTCGATCGGGCGCTGGCCATCCGGGACGCCGACCTCGCGGTCAGCCGCGCGCTCAGCCAGCGTGGCGCCGAGTTGCTGGCCGGCTGCCGAACCGTGCTCACCCACTGCAATGCCGGCGCGCTGGCCGGTGTCGAGTCCGGGTCAGCGCTCGGCGTGATCGAGCGGCTGCACGCCGACCAGCCGCTGGAGTGCGTCTATGTCTGTGAGACCCGCCCGTTGCTGCAGGGCAGCCGGCTGACCGCCTGGGAACTGGGCCGGCGCGCTATCCCGTACCGGGTGATCGTGGACTCGGCAGCCGCCGGGCTGATAGCCGGCGGGGGAGTCGATGCGGTGGTGGTCGGGGCCGATCGGGTCGCGGCGAACGGCGATGTCGCCAACAAGGTCGGCACGCTGGGGCACGCGCTGGCGGCCAGGCATGCCGGCATCCCGTTCGTGGTGGCCGCCCCGGAGGCCACCATCGACGCCGAGGCCGAGACCGGCCGCGACATCCCGATCGAGATCCGGGACGAGGCCGAGGTGCTCGGCTTCGCCGGCCAGCGGGTCGCGGCCCCGGGCAGCACCGGCTGGAATCCGGCCTTCGACGTGACCCCGGCCGAGCTGGTGACCGCCGTGGTGACCGAGGCCCGCACCATCCGGGGCCGGGCCGAGCGGGCGCTACCGATACCGGCCGACTTGTCTCAGCTCACGTCCGCCGGGCCCGCGACTACTGCCGGCTGACCGACCGGGGTTGAATGTCCTTCCGTGGCCACCGAACTGCATCCGCTGGACGAACACTTCCTGACCGAAGCCGCCGAGCTGCCGGCCGGCGAGCCGCGTGGTGAGGACGAGCCGGTGCAGCCGGGCGGCACGCTCACCATCCGGCGGGCCCGGGAGCTGTTCGAGTGCCAGTGCGAGTCCCGGCACGCGGATCTGGCCGCGATCTGGATGCAGTCACAGGGCCGTGGCTACTACACGATCGGCTCGTCCGGGCATGAGGGGAACGCCGCCGTGGCGGCGGCCCTGCGACCGGACGACCCGGCGCTGCTGCACTACCGCTCCGGCGGCTTCTACTGCTCCCGCTCGGCCCAGCTGGCCGGCCCCGGAAGTTCGAACGCGGTGCGTGACATCCTGTTCGGGGTGGCGGCCGCCACCGGCGAGCCGATCGCCGGTGGCCGGCACAAGGTCTTCGGCAACGCGGCGCTCTCGGTCATTCCACAGACCTCCACGATCGCCTCGCACCTGCCGCGGGCGATGGGGCTGGCCTTCTCGCTCGAACGCGCCAAGCGGGTCGGGGTGTCCACGCCGTGGCCGGCCGATGCGGTGGTGGTGACCAGCTTCGGCGACGCCTCGGTCAACCATTCGACACTGGTCGGAGCCCTCAACAGCTCCTCCAACGCCGTCTATCAGGGCCTGCCGATGCCGTTGCTGATGGTCTGTGAGGACAACGGCATCGGCATCAGCACCCGGACGCCGGCCGGCTGGATCGCCCAGCGCTTCGCCGGCCGGCCGGGCCTGCGTTACCTCGCGGTGGACGGCTGCTCGCTGGCCGATGTCTACGACGCCGCGCAGCAGGCGGTGGAGTACGTCCGCGGCTACCGCAAGCCGGCGTTCCTGCACCTGAAGACCGTCCGGTTCCTCGGCCACGCCGGTTCGGACGCCGAGGTGGCCTATCGGACGCCGGCCGAGATCGCCGCCGACTACGGCAGGGACCCGCTGCTGGCCAGCGCGCGGTTGCTGGCCTCGGCCGGCTTGCTGGACGGCAAACAGATCATCGAGCTGTACGAGCAGGTTCGCGAGCGGGTGCACGAAGTCGCGGTCGCGGCGATGGCCGAGCCGCAGCTGGCCGGCGCCGCCGAGGTGATGGCGCCGCTCGCACCACGCCGACCGGCCGCGGTGGCCGCGGCGGTAGCAGCCGAGGTGTCCGCCGAGGTCCGCCAAGGGGTGTTCGGCGGCAAGCTGCCCGAGAATGAGCCGCCGCTGACGCTGGCCCAGTCGATCAACCGGGCGCTGCACGACGAGCTGGCCCGCCGGCCCGAGGCGATGGTGTTCGGCCAAGACGTCTCGGTCAAGGGTGGCGTCTACGGCCTGACCCGAGGGCTGCGCAAGAGCTTCGGCGGGGCTCGGGTGTTCGACACCATCCTGGACGAGCAGGCCATTCTCGGGGTGGGGTTGGGAGCCGCGCTGGCCGGGCTGCTGCCGATTCCGGAGATCCAGTACCTGGCCTATCTGCACAACGCCGAGGACCAGCTGCGCGGCGAGGCGGCCACCCTGCAGTTCTTCTCCCAGGGCCAGTACCGCAACCCGATGGTGGTCCGGGTCGCCGGGCTGGGTTATCAGCGCGGCTTCGGCGGCCACTTCCACAACGACAACTCGGTGGCGGTGCTGCGCGATATCCCTGGTCTGGTGGTTGCGGTGCCCGCGCATCCCTCGGATGCGCCGGCGATGCTACGCACGCTGCTCGCCGCCGCCCGGCTGGACGGCACGGTCGGGGTGTTCCTGGAGCCGATCGCGCTCTATCACCAGCGGGATCTGCAGGCCGACGGCGACGGCGGCTGGTTGGCCTCCTACGCGGGCCCGGATGCCTGGGCGGCCGAGCACGTGCCGATCGGCTCGGCGCGGACCTGGCCGGTGGGCGCCGGCGAGCCGGAGTTGACCTTCGTGACGTTCGGCAATGGTCTGCCGATGAGCCTGCGGGTGGCTGGCGAACTCGGCCTGCAGGGCGTTTCGAGCCGGGTGCTGGACCTGCGCTGGCTGTCGCCGCTGCCGGTGCGCGACATCCTGCGCGAAGCCGCGATCACCGGCCGGGTGCTGGTGGTGGACGAGACCCGCCGGACCGGCGGGGTGTCCGAGGCAGTGCTGGCCGCGCTGGTGGACGGCGGCTTCCGGGGCGCGATCCGGCGGGTCACCAGCGCCGACAGCTTCATTCCGCTGGGCGCGGCCGCGCGAACCGTGCTGCTGGACGAGCCGACCGTGCAGCAGGCAGCCCGCGAGCTGATCGGCGGCTAGCGCCGCTCAGCGGCTGTATTCGCGGGGCCGCTGAGCGGGGCGTTCCGGTCGCCGAGGTTCAGACCGTCCGGATCGCCGAGGCGAGCCGGGGGGATGCGTTGCCGATCTGGATGTTGATCGCATAGATGGTGATCACGTGCCGGCCGGCCGGCAGGGGGAGCGTGATGTCGAAGCCGAGATCCGGCCCGGCGTGGTAGCGGGTGGCTATGTCCGGCCGCGGGGTATTGGTACGGAAGTACCCGGCGTACCTGCCGTCGTAGTAGACCGCGGTCAGCGGCGCCACGCCCTTGTAGTCGGGGTCGATCGACCAGCCGGTCAGCCGCACCTTGTGTCCGGGCAGCACGGTGACGCCGTCCACGTGACCGATCGGGTTGTGCAAGGCGATCTGGGCCGCGGTGGGGCCACCGCTGACATCGGCGAAGTCCTCGGTGAGCCAGAGCTTGCCGGTCCCGGCGTCGAGGTAGACGTCGATCCCGACGTAGTGCACACCGGTGGACAGGATGTTGCGCCGGTGGCCGTCATTCGGCGGCGTCTCGTTGTACATGGCGGTTTCCAGCCCGAGTGCGCCGCTGGTCGTCCGGTTGGTGGTCCAGCCGATGTTCTCGGCCGCCACGTGCCAGGCCACGCCGGCCTGGCTGATCCGGGTGCTGAAGTACGGCTCGCCGGGAAGCTGGTGGGACAGGGTGTTGTCGCTGGCCATCCACAGGTTGTGCCGGTGGGCGGAGCTGATCAGCGCTGTGCTCATCCCCAACGCGGGCAGCTGGTGCGCGGCCCGCTCGGTGTTCATCAGCTGCAGCACCGCGTTGGCCGCGCTGATCTCGGCCGTGGTGGCCGCCGTGGCGGTGCCGGTGCCGATCACCAATGCGCTGAGCATGACCGCCGCCGCGACGACCGCACCAGGCAACCGGCGTGACCGGAAACGAATCGCAACCCGAGTGAACATCCACCGTCCCCTTCATTCGTGCCGGCACACGAAGCAGGCACTCTAGGGGCACTTTCGGCGGATAGCTCACCCATCTAAGTCGTGTCGCTACACCAAGTAGCCAAATTCTGGGAAGACGGTCGCCGTATCTAGCTAATTAGGGGCAAATGCCTCCAGGACCTCGCGTGCGCGAGCCATGGATCGGGCGGGGTCGGCGTCGGGAGACCCGACACTCGGATCGAAATTCAGATCGATGAAGGCCTCGGTCACGCCCTGCCGGTGCAGATCTTCCAAGTCGGCCCGAACCTGATCCACGCTGCCCTGCAGCGGCCGGCGGTCCGGGCGGTCGTCCGGGAGCTCGGTCGACCTGAGCACCGCTCGCACGATGAACCGCAGCGCGTCCGGATCCCGGCCGGCCTCCTCGGCGGCCCGCTTGATCAGTGCGATGTCGGCGTCGATATGGCGCAGGTCGTGCCGGCTGGCGCTGATCCAGCCATCGGCCAGCCGGCCGGCCCGGCGCAGCGCCCGGTCCGCGCCGCCACCCAGCAGGATCGGCGGATGTGGTCGCTGCAGTGGCTTGGGATCCACGCTGGCCGGCGGCAGCTGGTAGAACTCGCCGTCGAAGCGCACCGGATTCTCGCCCCAGATGGCCCGCAGGCATTCGACGAACTCATCCAGCCGGTCGCCCCGGCGTTGCTGGCTGGCCCCGACCGCGGTGAGCTCCTCGGCTGCCCAGCCGATGCCCAAACCGGCGTCGAGCCGTCCGGCGCAGACCTGGTCCAGCGTGGTCAACTGCTTGGCCAGCACGATCGGTGAGTAGAAGGGCGCGTTCACCACCGCGACACCGAGCCGGACCCGCTCGGTCACCGAGGCCACGTAGGCCAGGCTGATCAGTGGATCCTGCACGGCGCGGTAACTGGCGCCCCAGTCGCCGTCGGCCGGATGCAGCAGGCGCTGGAAGGTCCAGACCGAGTCGTAGCGCAGTTCCTCGGCACGTCGGGCGATCTCGATCAGGTTCGCCGGAGTGGCCCAGCTGCCGGACACCGGCAGCCCGAAGCCGATCCGGAGTCCGCTCACCTGCCGTCCAACCACTGGCCGCCGAAGTACATCAGCTCATCGGACAGCAGCTCGATCTGGATTCCGTCCGGGTCGCGGAAGTACAGCGACTCCTCGATTCCCTTGTCCGGGCCGCCGTAGCTGATGCCGGCCTCGTCGAGCACCCGACGCAGCTCACGGTGCCGTTGCGGGGTGACCGAGATGGCGATGTGCTGCACGGTGCCGAGCGCCTCCTGGCCCGCCGCCAGGCCGAGGCCGGGGAAGTCGAAGAAGCCCAGCAGGGTGGAGTTGCCGAGGTCGAAGAAGAAGTGTGACGAGCCGGGATAGTCCCGGTTCTCCACCAGCTCGATCAGCGGAAAGCCCAACAGTCCTTGGTAGAACTCGATCGTGGCCGCCGGCTCGGAGCAGATGAGGGCGGCGTGGTGGATACCTCGCCCAGTTGAGGGCGGTCGCTGCCCGGGTGGCCGCAGGTAGCGCGCGCGGAGTTGGTCGCGCCGCTCGGCAAGCTCGGCCTGTTCGGCCGCGGTCGGCGCGGGCATCAGCCGAGCTTCGCGTGCAGGAAGTCCACCGTGCGCTGCCAGGCCAACGTGGCCAGCTCGGGGTCGTAGGTGCCCAGCAGGTCATGGTCGGCGTGGAAGGCATGTCCGGCCGGGTAGTAGTAGAACGTCACCTCGGCTCCGGATTCCTCGCGGATCTGCTGTTCCTGCTTGCGTGCCTCGGCGACGGGGTAGAAGGCGTCCTGCTCGGCGTAGTGGCCCTGCACCGGGGCGGTGATGCCGGTGAACTGATCTGGAACGCCCGCGCCCACGCCGTAGAACGGAACGGCGGCGCCGATCTTGTCGCCTTGCTGGGCGGCCAGCAGCAGCACGAAGCCACCGCCCATGCAGTAGCCCACCGCACCCACCTTGGTGGAGGTGACCGCCGGCTGGGAGAGCAGGAAGTCGACGGCTCCGGCCAGGTCGGCAGCCGCCTTCTCGACCGGCAGCTCCGACATCAGCCGGCCGGCCTCGTCCGAGTCGTGCGTGGTCCTGCCCCCGAACAGGTCCGGCGCCAGGGCCACGAAGCCTTCGCTCGCCAGCCGGTTGGCGATGTCGACGATGTGATCGGTGAGGCCCCACCACTCCTGGATGACGACCACACCGGGCCCCGTGCCGGCTTCCGGGATGACCAGGTAGCCATGCGCCTGGCCGCCGTTGCTGGGAAAGGTCGTGTTCTGGGCGGGATTCTGCGCGGACACGTCGTTCTGCTCGGACACGGGGTGTGGTCCTCTCTGTGGGCAACCGGCTGCGATGACGGACGTCAGAGCCGCGGTGGCCGTGGCTCCCTCGACGTTAATTGCCCTCGCACACACCCGGCAACAGCGCCTGCGACGATCCTGTCACGCCCCGGTGGCAGGCTGCCTGCCATCTATCCCGTGGCAGAAGGGCGCCGGCATGAGCACTCGTGAAACCCCGTGGCCGGACGCCACGCCCAACTGGGTCGAGCTGTCCACACCTGACTTCGACGCTGCCCGCCGGTTCTACCAGGAGCTGTTCGGCTGGACGGTCAAGGACGAGCCGACCGGCCGCTCGGCCGACTGCTACCTGGACGGCCGGCGGGTCTGCGGCATCAGCTGCGGTGCCGAACAACTCGATGGCGGCCATTGGGGCGGCGGCCAACCCAGCGCCTGGATCAGCTACTTCGCGGCCTCGGACGCCGCGGCCGTGCTGGGACGGGTGCACCGGGCCGGCGGCTGGATACAGGCCGGTCCGGTGCCCGACGGCGACCGCTGCATCCGAGCCGTGGCCACCGATCCGCTGGGTGCCGTCTTCGGACTCTGGCAGGCCGGCAGCCACTTCGGTGCCGAATGGGTCAACGAGCCCGGCACGCTGGTCTGGAACGAGCACCTGAGCCTGGACTACTTGGCGCCCCAACCGTTCTACGCCGAGGCCTTCGGCTGGCAGTACCGCGACATCTCGGTAGGCGAGTTCCGCTACGCCACCTGCCGGGCGGCCGACGAGCGCGAGGTCGGCGGCATCGGCGAGCCACCGGCCGACCTGCCGGTGCTGGCCGGGCGGTGGCTGGTCTACTTCGCGGCCGCGGACACCGACGCCGTCGTTGACCGGCTGCTCCGGCTCGGTGGCGGGGTGGTGCTGCCGGCCATCGACACGCCACACGGCCGGCTGGCTGTGGTGCGCGACGACCAGGCCGCGGTGTTCGCGCTGCTCGGCCCGAGCAAGGCCGGCAGCGACGGATCCTGACTGCCGCTACCGCACGCCGACGGCCGTCAGCAGCGCCTCGTGCAGCCGTCCGTTGGAGGCTGCCGCGTTGCCCTGATGCACGCCGGCCACTCCGTCCAGGCCGGTGAACCGGCCACCGGCCTCGGTGACGATGGGCGCCAGCGCCGCCATGTCCCACAGCGACAGTTCGGGCTCGGCGGCCAGGTCCACCGCCCCCTCGGCCACCAGCATGTAGGACCAGAAGTCACCGTAGGCCCGCGACCGCCAGAGACCGTCGATCAGCGTCAGGAACTCCGGCAGCCGGCCGATGTCGGCCCAGCCACCCAGAGAGGAGTAGGACAGGCTGGCCTCGCTGAGCGTTTCGACCGCCGACACCCGCAGCCGGCGGGGCCGCTCACCGGCCGCCTGACCGAACGCGCCGTGCCCGGTTGCTGCCCACCAGCGCTGCCCGAGCGCTGGGGCGCTGACCACCCCAACCGCCGGCTCGCCGGCGACCAGCAGCCCGACCAGGGTGGCCCAGACCGGCACGCCGCGAACGAAGTTGTGGGTGCCGTCGATCGGATCCACCACCCACTGCCGCTCGCCGTCGCCGGTGCTGCCGAACTCCTCGCCGAGCAGCGCATCCGATGGTCGCCGCTCAGCCAGTCGGGCTCGGATCGCCTGCTCGACCGCCCGGTCGGCGTCGGTGACCAGGCTGAGGTCGGGCTTGCTCCGCACGGTCAGGTCGTCGGCCCGGAACCGGGCGGTGGTGATCGCGTCGGCCAGATCCGCCAGTTGCAGGGCGACCGCGAGGTCCGGTGGCCCCACGTCGGTCGCCCCATCGGCTGGCTGGTCCGGCACCCCTGCAGGTTATCGTCGCGGAGTGGACACCGATGCCGACAGTGCCGTCCGGGCCAGTGCCCTGGCCGATCCCGCTTCGTTCGGTGAGATCGCGGATCCGGCGCTGCGCAAGGTGTTGCGGTCCTATCTGGTGGATGGCCGGCTACCGGTGATCCCGCGCCCGGGCAACAAGCGGCGGCTACTGCTCGGCTACCTGGCCACCGCGTTCGAGCCCGGCGTGCACTACTCGGAATCAGAGGTGAACGACACCGTGCGGGTATGGCATCCGGACGTGGCCGCGCTGCGCCGGTACCTCATCGACGAGGGTCTGCTCGCCCGGGAGAACGGGGTGTACTGGCGCTCCGGCGGCTGGCTCTGACCGAGCCGATCCACCGACGAGTCGCGGGACGGGAGGGGGCGCCGCCGGGCGGACCCGGCGACGCCCCCGCTCAGTGGCCGATCAGCCGTTGGGCACCGCCACGTTGGCGGTCCGCACCTCCTGGTCATTGGCCTCCGCCGCGTTGGCTGCGCTGGCGGTGCACAGCGCGGGCGGGTTGCCTGCCGTTGCGGTGCCGGGGCACAGGAAGTACTCCGGGGTCCGGGTGTCTGACCAGACCGGGTTGGCATTGTCCGGCGCGACCATCCCGGCGTAGTCACCGTAGAACGTGCCGTCGAACTGGCTGGGCGGCGGCATCGAGGACGACGTCACCCGCTTCGTCCCGAAGTGGGCCAGGCTGGCGCTGCCGGACAGGCTGACGTCGGAGAAGCCGGTCGTCTCGTCGGTGCCGTACTGCCGGTCGTAGTAGGAGACCGCCAGCTTGCCGGTCCGGGTGAAGTCGAGCCATGGCCACCACTGGTCGGTGGTCGCCTGGCCAGGCTCGGTGGTGACCACCGGCATCAGCCGCGGGTCCAGCGTGCCGCCGGTGAACGTGCCGCCTGCGTCCGTGGAAACGCTGATCAGGATGTCGTTGTTGCAGGCACCCGGCACCTTCACCCCGGCATAGAGAGGGAGCCTGAATGCGGAGAAGCCGGTCGGCACGCAGCCGGTGGACTCGTTGGAATGCTGGTTGAGGTAGGAGCCGAAGGCCACCACCACCTTGTTCGGATCGGTCGGATCGACCGCTCCGACCGGGTAGTTGAACGTCCGGAAATAGGAGTTGGCGGTGGCGGCCTTCTCCGGCAGGCAAGACCGGCCGGCATCCTTGCCCTGCTGGTACGTGGCGCAGTCGGGCAGGTCATAGACGTCGCTGACCTTCACCGGCGGCAGGAAGGTGTTGCCACCGTCGAGCGACTTCACCAGCAACAGCTGGTTGCGGTTGTCGCCCGGCGCTTCGGCGTTGTTGTAGTTGGCGTAGACGATGTACAGGCTGCCGTCGGGCCCGGTGAACGGCTGGGCGAACTGGCCGTGGTTGCAGTTGGAGTTCTCACCGGTGATGGCGACCGTGCTGACGCCGAAGGTGTTCACGCACAATGGGCTGTTGGTGCTCACCAGCTTCGGGCTGCTGAACGTTTGGCCGTAGTCGGCCGAGTATGCCTCGTACATGAAGGTGGTGCCGTCGGCCGCGAACTCCACCCACCCGACGTACACCCGGTCCTGGAACGGGCTGCCGACGTGGTTGTCGACGGTCATCAGCTGCCGGTCCAGGAACGGCGCGGTGTGGGTGCCGGTGACATCGGCGCTGGCCCGGACGTAGCGACCCGGGAAGTTCCAGGACGCGCCGCCGTTCTGGGTCGAGCGGTAGACCACCAGGGCGCTGGAGAGGTCGCTGCTGGGCGCGGTCGGCCGGGCGCGGGTGAACATCAGGCAGCTGAGGTAGGCGTTGCCCTTGGTATCAAAGGCAACCGAGGTGTTACTGGCAGCGGCCCAGTACTCCCGCGCGGCGCCGAAGTTCGCCGTGTTGGCGACTTGGCCGCGGGTGAAACCGGTGGGCACGGTGCTGTCCTGCCAGCTCCGGCCACCGTCGGAGGTGTAGGAGGCGGCGCAGTTGGTGTCGCCGCGCCGGTAGTCGTTGTCGGAGGCGATCATGAGGTTCGGGTTGTTCGGGTCGTAGGCGATGGAGGTTCCGTTGTTGCCCTGGCCCCGGCCGTTCAGATCCGCGTCGGTGATGTTCAGGCAGTTGGCGTTGACCTTGACGTTGGAGGCGATGTTGTCCTGGCAACCCTTGTCGCCGTTGCCACGCGGGGTGTACGTCGGGTTGAAGGAGGGGTTCGAGGAGCTATCGGCATCCTCCTGCAGGGCAAGCGTCCCGCTGCCCGAGAGCAGCCGCTTCTGCATCGTGGTCAGTTGGTCGTAGGAGATCCCGGTGGCATGGGCGGTACCGCCGCCCGTTCCCACCGTCAGGGGTAAGGCCACGAGCGCCAGCGCTGTCGCCGCGGCGGCATAGCCGATGGAACGTCTCACACGCACCTCCAGGCACACGAGCGCGGAGGGTCGCGCCCGAAACGAAGCCGGGCGCAGCCGCGCTCGGCGTGACTCCGACGTAGGGTCGGCAACGCCTGGAGCTACCGGCTCGGGCGCTTGTTTGATCCATCGGAGGCTATAGCTGCGCGGAAGTCTGAACCTACTCGGAGATTGCCCTGCCCGTCTGGGCATTTCCCAATGCCTGGCCTCAGCCAGTACCGAGATCGGTGCGGCTTGCCAGCAACCGGCCGTTCTTTCTCCCAGCGCCTCAGCCAGTGCCCAGATCGGTGCGGCTTGCCAGCAGTCGCGATTCTTTTCTCCCAGCGCCTCAGCCAGTACCGAGATCGGTGCGGCTTGCCAGCAACCGGCCGTTCTTTCTCCCAGCGCCTCAGCCAGTACCGAGATCGGTGCGGCTTGCCAGCAACCGCCGGAAGCCAGCGAGCCGGGCCGGCGTGGAGTGCCCCGACTCCACCCAGGCATCCAGCCGGCAGCCCTCGGCGGCGGCCAGGTGTTCGCAGCCACGCGGGCACTGCACCGCGCCGTCCTCGAGATCCGGGAACGCCCAGAGCAGGTCCTGGGCGCTGACATGGGCCAGCCCGAACGAGCGCACGCCGGGGGTGTCGATCACCCAACCGTCCAACGGGTCGGGCAGTCGCAACGCGAACACCGAGGTCGAGGTGTGCCGTCCCTTGCCCAGGTCGCTGACCGCACCGGTGCTGCGCGCGGCACCCGGCACCAGCGCGTTCACCAGGGTGGACTTGCCCACCCCGGAGTGACCGACGAACACCGTGACGTTGCCGTCCAGCAGGGCCCGGATCGGGGTCAGGTCGGTGCCCCGCGAGGTCACCACCGCCGGGATGTCGAGGTCGGCGTAGTTGCTCAACACCTCGTCCGGCGATGCCAGATCCGCTTTGGTCAACAGCAGGATCGGCTCCATGCCGGCAGTCAGCGCCGCCACCACGCAGCGGTCGATCAGCCCGTACACCGGTGGTGGTGAGGCCAGCGAGGCAACGATCAGCAACTGGTCGGCATTGGCCACGATCACCCGCTCGTACGGGTCGTTGTCGTCGGCGGTCCGGCGCAGCACGGTCTGCCGCTCGAAGATCCGGACGATCCGGGCCAGCGTGTCCGGCTGCCCGGACTGGTCGCCGACCACGGCCACCTGATCGCCGACCGCGATCGACTTGCGGCCCAGTTCACGCGCCCGCATCGCGGTCAGCCGCACGTCGGTGTCGGCCAGCAGCACGGTGAACCGGCCGCGGTCGATGGTCACTACCATTCCGGTCGCGGCGTCGGTGTGCGCCGGCCGCTGCTTGCTGCGGGCCCGGCTGCCGTAGCGGGTCGGGCGGTTGCGGACGTCGTCCTCGTCCAGCCGGCGGGTGTCCCGGCGCGCCATCAGCCGGACTGCTCCAGCATCGCGTGCCACAGCCCGGGGAAGTCGGCGAGCGTCTTGCTGGTGCAGCCGATGTCGTCCACGGTCAGGCCGGCCACCGCCAGCCCGAGCAGCGCGCCGGCCTGGGCCATCCGATGGTCGGCGTAGGCCCGCCAGCAGGTCGGTCGCAGCGGCGCCGGCCGGATCACCAGCCCGTCCTCGGTCTCCTGCACCGCGGCACCGGCCGCGCTGAGCTCGCCGCGCAGCGCGGCCAGCCGATCGGTCTCGTGCCCCCGGATGTGCGCCACCCCGGTGATCCGGCACTCGCCGTCGGCCAGCGCGCACAGCGCCGCGATCACCGGCGTCAACTCACTCGCCTCATGCAGGTCGGCCGCCAGCGGGCCGATCGAGCCGGTTCCGGTGACGGTCAGGCCGCGCTCGTCCAGCGTCACCGAGGCGCCCATCCGGGTGAGCAGTTCGGGCAGCAGGGCGCCCGGCTGGTCGGTCTCGGCCGGCCAGTGCGGCACCGTCACGGCTCCGCCGGTGACCAGCGCGGCGGCCAGGAACGGCGCGGCGTTGGACAGGTCCGGCTCGATCACCTGATCGGGCAGGTCGAGCTTGCCCGGGGCCACCAGCCAGCGCCGATCGGATAACTCCTCCACCGAACCGCCGGCCGCCTGCACCGCGGCCACCGTCATCCGCACGTGCGGCAGCGACGGCAGCGGGCCGCCGAGATGCCGGATGTCGGCGCCCTCGGCAAACCTGGCCCCGGCCAGCAGCAGCGCCGAGACGAACTGCGAGGATGCGGAGAAGTCCAGTTCCAGCACGCCGCCACGCACCTCACCGGTGCCGTGCACGGTGAACGGCAGCCGGCCGGTGCCGCCGTCGGAGATCGCCACGCCGGCCTGTCGCAGTGCCTGGATCAGCGTCTGGATCGGACGTATCCGAGCGGCCGGGTCGCCGTCGAAGGTGCTGTCCCCGGCGGCCAGCGCGGCCAGCGGTGGCACGAACCGCATCACCGTGCCGGCCAGCCCGCAGGCCACCCGGCCGCCGTGCAGGCCGGCCGGCTGGACGATCCAGTCCGGGCCGGCCGCGG
Organism: Jatrophihabitantaceae bacterium; assembly: GCA_045807085.1. Lineage (GTDB taxonomy): Bacteria > Actinomycetota > Actinomycetes > Mycobacteriales > Jatrophihabitantaceae > Jatrophihabitans_A. Next base: position 60,783 of record JBJMIB010000037.1, read on the forward strand.
TGACGGTAACCCCCAGCGCGGTCAGCGCGTCAGCCATCAGCGTGGTGTCGCGGGCGATCAGCGGTGCGCCGATCCGGGTCGGCGTGTGCGACAGCGCGGCCAGCACCAGGGCGCGGTTGGTCAGCGACTTCGAGCCGGGCAGCGCCACCACGGCCGCCAGCCGGCCGGTTGCCACCGGCGCCGGCCAGGGTTGATCCGCTTGGGTCACCGCAACAGTATGACGGCGACCCAGGCCCGGTCGGTGCGCACTCCGGCCAACGCACGACCCCTGATCGGCGCCCGGCGCGATGTCGGCGCTGCCCGGTACCGTCTTGAGGTATGTGCGGTCGATATGTATCAGTGAAATCAACCGACAACCTGCTCGACGAGTTCGACGCGATCGACGAGACCGGTGGCACGGACGGCGGCACCGGCTATAACATCGCGCCGACCACCGGGATCCGGATCGTGGTGAACCGGGCGCCGCATGGCGCGCCGAAGGAGGCCGAGCCGGTCCGCCAGCTCCGGTTGGCCCGCTGGGGCCTGGTGCCGTCCTGGGCCAAGGACCTCTCGGTCGGCAACCGGATGTTCAACGCGCGGGCCGAGTCGGTGACCGAGAAGTCCGCGTTCAGCAAGGCATTCGCGGTCCGCCGCTGCCTGGTGCCGGCCGACGGCTGGTACGAGTGGCAGAAGATCACCGATCCGGACGGCAAGCCGGCCAAGCAGGCCTACCTGATGACCCCGCCGGACGGGCACTCGCTGGCCTTCGCCGGCTTGTACGAGTTCTGGAAGCCGAAGGACGATCCGGACGCCGACTGGCTGACCTCGGTCACCATCCTTACCGTCGCCGCCCAGGGTGAGCTTGTCGAGATCCACGACCGGATGCCGCTGGTGCTGCCCCGCCGGGGCTGGGCCCGCTGGCTCGACCCGAATCAGGAAGGCCCGACCGGGCTGCTCCAGCCGGAGGACGAGGCCGGGCGTGAATCGCTGGAGCTCCGTCCGGTCTCGGCGAAGGTGAACAGCGTGAAGAACGACTCCGCCGACCTGATCGAACGGGTCGAGCCGGATCCAGCCGCCCAGGCGCTGTTCTGACCGGCAACCCCCGTGCTGACGATTGCCACCCCGGTCGGTGAGGCCCAGGTCGTGCTAGATCGGGTCGCCGGTGCGCCGGCCCTGCTGGTGCTCGGACACGGCGCCGGCGGTGGCATCGAGTCGCCCGATCTGCTCTCGGCCCGCGCCGCCTGCCTGGCCGCCGGGATCAGCGTTGCCCGGGTGCTGCAGCCCTACCGGGTGGCCGGCCGCAGGGCACCGCCGGCAGCACCGGTGCTCGACCAGGCGTGGCAGGCGGTGCTGCGCGCGCTGGCCCGGCGGCGCGGGTTGGCCGGCCAGCCGGTCGTCTTCGGCGGCCGGTCCTCCGGTGCTCGGGTAGCCTGCCGGACGGCTGCCGATCCGGCCACCCAGCCGGCCGCCGTGGCGGTCGTGGCCATCGCGTTTCCGCTGCATCCGCCGGGCAAACCGGAGCGGAGCAGGTTGCCGGAGCTCGCCGCCGTGCCGGTACCGGTGCTGGTGGTGCAGGGCAGCGCGGATCCGTTCGGGATGCCGCCCGATGGTGCCAACCGGCAGGTCGTGAGACTGCCCGGCGACCATTCACTCAAGCGCAGCGCCGCCGAGCTCGGTCCGGTGATCGCCGGCTGGATCGCCGCCACGGTGGGCTGAGCCCACTGCTCGGATGACCGACCGGCTGAGTGACAAAGGCTGAGCCGGCGTGCCAGAGTCGCCAGCATGACGCCGAGCACGCCGATCGCCGAGTTCCTGGCCGCCCGCGACCTGCTGCTTGACTGCCGAGGCGACTACCGCCGCGCCCGGCGGGAGTTTCGCTGGCCACGGCCGGATCACTTCAATTGGGCGCTGGACTATTTCGATGGGGTGCTGGCCGCCGAGCACGGCGAGCAGCCGGCGCTACGGCTGATCGAGGACGACGGCGCCCAGGCCGAGTACTCCTTCGCCGAGTTGGCCGAGCGGTCGTCCCGGCTGGCCGGCTGGCTGAGCGCGCACGGCGTGCGCCGGGGTATCCGGGTGCTGCTGCTGCTCGGCAACCAGGTCGAACTGTGGGAGTCCATGCTGGCCTGCATCAAGCTGGGCGCGGTGATCATCCCGGCCACCACGCTGCTGTCGCCGGCGGACCTGGCCGACCGGCTGGAGCGTGGCGTGGTCGGCGCGGTGATCGCCCGCGCCGAGCTGACCGGCGGCTTCGGCAAGCCGGCGGACTGGCTGCCGATCGCGGTCGGCGGGCCGGCCGAGGGCTGGTTGCGCTATGCCGATTACGCCGGGCATGAGGCTGGATTCGAGCCGGCCGGGCCCACCCCCAGCGGGGATCCGCTGCTGCTCTACTTCACCTCCGGCACCACCTCCAAGCCAAAGCTGGTGGAGCACACCCATCTCAGCTATCCGGTAGGGCATCTGTCCACCATGTACTGGATCGGGCTGCGGCCCGGCGACGTGCACCTCAACGTGTCCTCGCCCGGCTGGGCCAAACACGCCTGGTCCTGCTTCTTCGCACCCTGGAACGCCGCGGCCACGGTGGTGCTGTCCAACTACGTCCGGTTTGACGCGGCTCGGTTGCTGGACGTGCTGCGGGACGCCCGGGTCACCACGTTCTGCGCGCCGCCGACGGTCTGGCGGATGCTGGTGCAGCAGGACCTCGGCAGTTGGCAGCTGTCGCTGCGCGAGCTGGTCGGTGCCGGCGAGCCGCTCAATCCAGAGGTGATCGAGCAGGTGCAGCGGGCCTGGCAGCTCACCATCCGGGACGGTTTCGGGCAGACCGAGACCACCTGCCAGATCGGCAACCCGCCTGGCGAGCCGGTCAAGCCGGGTTCGATGGGCCGGCCGCTGCCCGGCTACACCGTGCTGCTGGCCGATCCGGTCACCGGCGAGCGGCGCACGGCTGAGCGAGCATCGGGGCGCGGAACGAGCGAGGAGGGGGCCGAGGTGGTGGCATCGGAGCCGGCTGCCGAGGGCGAGATCTGCCTGGATCTCAGCGACCGGCCGGTCGCGCTGATGACCGGCTACCGCGACGACGACGAGCGCAACGACGCCGCGATGGCGCATGGGCTGTACCACACCGGCGACGTCGCCTCGCTCGATGCCGACGGCTACCTGACCTACGTCGGCCGCACCGACGATGTGTTCAAGTCCAGCGACTACCGGATCAGCCCGTTCGAGTTGGAGAGCGTGCTGATCGAGCATCCGGCGGTGGCCGAGGCGGCAGTGGTGCCCTCGCCCGATCCGGTCCGGCTCTCGGTGCCCAAGGCGTACGTGGTGCTGGCTGCCGGTCACCAGCCGGACGCCGACACCGCACGGTCGATCTTCCGTTATTGCGCCGAGCAGCTGGCGCCGTTCAAGCGGATCCGGCGGCTGGAGTTCGCCGAGCTGCCGAAGACCATCAGCGGCAAGATCCGCCGGGTCGAGCTGCGCGGTTCGGAAGCCGCCCGGGGCGGCGAGCGGTCGGCCACCGAATACCGCGAGGAGGACTTCCGCTAGCTCGATCTCAGCCGGTCGCGATCGGCGCCGTCCGGGCCTCGGTCACCCGGATCAGGTCGGCCGGTGCCAGCTCCAGCTGCAGGCCGCGCTTGCCGGCCGAGACGTAGATCCGCTCGTACCCGGTCGCGGACTCATCGACCACCACCGGGATCCGGCTGCGGTGGCCCAGCGGGCTGATGCCGCCCAGCACGTAGCCGGTGGCCCGCTGTGCCTTGACCGGCTCGGCCAGCTCGGCCCGGCGGCCGCCGACCGCGGCGGCCAGTGCCTTCAGATCGAGCCGGGCCGCGACCGGCACCACCGCGCAGGCCAGCGTGCCGTCCACCGACGCGATGAGGGTCTTGAAGATCTGGCGGGGATCCAACCCGAGCCGGGTCGCCGCCTCCGCGCCGTAGGAGTCGGCCCGGCTGTCGTGGGAGTAGCTGTGCGTGCGGTAACCGATCTTCGCCCGGTCCAGCATGGTGGTGGCCGGCGTCCCGCTCATGCCGGTCGATCCTGCCAGCCGCCCGGTCGATCCGGCCAGCCGCCCGGTCGATCCGGCCAGCCAGCCGGTCGATCCGACCAACCGGCTGGTCGATCCGGCCAACCGGCTGGCCGAGCCGGCGGGGGGAGAATGGGCGGATGCAACGGATTCCCATCAGCGGCGGCGGTATCCGGCTCGGGCAGTTCCTCAAGCTGGCCGAGCTGGTCGAGCAGGGCTCGGACGTCAAGCAATTGCTGGCCGGCGGCGAGGTGCTGGTCAACGGCGAGCCGGAGCACCGGCGGGGTCGACAGCTGGTTCCGGGCGATCTGGTCACCGTCCGTGCGCAACACTTCACACTGAGCTGATATTAGCGATTACCCTGTCAGAAAAGGGGAATCCCGGCTTGCTCGAAGCGTTCGGGCAGCGCATGATCGAGAGTGCGCCGCAGGTGCGCGACGGGGGATCGGAAGGCTGATGGCAGACAGCGTCTCATTGCCGTATCCGGGTGGAATGGCCCGGCAGTGGGGGCACTATGCCCCTCAGCTGCTCAGCGGAGCCATCGTGCTGGTGATCGCGCTCGGCTTCCAGCCGTACTCGGTCGGCCTGCCCATCCTGCTGGCAACCACTGCGCTGCTGCTGTTCGTTCTGGTCACCTGGCTACAGATGCGCGATCACGACCGCCGGCTCTGCGAGCGGTGCGCGGGTTCCATGCCGCTGAACGCCGCCGAGTACGCCGCCCGTTACCAGCGCCGGTTCCGGCTGGTGCATGCCGGCAGCAACCCGCGCCTCTTGGTGCCGTACCTGCTGGTCCTGATCGGCAGCAACTTCCTGACCAGCCCGCCCGGCCGGATCGTCTGGGCGTTGGTGCAGGCCAGCATGATCTACCTGATCCTGTCCCACGCCAGCCACCGCAAGCTGCAGCCCTGGTGCCCGTGGTGCTCCGACGGCGGAGGTGGCACCGAGGAGTTCGACCCGGAGCCGGACGTGCCGCGCGGCGATCGCCGCCAGTTGGTCTGATCGTTGCCCGGGCCACTCGGCCGCGGCCCGGGCAACGGCGGTCCTGCGGGCTGGGCGCTGTAGCCGGCGCAGTCCCGCAACGGCGGCTCGGCCAGGCAGGGAATGGAAGGTGAAAGGGCTGACGTTCCACCCTGCGAAGCCCGTTGGGTTGATCATGAGGGGAAGAACGCATGCTCGTGCTGGAGTCAGCCAGCCGGCAACCTGCAACCGAACCGCCACCGCAACCCGGTCGACCCGTAAACTCTGCCTTGCCGGTGCCGTGCAGAGGTTGGCAGACGACCAGAGGGAGCGCAGTGGCTGAAGAGACCGTGGAGGACCGTCGCGCTCGATTCGAGCGGGACGCGCTGCCCTATCTCGACCAGCTGTACGCGGCCGCGATGCGGATGACCCGGAACCCGGCCGATGCCGAGGATCTGGTCCAGGAGACCTACGTCAAGGCGTTCGCCGCCTTCCACCAGTTCGCCGAGGGCACCAACCTCAAGGCCTGGCTGTACCGGATCCTGACCAACAGCTTCATCAACACCTACCGCAAGAAGCAGCGGCAGCCGCAGCAGAGCAACTCCGACACCATCGAGGACTGGCAGCTGCACGCGGCCGAGTCGCACAGCTCGTCCGGACTCCGTTCGGCCGAGATGGAAGCGCTGGACCACCTGCCCGACTCCGACGTGAAGGAGGCGCTGCAGCAGCTGCCGGAGGAATTCCGGCTGGCCGTCTACCTCGCCGACGTCGAAGGCTTCGCGTACAAGGAAATCGCCGAGATCATGGACACCCCGATCGGGACCGTGATGTCCCGGCTGCACCGCGGCCGCCGGCAACTGCAGGCCCTGCTCGCCGACTACGCGCGCGGCCGCGGCCTGGTCGCCAGCGGCAACCGCGGCCCAGGCAACACCGAAGGAGACAAGTCATGACCGGTTTCGGCCCGGGCGGCGTGGACTGCGGCGAGGTGCTCGCGGACGTCTACCTCTATCTGGACGACGAGACCGACGACGAGGCGCGGCACCGGATCCGGATGCACCTGGACGACTGCGCTCCCTGCCTGCGCCGGTACGGCCTGGAGCAGGACGTGAAGTCGCTGGTCGCGCGCAGCTGCGGTGGTGACATCGCGCCGGGCGAGCTCAAGGACCGGATCCGTGGCCGGCTCAGCCAGGTGGTCATCGAGACCAGCCACCTGGAGTACCGGGCCGACTGAGCCGGCCGTTACGCCCTGCTCGCCCTGCTGGTCGCCCGGTCCGGCGCCGGCAGGCCGCCCTCGGTCCCCGGCACCGCGCCGGCGACCAGGTCGGACTCGCCGTAGTAGTCCTCATCGACGGTCTGGTCGACCCCGTCCGGGGTGCGCACCGCCCGCAGCAGCAGCGTCAGCAGCACCGCCACCGCCAGGTTGAGCACCAGCGCCGAGAACGCGATGTAGACCTTGGTGTGGGTGAACGGGAAGGTGGCCAGCGAGCCGCCGAAGTGCTTCGTCACGGCCGACGACTGGTGGTAGGCGGCCACCGTGCCGTACACCATGCCGACCGCCCAGCCCACCAGCAGCGCCCATCGGTGCAGCCATCGGGTGTAGAGCCCGCTCACGATGGAGACGAACGTCTGCAGGATCCACACGCCGCCGAGCAGCTGCAGGTTGATCGCGTTCTGCTTGTCCAACGCCAGCACGAAGATCAGCGCACCGAACTTGACCACCAGCGAGGTGATCTTGGAGACGGTCGCCTCATGTCGTGGGGTGGCGTCCGGCCTGATGAACTCGCGGTAGATGTTGCGGGTGAACAGGTTCGCCGCGGCGATCGACATGATCGCGGCCGGCACCAGCGCGCCGATCGCGATCGCGGCGTAGGCCACTCCGGCGAACCAGTGCGGGAACTGGTCGCGGAAGAAGTGCGGCACCGCCAGCTGCGGGTTCGGCTTGCCGTCGCTGCCGACCACCGAGGTCTTCTCGGCGATCGCGGCGTAGCCGAGCAGGGCCAGCAGCCCGAGCATCAGCGAATAGGTCGGCAGGATCGAGGCATTGCGCCGGATCACGTTGCGCGACCGGCCGGACAGCACCGCGGTCATCGAGTGCGGGTACATGAACAGCGCCATCGCCGAGCCGAGGGCCAGCGTCGCGTAGGCCCAGTAGTTGTTCTTGGCCGGCACGAACACCCCGGTCGGCGCGCCGGTCTTCGGGTTCTTGGTCGCCATCTTGGTCTGCGCGGCCTGGAACAGGTGATGGAAACCGGTGTGCACGCCGACGTAGACGATGGCCACCGCGATGACCAGGTAGACCAGGCTGTCCTTGACGAAGGCGATCAGCGCCGGCGCCCGCAGCCCGGAGGAGTAGGTGTAGGCGGCTAGCACCGCGAACGCGATCAGCAGCGGCAGGTCCCGGACGAAGGCGTTGCCCCTGCCGCCCAGGCCGATGGTGTCCAGGACGGCCTGGATGCCGACCAGCTGCAGGGCGATGTAGGGCATGGTGGCCAGGATGCCGGTGATGGCCACCGCCAGCGCGAGCAGCTTGGAGTCGAACCGGCCGCGGATGAAGTCCGCCGCGGTGACGTAGCCCCGCCGGTGCGCCACCGACCACATCCGGGGCATGAAGATGAAGATGATCGGATACACCAGGACGGTGTAGGCGACCGCGAAGTAGCCGGATACCGCTCCGGTGGCGAACATCGCCGCCGGCACCGCGATGAAGGTGTAGGCGGTGTAGAGGTCACCACCGAGCAGGAACCAGGTGATCACGGTGCCGAACGAGCGCCCGCCCAGACCCCATTCGTCCAGCGAGTGGGGGGCATCGGCCCGGCGCCAGCGAGCCGCCCAGAACCCGCCGACGGTGACCAGCAGGAAGAAGAACAGCAGCACGCCGAGCGCGGTGCCGTCCACCTTGCTGCCGGCCGCCAGCTCGATCGGGTGCCCGCTCATCGGTCGGCCCCCACGCGGTCGCGGCGGTTCGCCCCGCGGTCACGCTGGATGACCAGGTGGGCGGCCGTGGTGAACAGGCCGCAGATCAATACCCAGAGCAGTTGATACCAATAGAAGAAGGGGAACCCCCAGAGCTCCGGAGACTTCTTCGCATAGATCGGCACGATCACCAGGGCGAGGATCGGTATCGCCAGCAGGATCGTGACCGCGGCCTTGGCGCCGGCCGACAGCCGGTACCGGACAGGTGTAGCCATGACGACCTCCCTGGTGGGGATACCCCAAACGCAGGCAATGTAGTCAGGCAATTAGCCAGGCGTGTGGTCAGGCAGGCCGCCGCCGCCACATCGGCGGACCGGACCGTCGGCGGACTAGACCGTCGGCACGCCCAGCCGGGCCACGAAGGTATACCGGTCGCCGCGATACCAGCTGCGCACCCACTCCACCGGCTGGCCGGCTGAGTCCAGGCTGTGCCGGGACAGGATCAGCATCGGCGCGCCGGTGTCGGTGGCCAGCAGGCCGGCCTCGCGCGGCGAGGCCGGCGCGGTCTCGATCGTCTCCACCGCAGACTCCGGCAACACCCCGAACTCCTCCTGCAGCACCTGGTAGAGCGAGCCGGTCTGCCGCAAGGCCTTGGCCAGGCCGGGAAAGCGCTTGGCCGACAGGTGGGACTGCTCCAATGCCATCGGTGAGCCGTTCACCTCTCGCAGCCGCTCGATCCGGTGCACCTGCCCGCCCACCTTGAGCCCGAGCAGTTCTGCGATCTCCGGCGAGGCCGGGATGCGCTCGGCCGAGACCAGGGTGGTCTCCACCTTCAGCCCGGACGAGGCGGCCTGCTCGGTGAAGCTGGACATCTGCAGCGGCCAGGCCAGCTTCGGCTCGGCGACGTAGGTTCCCGAGCCCTGCCGGCGCACCAGCCGGCCCTCGGTGACGAGTTCGCTCAGCGCCTGCCGGACGGTGGTACGCGAGGTGCTGGCCAGCTCGGCGAGTTCCCGTTCGGTCGGCACCGGTGCGCCGGGGGCCAGTTCGGCGATGAGCTCCAGCAGATGCCGCTTCACCACGTAGTATTTCGGCTCGCGCCGTCGGTCCTCGGTCAACGCCACCGTCCTCTCGTCATGATCTCCACTATCTCACCGTGCCGGGGTAGTGGTCTATACCATTGACTTCGCGACCATTGACTTCGCGCGGCGAACCCGGCAGGCTGGTGATTTGTCTAGTCCAATTAGCTGGCGACTTGAATTGGCGCACACCGGGAGAAATGATCCGATGACCCGTCCGGCAGGCCAACAGATGGCTGCCGAGATCGCCGAGCAGCCGGCGGTGCTGGCCCGGCTGGCTGCCGATGGCGGCCCGGCAATCGTGGCGCGGGCCATCGCGGGCCGCCGACCTCGGTTCGTGTTGCTGGCCGCTCGCGGCAGCTCCGACAACGCCGCGCTGTATGCCAAGTACCTGGTCGAGGTGCGGCTCGGCCTGCCGGCCGGGCTGGTCTCGCCGTCCGCGATGACGGTCTACGGTGCCCGTCCCGACCTGCGTGAGGTGCTGTTCCTGGCCGTCAGCCAGTCGGGTTCCTCGCCGGACCTCATCGACTCGCTGGCCGCGGCGCGCGGCTGCGGCGCGCTGACCGTGGCGGTGACCAACGACCCGGCCTCCGAGCTGGCCCAGGCCGCCGAGTTCGCGGTGGACGTGCGAGCCGGCGCCGAACGCTCGGTGGCTGCCACCAAGTCCTACACCGCCGAATTGCTCGCGCTGTACCTGCTGCTGATGCCGCTGGCTGCCGGCGCGCCGGACGGCCGACAGCTGGCCGAGCAGGCAACGGCGCTGGCCGAGGCCGCGCGGGTCAACCTTGACCAGCCGGCCGCGGTCGCCGAGCTGGCCGAGCGGTATCGATTGATCGACCGGCTGCTGATCACGGCCCGCGGCTTCAGCTACCCGACCGCGCGGGAGGCCGCGTTGAAGCTGATGGAGACCTGCTACCTCGGCGCGCAGGCGTTCTCCGGCGCCGACCTGCTGCACGGCCCGATGGCCATGGTGGACGCGCGGCTGCCGGTGCTGGCGATCGTCACCCCGGGGGCCGGTGGGCGTGCGATGCTGGCGGTGCTGGAGCGGCTGCGGCAGCGTCAGGCGGAGCTGGTCGTGGTCGGTGGCCTGCCGGGCGGTACCCCCGGCGAGCCACCGGTGCTGCCGGTGAGCACCGAGGGACTGCCCGAGGAGCTCTTCCCGGTGGTGGAGATCCTGCCGCTGCAGCAGCTCAGCTATCAGCTTGCCCGGCTGCGCGGCGCCGATCCGGACGCACCGCGTGGGCTGGCAAAGGTGACCCGGACCTGGTGAGGCAGATGCAACAACCGCTCGATCTGCCGGCGCAGCCGCTCGATGCGCTGCCGGCGCAGCCGCTCGATCTACTCGGCACCGAGGAGGCGGTGCGGACGGTGCTGGCCGGTCAGGCTGGGGTGCTGGCGGCGGTCGCGACCGCCCAGCCCGAGCTGGTTCGGGCCACCGAGCTGCTGGTCAGCGCATACGCCGCGGGTGGTCGGCTGGTGTTGCTGGGGGCCGGCACCTCCGGCCGGCTCGCGGTGCAGGAGGCGGCGGAACTGCCCGGCACCTTCGGCATCCCGGCCGAGCGGGTCCAGGCCCGAGTGGCCGGTGGCGGGCCCGGCCAGCTGATCGGGACGGACGCCGCCGAGGACGACGCGGCCCAGGGCCGGTCCGACATCGACGAACTCGGGGTCGGCCGGCCGGACGTGCTGATCGCGGTGGCGGCCAGCGGCCGGACGCCCTACACCCGGGCGGCCGCCGAACTGGCCCGGCAGCGCGGCGCGACGGTGGTGTCGGTGACCAACGTGGCCGGCTCCGAGTTGGCCGCGCTGGCCGACGTGGCGATCGAGGTGCCGGTAGGTGAGGAGGTGGTGACCGGCTCCACCCGGCTGGCCGCCGGCACCGCCCAGAAGCTGGTGCTGAACACGCTGACCACCACCGCGATGATCCGGCTAGGCCACGTGCACGGCCGGCACATGGTGGACGTGGTGGCCGCCAACGACAAGCTGCGCCACCGGATCGCCGGCGTGGTCGCCGACAGTGCCGGCTGTGCCGAACCGGCGGCCTGGCAAGCGCTACAGCGGTGCGGCTGGAATGCCCGGGCGGCCATCGTGCATCTGCTGACCGGCCGGTCACCCGCCGACGCGGCCAGCCTGGCGGCCGCCCACCGCACCGTCCGGGAGGCGATCGCCGCCGCCGGCTGAGCACCGCTCTCATGCGACCGGCGTGGGGCTAGGCAATCACGGAGCCCGCATCGGCCGCACAGATATGGCACGCTGAGGCGCACCATGTCAGCGCTGTCCTACCTCCTTGCCAGCAACACCTCGCTGACCGCGGCACAGACCGGCCACCTGCAGCAGTTGGTGGCCGAATGGCAGCTGCTGTCCGACATGTCCTTCGCGGATCTGCTGCTCTGGGTGCCGATCCCGCCGGATGGAACGTTCCTGTGCGCCGCCCAGTGCCGGCCCACCACCGGCCCGACCGGGTACCTGCACGATCGGGTCGGCGAGAAACTGCCCGAGGACCGGGCCGGCGCGCTGCACACCGCGATGACCGAGTCGCGGATCTTCCGGGAGTCGGATCCGGACTGGGAGGACGGCATCCCGATCCGTCGGGAGGCCATCCCGATCGTGCTCGCCGGCCAGACCATCGCGGTGCTGGGCCGGGACAGCAACCTGACCAGCGTGCGCAGCCCGAGCCAGCTCGAGCTGGCCTACCTGCAGAGCGCGGCCGACCTCGCCTCGATGGTGGCCACCGGGCAGTTCCCCGGCCCGACCGGCCAGCGCGAGGAGGGCGCCGGGCCGCGGGTCGGCGACGGGATGATCCGGGTCGACAGCGCGGGCCGGGTGCTCTACGCCAGCCCGAACGGTTCCTCGGCGGTACGCCGGCTGGGTTTCGCCGGGAACCTGCACGGCGAGCCGCTGGTGGCCGCGGTCGCCGGTCAGGTCGACGACCCGTTCCAGGCGGCCGAACTCACCACGATGATGGACGAGGCGCTGCGCGGCATCCATCCGTCCATCCAGGAGGTGGACAGCGGCGACGGCGCCATCGTCCAGCTCCGCGCCATCCCGCTGCATCCGCGCGGCGAGTCGTTGGGCGCGCTGGTGTTGTTGCAGGACGTCACCGAGCTGCGTCGGCGGGACCGCCAGATCCTGAGCAAGGACGCCACCATCCGCGAGATCCACCATCGGGTGAAGAACAATCTGCAGACGGTGGCCGCACTGCTCCGGCTGCAGTCGCGCCGGGTCGCCAACGCCGAGGCACGCACCGCGCTGGAGGAGTCGATGCGGCGGGTGTCCTCGATCGCGCTGGTGCACGAAACGCTGTCCTCGGCGATCGATGAGGAAGTGGCGTTCGACGAGGTGGTGGATCGGCTGCTGGGCATGCTGACCGAGGTCAGCGGTGGCGGTGGCCGGGTGGCGGTCAGCAGGACCGGTTCGTTCGGCGAGTTGCCGGCCGAGCTCGCCACCCCGCTGGTGATGGTGCTGACCGAGCTGATCGGCAACGCGGTGGAGCACGGCTTTCCGGGCGACCGATCCGGCACCGTGCGGGTGATCGGCCGGCGGGAGGCTGGTGGGCTGATCGTGCAGGTGCTCGACGACGGGGCCGGCCTGCCGGAGCGGTTCTCCCTCGGCGCCTCGGACCGGCTCGGCCTGCAGATCGTGCAGACCCTGATTAGCGCGGAGTTGAACGCCGGGATGGAGCTGGGCCGGCGGCCCGGTGGCCAGAGCGGCACCGTGGTGACGCTGCGGATACCACTCCGGCGAAGCTAGCGGGTCGAAGCTAGCCGGTCGTAATTAGCCCGTCGCAGCTAGCCGGTCCGGCGGTCCAGCCCCGGTAGGTACCGGCGGCCAGCCCCGGTAGGTAGGTGGCCCGTCGGATCCAGAGGTTCGCGGAAAGCAGAGAGCCCGCCGCGGTTCGCGACGGGCTCCTGATCGAGCTGTGTTGACTGCTGTCAGGCAGCCGTTTCGAGGATGGGTCAGGACATCCGGGCTCGGGCTCGGGCGTTGCGGCGCTTCAGAGCACGCCGTTCGTCCTCGCTCAGACCGCCCCAGACGCCGGCGTCCTGGCCACTTTCGAGTGCCCAGGAAAGGCACTCGGACATCACCGGACAGCGACGGCAAACAGCCTTCGCCTCTTCGATCTGCATCAATGCGGGGCCGGTGTTGCCGATCGGAAAGAACAGTTCCGGGTCCTCGTCGCGGCATACCGCGCGGTGACGCCAGTCCATGCGGTAGTTCTCCTCACTTACTTGAGTACTGCTGCGGGTCAAAAGCGGGGCATTACCAGGGCTCACGCTTCGCAACAGGGCTTGTGAATACTTTCACGAGCTGCGGCGTACTTCAAGAACCTCTTCCATTTCGGAGGTCGGGGGTGTCGAGCCTCTCGAACCGGGGTTGGACGTGCCAGTGTGTTCGGCCGCCGCAACGTCGCGTATCTAAGCGTTACTCACCTTGGCGTAGTCAGCAAGTCGGAATTTACAGAATCGACGAGTCGTCGGGGTCTGCACAGGCAAAACACAGTGGTATTCGAAAAGGTATTCGGATAATCGGCCATTCTCGTACGGTGGCCGTTAAATCAGTACCTCAATAGCCTGGGGTATCGAGCTGAATTCGACCCGGTCGCGATAGTCCAGCGCGTCGCCGTCGACCTGAAACGGCATTGGCCGGCTGCTGCTGAGCACGAAGGAGTCCAGGTCGTGTTCGAGCCGAGCGCCAAATTTGACCGTACTGTCCGGTGAGCGATGGGGCCGCCGGAACGGTCCGGTGATGCGTTTCACCCCCTGCGACGCGGGCCGCTCGGACGGCTCGCCGGCCGGTTTGACCCGTTTGAGCATGCCGGTGACGGCCAGCAACAGGCCCACCGCGCCCATCCGGGTGCGTGCGTAGACGTCGAGCCCGGTGGTGAAGGAAGCTTGTGGAGTGGGCGAGATCGGCGTGTTGCCCAGGTACGTCCAGGGATCGCAGTTGGTGACCAGCGCCATGTGCAGGCCCTCGATCACCCCGCCGCCCGGTAGTTCCAGGCGCAGCCGGGGATGCCGGTGGTCCTGCCGGAAGTAGGTGCTGACCGCGGTCTGCACGTACAGCCGGTGGGTGGAGGCCTTGCCCCGCCGCCGATGGGCTTCGACCGCGGCCACCACCGCGGCGTCGTAGCCGATGCCGGCGGTGAACAGGAAGTAGCGACCGTCGGCAAGGCCCAGGTTGATTCGCTGGGTACGCCGGGTGCCCATCGCGTCGATCAGCATCGAGGTGGCTTCGAACGGGTCGTTGGGCAGCCCGAGCGCCCGGGCGAAGACGTTGGTCGAGCCGCCGGGCACCACGCCCAGCGCAGGCAGATCGGGGTGCACGCCGTCGGTCAGCAGGCCGTTGACCACCTCGTTGACGGTGCCGTCGCCACCCAGGGCCACCACCACGTCGACCCGATCGCGCATCGCCCGGCAGGCCAGCGCGGCGGCGTGGCCGCGGTTGGCGGTCTCCTCGACCTCCAGCTTGGCGTCGGAGGCCAGGGCGTGCACCAGCAGGTCGCGTTGCCGAGCCGTCGTGCTGGTCGCCCGCGGGTTGGCCACCACCAGGACTCGCACAGTCGCGACTGTACCTGGCCGCGGCGGGTCGGCCGGCCAACTGCCTTAGGCTGCTGCGGATGAGCGCAATCGAGCCGGCCGAGCCGGACGCGGCTCCGCCGAGTGTCCGGTACGCGGCCGGCATCGTGTTGGTGCAGGCGGCCGGGCTGTTGGTCACCGCGATCGCGCTGCTGGTGCTGGCCGTGGCGCATTCCAGCCAGCGGTTGTGGGCGGCGCTGGCCATCGCCGGCTTCGCCCTGCTCGGCGCGCTGGTCTTCTATGCCTGCGGCTGCGGCCTGCTCGGGCTGCGCCCGAGCGCCCGCTCGCCGATCGTGCTGCTGGAGTTGCTGGCGCTGCCGGTGGGGTATTCGCTGGGCATCCAGGCCGGTCGGGCGCTGGTCGGCATCCCGGTGCTGATCTCGGCGGTGGCGGTGCTGGTGCTGCTGTTCACCCCGTCCGCGCGGGCGGCATTGGATCGGATGCGATAGCCGATCCGGCGCGGTTGGCCGGCGTGGCTAGCCGGGCACCTGCACATCCGGCAGCTTGCTGCGCAGGTCCTGCAGCGTCTTGGCCAGCAGCCGGGACACGTGGACCTGGGACACGCCAAGCGCCTGGGCGATCTCGTTCTGGGTCTTGTTCTCCACGAAGCGCATCACCAGCGCCCGCCGCTCCCGCTCGCCGAGCTTGGCCAGCACCGGACGTAGCGTGTGTCGTAATTCGACGTGTTCCAGCGCGGCGTCGGACTCCACCAGCCCGTCGGCCACCGTCATGCCGGTGCTCGAGTTGGGTACGTCGAGCGGCACCGCCGAGTAGGCCCGGGCAGAGTCGGTGGCTTCGATGACCTGTTCCTCGGTGAGGCCGAGATGCTCGGCCAGCTCGGCGATGGTGGGGGAGCGGCCCAGTCGCTGGGACAGCTCGTTGATGCCGGTGGCCAACTCGCCCTGCAGCTCCTGCAGCCGGCGGGGAACCCGCACCATCCAACCCCGGTCGCGGAAATGCCGCTTGATCTCGCCGACGATGTTCGGCGTGGCGAAGGTGGAGAATTCCAGGCCGCGCTCCACCTCGAACCGGTCGATGGCCTGCAGCAGGCCGATGGTGCCGATCTGTAGCAGGTCGTCGGCCGGCTCGCCGCGGCCGGTGAACCGGCGCGCCAGATACCGCACCAGCGGCATGTGGATCTCCACCAGCTCGGCCCGGACCTCGCTGTGCCGATCGGAGCCCGGGCGCAGGGTGGTCAGCTCTAGGAAGAGCTGGTGGGTTCGCTCGCGGTCGGGCCGGCTGCGCTCACTCATGTGCTGCGGGCGCCTCGCGCCTTGGTGAGGGTGAGTGCCAGTCGGTCATCGGCGGCCGTGCTGGTTACCGAGTCGGCCAGCGCCGCGAGCACCATCCAGGCGAAACTGGTCTGGTCCGGCTCGACAGCCGAGCGGCCGGGCGGCAGCGGAACCGAGACTCGGATGATCAGGGTGTTGTCCGCTCCATCGAAGGAGGCCGACAGCGAGCCGCCGTCGCCGGCGTGCGGCAACAGCAGCGCGCTGGCCTCGTCCACCGCGATCCGCAGGTCGTCGATCTCTTCGATGGTGAAGTCCCGGCGCGCGGCGAGTGAGGCGGTCACGGTGCGGACCACCGAGATATAGGCCGGGTTCGCGGGCACGGTGAGCTCAACGGTGTTAGGGCTAGCGCCGTTCCCGGCGGCGACATGACTCACATGCTGCTCCTCATCACGCCAGCGGACGGCTTCGATCTTGCTGCCATAGCGGGAGAAAGCTATCCCGTCGGTCTGATCGGCTGCAATGCGGGGCCGTCTGCACGATCAGTCGTCGGCGAGTTCGGAGCCGATGTTCCAGTGCAGGATGACCGGATTGCCGTGCTCGAAACCGAGGCTGGAGACGGTGGCGGTGTCCAGCCGCAGGAACCGGCCGAACCGCACCGGCTGGCCGAGCCAGCGCGCGGCCAGGCAGCGACTGAAGTGCCCGTGCGAGAACACCAACAGGGTCTGCCCGGACGTCCGGCGGCCTAGCAGCCGGTCGGCCCGGGCGGCCACCTCGGCAGCGGTCTCACCACCCGGCACCGGGCCGGACCAGATCGACCAGTCCGGATACCGCTGCTGAATCTCGGAGGTGGTGCGCCCCTCCAGCTCGCCGTAGTCCCACTCGGCGGCGTCCTCGGTCAGCTGGGCCGGTGGGTAGCCGGCCAACTCGGCGGTGTGCAGCGCTCGGGCCCGGGGCGAACTGAGCACGCTGACCCGGCCGCGCTCGGGCAGCAGGGCCGCTATCACCCGGCCGGCCTGTCGGGCCTGCCGCTCGCCGGCCTCGGTGAGGGCCACGTCGGCGCGCCCGGTGTGCCTGCCGGAGCGGCTCCATTCGGTCTCGCCGTGCCGTACCACGACCAGCGCCGCGACACCATCCGGCAGCGATTCGGAGGCCATCCGCGCCACGCTAACAGCTCGCCGAGAGCGGCCGGCCGCGCGGGCGATGGCGTGCTGCCAGCTCAGGACTTGGTGGCGCTCCAGTTCCCGCCGGGTGCGCCGCCCACCTGATAGCTGCCGGACATCGAGTTGCCGGATACCGTGCCGGTATAGGTGATTGCGGCCGAGCCGACCGTGCCGAAGCTGATCTTGGCACCGGTGACCGTACCGGTCAGGCTCAGCGGGCTCGGCTCCGTCGAGAGCGTGATGGTGCCGCTTAGGCTGGACCCGGTCTGCTGCCAGCTGAGCTTGAACGTGCCAGTGAAGGCGCCACTGTACTGGCCCGACCAGTTGCCCGAGAGATCGACGCTTGCGGCGCTCGCGGGAGCTGACGACGTCGGCGGGGCGGCGCTGGGACTGGTCGAGGTGTTGCGCGCGGCCGGTGGCGGAGGGGTCGAGGTCGTGACCGTGCCACCACTGCTGCCGCATCCGGTGGCCAGGACGGCCAACGCTCCGAGCAAGGCAACGCGCATCATGGCGCGGCTGCGCGCAGTGGTAGGCGGTTCGCGTCGCATGGCCGTCCCCCCATCAGGCGTGCTCGCTTGGTCTGCGGGGTTAGGAAAGCGGGTGTCGGCCGGGTTCCGCATCCGTAGCCACTACGTAGCAGCGGCCGACGTCCGCGCACGTACTGCGTAGTCGCTACCGACGTGTCCGGCGCGGCCGGCAGGCGATGCTGACGTGTGTCGCGACGAACTCGATCGGATCGGCCAAACCGGGGCTCGGGTCGCGGTACTGTGCGCGTCATGGCCCATCGGTGGCCTTTCATCGGTCGCGCAGGTGAGTTGGCGCGCATCGAGTCCTTGATCACGTCCGGCATCGGCGCGCTCATCCTCGGCGAGCCGGGCGTCGGCAAGGCGGCCCTGGCCCGCCGCGCGGCGGAGCGGGTCGGCCCGGCAGCGCCGGTCGGACGCGTCATCGGGCGGGCGGTGTCCAACGGTGCACCGTTCGAGGCCTTCGCCGGGGTGCTGACGGCGGCCGACACCTCGGTCCTCTATCCCGTCGAGGTGGCGCGGCGGGTGGCCGAGGCGTTCGGGTCGCCGATCGGTACCAAGGTGCTGTTCGTGGTCGATGATGCTCAACTGCTCGATGAGCGCTCGGCACAGGTGTTGCTGCAACTCGCCGCCGACGGCACCGCGACGGTGTTGGCGACCGCCCGCGACCTCAGGCTGCCCGCGGCGGTTGAGCGGTTGTGGTACGACGGCTGGTGCGAGCGGATCGAGCTTGGCGGGTTGGCCGACGACGAGGTTCTGGAGCTCCTCGAAACCGTTCTCGACGCACCTGTCGGCGCTGCCGCCGCGCGGGCCTTCGCCAGCCGAGCCCAGGGCAATCCGTTATTGCTGCGCGAGCTCGTCGGCGCCGCGCTGAATGCCTCGACCCTCGTGTGGCGGGGCACGGCTTGGACGCTGGCCGGCGAGCCTCCGATCAGCAGCGGCGTCCGGGAGCTGGTGAGGTCCCGGCTGGCGGCGCTGCCCGAGGCACAGCGCTCTGCTCTGGAGACGGTGGCCGCAGGGGAACCCCTCCCGGCTCCGGTCGTGGTCGACCTGATCGGTGAGACGGTGCTGGACGACCTCGACGCGAATCGGCTGATCACTGTCCACACCGGACTGGCCGGGCCGGAGGTCAGCAGCGCGCACCCATTGCAAGGTGAGGTGCTGCGCGCCGACATCCCGCTGCTGCGACTGCGCCGGCTTCGGCTGTTGTTGGCCAGCAAGCTGGAGGCCGTCGAAAGCCCGTCGCCGCACGATCTCGTCCGGGCAGCGTTGTGGCGGCTGGAGAACGGGCGGAGCGTAGATCCCGAGCGGCTGCTGGCTGCCGCCCGGGCCGCGCGAGGCATGAGTCTCGACACGGCCGAGCGGCTGGCCCGGCACGCGCACGAGATGAGCGGCTCGCTGCAGGCCACCGTGCTGCTCGCCGAGATCCTCACGCACGCCGGGCGTAATGCGGAGGCAACGAAGCTGACCGAGACGCTGCCACCGGAATCGCTCACCTCGGCCGACCGGGAAGCCCTGGTGTACTGCGCCGCGATGGGGCAGGGTCTGATGATCGGCGACGCCGCCGGCGGCGCCGACTTCGTGGCCGCGGTGATGGCCGGCGATCCGGCCGCCAGTGACCAGTTACGTGGCTTGCACGCCTCGCTGCTGGCCTTCGACGGGCGATCGGGCGAGGCGATCGAGGTGGCCGGCCCGCTCGTCGAGAATCCGGACGCGCATCCGGTCGCGCGGACGTTCGCGGCGATCGGCGCGGTCGGCGCCGAGTACTGGCTCGGCCATACTCGCCACGCAGTCGCCTTGGCTGACGCGGTCGCTCCGGTGGCCGCGACGGTCCGGGATGCGTTGCCCTTCGGCCCGGCCAGCATCGAGTTGATCGCCATCTGCGCACTGATCGAGGAGGGCGCGTTCGATCGGGCCGAAATGCGCGCCCACCGGATGCGGGCACGGGCCACGGCCGATGATGACGCGTTCGCCGGCCCTCGAGGCGAGTACTGCATGGCCCGGGTCGAACTTGCCCGCGGCCGGCCCGCGACCGCGCTGCGGGGATTCCGTCGCTGCGTGGCCGCACTCACCCCGTTCGACCAATCGTTCCTGCGACATATCAGCTCGATGCTGGCCCGGGCAGCCGCCACCGTCGGAGATGTGACCAGCGCGCGGCAGGCCCTCGATGCCTGCGCCGACGCCCCGCGGATGAAGATGTACGAGCCGGAGTTCGAACTCGCCGTGGCCGCGCTGCATGCCGCCGATGTGCGGATGGCCGAGGCCGCCGACCATGCGGCCTGGGCCGCCGGCGTGGCCGCCGACCAGGGGCAGTGGAATGTCGCGCTCGCGGGTTATCACGACGCGGCTCGCTACGGCGTCGCCCGGACCATCCTCATCCCGCTGCGCGAGGCCGCCACGCACGTCGACGGGACGTTCGCGTGGTGCCTGATCGACCACGCCTCGGCGTTGGCGGCCCGCGACCCGGTCGCGCTGGACGAGGTCGCCCGCCGGTTCGAGGTGCACTGCACGATCCTGCTGGCGGCCGAGGCGTCGGCCGAGGCTGCGCTCGCGCACACCGCTGCCGGGCATCCCCGGCCGGCCCGGGCCAGCGCGGCCCGCGCGGCGCTGCTGCGGGGTCAGTGCGAGGGTGCGTTGTCGCCCTGGTTGTTCGGTGCCGCCGTGGCGGTGCCGCTGACCGCGCGCGAACGGCAGATCGCCGCGCTGGCGGCCGGCGGCAACTCCGACGCGGCTATCGCCGACCGGCTCGGCATCTCTGCCCGAACCGTGCAGACCCACCTGGCCCGGGTCTACACCAAGCTCGGCATCAACAGCCGCACCGAGATCGGCCAGCACCTCAACGCCTGATGCGGCCGATCGCGCCACGGCGCGGGCGTTAGGCGGACGCCTGCCACTGCTCGGCGTAGGCGCGCAAGGTGCCCTTCGAAACCATCGGCCCGCCAACCCTGCCTAAGTGGTCAATTCTCCGGTCGGAGGTGGTCATGCGCAGCATCCCTGGCCACCAGTTCGGCCTCGCAGATGGCCAGCAGGTCATTGAGCGTGTAGCCGTCCCGGGGCTTGCCGGCAGCGGCGACGTGGCCGGCGATGCCTTTGGTGCGAAGGGCTGTTCTCAACCGTGCCGCCAACGCTTCGGCGCTCAGCGACGGGCAATCCACCAGCAGCATGCCGAGTCCGTCCTGGCCGAGGTAGCCGATCGCGTCGCAACCGGCCTGCAGCCGAGCCACCGCGCTGACCGCGACCGGGTCTGCGGTGGTTATCCGGATGATTGCCACTACCGGCAATGCGGCGACCACCTCGGTAGCGGCGATGGACCACGCTTCCTGCCCCATCGGCTGCAGCAGCGCATCGTCGGCCACATCTCGCAGCCGAGTTCGGGTGATCGTTCGTTGAAGCCCGACCGCCGCCGGCAGCGAGAGCCAGACCAGCATTCCGAGCCTGACGTCAACCAGCGCGACAACGCCAACAGCAATGGCAAGGCAGCAGACCTCGACCCGGTACGGACTCGGCTGGAGAAAGGCCCGCGCCGCTGACCGTTCACCGGCCGCGAGCATCGCGGCGACGATTAGGAGAGCACCGATCGCGACATAGACCAAGACGGCCAGAGCGATTCCAAGCCACCGATCCACGCTCGAACTGGACACCGCGTGCGCAGCCGTCGCTGCCAGCACCGCTCCGGCTGTGCTGTAGACGTGCCGGTACAGGCGCGCTCTGCCAGCTACCCGTCGAGCAGGCCACTCGGCGGCGGCGCCCGCAACCGCTACGACCCACATCAGTTCGAGGGGAAGCAATACCGCGGCAGCGAAGCCCCAAATCGCCAGCAGGTTCGAGTACCTGGCTGCCTCCGCCCCTTGGTGCAACGTCCGGCGGACCCGTTCGGCGCTGCACGTGTAGGTCGAGTAGGCGATACTCAGGGTGCCCAGCGCAACGGCTATCTCGACGTCCGAGCGTGAGATCGCCTGCCAGAACGACGCGGGGAGCAGGACAGCCGCCAAGTCCACTGCCAGGATGAGGCCGAGCGCACCGGGTGGCTGTCGCCAGATCGGCCACTTTGCCGTCGCTCGGAGCACTACCTTGCACCCTTCTGCAGAATGCCCGCTGCACAAGCACGATGGGAGGTGACGTCACATGCGTAACTTCGAGTGGCCGTAAACCGGCACCATCTGGTCGCGTAGTCACGAACAGTACCTAGTGCGACGCGCGCTGTCACCACCCTGGCTGCCACGACCTTCCAGCGTCAGGGAGACCGCCCCGAGGTCGGCCGCGAACTGGCCGCTCGGCCTTCCTCGGGGCGGGAGCCAGCGCAGTGCGACACCAGCGCACCCGACACTTCCAGGTGGGGACCTCCGCCCACCCTCCTAGCCGGACAGCGCAGCGTACTGGCAAGTTTGGTGCTTACGGTTCCGGGGGATCGCCGGCTCGCGCAGCCGCTCCCGCAGGCGTCGCACACCCCCGGCCACCTTCAACGCAGCAGCGGAGCGTGCAGCGGCTGCCACCGTCCCTGAGTCTGAGGTTTCGCCGGCAGGCCCTCCCTGAGTGCCCCGACCGGCCGCGCTGGATGCGTACTGGCCACTGCGAAGCTCACGCAGCGTCAAAAAACGCAAGCCTGCGCACGCGGGTTTCGAAGGCCGGGCTCCGGCCAGCTTCCGCGCGGGCTGTCCGCAGCGAGTCCGCAAGCAGTCCGCGAGACAGCCACCATGCGTCACCGTTGACCACCACTAGCCACCCTCAGGGAGCCGAAACGAGAACCGGGCCGGACGTCATTCAGCTGACGTTCGGCCCGGTCCGGAGCGGGCGAAGGCTAGGCAGCCTTCTTGGTCTCCCAGAATTTGCGGACCACGCTGCAGGTCCGCGAATCCGGGCTCAGAGCCGCGCACCCCCCGGATTTCCTGGCCTCCGTACCGCTGACAAGCGTTGGCATCCGTGGGGGTCCGCTGGGCACGTTGCGGACTCCTTGCGGACAGCCTGCGGACTGACGTAAGCGGCCCGGCCGAGTGTTCGAAGCACTCAACCGGGCCTTGCCGAACTACCTACCAGAGTTAGGAAGCCCGACCATGAGCAAGAGTACGAGCGCCGGCAGACAGATACCTGATGAGGCCGCCGTCACAAAGCCATCCGTCCGAGCGCTGTGCTGCCAGTGCGGCCAGCTCAACACCTTTCCGACCGACCGCCCGTCGCCAAAGGGTGGCCTCAACTGGCGCGGCGAACGACAGCCCGTCGATGTGCGGGCCGGCATCGTGCCGGCCGACGACGACACCGAGGCGTGGGCACGGTGTGTCATTCAGCGCCGCTGCCCGAACTGCAGAGAGCACACGACGCACGCCCTGCTGCGGGATGAGCCCAGCCAGTACCGGGACAGTTTGGAGCGCACGCACCGGCTGCGCTGCGAGCAGGGCCGCAGGTACGACCCCGAGCCGCCCGAAGGGTGGACTCAATGGGCGCTCGGCTACTGCACGTACTGCAGGTCTGGCATCGCGGAGTGGTTCGCCGACGTGCGTCGCTGGGATGCGCGTAGGGGCGGTGCCTGATGTACCTGGACGCGTGGCTGAACGATGACACCCCGCCGCACCCGCGCCGCCGCCTGACCGACCGCTGGTGGTATCGGCTCGGCCGGGCCGTGATCCTGCTCGGCACGCACGCTGCCGCCGGGTGGATCGGGTACGACTGGCCCGCCGTCCTAGTGTGGATCGCCAGCAACCCGAAGTAGAGCCCGCGCCGCCAAGAGGCCAGGTGTTCGAAACTGAACACCTGGCCTCTTGCTGTGTGCGATGATCCGGGCCGTGAACAGTGTTAGAACCGGCGCGGCGGGCGGCGCTGCGATGTTCCTGTTCCTGGTCCTAGCGCTTGCCGGTTGCACGGGGCACACGGGCCGAACCCCGCAGGAGCGAGCAGCCGCGTACGTGCAGAAGTATGGTGCTGAGGCGGTAGCTGTCCAGGGGGATGTGCAACAGGTGCAAGCCTTGCTTAAGACGACCGCCGCGAACGCCACCGACGCGAGCGTGGGCCGCCTGGCCATCATGGCGCAGGCCGCTCACGATGACCTCGACTCGGGTAGGAGCGATTTCGCCACCGACGGGGGCGGTGGGGATGTCGGCGCGGCGATCACCTCCATGTACTCGGCCGTCAACGACTTGAAGAACGCCATGGGCGGCATCGTCGCCTACACCGGGAACCCGAACCCGGCCACTGAGGCGAAGATGGTCACTCAGTACCAGAACGCCGTCGCCGAGTGGAACGACGCCGTGACGACGATCTGGTCAGTGGCCGGCGAGGGTAAGCCGCCGACGGTCTAGTCGAAGCGGGGTAGTTCGACGGGCAGCGAGTAGGCGTACAGCCAGCCGTTCCGCTGCCACCACTGATCGCCGCAGTCCGGCCCGTTGGTGGCGAGCCGGTAGAGCCGCATCCGGGCCCACTCGGTGAAGCTGGCGTCAACCTCCGGGGGGTTGTCCGGGTTGCTGACCGCGATCACTTCCCACGTCGTGCCCTGGTCGGCCTGCCGGGCCCGCATGAAGCCGCTCCGGCCGTCCCAAGGGATCGAGCCGGGACGTGCCGGGATGATGGGCAGCGCGTGCGCCTGCCGCCACGCTTCCGGGTGGTCGTGCATCAGTAGGCGAAGACCATCGAGTCGAGCAACCCATAGACCGGATCGTCGAGCGTGGCGTACAGGGAAGGATCGGCCGGCGCGGTGTTCAACGTCAGGGTGCAGGTGTCGGACCGGCCGGAGAAGTCCCACGACAGCGACTCGATGACGAAATCCATGCTCGTGGACGGTGCCTCTGCCGGCAGCCCGGACACGGTGAACTGAACCCCGATCTCGGCCAGCGCCGCCACTGACCAGAGGTCGCTGGCCCGCTTGAGGTCGATCGTCACGGTCGGTGTGCGCGGGATCGGCTGGGCGAGTCGGCCGATGCGGAAGTTCGCGTAGTCGGCCAGCTCGTTGTCGCTGGTGAGCTGCAGCAGTTCCGCGCCGGAGTCGTCGGGCGAGTTGGTGTAGACGCCGTAGTCGGCCACCGACGTCCCGGTGTCCCGGACCCGGATCACCGCGCCACCCGGACGGGTCACGGCGTAGTCGTTCAGCAGCAGCCCGTCGTCGATGCCGACCTGGAAATCCGCGGTCACGTCCTGCGCGGCGGCATTCAGGCTGAACGCTGAGGTGCGGTTCATCGAGGCGAGCCGGCTACGGAAGATCAGCGCACCATCGCCCCGCATGAACAGCAGGCCCTGCTCGGTCTTGGCGACCGTCTGCAGCGCATCGAGGAAGGTCTTACCCGTAGTGTCGAACGGCGCGACGGCCGCTGTCATGCCGGTATCGGCGACCACCAACGGAGCGGCGAACTGGTTGTAGCCGGCGAGCTGCGCGATGTCCGTCACCCATGAGCCGGTGTCGTTGTTGAGGTAGTACATCTGCCGGCCGTACAGCCAGCGGATGCTGTTGTTCAGCGTCGTGTCGGTGCCGATGTAGAACCCGATGTTCGCCAGGGAGCCGTTCAGGCCGTAGGCGGACTCGCCGTAGTTGGAGTACCGGCCGCCGGCGACTACCCATGTCATGCCCCGCAGATAGATGTTCGCGCTGGTGGCGACGAAGGTTGCGGCCACCCCGTCCACGATCACCTGCTGAGTCTTCAGGTCGGTGAAGAACGACGCGGTGACGTAGTGCCAGACCCCATCGGCGTAGCTCGCGGCGCTGGTGACGGCCTGCCCGCCGATGGCGAAGTTCACCTTGCCGGCCGTGTCGACGTAGAGGTGCATCGTCGATGGCGGCAGCGTCGGTGTCAGCGCCGGGTCCTGCTGCAGCCCGGACGTGGCATACAACAAGGTTGCGTTGGCTGAAGGCGTGGTCAGCTTGAACCAGCATCCGATCGTCCAGTTCCCGGTGCGGGGCAGGCTCACCCCGGCAGGCCCCGGAGCGCCGCCGAGTTGGATCACGGTCATGTGCTCGGCGTTGCCGCTGCCGGTGAAGGCGAACGTGCAGTAGGTGGCGTTCGGCGCGCCCTGCAGGAACCCGGCACCGTTGCCGGCGGTGAACGTCCCGGCCCCGTACTTCGAGTCGAGCAACTGCGCCACGGGTGGCGAGGCGGCCGGCGCGATCGAGCCGAACGCCGTAGCGCCGGATGGCTCGGACAGCGGGAACGCGGCGGTGACGGTCATCCCGGACTGCAGCACCGACTCGGCGTAGAAGCTCTGCATCGTGCGCCGAGCTAGGCCCTTGAACCCGTCCGTCGCGCCGATGTTGACAACCGCGGTCCGGCCACCGTCCCAGCTGGTGACGACGCTATCGAGGTTGCCGGTGAACAGGTAGGTGACGACGCTGGCGACGGTGACCGACACCCTCACCGGCCGGTTCACCTTGACGTTCGGGTGTCCCGCGCCGGGCGAGTAGTTGCCGCTGTTGTTGTACAGGCTGCCGGAGAGCGTGCCGGGGCCGACCTGGTCGAACTCGTGCCCCCGTCCGCGGTTGATGCTGATCGAGTCGCAGTCGGCGGTTATGTCGGTCCAGGTGCCGGTGTTCGGCCAGTCGACTTCGACCTTCAGCGTGCCGCTCATCGTGTGTCCTTGCTGTAGGTGGACCCGGGAGCGCAGGCAGCGGGTACGCCCTCCGAGCAAGGGCTGAGCGTGGCGGCTAATTGGAGGCCGCGCCGGTTGCCTTGGATTCCCGCGCGCCGCGATTGCCCTAGCAGCGCGGGGGTGACTTTGACGCTCACCGGGTCAGGTCAGTCGTCGGTCGGCAGGGTCACCCGGTCACCGACCGAGACTCCGGCCGTCAGGGTCGCTGTGCTCTGCTCGGCCATCTCCGCGAGGGCCAGCGCGACCGCGTTGGCCGGGCGGGACGTGATGCAGTCGTCCGGGGTGCCGTCATCCGGCACGCCGGCAGGTTGGGTAATCACTGGACGCCCCGCTCCATCGCGGACAGCCGCACGGCGGTCCGGATGAGCTTGGTGTCCCGACGACGGCGGGCGGTGATCCGCGCGGCGCGGTCGGCCAGCTCAGCGGCCTCCTGCACCTCCTCGAACGACGGTGCGGACGTGTCGGCCGACGTGTCGCCGTACCATGCCTCGTTGCACTTGTCCTGCACCCACTTGGCCTGTAGGCCGGCCTGCCGCGCGTCTTCCCAGTCCATTCGGGACGACGCCAGCGCGACCATCTCGGCCCGGGTGTGCCCGATGCCGCCGTTACGGACGGCCTCCCGCACGTCGAAGATTTCGCCCCGGTCGACCGCGAGTTCGATCGAGGCCCTGATCCGCTTGTCCTCGTCCTGCGCCCGCAGCTCGGCCCGCTCCCGCTCCACCCGGGCGGCCTGCTGGTCGAACGCGGCATCGGCCATCTCGCACCGCAGCCGCAACGACGGCGACATGCGCTCACGGGACGCGCCGCCGAACCCGCCACCTACGAAAACAACCATCTCAGTCACTCGGAATTCTCCTTCGGGGTGGCCGGCAGCCCGGCGACGTAGGTCTGTAGGTCGGCAGTCCGCACAACCGCCTTGCCGGCGATGCGGACGCTGGGCAGTTCACCGGCAGCGATGAGCCGCTGTGCAGAGCGCTTCGAGCAGCGCAGCGCGTCAGCGGCTTCGTCAACGTCCAGCACAAGAGCCATGGGCGCAGAGTCAGCCTCAGCACCCGAGCCCGGCAAGTTTGGCGCTCCCTGGCGCTCGGTGGCGCTCTCTGTCGTTTCCAGCACCGCGATCAGGTCCCGCACGACAGCCGGAACGGGCAAGCCCTCAGCCCGACGACGCGTCCGATAGCTCACCAGGGCACGCCGCAGATGCACCCCATCGGACGCGTCCAGCGCCAACACCAGCGCCGAGCTACCCATGATCGCGCGCCCGCATCGTGGAAGACCCGGCACTCCGACCCGCCAGCCGAGCTTTTTCTGTCTGTAGCCGAAAAAAAGCAAGCCGTCGTGAAACGCCGGGCGCACCCGACCCGCCAGCCGAACAGATTTCTCCCCCCGATACCCCGGGGAGGGGGGTAGGTAGCCGCGTGGTGGTGGAAAAAAAGCCGTAGATAGAAAAGGTTCGGCTGGCGGGTCGAGAGGCCGTTCGGTTTCGCGATCCGGTTCGGTTGTGGGCTGCCGTGTCGCGCTCGGCCCGGTCGAGTTCGATGCACCCGGCGATGGTCAGGCCGGCGAGCGGGGTCAGCCAGGAGGCTGTCACCAGCATGTTGTGCAGGGCGGCGTACAGCATTTAGCTGGCCCTGATGTCGAGCTGAGGGAATGGGCAGTACTGGCCTGCGGTCAGCCTGTGGCAGCCGGAGTTGTCGCCCATCGTGGTCCGTCGTCGGCACTCGCTGCAGTTCGGCTCTGTGCCGCTGGTGTTCGGTGAGTCGGCAACGGTGGTGGTGGTGTCCGGTGCTGCTTCGTCGGTGCGCTGTTCCTGGTGTTGCTGGTCGGGTGCGTCGCGGCTGCCGTCGTGGTCGGGTCGCCGGTCGCGGCCTTGGTCTAAGGCTCCGTGCTCACTTGCGTTCGCGCTGTCTTCTATTGACTCGGCCACTAGGTGGCACACTCGTTCGGGCCGGGAGTGTGTACTTTCTGGCTCACTCGTTCGGCCATTAGTGGTGCACTCCCTAGCTTCGGAGTAGGCCACATGTGGCGCACTATCGCCTTGCGGAGTAGGCCATTCGTGGCACACTCCGGGCAGTGCCGCCTGATACCTCGATCGGGCACCGACACCGCCCCGGGCGATGCGGTCCAGCCAGCCGGCGTCAACCGCTTTCGCCAGGTGGCGCGCGAGCGTCCGGACAGGTAGCCCGGTCAGCTCGGCCATCTCCGTATTCGTGGCCGTGATGGTGCCCTCGGTGGTCATCGGCAGCAGCAGCAGCGTTGCCCGTGCGATCCGTAGCCCGGCCGGGAAGTCGCCGCGCCGTACCTCGCGTAGCCACTGCCCGCGGTTCATGGTGACCCGCCGAGAGTGAGTTCCACCTGGTGCCCGTCGGCCACCAGCGCGGCCTCAACGTCTGCAAGGTGCTGGCGGGCTACCAGGTAGGCGTGCCGGCGATGGTCGTACATCCACGGGATGCCGAGCCGCTGAATGGCGGGGTGCACGATCCGAACCGGGCCGCTGATAAGGCCGCTGTGCATGTGCACGCCGGTTCGGATGGTGGAGGAGGTCTTCTTCTTCACGCGGCAACACCTGGGTCTCCATCGAGAAGATCACCGCGATCTCCATCGAGCCGAACACCTGGGTAGTCAGGTGAGCCGCCGTACCGCTGCCGGTTGCGGTACGCCTGTTCGAATCTGTAGCACTTCGCGCAGCGCCTGCAGCGAGTCCGGCAAGGCTCGTTGTCGCACTGCCGAGCCCGCGCCAGCTCATCCTGCGTCGGCTGCCTGAGTGTGGAGATCGTCGGTGCAAGCCACTCACTGACCCGTTCGGCGTGCGCGTCCCACCCCGCGAGCCAGCCCGCCGTGTAGTGACCGAACTCCTCCGGGGAGAACGGCCAGAACGGCGAGGTTCTGTCGGTGCCAGCGGGTAGGATCGGGCCGTCAGTGGTGCGGTTTGGGATCGGGTCGGTCTGGGCGGGCCGACCTTTTCCATCCGGCGGGCTCACGCGGCATCGCCGCTGCAGCTCTGCGCGTCGATCCACTGCTCTAGCGCATCGGCGGGGTACCGGACGAGACGGCCGGTCTTGATCCACTTCGGGCCATAGCCGATGCCGCGCCAGTAGCGCAGCGTTTCGATCGGCCGCTTCAACCGCGCCCCGACTTCTAGCGGGGTGAGTAGTTCGCTCATCACGTCTCCTATTCGCGTAGGTGCTCTGGCCTACATACATAGCGTGACAGCGAGAGCGAACGCGTAGGAGCGTTGACTTACGCGGGAGGTCGTGTAACCTACGCGTTGTGACGCTTTTCTCGATCGGCCGGGCCGGCTGGGTCCGGTTCGAATCCGCGGACTGCCCGCCGACCTACCTCCGGTACCTGCCTGACGAGATCGGCCGATGGACGCTGCGCGAGCTGATGATGGACGCCAGCGAGTCTCCGGCGATCACAGCGGCGACTCTGGCCGCGCTGCCGCTGGCCCAAATCGAGTTCAATGTGAACTACTACGCCGACTTGATGGAGGGCAGCCAAGAGGGCGGCCAAACGCTATCGAGCGCGGTCGGTGGTCCTGCTGCCGGCTCCAACGTGGCTGTCCTCGCTTCCCATTTCGCTACCGGCTTCGTCAAGTACCAGCCGGAGAAGTGGGTAGCGCTCGCGCAGCAGGGTAAGCAGGTCGGCAAGGAGCGACGCGCTGTAGGGGCCAAACGTCCGACTCTGGACGTTGACTACCGCCTCACGGAACCGCCGCCCGGCAGGTTGACCGATGAGTTTCTAGGCAAGGTGGCGCGCGCCTATGCCGCTGCGATGGTGCGGGGTGAAGCGCCGCTCCAAGCAATGATCGCGGACCTTCGAGCGGCAGGCGCTGGCGACTACCGGCGCGCGGTTGAGCGCTGGGTTGCTACAGCACGGAAACGCGGCGTCATGCCGCCCGGCAAGAAAGGTGCTCGCGGATGAGCAGCAGCATCACCAAGCGGCCGAACGGTCAATGGCGGGCCCGGTACCGGGACGCGGACAACCGGGAGCACGCTCGGCACTTCTCCCGCAAGGTGGACGGGCAGCGCTGGCTGGACGAGCAGACCGCTGGCCTGGTCACCGGGCAGCACATCGACCCCCGCTCGGCCAAGGTCACCTTGCGCGCCTACGCCGAACAGTGGGAAGCGGTGCAGGTCTGCCGGCCGGCAACCGCCAGCATCACCAGCAACGCGCTCCGGCTGCATATCCTGCCCCGGCTCGGCAACCGGCCCATGTCGTCGATCCTGCGAACCGACGTTCAGGCACTCGTCAAGGCCCTGTCCGATGACCTGGCACCGTCCAGCACCCGGAACGTTTACGACACCTTAACGCGGGTGTTCGGTGCCGCTGTCGATGACCGGATCGTTGCCAGCTCACCATGCCGCCGGATCACCCTGCCCCCGGTCGATGACAGCGAGATCGTGCCGCCGACCGTCGAACAGGTCCGGGCGATGGTGGACGCCATGCCCGAGCGGTACCGCGCCGCCGTTGTGCTGCTGGCCGGGTCCGGCCTGCGGATCGGGGAACTGCTCGGCCTGCAGCGCTCCGACGTGGACTTTCTGCGCCGCACCGTCCGGGTAGAGCGGCAACGGCTGCAGAACGGCCAGCTAGGGCCCTGCAAGACCGGCAAGAGCGTCCGCACCGTCCCGCTCGGCCAGGTCGTCATCGACCAGCTAGCCGCCCACCTGGCTTCGGGCTCCGTGGAGCCCGAAGCCTCACCTGAGATGTTCACGGCCGGGAGGGGTCAGCCGCTCCGCTACAACGCCTGGAAGGCGGCCTGGCAGGCCGCGTGCCGGGTCACCGGGCACGAGCTGACCACGCACGACCTGAGGCACTTCTACGCGTCCAGCCTGATCGCCGGGGGAGCGTCGGTGAAGCAGGTTCAGACGGTGCTCGGCCACGCCAGCCCGGTCGTCACCTTGCGGGTGTACTCGCACATGTGGCCCGGCGACGATGACCGGGTACGCACGATCACCGATGCCACGCTGGAGCCCTTGCGGACTATCTGCGGACAGCAGGCGGTGTGAGCACCATGCAGCCCAGCAAATACGGGCCTTCCCGCCTAGGCAGCCTTCTTGGTCTCCCAGAAGATCGTGTCGATCTCGGCGATCAGGTCCAGCAGCGCCTGGCCCTCGGCCGGGTCGACGGAGCCCTTGCCGCCGGCCGCGCCGGCTGCCTTGGTGGCCTTGTTGAACAGCTCGTGCAGCTGCGGGTACTTCTCGAAGTGCGGCGGCTTGAAGTAGTCGGTCCACAGCACCCACAGGTGGTGCTTGACCAGGTCTGCCCGCTGCTCCTTGATCAGCAGCGCCCGGGTGCGAAAGACCGGGTCCTCGTTGGCCTGGTACTTCTCCATGATGGCCTTCACCGACTCGGCTTCGATCCGAGCCTGGGCCGGGTCGTAGACACCGCACGGCAGGTCGCAGTGAGCTGAGGCAGTGGCCACACGACGCATCAAGCGCATTGACTTTCCTCCATTTCAACATGGATGCCCGAGGGTTCACCGGACTGATCCCGGGCGAACCGCTCATCGCTGACGACCCTACTCCGCAGCCGTTCCCGGGTTCCGGCAGCATGTCGAGCGTGCGGGCCCTGCTCAGCTGGCAGCGAATCCGGATCGCCGGCTACTCCATGACGCCCACCCTGCTGCCCGGTGATCTGGTACTGGTCCGGCACGGCGCCCCGGTGCGCCCGGGCGCGATCGTGCTGGCCCGGTTTCGCGGTCAGCCCGAGCCGCTGGTGGTCAAGCGGGCGGTACGACCGGAGGCCGGCGGCTGGCTGCTCGCCTCGGACAACGCCCGGGCCGGGTCCGACTCCCGCCAGCACGGGGTGGCCGAGGTCGCCGCGGTGGCCGTCCGGATCTGGCCTCGTGGCGCCGGCCGGGCGCCGGGTCGCACGCCGGGCCGGTGGCTCGGCCAGCCCGTCCCGCCGCCGCCGGCCGGTCTGTGAACGGTCCGGCATCGTCGCCGGTGGGCAGGTTGTGGCCGGTTCATGAACAACTGCGGTCTGTCGTGCACGCATCCCTGGGTAGCCCCGCGCTGTGCCAGACTTGGTCACGGTTGGTCGGGTTTCTCAATGCCCCTCAGCCGAACAGCTGTGGAGGTGTTCGATGGCGCAACCGGACGGTTTGGTGTTCACCGAAAGTCCGGTGTTCAGTGCGCACGTCGGCGGCAAGCTGGTGGTCCGCAGCACCATGCCGCTCACCGACCGGAACGCCCTGTCGCTCGCCTACACGCCGGGCGTCGCGGAGGTCTCGGCGGCGATCGCTGCCGATGAGCAGCTTGCCGAGCGCTACACCTGGCGATCTCGGTTGGTGGCGGTGATCAGTGACGGCACCGCGGTGCTCGGCCTGGGCGATATCGGACCGGCGGCCGCGCTGCCGGTGATGGAGGGCAAGGCGGCGCTGTTCGCCGAGTTCGCCGGGCTCAACGCGGTGCCGATCGTGCTGGCCACCACGGACACCCAGGAGATCATCGACACGGTACTGCGGATCGCGCCGTCCTTCGGCGGCATCAACCTGGAGGACATCTCGGCGCCGCGCTGCTTCGAGATCGAGCGCCGGCTGCGGGAACTGTTGCCGATACCGGTCTTTCATGACGACCAGCACGGCACCGCGATCGTGGTGCTGGCCGCGCTGCGCAACGCCGCACTGCTCACCGGTCGGGGCCTGGCCGAGTTGCGGGTAGCCATCTCCGGCGCCGGGGCGGCCGGCGTCGCCTGCGCCAAGATCCTGCTGGCGGCCGGCGTCGGCGAGCTGGTATTGGTCGACTCTCGCGGCATCCTGCATCCGGATCGCAACGACCTCAACCCGATCAAGCGCGAGTTGGCGATGAGCACCAACCCGACCGGCCGGCGCGGCAGCCTGATCGACGCGCTGGCCAACGCCGATGTCTTCCTCGGCGTGAGCGGCGGCACCGTGCCGGAGGCGGCAGTGGCCGGCATGGCCGACAACTCGATCATCTTCGCGCTGGCCAACCCGACGCCAGAGGTGGCTCCGGCGGTGGCACACCGCTACGCCGCGGTGGTCGCCACCGGCCGCAGCGACCTGCCGAACCAGATCAACAACGTGCTGGCCTTCCCCGGCGTGTTCGCCGGCGCCTTCGACGCCGGCGCACCTCGGATCACCGAGGGCATGAAGCTGGCCGCGGCGGCCGCGATCGGCGAGGTGGTCGTCGATGAGCTGCGCCGCGACTACATCGTCCCGACCCCGTTCGATCCCCGGGTGGCGCCCTCGGTGCGGGCCGCAGTGGCCGAGCAGGCGCGGGTCGAGGGCATCGCCAAGCATTGAGTGCTCAGTCCGCCGGGCCATCGTTTACAAAATTTGCGAATTTGTAAACTGATCGGCACGATGGAAGGCGGAAGGAGGCGCCACCATGATCACCATGACCGGCTCGGGCATTGTGCTGCTGGTTATCGCGTTGGTCGCGCTCGCCGCGATCGCGATCCGAGAAGGCCTACGCCGATAAACCGCCGGCGCCGAGACGTCAGCGCCGCTCGAAGACCGCAACCGTCCGGGCCGGCACCATGAACGTCCGGACGCCTGATCGAAGCCGGCAGTCCGGACCACTGGGTCACTGCCGTGGGCAGGCTGCCCTTCAGCCGAGGATCGACGTTCGGCCCGACGGTGTCGTCGATCCGCTCGACGATGACCCCCGGCATCGAACTCGGCTCGCGGCTGGCGGTAACGGCACGGCTATCCGGAGTCGGTGTCGTGTCGGGTGCCGGTCGGGTCGGTGAGTAGTTCGGGATGGTGCAGATAGTTGCGTTGTGGTTGCTGGGTCGGGTGCCAGTCTGGTGGTTGCCAGTGTGGGATGCCGTTGAGCATGACCGTCCGCCAACCCTGCTTCGGCGCTTCGACGTTGTGGTAGCCGCAGGCGATCGCCATGCTGTCCAGGTTGGTGTGGCCGCCGGTGGCCCAGTCGGTGGCGTGATGGATCTCCGACCGTGCGGCGCTGCGGTCGCAGCCGGGAAAGGTGCAGCCACGGTCGCGGGCGAATAGCGCTTTGCGCTGGCCGGGTGAGGCCAGCCGGCGGCCGCGGCCGTAGGCGAGGATGCCGCCGGTGTCGTCGAGCACGGCGGGCAGTAGACCGCCGTCGGCGGCGAGGCGCAGCGCGTCGTCGATGGTGAGGGTGCCGCCGTGGTGGGTGGTGGCTCGGCCGGCCCGGCGTTCCACGTCGGTGAGGCTCAGGGTGAGGATCAGCTGGCTGGGTAGCCCGGCGTGGTCGGGCAGCTCGCCGGTGGCGAGCAGTCGGCGGCCGGCTTCTTCGAACGCGTCGTGCAGCCGCTGCGCCGGACTGCGATCATCCGCACCGAGCGCGTCGTCCGGTCGGGCAGCGGCCAGCGGGGTGAGGACCGCTTCCCAGATGGCCTGGCAGGCCGGTGTGAGCCGGCCGTCCAGCAGCCCGGTCGAATCCGGGAGGCAGGTCAAGGAGAGTCGCCGGTGGGCCTGTTGCAGCCGCCGCTCGTCGGGGCTGGGGCCGTCCGGGTCCAGGTGGGCCAGGATCCGCTGGCCGAGCAACCGGATCGTGCGCGGATCGCTGGTCCGAGCGTGCTCCACCAGCGTTGATTCCACCGGTGCCGCGTGTGCGGCCCGCTCCGCCGCGGGGATGGCCTCGACCGTCTCGGCGATCGCCGCCGCGTGCTCGCAACCGACCTCACCGGCCTCGAATGCGGCGGCCGTGGCGGGCAGCATCGGCTCCAGCGGCTCGCCGATCAAGCTCCGCCGGGCACCGAACCGCTCGACCGCCTGCGCCCGCTTCCGCGCCTCGGCCCGGCCGCAGCGCAGCTGCGCCGCGATCAAGTCCGACAGCCCGCGGAAGCCCAACGTGCCGGGCACACTCCGCGCGTTGAGTTCGGCCAACACCGCCAACTGCCGGTATCGCAAGCGAGCCAGCTCGGCTTCCAGCTCCACAACCTCGGCGAGCAGCTGAGCATCCGTAGCGGTCCCGAGCGGCTCGATCACATGTTCGATTCTACCGTACCGAACAGCGATAGGCAAGCCTCGCCGTCCATGAATTTCCTTATGAAGTAAGGCGAAAACGAAAAGCAGCAACGCAACCGAGGCGGAAGCACGACTCCTCGCCGCTGCGCCTTTTTGTTTGGCCGAAAGGCAGATCACCAGCGTTCCGGGCGTCTGGCAGCGGTGGCTTTACTCGTCCTCGTCGTCGGCACGCGCCAGCCAGGTGGCCAACCGCTCCACGGCCGTCTCGAACTCCGGATTCGCGTCGACGAAGGTCTGCAGCCGCTCGGCGAGCCAGGCCAGGCTGACCTGCTCGTCCCCGCGCCGCTGCTCCAGCTCCTCGATACCCCTATCGGTAAAATACATTCTCAAGCCCTCCCCGCCGACGTGGCGGTCTCGCCGGGATAGCGCACCCCGAGCTCGGCCCGGGCGGCGTCCAGCAGGTTCATGATGGCGATGGTGTCGGCCGGCGGTACCAGCTCGCTGGTCAACCGGCCGGCTCGCAGGCAGCGCTCGACCTCCTCGATCTGCGGCCGGTAACCGGGCAGTTCCGGATCGAGCGGGTCGGCGAATCGCCGCTCACCCTCCGCGTTGTGCAGCACCAACCCGGTCGGCCGGTAGAACCGGCCCTCGGTCCGCAGCCAGCCCTCGGTGCCCAGGATCAGCCCGCGACAGGGGCCACCCACCGGCACCGAGCACCACAGCTGGGCATCCCGGCCGTCGGCATAGGACCACTGCATCGCCACCGTCGCGTCGGCGCCGGTCGGCGCCAGCGAGCCGGTCACCGCCGTCCGATCGGGTTTGCCTAGGAACAGCCAGCCGAAAGTCACCGGATAGACGCCAAGATCTAGCAGCGCGCCGCCGCCGTTGGCCAGCTCGTACAGCCGGTGCCCTGGGTCGAACGGCCGACCTAGTGCCAGCTCTGCCCGTACCGAACGAACCTCGCCGATCGCGCCGGCCGCGATCAACCGCTGAGCCTGCCGGATCAACGGATTGGTACGCATCCACATGGCTTCCATGGCGAACACACCGGCCGCCGTGGCTGCGTCGAACACCTCGCGGGTGGCCGCGGCGTTCAAGCACACCGGCTTCTCGATCAGCACCGGCTTGCCGGCGCCGACGGCCAGCAGCGCCTGCTCACGATGCATCGGATGGGTGGTCGCGATATAGACCACGTCCACGTCCGGGTCCTCGACCAGTTGCCGATAGTCGCCATAGGCCCGAGGCCGGCTGGCATAGCCGCGCGCCCGGACTCCGGTGGCCGAGTCGTGCCGGTCGGCGAACTCCGCAGCACGGGCCGAGGAGCGCGCGGCCACCGCGGCCAGCACGTTGCCCGGCGTGCTGGCCAGATCGCGTGCCAGCTTGCCGGCGATGCCGCCCGCGCCGAGGAAACCCCATCGCACCGGCTGGTCTGCGCTGATCACCTGGGTTCAGCCGAGCGCGGTCGCGATCACCTCGCGCTGCTGCGCCTCGTGCACACTCACCGAGCCCACTGCCGGTGAGGCCGAGGCCTTGCGGGAGGCACGGTAGATCGGCCGGCTGTCCCCGGCGGCGGCCAGCCGCTCCGGCAGGTTCAGTGCGATGAACGGATAGCCGCCCTGGTTCGCCGGCTCCTCCTGCGCCCAGACCAGCTGGGCGTCCGGGTACCGGGCCAGTTCCGCCGCGATCTCCTCGCCGTGCAGCGGGTACAGCTGCTCGAGCCGGACGATGGCCACGTCGGTGCGCCGCGCCTCCGCCCGGGCGGCGGCCAGGTCGTAGTACAGCTTGCCGCTGCACAGCACCACCCGGCGGACGCCGGCCGGATCCACCGTGTCGTCGCCGATCACCGGACGGAAGTGCCCCTCGGTGAACTCCGGCAGCTGGCTGACCGCCGATTTCAACCGCAGTAGCGACTTCGGGGTGAACGCGATCAGCGGCCGGTGCAGGCCGGCGAGGGCCTGCCGGCGCAGCAGGTGGAAGTAGTTCGCCGGCCTCGAGCAGATGGCCACCGTCATGTTGTTCTCGGCGGCCAGTTGCAGGAAACGCTCCGGCCGGCCGGAGGAGTGGTCGGGGCCCTGGCCCTCGTAGCCGTGCGGCAGCAGCAGGGTCACCGAGGAGCGCTGGCCCCACTTGGCCTCGCCGGAGGCGATGAACTCGTCGATGATGGTCTGCGCCCCGTCGGCGAAGTCGCCGAACTGCGCCTCCCACAGCACCAGGGCGTCCTTGTTCGCCACCGAGTAGCCGTACTCGAAGCCCATCGCCGCGTACTCCGACAGGAGCGAGTCGTAGGCCCGGAACGGTGCCTTGGCGTTGGGGATGTGTCGCAGCGGGGTGTACTCCTCGCCGGTGTTCCGGTCGATCAGCACCGCGTGCCGCTGGGTGAAGGTGCCGCGCCGGGAGTCCTGGCCGGCCAGCCGAACCGCCTTGCCGTCGACCGTGAGCGAGCCGAGGGCCAGCAGCTCGGCGGTGGCCCAGTCGACGTCGCCGCCGGTGGTCTGGGCCACCCGGCGATCGATCTGCGGCTTGAGCCGCGGATGCACGGCGAAGCCGGCCGGGTGGTTGGCGTAGAGCTCGCCGATGTTCTTGATCAGCTCGGCCGAGATCGCCGTCGAGATCACCGGCTCGTCCTCGTCCTCGTTCATCGGCGGCACCCGCCGCGGCGTGGAGGAGGCGTCCCGGGTCTCCACGAACACCTTCTCCAGCTGGGACCGGAAGTCGCGCAGCGCCTCCTCGGCATCGTCCAGGGTGATGTCGCCGCGACCGATCAGCGCCTCGGTGTAGAGCTTCCGCACGCTGCGCTTGTTGTCGATGATGTCGTACATCAGCGGCTGGGTGAACGAGGGGTTGTCGCTCTCGTTGTGCCCACGCCGCCGGTAGCACACCATGTCGATGACGACGTCCTTCTTGAACTGCATCCGGTACAGCACGGCCAGCTTGGCCACCCGGACGCAGGCCTCCGGGTCGTCGCCGTTGACGTGGAAGATCGGCGCCGCGATCATCCGGGCGATGTCGGTGCAGTAGAGGCTGGATCGGGACTGGGCGGGCGAGGTGGTGAAACCGACCTGGTTGTTCACCACCACGTGCACCGTGCCGCCGGTGCGATAACCACGCAGCTGGGACAGGTTCAGCGTCTCGGCCACCACTCCCTGGCCGGCGAAGGCGGCATCGCCGTGCATCAGCACCGGCAACACCGTGAAGCCTTCCTCGCCCTTGTCCAGGATGTCCTGCTTGGCGCGGACGATGCCTTCCAGCACCGGGTTCACCGCCTCCAGGTGGGACGGGTTCGCGGTGAGCTCGACCGCGATCTTGGCACCGTTCTCCGCGACGTAGGCGCCGTGCGCGCCGAGGTGGTACTTCACGTCCCCGGAGCCCTGCGCGGTGCCCGGGTCGATGTTGCCCTCGAACTCGTTGAAGATCTTCGAGTACGGCTTGCCGACGATGTTGGCCAGCACGTTCAGCCGGCCGCGGTGCGGCATGCCGATGACCACCTCGTCCAGTTGGTTGGCAGCGGCCGTGGACAGCACCGTGTCGAGCAGTGCGATCACCGTCTCGCTGCCTTCCAGGGAGAACCGTTTCTGCCCGACGTACTTGGTCTGCAGGAAAGTCTCGAACGCCTCGGCGACGTTCAACTTGGACAGGATGTGCTTCTGCTCCTCCTTGGTCGGAGCGTCGTTCTTGACCTCGATGTGCTGCTGGATCCAGGCCCGTTCCTCCGGATCGATGATGTGCATGTACTCCACGCCGACCCGGCGGCAGTAGGCGTCGCGCAGCACGCCGAGGATGTCGCGCAGCTTCATCAGCTTCTGGCCGGCGAAGCCGCCGACCGGGAACTCCCGGTCCAGGTCCCAGATGGTCAGCCCGTGCTTGGTGATGTCCAGATCCGGGTGGCTGCGGATCTTGAACTCCAGCGGGTCGGTGTCGGCCATCAGGTGCCCGGAGGTGCGATAGGCGTTGATCAGCTCGATCACCCGAGCGGCCTTGTCGATCTGGCCCTCGTGGCTGAACTCCCGGTCGGTCAGCCAGATCGCCGGCTCGTACGGGATCCGCAGCGAGGCGAAGATGTCGTAGTAGAAGTTGTCCTCGCCGAGCAGCAGCCGATGCACCGTGCGCAGGAACTCCCCGCTCTGCGCGCCCTGGATGATCCGGTGGTCATAGGTGGAGGTCAGCGTCATGATCTTGGAGATGCCCATGTCGGCCAACGCATCCGGGTGCATGCCGCTGAACTCGGCCGGGTACTCCATCGAGCCGACGCCGACGATGGCGCCCTGGCCCTGCATCAGCCGCGGCACCGAGTGGTTGGTGCCGATGGTGCCCGGATTGGTCAGGCTGATGGTCGAGCCGGCGAAGTCGTCGGCGGTCAGCTTGCCCGCCCGGGCACGCCGGATGATGTCCTCGTAGGCGACCCAGAACGCGCCGAAGTCCATCGTCTCGGCGGCCTTGATGGCGGCCACCACCAGGGCCCGGCCGCCGTCCTTGCCGGGCAGGTCGATCGCTAGGCCGAAGTTGACGTGCTCCGGCTTGACCACGGCCGGCTTGCCCTCGGCGGTCATCGCGAAGGAGTGGTTCATCTCCGGGTGCTCGCGCAGCGCCCGGATCACCGCGTAGCCGATCAGGTGGGTGAAGCTGACCTTGCCGCCGCGGGCCCGGCGCAGATGGTTGTTGATGATGATCCGGTTGTCGGCCAGCAGCTTGGCCGGCACCGCGCGCACGCTGGTGGCGGTGGGGATCTCCAGCGAAGCCTGCATGTTGCTGACCACCCGGGCCGGCGCCCCGCGCAACACCGCGGCGTTGGCACCGGCTACCGGCGCCACCGCCGGCTCGGTCCAGGACGGCGCCGGCCGGCTGGCCGGTGTGCTGTCGGACTGGGCCGGGGTGCCGGTCGCGGTGGCTGAGGCGTCGGTGGTGGCGGCCGGCGGCGTGGCGTCCGCGGCGGACCGGCCGGCATCGCCGGCGGCGACCTCGACGGAGGCGTGCCTGCCGGAGTCCTCGGCCGGCCTGGCGTGCCCGTTGCTGGCGGCCGGGTCGAGCCGCGGCGAGGCGCCGGCCGGCGGGTTGGCCGGGCGGTAGTCGGCGAAGAACTCGTGCCAGGCGGCGTCAACCGCGTTGGGATCGGCCAGATAGCGCTCGTACATCTCCTCGACGAGCCACTCGTTCGCCCCGAAATCGGTATGCGACGATGCCGGCTCGCTGCCGGTTTCCGACTGCGCGGTCACGTTGGTGTCCACCTTCTTCGCGAGTACCTAACGCGTATGGGCGCGCCGCGAAGGCGATGTCTGCGCACTGCCGACCGGGCAACTGACCCAAAGGACAAGCCTACGCGCGATCGGCGGCCGGTCGCAGCGCAAGTCGGCGCTACCGTCGACGGCGTCGCGGTGCGTTTGCTCACAAAACTGCCGGGCCGGCTGAGATCAGGTGATGTCACGATTGAGGCTGAGGTAACCGCCGGCCAGCAGCAGGATCAGGCACCACATCAGCAGGAGCACACCGCCGGCCCCAGGTGAGACGTGGGCTACGTCGCTGGGGAGCCCGTAGTTGTTCCGGTCCCGCGAGGTGAACGCGTTGAACGCGCCAGCCGGTTCGAAGAGGTAGACCCGGCGCAGGCCGGGGATGCCGGCGAAGAAGATGTTGAGCACGCTCAGGTACAGGATGCCGACGACCATGCCGGCGGCCTGGTTACGGATCAGCGCGCCCAGGCCGAGGCCGAAGAAGGCCAGCAGGATCAGGGCGACGAAGTTGCGGACCATGCCGCCGACCGCGCCGTCGGTGAAGTGGACCGGCAGGCCCTTGGCGTTGAGGCAGATCAACGCGGTGATCAGGTTGACGAGCAGGCAGACGATTCCGTACGGGATCGCGAAGACGACGTAGGCCAGCGCCTTGCCGATCAGCAACTGCCACCGGTTCGGGGTGGCCAGCAGGGTCGGGGTGATCGTCTTGTGCCGGAACTCGGTGGTCAGACCGAGCAGGCCCAGCACGACCAGCGCGACGCCGGCGACACCGAAGTTGGTCCAGATGCTGAAGTAATTGATCTCACTCACCGGTGTTGCGCTGTCGATCGTGAGCACCGAGCCCAGGGTCGCGGCCACCGTGATCGCGACCACCAGCACCATCATCCAGAACCAGACCTGGGTGCTCCGGATCTTGAGCACCTCGGACTTGATCAGGTTCACCATCAGCTGGTGCCCGCCCGGTAGCTCGGGCCCTGTTGCGGCGGTGGCATCTGTGGTGCCGGGCCGTGGTCGAAGCTGGCCCCCTGATAGGCGCCCTCGGTAAGGGTGAAGAACAGCCGCTCCAAGTCGAATTCCTCCAGGCGCAGTTCGTGCAGCTCCACGTTGTGGGCGAAGGCCAGATGGCCGATCTGGGGCAGATTGTCGGTGCGTACCCGCAGCGAGCCGTCCGGCTCGGTGCTGCCGGACAGCCCGTTGTCGATCAGCGCCTGCTGCAACCCTTGCAGGTTCGGCCCGCGCACTATCGCGGTGGTAGTGCCGGCCGACAGCTCAGCCAGCGTGCCGGCCTGGACCAGCCGGCCGCGGTTGAGGATGACGGCCCGGTCGGCCACCTCCTGCACCTCAGCCAGTTGATGGCTGGACACCAGCACGGTGCGTCCCTCGGCGGCCAGGTGGCGGAAGAAGCCACGCAGCCACCGGATGCCTTCCGGGTCCAGGCCGTTGGCGGGCTCGTCCAGGATCAGCACCCTCGGATCCCCGAGCAGGGTGGCGGCCAGGCCCAGCCGCTGCCGCATACCCATCGAGTAGCCCTTGGTCTTCTTCTTGCCATCGCCGGCCAGGCCGACGAGCGCGAGCACCTCGTCGGCCCGCCGGGCCGGTAGTCCGGCCGCGGCCGCGTAGATCCGCAGGTGCTGCAAGCCGGTGTGCGCCGGGTGGAAGCTGGACGCCTCCAGCGCCGCGCCGACGGTCTGCATCGGTGCCGGCAGTTCGGCATAGTGCCGGCCGTTGATGGTGGCGGTGCCCGAGGTGGGCGCAACCAGGCCGAGCAACATCCGCAGCGTGGTGGTCTTGCCGGCCCCGTTCGGCCCGAGGAAGCCGGTCACCGAACCCGGCTCGACGGTGAAGCTCAGGTCGTCCACCGCCCGCTGGGTGCCGAACACCTTGGTCAGGTGGTCGACCACGATCCGGCCGTTCGGCTCGGGCTGGACGGGTTGGGTCTCGGCCGTCGCGGGACCTGGTTGTCCGGGCGAGGTCATGGGTTCATCCAAACAGACCCGCAACGAGCAGGGACGCCCGACACGGCGAACGGCCACCGGGTGGGCTCAGCGAACTGTCAGGTCAGTCGCTGTCCCAGCTGGCTTTCCACTGGCCGGCTCGGCCCTCCGCCGGCCAAGTCGGCCGAGGTCTCGAGTCGGCCGGACTAGGCAGCCAGTTCGGCGAGCAACCCGGCCAGCTCCGCCGGTCCGGCCAGCGCGATGTCGGTCGCCGCCGCCAGCTCGGCGACCGCGCCGACCGCGACGGTCAGCGCCGGCCGACCGGTCCGCTCAGCCCAGTGCCGCACGGCCCGCACCGCCGGCAGGTCGCCCAGATCGTCGCCGGCGAACAGGGTGGCGGTCGGCTGCTCGGCCAGTAGCGACTCCAGCGCGGTGGCCTTGGACAGGTCCGGGATCCGGATCTCGATCACCTGCTTGCCCGGATGTGCCTGCAGCCCGTGCTCAGCCGCCAGCCGCGGCACGAACTGGTTCAGCTCGGCCAGCGCCCGTTCCGGCTGCTCAGCTCGCCGGGTGTGCACCACCAGCGACAGCCGCTTGTCCTCCAGCCAGACGCCCGGTGGCAACAGCGGCGGCAGCACGCCGCGCAGCTCGGCCAACCCCGCCGGCTCGTCCCGGGTGCGCAGCCGGCCGTCCCGCCAGCTCTCGGCGCCGTGCAGACCGCTGACCCGCAGCCCGGGGATCTGGCGCAGATCGCCCAGTTCCAGCACGGTCCGGACGTCCCGGCCGGTCACCACCGCGATGCTGGCTCCGAGCCCGGCCAGTCGAGCCAGGGTCTCCAGCACGCCCGGCACCGGCCGCGCCCGCATCGGGTCCGGCACGATCGGCGACAGGGTGCCGTCGAAGTCCAGCGCGATCAGTGCGCCGGCCAGCTGGGCCTTGAGCTGTCCGATCACGGCACCAACGCTATCGGCTGGCGGCGGCTTGCCAACCGATCAGGGCGGCCCCGATCTGTCCGGACCGGGCTCCGAAGTGGGCGGCCAGCAACGGCACCGGGCTTCGCCAGGCCAGGCCGGCGGCTACCCGCTCGGTCAGCGGTCGCAGCAGCGCGTCGCCGGCCAGCGACAGTCCGCCGCCCAGCACGATCAGTTGCGGATCCAGCAGCAGGACGCAGCCGATGAGGGCACGGGCCAGCGCCGTCAACGCCTCGTCGAAGACCGCCGCGGCCACCGGATCCTGTTCTCCGGCCAGGGCGATCACCTCCGCCGCGGTGGCGGTCCGGCCGGTCCGGTCGCGGTAGCGCCGGGCGATCGCCGCCGCGCTGGCGTAGGTCTCCGCGCAGCCGCGCTGGCCACAGCGGCAGCGCTCACCATCCGGGATCACCGGCTGGTGACCGATCTCGCCGGCCTGGTTGCCGGCGCCGGTCAGCAGCCGGCCGCCGACGATGCCGGCCGCCGCGATGCCGGTACCGATACCGACGAACACCGCGTCCGGCACGCCACGGGCGGCGCCGAGCCGGGCCTCGGCCAGCCCGGCTGCCCGCACGTCGTGCTCGATGGCCACCGGCAGCCCGACCCGATCGGCGACCAGGTCCCGAATGGCCAACTCCCGCCAGCCGATATTCGCCGAGTACCGGGCGATGCCGGCGACCGAGTCGACCACGCCGGGCAGGATCAGCCCGACTCCTGCCACCTCCAGCCGAGCGAACCGGGCCTGGTCGGACAGTTCCTCGATGACCCCGTGGATCGCCGCCAGCACGGCCGGCACGCCGTCGGCCACCGGCGTGCCGCGGCTGGTGGCGGCAAGCACCGTGCAGTCGTGATCACACAGCGCGGCCTTGATGCCGGTGCCGCCCACATCGACCGCGAGCACCGTGCTGGCAGCCGGCAGGCTTGCTGTCACTGGCAATCCACCTGTCCTCGCTGGGCCGCGCCGCGTCCTCGTCGCGGATCGTACGGTGGCGCCAGGTGGTTCAGGCCGGCAGGATCAGGCAGGAGTCGCCGAACTCGTGCCACAGGTACGGTCCGCCGACGGCGGCGTCATAGGCCCGCTGGGTGAGTTCGGCGCCGGCCACCGCCTCGACCAACAGCAGGTGCGAGGCATCGGGGTTGTGCAGTCCGGTTATCAGGCCGCTCACCACCCGCGCCGGATGATCCGGGCCGAGCACCAGATCGGTCCAGCCTCGGGTCTCCAGCACGAAGCCGTCCTCGCCGGCGGCCGACTCCAGGGCCCGGGTGACCGTGGTGCCGACCGCGATCACCCGGCCACCGGAGCAACGGACATCGTTCACCAGCCGGGCGGTGCTGGCCGGCACCGAGAACCGCTCAGGCTGCGGACCCTCACCGGCCTCCTGCGAGGACA
Source organism: Jatrophihabitantaceae bacterium (assembly GCA_045807085.1). Lineage (GTDB taxonomy): Bacteria > Actinomycetota > Actinomycetes > Mycobacteriales > Jatrophihabitantaceae > Jatrophihabitans_A. The sequence goes on from JBJMIB010000037.1 coordinate 105,208, forward strand.
CCCCGGTGTGCAGGGTGATCGGCGCGATGAGCACGCCGGCTGAGACCAGCCGGGTCACCAGCTCCGGCGTGAACGGCCGGCCGGCGCTGGGCATCTCGGCGCTGCCCGGATGCAGCCCGAATACCGTCTGGTAGTCCGGCAACGGCCAGTGCCGGCTGAGGTAGCCGTAGCTGATCGGCCGAGCGTTCCACGCCAGGAACTGCGCGAAGGGCAGCGCGGAGTCGATCCGCGCTCGCCACAGCCGGTTGCCGACGCCGGCCGGCCCGGAGCCGGCGGCCGAGGCCGGGTACGGCTCGAGCAGCCGGACGGTGACCCGACCCTCGGCATCTTCGGCGCCCTGGGCGTCCTGGGCGTCCTGGGCATCGAACCGGAATTGCTGGCCGGGCTGGGCGGTGAGGATCGGCTCGGCCGCGTCGGGCGCGGTGCGCAGTTCCACCACCCAGCTGCCATCGTCGAGCTCGGTTGCCACGTGCAGCACGACCGGCCAGTTCCCCTCGCCGACGCCGTCCAGTTCGGCGGCGACGGTTTGTGAGTTGTTGACCACGACCAGATCGCCGGGGAGCAGGAACTCGGGCAGCCGGTCGAAGCGGGTGTGCGTGATCCGGTCGGTACGGCCGTCGGCGACCAGCAGCCGGATGCCGTCCCGGCGCAGGCCGCGCCGCTCGGCAGGTGCGGCGGCGAAGCGCTGGTCGGGCACGGTGAACCGGGTGCTGGGAGTGTGGGTGAGCACAGTCATGAGGGATTTCCTTCGATTCTGGGGTGAGTCAGCTGGCAGTCGGCTGGAGTGGCTCCGCCGCGGCGCTGTCGTTTTCGGGGTGTTCGGCCTGGCCGAACCGCGCCGCCTGGTAGCGGCCGCTGGCCGGAGCCGTGTCGAGCAGCCGCAGCAGCCGAGGCACCACCGACTCGGGCTCTGGTCGGTCGCTGATGTCCTCGCCCGGGAAGGCGGCCTGGTGCATCTCGGTTCGCATGTCGCCCGGGTCGAAGCTGTACCAGCGCAGGTCGGGCTCCTCCGCGGCCAGCGTCCGGGTCAGGTGGTCCAGCGCGGCCTTGGTCGACCCGTAGCCTCCCCAGCCCTCGTAGTCGGCGACCGCGGCGTCGGAGGAGATGTTGACCACCGTGCCGCCCGAGCGACGCAGGGTGGGCAGCAACAGTTGGATCAACCCGAGCGGTCCGAGCAGATTCACCTGCCAGGCATGGTGCAGCTCGGACAGCCGGGCCTCGGATAGCCGGGGGAGTGGGGTTTCCCCCAGCGTGCTGGCGTTGTTGACCAGCAGGTCCAGGCCGGGCAGTTCGGCAACGGTGCGGGCGAGCTCGGCTCGGTGGCCGGCATCGGCAACGTCACCGGCAACGGCCCGGACCACGGTGCCGGCCGGCAGCGACTCGGCCACAGCGGCCAGCCGCTCGGCGTTGCGGGCATCGATCACCAGCTGCCAGCCACGGCCGGCCAGCTCGGTTGCCAGCGCCCGGCCGAAGCCAGCGGACGCTCCAGTGATGAGTGCGACGGACATCTTCATCCTCCAAGATTGGGACCGACTGCCTCCAGTCTTGAAGTTGAAGTCAGCTTCAAGTCAAGTAGAATTTTGGCATGCGGACGACTGACCTGCTCACGGTGTCTGAGGTGGCCCGCCGAAGCGGTTACGCCGCCTCGGCGCTTCGCTACTACGAGCGGGAGGGGCTGATCTCGGCCACCCGCACCAGCGGCGGTCAGCGGCGCTACCAGCGCAGCGTGCTGCGTCGGCTGGCGTTCATCCGGGCCGCTCGCAACGTCGGGGTCAGCCTGGACGAGGTACGTGCCGAGCTGGCCCAGCTGCCGGCCGGCCGCACCCCGACCAAGGCGGACTGGACTCGGATCTCGCGGGACTGGCGGCAGCGGCTGGACGAGCAGATCCAGGCCCTGCAGGCGCTGCGATCCGGCTTGAGCAGTTGTATCGGCTGCGGCTGCCTGTCCTTGCGGCAGTGCGCGGTGTCCAATCCGTCCGACCTGGTGGCCGACCGGGTGCCGAGTGGTGGCGCCGGTTTCCTGCCGCCGCTGCTGCGCCGGGCCCGCGAAGCCGGCTGACTCAAAGCGGCCGGCAAGGCTCAAACGGCCGGCAACGCTCAGCAACCGGCTGGTCTCAAGCGGCCGGCAAGGCTCAGCGACCGGCGGGTCTCAGGCGGCGTCGCCGGGCTTGCCCTCGAAGTCGATGACCGGCAAGCCGGCGGCCTGCCAGGCACGCATGCCGCCGGTCAGGTTCAGCGCGCGCCAGCCGGCCTGGTTGAGGGCGTTGGCGACCATGCTGGACCGGCCCCCGATATGGCAGACGCAGACCACCTGAACGTCGCGCGGCAGCTCCTCGACCCGCGCGTTGAGTTCGGACATGGCCAGATGCGTGGCCTGCGGTGCATGCCCGGCATCCCACTCGTCCTGCTCCCGGACGTCGAGCAGGATCGCGCCGGCCCCAACCAGCTCCACCGCCTCGGTCGCGGTCACCTCGGGCGTCTGCATCTGTGCAGGCTATCCCCGTCAGCCGGTCAGGCTGCCGGCTCACCGGTCAGCAGCCCCGGCTCGCTGGCGAGCAGGTCGTCCAGCAGCTGGCGGCCGGCCTGCTCACTGGCGATCAGCGGATGGCTGGTGAAGGCGAACAGCGCCGTGTCGTAGCTGCCGGTCCGGCTGGCTTCGATCACTGCCCGCTCGGCGGCCCGGACACCGGCCATCAGCCCGAGCTGATGCAGGTTCGCCGGCGCGGTCGGCAACGGCCGGGCCCCGGAGCCGTCCACCACGCAGTTGGTCTCGATCACCAGATCGGCCGGCAGCTGATCCACCGTCGTGCCATTGGCCACGTTGAGGATCAGCTGATCGATCGGGCCGCCGGCCAGCGAGCGCAGCAGCCGTAGCGCGACGCGCTCGTATCCGCCACCGGCGAGATCCTCGACCTCCCGCTCATCGGAGCGAGCTTCGGCAAGGTAGCTCTGCTCGCGGCTGAGCCGGGCTTTCTCCCAGAGCGCCGGTGCCCGGTCCGGATCGGCGCCGGCGGCCGCGTAGAAGGCATCCTGTTCCGAGCGCACCAGCTCACCACGGGTCGTGCCGGCCTGCTGAGCCGCCGCCAGCTCGCGGGAATGGTAATAGAAGTAAAGGTATTCGTTCGGTATGGCCCGCAGTTGGCGGATCATCGAGGCGCCGAACAACCTGCCTTCCTCGATGCCCAGCAGCCGGTCCGGATCGTCGATCAGCCCCGGCAGCAGATCGTCCGGCCCGGCCCGCAGCGCGCGCAACCAGCCGAGGTGGTTGATGCCGAGGTAGTCCGGCAGCAACCCCTCCGGCGGCCTGCCGAGAGCCCGGCCGGCCCGGCTGACCAGGCCGGCCGGTGAGTCGCAGATCCCGATCACCCGATCGGCCAGCACGATCCGGCTGGCCTCGGTGATCAGACCGGCTGGGTTGGTGAAGTTGATGAGCCAGGCGTCCGGCGCCAGTTCGGCCACCGTCCGAGCGATCTGTTGGGTGACCGGCAGCGTTCGTAACGCGTAGCCGAGCCCGCCGGCTCCGACGGTTTCCTGGCCCAGCAGGCCGGCCCGCACCGCGCGGCGCTCGTCGGCGGCCCGGCCGGCCGGACCACCCACCCGGACGGCCGAGAACACGAAATCGGCGCCGGCGACCGCCTCGGCCAGCGAACCGGTCAGCCGGACCGCGAGACTGGCGGTGCTGGTCGCGATCCGGCCGATCACCGCCAGCCGAGCCGGCTCCGGGTCGGCTAGCACCAGTTCGTCGACGCCAAGCTCCGGCCGCCGAATCAGCTCTCGGTAGATCAGCGGGACCCGGAACCCGCCACCACCGAGAATCGTCAACCGCACCGAAAGACCATAGCGAGTGAGCATCGAGCGCCGGCGCGAAGCGCATAGCAGCCAGCGAACTGGCATCCTGCATTAGGTGGAGGCAACCGAGTTCGACGTGGTGTTGCAGGGCACCGTCTACTTCGACGTGGTGCTGACCGGCCTGCCCAGCCTGCCGTCGCAGGGCACCGAACTGCTGGCCGAGGGGATGGGTTCCTGCCCCGGCGGGGTGGCGAACCTGGCGGTGGCGGCCAGCCGGTTGGGCCTTCGTACCGCGCTGGCATCGGTGTTCGGCGACGATGTCTACGGCGACTTCCTGTGGCGCACGCTGGCCGAGCAGGAGGGGGTGGATCTGTCCCGGTCCCGGCGGCTGACCGAGTGGCATTCACCGGTCACCGTGTCGCTGGCGGTGCATCGGGATCGGGCGATGATCACGCACAGCCACCCGTCCCCGATTCCGGCCAGTGAGCTGCTGGCCGACTTGCCGAAGGCCGCCGCCGGGGTGGTGCACCTCGGTGACCAGGCCGAGCCCTGGGTGGCCAAGGCCAGGCAGGCGGGCATGCGGCTGTTCGGCGACGTCGGCTGGGATCCGAGCCAGCGGTGGTCCGGCCTGATGCTCGAACAGCTGCCCGACCTGTACGCGTTCCTGCCGAACAGCATCGAGGCGATGGCCTACACCCGCACCGATGATCCGCGAGCGGCGCTGATCCGGCTGGCCGACGCGGTGCCGGTAGTCGTGGTGACCTGCGGCGGGCAGGGGTCGATCGGGATCGACTCGGCCACCGGTGAGGAGGAGTGGGTGCCCTCGCTGCCGGTCAACGCGGTGGATGCGACCGGGGCCGGGGACGTGTTCGCGGCCGCCTTCGTGCTGGGCTGCCTGCACGGCTGGCCGCTGCGTAACCGGATGGCCTTCGCGAACCTGTGCGCCGCCCTGTCGGTGCAGCAGGTTGGCGGCTCGCTGGCGGCGCCCGGCTGGGGCGATATCGCGGACTGGCTGAGCGAGGTGCGGGCCCGGGCCAATGCCGGCTCCCGGGCGGCGGCGGTGCTCGGTCACAGTTACGAGTTCCTGGCCGAGGTGCTGCCGGCGGTCCCGGCGCCGTCGGTCCGTCGGGCTAGGGCCACCATCGCCCGCTCCTCGGACGCCTGAGGCTGTTCGTCCCGGGTGCCGGATGGCCAGCCGGTACGGTGCCGTGGGGTGACCGGCGCGCCGCTGACGGCCTAGGCTGGCCTCAACGGCTAAGGAGCAGCCACCGCCCAATGGACTTAGGGGCCGGCATGAGCGACGGCGACGACAAGAACAGTGTGGAAGAGGCTGCGGCGCAGGGCCCGCTGCCGGGCGCCGAGGAAGCCGACGAAGCGGCCCGCCGCGGCGAGGACACCTCCGAGGTGGCCGACCCGCAGGAGCGGGCGGACGAGGCCGGCGACGAGACCGTGCCGGGCGGCATCGCGATGGGCCGCGGCTGAGCTTCGCGTCGGCCCGAGCTTCGCCTGGGCCCGGGCTTCGCGTCGGCTTAAGCTTGCGTTGGCTTGAGTTCCGCGTCGGCCCGAGCCTGGAGCTGGCTCAGCCTTCTGCTGGCCAGGCCATCTGGAACCGGATGTGGGTCGGCGCGAACTCCAGGCCCGCCGCAGCGGCATCCTCTGCGGTCGCGTAGCTCGGCTCCGCCTCGGAGTCGGGGGGGCTGGTCAGCACGACCTGTTCGGTGCTGATCTGGGGTTCACCGGTGTAGCCAAGTTCGGCCGCTGAAACCCGGCCGGTATGCAGTGCTGACTCCAGCACCGAAAGGTCGTTCCGCAACGGGACGAAGCCGGTGTAGGACCAGCCGGGAAGATCGGTCATGCCGCCAACTCTGTCATGCCACCGACTTTGTCATGCCACGACTCTGTCATGCCAGCGACTCTGCCATGCACGGCCGGTCAGCCGCCGGCGCGGTGCGCCACGCCGGCCGAGTGGGCGGCGGCGGTCCGGCCGAGCGCGGGTGACGCCGAGTAGCCGGCTGCAGTACCGTCGAGGAAAGGCTGAATCGCAGCCGACCCAGCGATTGTCCGTCCGTCCGCATGTCGGACCTCGACGCCGACAGGTCGGTATCCAGGCAGTCGCCTGACGTGCGAGGGAACATGGCACAGCGAAAAGCGATCAAGGCCACCAGCGAACCGGACGATCTCCGCGATCTCAGCGACGTTTCCTGGCGCGGGGTGCTGAAGCGCTCGATCAAGGAATTCAACAACGACAACCTCTCCGACTGGGCAGCGGCGTTGACCTACCGTGGGGTGCTGACGCTGGCGCCCAGCGTGTTGATCATGGTTTCGGTGCTCGGCCTGCTCGGCAAGTCGACCACCGACAAGCTGCTGACCAACATCGGCGAGTTGACGCCGGGTGGCGTGCGCTCGGTGTTGGACCAGATCGTGCACAGCGTGCAGCAACGCAACAGCGCCGGCATCGCCGCGATCGTCGGCCTGGTCCTGGCGTTCTGGTCGGCCTCCAGCTATGTCGCCGCCTTCATGCGGGCCTCCAACGCCATCTATGAGATGGGGGAGGGCCGGCCGATCTGGAAGACCATCCCGGTCCGGATCGGTATCACCGTGGCCATGGTGGTGATGGGCCTGCTGGGCGCCGTCATCGTGGTGTTCAGCGGGCCGCTCGCCGACCGGACCGGGCATGCCCTGGGGCTCGGCAGTACCGCGCTGACGGTGTGGAGCATCGCCAAGTGGCCGGTCCTGATCATCATCGTCAGCCTGATGTTGGCGATCCTCTACTACGCCGCGCCCAACGTGAAGCAGCCTGGCGTGCAGTGGATCAGCCCGGGCGGCGTGCTGGCGGTGCTCATCTGGATCGTGGCCTCGGCGGGGTTCGCGCTCTACGTGACCCATTTCGGCTCGTACAACAAGACCTATGGCTCGCTGGCCAGCGTGATCATCTTCCTGGTCTGGCTCTGGCTGACCAACGTGGCGATCCTGCTCGGCGCCGAGTTCAACGCCGAGCTGCAGCATGCCCGGGCGATCCAGGCCGGCCAGCATCCCGCGCAGGTTCCGTTCGTCGAGCCACGGGATACCCGCAAGCTGACCCGGGACAAGGTGCGCCAGGCCACCGCGCTGAGCAAGGAACCGCCGGTCAAGAACGACGTGCCCCGCTGAAGGGGAGACCCGAATCGATCGGGGATGCCTTGGCGGACGCATGCCGGACGATCAACCTAATTCCAGCGAACCTCTCAATATCCTCTCAATGCCGGTTGGGTCATTGACCCTTATCTGCGGGTTTGATTAGCGTCTCGCGCACAGTCACCCCGACCAGTGGTGTCAATCTTCGGTCCGGCAACGGGCCGAGCACGCCTGAGCGTGGCCGACTGCCTCCCGACCCCCGGAAAGGTTCATTACATGGATGCAGGAAAGGCAACGCGGTACGGCGCGCTGACCGGCCTGGCGGCCGCCGCGGCCCTGGTTGTCGGCATGACGGCCGGCAGCGCGACAGCGGCCGCCCCGGCCACGCCAGCCGCACCGACCGGCCACCCGCACGGTGTGGTACCCACCGTGCAGGCCGCCCAGCACGCGAATTCCATCCACGCGATCGGCGCCAAGACGCTGTCCTACGGCGGCGGCGTGGACGGCATCGGCGTCACCACCGGCAAGGAGAAGGTCTACGTCGTGTTCTGGGGTACCCAGTGGGGCACCTCGAGCACCGACAGCAACGGCAACCTGAAGTTCACCAACGACTCCCTCGGCGCGGCCGGCCGGGTGCAGCAGATGATCAAGGGCCTGGGCACCGGCGGCGAGCAGTGGTCCGGCGTGATGACCCAGTACTGCGAGGGCGTAGCGCGTGGTACGACCAGCTGCCCGGCCGGTGGCTCGCGGGTGCAGTACCCGACCGGCGGCGGCACGCTGGCCGGTGTCTGGTACGACAACCGCGCGGCTGCCCCCTCAGCGGCCAGCGAGCCGCAGATCGGCTCCGAGGCGGTTACCGCGGCCAGCCACTTCGGCAACACCTCGGCCTCGCTGAACCGGAACGCCCAGTACGTCATCTTCTCGGCCAAGGGCACCAACCCGGATAACTACAAGACCAATGGCTTCTGTGCCTGGCACGACTGGAACGGTGACCTCGGGGTCGGCTCCTCCGTCGGCGACGTCGCACTGACCAACCTGCCGTACCTGTCCGACGTCGGCGCCAGTTGCGGCGCGAACTTCGTGAACTCCGGTTCGGCCGGCACCCTGGATGGCTACACCATCGTCGAGGGCCACGAGTACGCCGAGACCATCACCGACCAGAACCCGGCCGGCGGCTGGACCAACTTCTCCAGCGGTCAGGAGAACGCCGACGAGTGCGCCTGGATCCGCAGCGGCCAGGGCCGGACGGCCAACGTGAGCATGGGCAACGGCAGCTACCCGATGCAGAGCAGCTGGAGCAACGACACCAACCGGTGCGACATCACGCACGTGACCGTGCACTGATCAGCGCTCTGATCCGAAGCCAGCGGCGGTAGCGGGCCGCGAGGGGCCCCGGAGGTCGGCGAACCCGACCTCCGGGGTTTCGCTGTGTCTGGGCAGTCTTGAAGACCGATACGGTGCTCCGGAGATGCAGGGAGTAGTGGCCTTGCCGTCACGTCGCCTGCGGTGTCGCCGGCGCTGCTACCGAGCGCGCTGATGCGGTATCGAGCAGACCACATCGGGGGAAGGCATCGGCCTCGTCGTAGCCGCGCTTGCCGAACCGAAGCTTGCCGAACCGAAGCTTGCCGAACCGAGGCTTGCCGAACCGAAGCTTGCCGAACCGCGCCTTGGCGAAGACGGCCTTGCCGTACGTCGTTCCCAGTGCGCGACCAGCTGCCGCCATCGCGGCACCTCCTGATCGGAAATTGCCCGACGCCGTAGGCGCAAACGACCGGGGCCGGGCATCCATGACGGATGCCCGGCCCCGGTTGGGATGCGCGGTGCTAGCTCAGGTTCAGCGCCGTGTCATCGATGACGAACGAGGTTTGCAATGAGGAATCCTCAACCCCGCTGAAGCTCAGGCTCACCGTTTGGCCACCGCTGACGGTGAAGCTCTTCAGCGCGTAGCCGGTGTTCTTGTTCAGGTTGCTGTAGGTGGCCAGAACGGTCGCGCCAGCCTTGACGGTCAGCTTGTCGAAGGCCGTGATGGTGGTGGTCTCCGAGGTGTCGATGTGCAGCCAGAAGCTGAACGTGCCGGTGCAGCCACTCGGAATGGTCACCGACTGGGACAGCGTGTCGGTGTGGGTGGTGCCGTAGCCGTCCAGCCATGCCTTCCAGCTGCCGGAGTGGGCCGGCTCGGCGGCGGAGCTGTCGATCACTCCGGCGCTGGCCGTCCAGGGCGAGGCGCTGCCGGTCTCAAAGCCGGGGTTGCCCAGTAGCTGGCCGGAGCAGCCACCGGTGGTGCCGATGGTCCAGCTGAAGGTGGTCGAGCCGGTGCCGGTGCCGCTGTCGTGGGCGGTCACGGTGGAGCTGTAGCTGCCGGCGGTGGTCGGGGTGCCGGAGATCAGGCCGGTCGAGGAGTTGATCGACAGGCCCGGCGGCAACCCGGTGGCCGACCAGGTGTACGGCGCGGTGCCGCCACTGGCCGACATCTGCAGGCTCTTGGCCACACCCACGGTGCCGGTCTGCGAACCGGGGTTGGTCACCGTGACGGTGCCGCTGCTGGTGCAGGTCGGGTCACCGGTCTGGGCCGGCACGCTGACCGCGTCCCAGGCCGCCTTGACCACGTTGAAGTTGGCGCAGCTGCCGGGGAACAGGTTCTTGGCGGCGTTCAGCGTGGCGGTCCGGTACTTCAGGTAGGTCATCGAGGTGGTCTTGGCCAGCATGGCGTTGTAGAAGATCTTGCCGGCGGTCTGCAGCCCGATGCCGGTGACGCTGGTGGCATTGCAGGTCGGGCTGGTCGGCTGGCCGTCGGTCGGGTTGGTGCCCTCGGCGACCAGGTAGAACCAGTGGTTACCGGGACCCGCGGCGGTGTGCGTTTCCATGCTGGGCACGCTGCTGGAGTAGCAGTCCGGGGTGCCGGAGATCAGCGACGGGTGGTACATGTAGCGGATCGGGCCGCTGCCGGTCAGGTTGACCTCTTCGCCGACGGTGTAGTCCGGCGGGTCGTAGGCGGCCGGCTCGTTGCTGTAGCCCTCGGTCAGCGCGCCGAAGACATCGGCGGTGAACTCGGCGACCGCGCTGGAGCCGATGCCGCCGGGGGTGTGGTCGTCCACGCCGTGGCCGAACTCGTGACCGACCACGTCGAGGGAGGCGATGTTGCTGCCGGCGTTGTTGTGCCCGACCGCGACCTGGGTGCCGTCGTAGTAGGCGTTGACGTCGTTGAGGCCCATGCTGATCGGGAAGCCGCCGCCGGTGCCGGTGATGCCGTTACGACCGAGCCAGCTGCTGAGCATGCTCCACTCGTGCTGGACGTCGAACAGCGCGTCCACGCAGCCGGTCTCCTGGCTGGCGGCGCTGCCGTTGCCCCACACGTCATCCGAACCGGACAGCACGGCGTGGCTGGTGAAGTCGCGGCAGTTGATGCCCGAGCGGATCGGGTCGGTCATCGTCCAGGTGCTGCTGGTCGGGTGACTGGTGTCGATCGTCACCGGGTTCGGACCGTTGTAGGCGGCGGTGCCGGTGCCCTCGCGCACCTCGTCGTAGGTGTAGGCGACCGCGCCGGTGTTGGCGTCGGTGAACACGTGCAGCTTGCTCGGGATGGCGCCGGTGTGGCTGGACACCACGGTCTCCCAGGCCAGCCGGGGAGTGCCGAGCGCCAGCACGACCTGCCGGCTGGTCGAGACCGCGTCGACGGCCTTGCCGGCAGCCTTGCCCCGCGCGGTGCTCGCGGCCTGCGCGGCGCTGCGGGCAGGGGTGGTGCTGGCCAGATTGATCGCGCTGGTCTGTGCCACCGCGGTGGACAGGACCTGGCCGGCGGAGTTGGTGACGACCACGAAGTCGCCGCCATACACCGGCAGGCCCTTATAGGTACGGTCATAGGGCACGTACTGCAGGCCCTCTCGAGTGGAGATCACCGAGTGGGCGATGTAGGCATCGTTAGCGCTGGCATGCAGCAGGGCCGGCCGGGAAGCGACCAGCTGGGCCGCGGTCTGGGCGGCCAGCGCCTGCGGCTGCGCTGGTGCGGCGGTAGCGCCGGGTGAGACGGCCAGACCTGCGACGGCAAAAGCAGACATGCCTAGCAGAGCGGCCAGCGTCGCGGTGCGGCGACGTGCGGAGTGGGCCATGGGCGAGGACCTTTCGGGGTCGGCAAAGCCAACCACCAAGCTGGCTTTGAGCGGGCCGAAGCAGGCGCGACGATTCCCCCGAAAAACCGGACGCTCTCCACGAACGCGGAGCTGCGAAACGGAGGTTAGCTTTGTTTTCAAGACAAAGTCAATGGAAACTCTCATCTGATGTAAAGCGTCGTTAGTGTCGCTAAGGAACCGTCTTGCTTGTAATCGTTTTCCGGAGCGAACATCGCAAGCAGGCTGTGTCGGCCCAGCGGGAAACTGCTCGACTGTCGGCCAGTTCTAGGATCGGAACCGAGCGCCGTGGCACGCGCGTCGGCCAAAGGCGAAAGGAAACTATGCTTCACAGCTCGTCTCATACCGGAACGCACCGTCGACTCTCTGCTTGCCGCCGAGGTTGCGTTGTTTCTCCCAAGTTCATGGATCTGGTCACCATCGAATACCAGGGGCCAACCCGACCACCAAGTCCTTCTTCCCGGCGCACGAGTGCTCAGTCTCGAGTGCAAGGGCATCGTGAGCAACGCGACGCGCGACCCAGCGCGCCCTTGGAAGGCACCGATCGACTACCCACAGCTCGCGGACTACCTCAGCGGACCTTTGCCGGTCCATTACCTTCTGCCCGCCAAACCGGACCGTCCGAACCAGCCGTGGAGCCGACCTTGCACCGACGTCGGATCACAACGGCTGGTGAGCCTCGCGCAGCTACATCGGGCTGGCCATGCGCCGACGTTGGGCAGGCGAAGACAACCCCCTCGTCAAGGGCGCTCCGATTCACTCGCGGTTCCAGCCGTGGTTCGCGCACTGGCGCTGGATCATCCCGACTCGCGACCTGGCGGCGCATCTCACGCCAACGGCCGCCCTCGCGAAACGCCCTGCGCCGATGCCGACATCGAGGCGATCGGCAACGCTAACCGCTTGTGCCACTTTCTGACGGCGCTCACGGACCACGAGCAGCATCAAACCGTATCCGTCACTATTTCGTCTAAATGTCAGGATCAGCGATCGGTGGATATGCTGGGCTCCGAATCGGAGGGTCTGGTGCGTAACGAAGCGAGATGAGCGATAGGAAATGCGTCGACCACCCACTGCTCGCGTCGCGAGCGCTGCGGTCACCCACACCAAGATGGCCATTGAGGACGAGCTCGGCTGGCTGTTCCGGGAGCAACCGACCGAGGATTACGGGATTGATGCCCATGCTGAAGTCGTCGAAGGCGAGGATGTTCGGGGGCGGCTGATAGCGCTACAGATCAAAGGCGGCAGCAAGAAACCGTTCAAAGAGCCGGGTCCCGGCGGCTGGTGGTACCGGCCTGACCCAGAGCATGTCCAGTACTGGACGAACCACTCCCTACCCGTGGCGATCGTTCTCTATGACCCGCGAACCAAGCGCTGTTACTGGCAGCTCGTTAACAACGAAACGCTCGTCGCTACCAAGACGGGGAAGCAGAAGGTGTTCGTCCCTGAGAAGCAGGTGCTCGATCAGAGCGCACGGCTGCCCCTTAAGCGGGCGGCCGAGGGCGAACCGTACGTATTGCGCATTCGCGAGTTGCAACTCGCCAAGCCGTGGATGGAGATGCTCAAGAGCGGTACCCGCTTGGTCATCGACATGGAGGAGTGGGTCAACAAGACGTCCGGCCGCGGGACGATCACACTCGGCGTCGACCACGAGGACGGCCACGCCCCCGAACCGCTCGCGAGTTGGGGCGTGCTACTTGGCCTCGCGAGCTACGCGGAAATCGTGCCCCGGATGTTCGCCTGGGCTGATGTCGACGTACATCATGAGACATACGACATCCCCGAACACGATGAGTATGAGGCTCAGTGTGCCATCTACGACGAGGGCGACACGTTTTACACCATCACCTTCGACGAGTGGCGCCGCAGCTTTATCAGGGCAAGGCTCCGCCCCTACAAGAATGGGGCGGGTGAAGTTGACTATTGGCGGCTCGAACTCACGTTGAATGAGCTCGGTCGATCGTTCCTCTCGGTCGATGATTTCGCGACGAGCGGCCTTCCGCAGTTCACGCCGGTCGTCTGAGTCATGACACCTGCAAGCGACTCTTCGCTCCGAGGGTCAGTTCGCCGGCGCTGTCCCCGCTGTCTCGCCTGCCTCCAGTAATAGTTCGAAAGAGCTAGCCAGAGGTCTACCTAGCGCCCTGACCGACCTAGCCCACTATGATCACGGGCGACGATCTTCATCTACAGATGAAGCTCACCGCGTAGCTGCTGCGGGAGCGTCGTAGCGACGAACGCCTATAAACGGTTGGAGAAAGTGCACTCCTCGTCGACACGGTCACCCATGCCCCGATGTTCGGCATGTTGAGCATAGGCATGGGGTGCAGGTTTGAGTCTGCGTCCGGCGCGTAGTCCGTCGCTCGTCAGTTCGACGACGATGACCGGCTGTCCACACCCGCTGCATGGCTCAGCGCGAGGATATGTTTGCGACGACATACGAACCTCTTCGCTCCTCTCGCCTCCGATGCGCGGCAGGGCGCGCGCGGGCAATCGCGAAAATGCACCTGCGGCGGCTATCGGGCGTCGTGTCAAGGATGTCGGTCATGTGGGCCCAGCTTCTGCACTTTCGTCATTAGGCCGCGGGCGGGCCCATATGCTGGGATCATGGTGGACAAAGCAGGAGGATGAGTGGCAACCAGTTCGACTGTCGGTCGTAGCCGCGCACCACGCAAGAGAAGGGTGCGCCGTACGCTTTCGGTGCGGTATTTTCGGCTTGTCGACCTGAGCTCCGGGCGTTCGTTGGTTGGCGTCAACCGTCGTGCAATCGACTGGGAGGCGCTCATCGGTCGCTTGCCCGGTGGACCGATTGTCTCTGGGTCCTTTACAGGCCGCGTCTACACACACCGCACGAACCGTCTGGTCCTCTCGAAGCCGAGGGATTTTGCTCCTCGTCAGGCTGGCCCGGAAGGCCGGGTCACGCCGATGCGCCTCAGCACCGAGGATCACGAGCCCATTGAGGAATCTTTCGTCTCATTCATTCCCGGGCATAACGCTTTCGCGTTGGCGCGGTCTGGCCATGGCGCGCCGAGCGCTGAGGCCGTTGCGAACTTTCTCATGGGCGTTGAGATTCCCACCCGATCGCAATTCCTTGCGGTCGAGCCCATTGTCAATCAGGGCCGATTCGAACGAGCGACGCGGCACGTTCAACTTGCCGATTGGGTGGCGATCACTGCAAGGGTGCCGGCAGCTGATGCGCCCGCGGAGGGTCTTGTGGCTGGATTCCGCAACCTTAGTAGCACGATCAGCGAAGACATCGTGATCGAGATCAAGGTTCGGTCGGTGGAAGGTCGAGAACGTACCCAAGTTCGCCAACAGCTCTATCGTGAGGCTCAAATCCTTGCGGAGGAAGTCGCGCGCGGTGACGTGCAGATAAATGACGCCCAGGTGAAAGTTCCGGGGGAGGCTGGTGCGATCGACTTGGTCAAGGACAGCCTCACTTTCGTGACTTCGATTAACGTAGAACTCAAAGGTCGAAATCGTTCCCTTGATGAAGCTACTGCTTTCGATGCGCTCGACCGACTCACGGAGGGCCGCGCAGCGGAACGCCTTCGTCAGGCCCTTAGTGCATTCTGACGAGCATGCTGCGGCTGCTTGACCATCCAAGTATCGACTGGCCACTGCCAGTGCTGGTTACAGTGCTTGCTTGGCAACCAACGGGCTTGCTTGATCGGCTATCCAAAGTGCCCGCAGAGGCACAGCGGACGACGTTCGGAGCGAGCGCCACCGTTATGTCGATCTTGGCTGGCTTCACGGTAAGCGTCATGTTCTACTTCGCAAGCAATGACAATCCCACCTTAGAACAGTTCCGTGACGAACATGGTCCGCTACTTAATCGTAGCCTTGTCGGCGCATTTATCAGCTTAGTCTTTAGTGTGATGCTCGTGATTGCAGCAATCTTAGCTGTGCCGGGGATTATTGCCAGTGTGTTTTTCTGCGGCAGCGCTGCTTTAGCCCTGGTGAAAATGCTTCGAGTATCTTTCCTGGCCTGGGGAATGTTGCAGGCTCGTTACCGTGACACCCGGCGTCGCCCGGTCGTGGTAGACGAACGCTGATTCAGCTGCCGCTAGCCCAATCCCCACCTGTCCGTAACTGCGGCGAGTTTAAGACCCAAACGCCAACCGGTTCGGCTGGCAGCGGTGTAGATAACACCGCTGCGGACGAGGGCACGGGCGAAGCTCTCAAGTGAATATGGACGTGCGCGCGGAACGGCGGCTTGATGGCTTCGTCAAGTAGCTCGTCGAGTCCGTACTCGTCGACGAGGACGTGAGCGGAGCCTTCGATCGTCGAGTAATGACCACGTATACGCAATCGAAAACCGCGCGACTATTATAGGTATTCTCTGGCCGGCTGCGTGACCAGGCAGGATACGCCAGTTCGGTAATCGCAGTGGCGACAGTCGGAATGTGCACGCTCAAGATTTCGTGCGGTCCCGCCTCGGCCATTCCGTCCTCCCATTTTCGTTTGGACGGACGTTAATCGACATCTGCCGTATAAACGAGCTTTTACTATATCCTGACGGAATTCCACTAACCTGTCTTTGCCTTAGACAGCGGTCACAAATTATGACTCGCGATAAGCAGAACGGAGCACCTTTGTCGAGATGGATGATGCGACGCAGCCGTGACAAGGCTATCGAAAGTCGGCCAGCTTTACTGGACCGCGCGTCACTGAACTCGAGGCCGAGCGCCGCCGGCTGGCCCGCAGTGTCGTCTACGGCTCATCCCCGAAGACCTCGCCGCCGAAGAACAAGACCGCATCGCCACCGAACTACGCCAAGCCAAAGCCGCCGCCGTGGCCGCGGCCGAATACATCTATGCCCGAATCGAGGACACCCTCACCACCGTCCTGAGCTACATCACCGAGTCGAGGAGGTCTACCGCATCGGAAAGCCCCACGTCCGGCGACTTGCCAACCAATGCTTCTTCGAGAAGCTCCTGATCCGCCGCACCGATGAGGGCGTCACCGTCTTCGGAGCGATCTACCGCGAGCCCTGGGCCACCCTTTTGGCCGAAGACTTCCAGCAACGCATGGCCGAAAACACAGCAAACCCGCAGAGCTTCCTTATGGCCGAGATTCGTATTGCTCGATTCGGTGCCCCCGGCAGGATTCGAACCTGCGCTTCTACCTCCGGAGGGTAGCGCTCTATCCCCTGAGCTACGGGGGCCGACTAAGGCCCAGCCGCCCCGCCAGAGCGGTGCGAGCCGTCGAGAAGAATACCAGTCACGCTACCTGTGCCGAACGGCCAGGCAGTCCAGCGAGGGCTGATCACGCGCCCGCGCGCCGGCTGCACGGCCGGATCCGGCAGCCACGGCAAGCGGGCTCAGCTGGGCGGCGGCAGTGGGCTGGCGCCCCGCTCGCGCAGCAACTGCTCCATCAGCAGGATCTCGGCGCCCTGCCCGGTGGCCATCTTCTGCGCGGCGTTGCGCACGTAGGCCTCCTGGGCATGCCCGGCCGCCCACTGCGCCATCGGCAGGCCGCCCTGGTGGTGGCGCAGCATCAGCTGCAGGAAGAGGACGTCCATCGCCTTGCCGGTCATGGTCTCCAGCTTGCCGATCTCCGCCTGGGTGGCCATCCCGGGCATCAGCCCGGCCGCCGACAGGTGCTGGTGCCCGGACCCGGTCATCCACGCCATCTGCGGATTCGGGTTCTGCGGCGGCAGCCCCCAGCCGTCCAGCCAGCCCTGCATCTGGCCGACCTGGTTGAACTGGCTGGTCTCGATGTCGTAGGCGAGTTCCTTGATCACCCCGTCGGTGGTGTGGTCGCGGACGTAGCCGGCCATGGTCACCGCCTGCAGGTGGTGCACCGACATGTCCCAGGCAAAGCCGGCATCCACCGAGTTCGCGTCCGGCGCGGCCGCGCTCCGATGACCCAGCAGGTAGCCGCCGGCACCGAAGACGGCCAGCACCGCCAACGCGATGACCGCCAGCAGCGCGGTGGTCAGCGTGGACGGCCGGCGCGGCGGCTCCGGGGATTGGGTGGCGAGCTCAGGCTCGGCCACGGCGGTCATCGGCTATCAGCCATCGGGAATCGGCAGTCAGGCATCGGGAAACAGGTCATCAGGAATCGGTTGGGTGACCGGGCGTCGACGGGGAGGTCTTGAACGTGGCGTTGGTGCAGCTCGCGCCCAACTCCGGAGTGTTCTTCTGGTTCAGCTTCAGATCCTTGATGAACGTCTTCACCCGCTTGTCCGTCGCCGAGTCGACGAACAGCTGGTAGCCCCAGGCCTGCAGCGACACGTTGCTCTTCAGCCCGTCGTACGGGGTCATCAGCATGTACGGCACGCCCGAGACCAGCTTGGTCAGCACGTCCAGCTGGTCGGCGGACAAGCCCGGCTTGTAGGCGATCCACACCGCGCCGTGCTCCAGGTCGTGCACCGCGTTCTCGCTGGCGATCTGGTTCGGGTACACCGTTCCGGTGCAGTCGGCCCAGACCGGGGCGTGCGGGCCGCCGTACGGCGGCGAGTCGGAGTAGCTGATCACTCCGGTCTTGTGCTCACCGCTGCTGAAGGTCTGGTGCACGATGCCGCGAATCTTGTTCGGGTCGGAAGAGGCGCTCTTGCTGGTGCCCTGGTAGACCGCGTAACCGATCACCGCCACCGCCAGCAGCGCGACCACTACCGCCACGGTGATCAGGCCCCACGGTGTCTGCCGCCGGTTGACGATCTTGCGGGACTGCGCGCGATTGGGCTGCGGCCGGCCGCTCGGTCGGTTGCCGATGGCCGGACCGGTCTTGCCGGCCTCGCCAGTCTTGCCGGCCTCGCCAGCGGCCGACTTGCTGGCGGCCGGCTTGCTGGCGGACTTGCGGGTACCGGCGGCCTGCTGGTTGCCGGGGCGCTTCTTGCCGCCGGGTGCCGACCTGGTCGGATTGGTCATCGAGTCGCTTTCGGTTGGAACGCATCGCCCGGGGGCGGGGTCAGCACCGAATTCTAGGTGGTCACCCTGTGATTGGCCGCAATGGCCGAATTCTGCTGGCCGGCCGGCCCGACCCGGCCGCATCGGTGGCCCGGATCACGCTCGCCGGCCCCACTAGCATTGACCTGTGACTCCTGACGAACTCGGTTCCGCGATCCGCGCCGCGGTGGCGCGCGCGGTGGACTCCGGCGCCTTCACCGCCGAGGTTCCGGACGAGATCGTCGTGGAGCGACCCAAGAACCGGGCACACGGCGACTACGCCAGCAACGTCGCGCTGCGGCTGGCCCGCTCGGCCGGCCGGCCACCTCGGGAGCTCGCCGAGGCCATCGCCAAGGCGCTGCTGGACACCGACGGCATCGCGGCGGTCGACGTGGCCGGGCCCGGTTTCCTGAACATCACGGTGCAGGCCGGCTCGCTTGCCGAGCTGGCCCGGAGCATCGTCGAGGCCGGCCCGAACTACGGCCACAACACCGAACTGGCCGGCGTCAACATCAACCTGGAGTTCGTCTCGGCCAACCCCACCGGCCCGGTGCACATCGGCGGGGTCCGCTGGGCGGCGGTCGGCGACTCGCTGGCCCGGATCCTGCAGGCCAGCGGCGCCCGGGTCACCCGCGAGTACTACTTCAACGACCACGGCGCGCAGATCGACCGGTTCGCCCGGTCGCTGCTGGCCGGCGCGTTGGGCGAACCGACCCCGGAGGACGGCTACGCCGGTTCCTACATCGGTGAGCTCGCCGGTCGGATCGTGGCCGAGCATCCGGAGATCACCGCGCTGCCGCGGCCGGACGCGCAGGAGGAGTTCCGCCGGCACGGCGTCGAGTTGATGTTCGCCGAGATCAAGGCCAGCCTGCACGACTTCGGCGTCGACTTCGACGTCTACACCCACGAGAACTCGCTCTATGCCTCCGGCGCGGTCGAGCGGGCGGTGCGCCGATTGCGCGAGCAGGGCGAGATCTTCGAGGCCGACGGCGCGGTCTGGTTGCGCACCACCGACCACGGTGACGACAAGGACCGGGTGGTGATCAAGACCGATGGCAAGCCGGCCTACATCGCCGGTGACCTCGCCTACTACCTGGACAAGCGGGAGCGTGGCTTCGACCGGGTGGTGATCATGCTCGGCGCCGACCACCACGGCTACGTCGGCCGGTTGATGGCCATGTGCGCCTGCTTCGGCGACCAGCCAGGGGTGAACCTGCAGGTTCTGATCGGGCAGCTGGTGAACCTGGTCAAGGACGGCAAGCCGGTCCGGATGGGCAAGCGGGCCGGCAACGTGATCACCCTGGAAGACCTGGTGGACGCGGTCGGGGTGGACGCCGCCCGCTACCAGCTGGCCCGCTCCTCGGCCGACTCCACCTTGGAGATCGACCTGGACCTGCTGACGAGGGCCAGCAACGAGAATCCGGTGCACTACGTGCAGTACGCCCATGCCCGGACGGCCAACGTGATCAAGAACGCCGCGGCGGTCGGCATCACCCTCGATGTGTTCCGTCCCGAGCTGCTGGACGCCGAGACCGAGACCGCGCTGCTCACCGCGCTCGGTGACTTCGGCCGGGTGGTCGCGCAGGCCGCCGAGCTGTGTGAGCCACATCGGGTGGCCCGCTACCTGGAGGAGCTGGCCGGCTACTTCCACCGCTGGTACGACAATTGCCGGGTGGTGCCCACGGGGGACGAGCCCATCACCGACCTGAACCGGTCCCGGCTGTGGCTGGACGTGGCCACCAAGACGGTGCTGGCCAATGGCCTGAGCCTGCTCGGGGTGTCCGCGCCCGATCGCAAGTAAACCGGCCGGCCGGGTCAGGAATGTGCTCCGAACCGCTAGGAGAGCCTCGATGAGTCGATCGGCCCACCCCGCCGGGCCCAGCCATGGGCACCTGCTGCCGGGCAGCGAGCAGCCGGCACCGCCGCCGGATCTGAACGCGCTCAACCCGCTGGTGTGGCCGGCTGGCAGCCATCGCGACGGCGCCGGCGCGCTGGTGGTGGCCGGCCTGCCGGCGCCGGCGCTGGCGGCCGAACACGGCACCCCGGCGCTGGTCCTCGACACCGCCGACCTGCGTCGCCGGGCCCGCGACTGGGCCGAGGCGTTCGCCGACGGCGACGTCTTCTACGCGGGCAAGGCCTTCCTGTGTACCGCGGTAGCGGCCATCGTCGCCGAGGAGGGCCTGGGCATCGACGTCTGCACCAGCGGCGAGCTTGCGGTGGCGCTGCGGGCCGGTGTGCCGGCGCACCGAATCGCCTTGCACGGCAACAACAAGTCGATCGCGGAGCTGACCGAGGCGGTGACCGCCGGGGTCGGCCGGATCGTGCTGGACAGCCATCAGGAGATCGACCGGCTGGTCGAGATCGGCCGGCGCGCCGGCCGCCGGCCGAAGGTGCTGGTGCGGGTCACCGTCGGCGTCGAGGCGCACACCCACGAGTTCATCGCGACCGCGCACGAGGATCAGAAGTTCGGCTTCTCGCTGGCCGCCGGGCAGGCCGCCGAGGCGGTGGCGCGAGCGCTCGCCGCGCCGGAGCTGGAGCTGGTCGGCCTGCACTCGCACATCGGCTCGCAGATCTTCGACACCGCCGGCTTCGAGGTGGCCGCGCACCGGGTGGTCGAGCTGCTCGCCCAGATTCATACCGAACACGGCCGGCAGCTGCCCGAGATCGACCTGGGCGGCGGCCTCGGGATCGCCTATGTCGACGGTGACGACCCGCAGACGCCGGCCGAGATCGCCCGCCGGCTGCGGGTCATCGTGGAACGGGAGTGCGCGCTGGCCGGGCTGCCGGTGCCGCGGCTCGCGGTCGAGCCGGGCCGGGCGGTGATCGGGCCGAGCATGATCACCCTGTACGAGGTGGGCACGGTCAAGCCGATCAGGCTGGACGGCGGCGGCACCCGTACCTACGTTTCGGTGGACGGTGGGATGAGCGACAACATCCGCACCGCGCTCTACGGCGCGGACTACACCGCGGTGCTGGCCAACCGGGCCAGCACCGCGCCGCCGGCTCGCTGCCGGGTGGTCGGCAAGCACTGCGAAAGCGGCGACGTCGTGGTCCGCGACTGCTGGCTGCCGGCCGACGTCCGGCCCGGCGACCTGCTCGCGGTGGCCGCCACCGGGGCGTACTGCCACGCGATGGCCAGCAACTACAACAAGATCGCCCGCCCGCCGGTGATCGCGGTGACCGCCGGACAGCCACGGCTGGTCGTGCGCCGGGAGAGCCTGCGGCAGTTGCTGGCCAACGATGTGGGCTTCGACCCCGAGCCGGCGCCGGCCCACCAGCCGGTTAGCCAGCCGGCGCCGGCCCACCCGCCGGTTAGCCAGCCGGCCGGATAGGAGAGATCGAAGGTGCCCGGACGCCACTACCTCAGCGGTCGGAACTGCTCGGCCTGGCCGGGCCTGATCGAGGCATACCGGGACCGGCTGCCGGTGACCGCCGACACGCCGGTGATCACGCTGTACGAGGGTGGCACCCCACTGGTGCCGGCGCCCCGGATCGCCGAGCTCGCCGGCGTCGAGGTGCACCTGAAGGTGGAGGGCGCCAACCCGACCGGCTCGTTCAAGGACCGGGGAATGACGATGGCCATCTCCAAGGCCGCCGAAGCCGGTGCCAAGGCGGTCATCTGCGCCTCCACCGGCAACACTTCCGCCTCGGCCGCCGCCTACGCGGTCCGGGCCGGCATGCTGTGCGCGGTGCTGGTGCCACAAGGCAAGATCGCGCTCGGCAAGCTGGCCCAGGCCCTGGTGCACGGCGCTCGGCTGCTGCAGGTGGACGGCAACTTCGACGACTGCCTGGAACTGGCTCGCAAGCTCGCCGCGGACTACCCGGTGGCCTTGGTCAATTCCGTCAACCCGGATCGGATCGACGGGCAGAAGACCGCCGCCTTCGAGATTTGTGACGTGCTCGGCGGGGCTCCGGACATCCACTGCATCCCGGTCGGCAACGCCGGCAACATCACCGCCTACTGGAAGGGCTATTCCGAATACCAGCGGGACGGCCTGATCGCCGGCGCACCCCGGATGTACGGCTTCCAGGCGGCCGGCGCGGCGCCCATCGTGCTCGGCGCGCCGGTGCTCCGGCCGATGACCATCGCCACCGCGATCCGGATCGGCAACCCCGCCTCCTGGGCCGGCGCAGAGGCCGCCCGGGACGCCTCCGGGGGCCTGATCGACTCGGTCACCGACCGGGAGATCCTGCAGGCATACCGGTTGCTGGCCCGGGAAGAGGCGGTGTTCGTCGAGCCGGCCTCGGCCGCCAGCGTGGCCGGCCTGATCAAATCGGCCCGGCTGGGCCTGGTGCCGCCGGGCAGCCGGGTGGTCTGCACGGTGACCGGCAACGGGCTCAAGGATCCGGTGTGGGCGATCTCCGGCGCGCCGGCACCGGCCACCATCGCGGTGGACGCGCACGCCGCCGCGGTCGAGCTGGGGCTGGCCTGATGCCGTTCCTCGACCGGCCGGTCCGGGTCCGGGTGCCGGCCACCGCGGCCAACCTCGGCCCCGGTTACGACAGTTTCGGGCTGGCGCTGAGCCGCTATGACGAGGTGACGGCGGCGGTCACCACCGCCGGGCTGAGCATCGAGCTGGCCGGCGACCCGGCCGATCAACTGGCGCTGGACGAGAGCCACCTGGTGGTGCGCAGCATGCGGGCCTGCTTCGAGCTGCTCGGTGGCCAGCCGTCCGGACTGCGGTTGCACTGTGCCAACCGGATTCCGCACGGCCGCGGCCTCGGCTCCTCGGCGGCGGCCATCGTGGCGGGCGTCGAACTGGCCCGCAGCCTGCGCTCGGACGGCCGCCAGCTGCTCGACGACCCGGGCGCGCTGGCGCTGGCGTGCGAGTTGGAGGGGCATCCGGACAACGTGGCCGCCTGCCTGCTCGGCGGCCTGACCGTCGCCTGGTGGGACCAGGGTCGCGGTCGCGGCGTCCGGCTGGACCCGGTCGGCTTCCGGCCGGTGGTCTTCATCCCGCCCGACCGCTCGGCCACTCGGGCCGCCCGGGCGGCGCTGCCGGCGCAGGTGCCGCACTCGGACGCGGCCTTCAACGTCGGCCGGGCCGGCCTGCTGCTGCTGGCCCTGACCGGACGGCCGGAGCTGGTCCTCAGCGCCACCGAGGACCGGTTGCACCAGCCCTACCGGGCCAGCGGCATGCCGGCCAGTGCCCATTTGGTCCACGAGCTGCGCGAGCAGGGCATCGCCGCCGTGATCTCCGGTGCCGGACCCAGCGTGCTGGCCTTGGCCGTCGCCGAGCAGGCTGAGCAAGCGGCGGCTCGTTGCCCGGCCGACTGGGAGTGCGCGGTGCTCAGCCCGGCGGCTGGCGCGCGCGCGGAGGCGCTGGCCATTGCGAAATGATTGCGGAATACGACACGCTGGCCACGTGTTGCTGGCACGATGCGGTAGCGTCTACTCTTAGATCAATCTCGCGTTACCATATCGGCGACGTGGCCTCTTGGGCGTGCATCACCCTCGGCATGCACAACCATCTGGTACATGGCTGAAGCGGCAATACGTGTAGATCGAGGCCCGTGAGTTCGTGGCGGGAACCCAGCAGCCGAAATCGCCGGCCATTATGGCTGGAATTCCCAAAACGGCAGCATCGGGTACCCGGCATTCGACCACCGGCCGATACATGTCTGATGAGCACTGTGATCAGACCGGCGGGAACCCTGCCGACTCAATATTCGGTGTACGCCTCAATTGAAAATGGCGTACCACCCTCGGAAGGATCCGACACCAAGTGACCGAAACCCAGGACCAACTGAGTGTCCTGCCCAGCGCCGATTCCGGTGCGCCGAACGCTGCCCAGGAGCGGGCCAAGCGCCGTTCCGGTTCGCTCTCCTCGATGCTGCTGCCGGAACTGCAAGCCCTCGCCGGCTCCATGGGCCTCGCGACCGGCAAGCTTCGCAAGAGCGATCTGATCGCTGCCATCGAGGCGGCGCAGCGCTCCGGCGGCGGCCGAAACGGCGCGGCCAACAACGGCGCCACCAGCAGCGACGTGGCGGCCAATGCCGCCGCCAGCGGCCCGGCCAGCAACGGCTCCGGCAGTGCCAGCGCGGCACCGGCCCAGGATGCGGCCGCCCCGGTCAAGCGGGTCCGTCGCGGCGCCAGCCGAGCAGCCGGCACGCCGCAGTCCACGCTGCTCGACAGCCCGGCCGAGGCCGAGGTTGCCAACCCGCCGGCAGCCAGCCAGACCGCCCAGCCGGTGACCGGCCAGGACCAGCCGGCCGAGTCGGGCCGGCCGGACCGAGGTGCCACCCAGACCGGCAGCCGGGACGGCCAGCAGCGGACCGGCCGGGACGGCCAGCAGCGCGAGCCGCAGAGCCAGCAGCGTGACGGCCAGCAACGTGACGGCCAGCAGCGCGACGGCCAGCAACGCGACAGCCAGCAGCGCGACGGCCAGAATCAGCAGCGCGACGGCCAGAACCGCAGCCAGAACAACCAAAGTAACCAGAACAACCGAAACTCCGGCGACGATGACGACTTCGGCAACCGCCGCGGCCGCCGCTACCGCGACCGGCGCGGTCGCACCCGGGACCGGGTTGACGGTGCTGGCCAGAACACCGGCCCCGGCCGCGGCGAGCCCGAGCCCACCATCGCCGAGGATGACGTGCTGCTGCCGGTGGCCGGCATCCTGGATAACGTCGATGACAAGGGCTCCTGGTTCATCCGGGTGAACGGTTACTTCGCCGGCTCCGATGACGTCTACGTCGCCAACTCCTACATCCGGCGGTACGGCCTGCGCCGGGGTGACGCGGTGACCGGCACGGTTCGCCAGCCGCGCGAGGGCGAGCGCAAGGAGAAGTTCAACCCGCTGGTCCGGCTGGACACCGTCAACGGCGTCGAGCCCGACCAGCTGCGCAACCGGGTCGAGTTCACCAAGCTGACCCCGCTCTACCCGCAGGAGCGATTGCGGCTGGAGACCGAGCCGCACATCCTGACCACCCGGGTGATCGACCTGGTGATGCCGATCGGCAAGGGCCAGCGGGCGCTGATCGTCTCGCCGCCGAAGGCCGGCAAGACCATGATCATGCAGGCCATCGCGAACGCGATCGCGACCAACAACCCGGAATGTCACCTGATGGTGGTGCTGGTCGACGAGCGTCCGGAAGAGGTCACCGACATGCAGCGGTCGGTGAAGGGTGAGGTGATCGCCTCCACCTTCGACCGGCGGCCGCAGGACCACACCATGGTGGCCGAACTGTCTATCGAGCGGGCCAAGCGGCTGGTCGAGATGGGCCACGACGTGGTGGTGCTGCTGGACTCGATCACCCGGCTGGGCCGTGCCTACAACCTGGCCGCGCCGGCTTCGGGCCGGATCCTCTCCGGTGGTGTCGACTCCACCGCGCTGTACCCGCCGAAGCGGTTCCTCGGCGCGGCCCGCAACATCGAGGACGGCGGCTCGCTCACCATCATCGCCTCGGCGCTGGTGGAGACCGGCTCGGCCGGCGACACGGTGATCTTCGAGGAGTTCAAGGGCACCGGCAACGCCGAGCTGCGGCTGGACCGCAAGATCGCCGACAAGCGGGTGTTCCCGGCCGTGGACGTGGACCAGTCCTCCACCCGTAAGGAGGAGATCCTGCTGTCCCCGGACGAGCTCGCGGTGGTCATCAAGCTGCGCCGGGTGCTCCACGCGCTGGATCCGCAGCAGGGCATCGACCTGCTGCTCGACCGGTTGCGCAAGACCCGTACCAACATCGAGTTCCTGATGCAGATCGCCAAGACCACCCCGGGCGGCGACGATCGCTGAGCGGAGCTGATACAGCGTCGGATGGTCGAGTACCGTCCGGCTCGGACTGAACACAGCGCCGGACGGTCGAGTACCGTCCGGCGCTGTTGTGTGTCCGGGCAGTTCTAGACTGCACGACATGGCGCAGCCGGCAGCCGAGCGGGATTCGCAACTGGTCTGGCGAATCCCGTCCTACCAACCAGCGCTGCTGATGCTGGTGCTGTGCGGCGCGGCGGCGCTGAACATCTACGCGCAGCCACCTATCGTGGTTCGGATCCCGTCGCTGGCCGTTGGCCTGTTCTGCGGCGGGCTCGCGATCGCGGCGTTGCGGCTGCAGCTGGTCGCCGCCGAGGACGGCGTCGCCGTCCGACAACTGTTCGGCCAGCGGTGGATTCCCTGGCCCGAACTGGCTGAAGCGGAGGTGGTTGCCAACGTTCGAGGAGCGCCCACCATTCGGCTGAACCGGGTCGACGGCGGCTATGTCGACGTACCGCCGTCGTTGCTGCAGCCGACAAGACCGACTGCCAAACGTGTGGTGATGCGCAGCCTCGGCACCGTTGCCGGACAGCTCGAGCAGCGGCGGACGGCCTATCGAGCCAGGGAGTAATCCGGCGCGATTACGCGAATTGTCCCCCACTGGCCGTAGCGAACGGTAGACCAATATGATCATCAGCTATCAACGAGGTAACGGTTGAGTATCTTCGCTGACCCGAGGTATTCCCCAGGGGTGGCGCGGAATGCGATGGTCACCGTTACCCGTAAGCGCTTCAAGCGCGGACGCTATCAGTCATCGGAAGGACACACGTAGATGCGTTCAAAGATCGCCGTAACGGCGCTCTCGGTGCTCGGCGCGGCGTTACTCGTCGCGGGTTGCAGCTCCAGCAAGAGCAGTGGGGGATCCTCGGGCGGGGACAATTCCCGCGGACCGATCACCTTCGTGACCGGTAAGGACAACAGCGGCACGCTGCCGTTCATCGCGGACCAGTGG
Source organism: Jatrophihabitantaceae bacterium (assembly GCA_045807085.1). Classification (GTDB taxonomy): domain Bacteria; phylum Actinomycetota; class Actinomycetes; order Mycobacteriales; family Jatrophihabitantaceae; genus Jatrophihabitans_A. The sequence continues at coordinate 131,825 of JBJMIB010000037.1, forward strand.
AACGCCAAGCACCCGAACGAGAAGGTGACGGTCAAGCAGCAGTCCGACCAGGCCGACCAGCAGCTGTCCGATCTGGAACAGCACTTCCAGGCCAAGGACGCCGGCTACGACGTGGTCACCGTCGACGTGGTGTGGACCGCCGAGTTCGCGGCCAAGGGCTGGATCGTGCCGTTGAAGGACAACTACAGCCTCGACACCAGCCAGCTGCTGCAGGCGCCGGTGAAGGCGGCAACCTATAACGGCACGCTGTTCGCCGCGCCGTACGCCTCTGACGGTGGCCTGCTGTACTACCGCAAGGACATCGTGCCGACCGCGCCGACCACCTGGGACCAGCTGATCGCCGACTGCCAGGGCAAGACGTCGAACAGCATCACCGGCGCGAAGCCCGGCTGCTACGCCGGCCAGTTCTTCAAGTACGAGGGTCTGACCGTGAACGCCGCCGAGGCGATCAACGCCGCCGGTGGCGAGATCGTCAAGGAGGACGGCAAGACCCCGAACGTCAACACCCCCGAGGCGGCCAAGGGCCTGGACTTCCTGGTCAACGGCTTCAAGCAGGGCTACATCCCGAAGGAGGCACTCGGCTTCAAGGAGACCGAGAGCCTGAACGCCTTCGGCGCCGGCCAGCTGGTCTTCCTGCGTAACTGGCCGTACGCCGACGCGATCCTGTCCGGCAAGGACTCCAAGGTGGCCGGCAAGTTCGGCGTCGCGCCGCTGCCCGGCCCGAGCGGCCACGGCGCCTCCAGCCTCGGTGGTCACAGCCTGGCGATCAGCCAGTACTCCAAGCACAAGGCGACCGATCTGGACTTCCTGAAGTTCGTCGAGTCAGACACCGTCCAGCGCAACAACCTGACCCAGGGCACCCTGGCTCCGGTGGTCTCCTCGCTGTACCAGGACCCGGCGCTGGTAGCCAAGTTCCCGTACCTGCCGACCCTGCTGGCCAGCATCCAGACCGCGGTCCCGCGTCCGGTGACGCCGTTCTACCCGGCCGTCACCGAGGCGATCGAGACCAACGTCTACGCGGCGCTGCAGGGCCAGAAGAGCACCCAGGACGCCTTGGCCAGCCTGCAGTCGGCCATCCAGTCGGCCACGGCCGGATAGCGGACGGCCTCGGCGATAGCCCCATTGAAGACCGGCGGGATGTGGCCCACGATTACAGTGGCCCATCTCGCCGGTCTGTCATCAGCACCGACAAACGCCTGAGAGGTTCGTCAGCAGCCTGAGGAGGCTTCATGACAGTCGCCGGACCCACAGCAGGAAGTGCCGAACAGACGACGACGGTGTCGCCACCCCCGGCCAAGCGCAACAAGATCAAGACCGGAGAAGGCCGGCTTGCCTTCATGCTGGTGGTCCCCACCATCGTGTTGCTGGCCGTCGTGGTCGGCTACCCGGTCGTCAAGGGCATCTACCAGTCCTTCCAGTCCGATCCGGGCCTGGACCCGTCCACCGGCTTCTTCAGCAGCACCACGCATTGGGTCGGCCTGACCAACTACAAGCACTGGTTGCTGCAGCAGTGTCCGAAGACCGGCGGCGGCACCGGCAAGTGCCCGACCGGCACGTTGGGTGCGCAGTTCTGGTCCTCGATGTGGGTCACCATCTTCTTCACCGTGGTCACGGTGACCATCGAAACCGCCATCGGCATGTGCTTCGCGCTCGTGATGAACCGGGCGTTCAAGGGCCGCGGCCTGGTCCGCGCCGCGATCCTGGTGCCGTGGGCGATCCCGACCGCGGTCACCTCCAAGTTGTGGATCGTGATCTTCGACCCGCAGGGCATCCTGAACAAGACGCTCGGCATCCAGACCCAGTGGACCTCCTCGCAATGGCCGGCTCGTACCGCGGTGATCATCGCCGATGTCTGGAAGACCACGCCGTTCATCGCGCTGCTGATCCTGGCCGGTTTGCAAGGCATCTCGGCAGATCTGTACGAATCGGCCCGGGTGGACGGCGCGAACGCCTGGCAGCGGTTCACCAAGATCACGCTGCCGCTGGTCAAGCCGGCGCTGGCCGTCGCGGTGATCTTCCGGACCCTGGACGTGCTGCGGATGTATGACCTGCCCTGGATCCTGACCGGTGGTTCGAACGGCACCACCACCGTCTCGATCCTGGTGGTGAAGCAGTTGAACACCGGGTTGAACGCGGCATCGGCGCTGTCCACCATCACCTTCATCGTGATCTTCGCGATCGCGCTCGGCATGGTGCGCCTGTTCAACGCCAACATAGTGGGCGCCCAAGCGAAGGGAGCGAAGTGAGATGACCACCGCAGCCGTCAGCGCTCCCCGCGCCACCACCGCCGAGCGGACCACGAGCAGGGCACCGTTCCGCTGGGGTCAGGTCGGCACCGGCTTCGTGATCACGCTGGTGATCGTCTGGTGCTTCCTGCCGTTCTACTGGATGGTCGTGCTGGCCTTCCGGGACAATGCCTACACCTACGACACCACGCCGTGGTTCTCCCACGTCACGCTGAAGAACTTCAGCTACGCCTTCGACACCTCGATCAACAAGTTCGGCCGCTCGCTGGTCAACAGCCTGTTCATCGGCGCCGTGGTGACCTTCGTGGCGATGCTGGTCGGCGTCTTCGCCGGCTACGCGATGGCGCGATTGTCCTTCCGCGGCAAGGGGTTGGTGCTCGCGGCGATCCTGGGCGCGTCGATGTTCCCGGGCGTGGCGATCCTGACCCCGCTGTTCCAGCTGTTCACCAACCTGGGCTGGCTGGGCACCTACCAGGCGCTGATCATCCCGCAGATCTCGTTCTCGTTGCCGCTGGCCGTCTACACCCTGACCAGCTTCTTCGCGGACATGCCGTGGGAGCTGGAGCAGGCCGCTCGGGTGGACGGCGCGACGCCGGGACAGGCCTTCCGGCTGGTGATCTTCCCGCTGGCCGCGCCGGCGCTGTTCACCACCGCGATCCTGGTGTTCCTGGCCTCCTGGAACGAGTACCTGCTCTCCAGCGTGCTGTCGGTCGGCAAGACCACGGTGGCGCCCTCGACGGTGGCCATCGCCAACTTCACCGCCGGACCGCACATCGTGCCGTACACCCAGACGATGGCCGCCGGCCTGGTGGTGACCGTGCCGCTGGTGATCGTGGTGCTGTTGTTCCAGCGCCGGATCGTCAGCGGGCTCACTGCCGGTGGTGTGAAGGGCTAGCTCGTTCGGCTCCGGCTGGTCGACGCCTCAGTTGACCAGCCGGGTCGGCAACTCGTCGGCCAGCTGCCGCAGCAGCCGCATCGGCACCGGCCGGCCGGCCGGGATCCTGGCCAGCAACGCGACGCTGCAACCGGCCCGCCGGCCGGGCCGGACCAAGGCCACCTCGACCGGCCCACCGGCGACCGGTGGTGCCGGCTCGGTGTCGTGGGCCGGCACCGGCCCGGCACCGGCGATGCACTGGCCGGTCACCGCCAGGGTGACGCCGCCGGTGGCCAGTACCTGCAGCGTCCGGACGGTGGTGCCGCTCGCGTTGTCCAGCAGCAGGCTGCCGATCAGCACGGTGGCCGAGCCCAGCTCCGGTGGCAGTTGGCTGTTCAACGCCGCGTCCGGTGCGGGCAGCGGCAGGCAGCTGCCCGCCCGCGGGCAGCCGGTCAGATCGACGCCAGCCGGATGCTGATAGCGCACCAGCGTGCTGGTCATAGTCCGGCCCCGGCGGGTTGTCAGCAGGCTGCCGCCGCCGGCAGCCGCGACCAGCGCGAGCACCGCCAGCAGGGCGCACCACCGCACCGGGATGCCGGAGCCGGCCGGTCGGCGGGCAGCATCGGCATCGGTCGGCTCGGTGGACAGCGACAGCCGCAGCTCACTCGGCCAGTCCGGATCGTGGCTCATGACCGCAGCCGGCTCTTCCCGCCAGCGCTCATCGCCGCGCTGATCGCCGCATTCGGTGCGCTGCTCGGCGGCAGGCGCCCGCGATGCTCACTCATCGGGGCAGTTGGGCGGTCGGATCGTGGGCGAGCCGGTCCAGCGCATCGAGGTAGCCGGCGCCGTCGCCCGGCGCGGCGAGTAGCAGTTCCAGCTCGCAACCCGGGGCACCGGCCACCCGCTGGTGGCGCAACGTGAGCACGGACACCTGATTGCCTGCTAGATCCGAGCGCTGCTGTGCCGAGGTGTCGATGGCCGCACCGTCCCGGACGGTGGAGCCGGGCAGGCAGCGGGCGGTGACCAGCAGGCTGGCGCCGGGACCCGGAATCACGGCCGCCTGGGCCTGGTAGACCACGCCGGTGCCCGGGTCCAGCGTGCTGCTCTGCCACAGCGGCGGCGCGCTGCCCGGAAAGCGCAACCGGATGGCGGTCAGCAACCGCGCCGGCAACCGAGGCTCGAGCAGGCACCGGATACCGGCCGGGCAGCCGGCCGCGTCCAGCGCGGCGGTGCTCGGCGCCTCGGCCCGTACGGTCTTGATCAGCCGGGTCGGCGGGGTGCGCAACGCCGCCGAGATCGCGCCGGTCGCGAACACTGCCAGCACGCCGGCCAGGACCAGCAGTGACCGGCCGGCCAACGAGGTGGCCGACCAGCTGGGCAGCCGGGCGTGCATGACTTCGATCATGCCCGCCCCGGCCGGAATTCTGGCTGCCCGTAGCGCGTTTGGCTGGGCGTGACCAGTACTGGCACACTGTCTGGTTGACGAACCCGGCTCCGGTTCACGTCCAGCTCGCAAGCTCGGGCGACCCGGCGGCCACTATCGGCACCGACCACCACCCGGTGCCCAGAGAGGGAACCATCGTGAAGAACGGCATCCACCCCGAGTACGTGCTCACCCAGGTGACCTGCTCGTGCGGTAACACCTTCACCACCCGCAGCACCGCGAAATCCGGTCAACTGCACGCCGAGGTCTGCTCGGCCTGCCACCCGTTCTACACCGGCAAGCAGAAGATCATGGACGTCGGCGGTCGGGTGGATCGCTTCGAGAAGCGCTACGGCAAGCGTCAGCGCACCACCTCCTAGCTTTTCTGACGGCGCCCCTGGCCAGCCGCTGACCGCGGCGGGCCACGGGCGCCGTTTCCTGTCTGCACCCACTGCTCTCCACCCACTGCCGCGCCAAGCCAAGGATGTCGAAGATGAGCACACCGGCCGACGGATCCGGCACCCTCGCCCAGGTTCTGGCCGAGTACGCCGAGACCGAGGCGGCGCTTGCCGACCCCTCGGTGCATGCCGACCAGAGCGCGGCCCGCCGGCTCGGCCGCCGGTTCGCCCAACTGGCCCCGATCGTGAGTACCTCGCGGGAACTGGACTCGGTCCGCGCCGACGAACAGGCCGCTCGGGAACTGGCCGCCGAGGATCACGGCTTCGAGCTGGAGGCCGAGCAGTTGGCTGCCCGGATTCCGGAGCTGGAGGCCCGGCTGCGCGAGCAGTTGGTTCCCAAGGATCCGAACGACACCAAAGACGTGATCCTGGAGGTCAAGGCCGGCGAGGGTGGCGAGGAGTCCGCGCTGTTCGCCGGTGACCTGCTGCGGATGTACCTGCGCTACGCCGAACGGCAGGGCTGGCAGGTCGAGGTGCTCGACGACGAGGAGACCGACCTGGGCGGGTACAAGTCGGTCACCGTGGCGATCCGGTCGCGCAGCACCGACAACCCGGTCTTCGCGAAACTGAAGTACGAGGGCGGCGTGCACCGGGTGCAGCGGGTGCCGGTGACCGAGTCGCAGGGCCGCATCCACACCTCCGCGGCCGGGGTGCTGGTGCTGCCGGAGGCAGAGGAGGTCGAGGTCGAGATCGACATGAACGACCTGCGGATCGATGTCTACCGGTCCTCCGGGCCCGGCGGGCAGAGCGTCAACACCACCGACTCGGCAGTGCGGATCACCCACCTGCCGACCGGCACGGTGGTCGCCATGCAGAACGAGAAGAGCCAGCTGCAGAACCGGGAAGCGGCGCTGCGAGTGCTGCGGGCCCGGCTGCTCGCGCACGCCCAGAACGAGGCCGAGCAGGAGGCATCGGATGCCCGGCGTTCCCAGGTCCGCACGGTCGACCGGTCCGAGCGGGTGCGCACCTACAACTTCGCCGAGAACCGGATCGCCGATCACCGGGTCAACTTCAAGGCCTACAACCTGGATCAGGTGCTCGACGGCGCGCTGGACGACGTGATCGCCGCGCTGACCCGCGCCGAGGTCGAGGCCGCGCTCGCCGGCGGTGACTGAACCGGCCGTCCCACCGGTCGCGGTGGGGTCCGAACTGCGGGCCGCCACCGACCGGCTGGCGGCTGCCGGGGTCGGTTCGGCGCGGGTGGATGCCGAACTGCTGCTGGCCCACCTGCTGGCCATGCCGCGCACCCGGCTGCCGCTGGTCCCGGCGCTGACCGCGGCGCAGGCCGCCGGCTACGCCGAGCTGATCGCCCGGCGCTCGACCGGCGTGCCGGTGCAGCACCTGACCGGCCGGGCGCCGTACCGGCATCTGGAGCTGGCGGTCGGGCCGGGGGTGTTCATCCCGCGGCCGGAGACCGAGCTGATCGTGGAGCTGGCCGCCGACCGGCTGGCCGATGCCACGCTGACGGCCGATCTGTGCGCCGGTTCCGGCGCGATCGCGCTGGCGGTGGCGCAGGAGTACCCGGCAACGGCGTGCTACGCGGTCGAGCGGGATCCGGCGGCGCTGCGCTGGCTGCGCCGCAATGCTGCCGAGCGGGCCGGCGCCGGCGATCGGCCGATCACCGTGGTGGCGGCTGACATCACCGAACCGAACCTGCTGGCCGGCCCGGCCGGCAGCTTCGATGTCGTGCTGAGCAACCCGCCGTACGTGCCCGCCGCGATGCGTGCCCAGCTCGGCCCCGAGATCGGCCACGATCCGGACCAGGCGGTCTTCGCCGGCCCGGACGGGCTGCGGCTAATGCCGGCGGTGCTGGCGGCGGCGGCCCGGCTGCTGCGCCCGGGCGGCCTGCTGGTGCTGGAGCACGATGCCAGCCACGGCCAGGCGCTGCCGCGGCTGCTGCGGGCGGCCGGTGCCTGGCGCCAGGTGGCCGACCGGCCGGACCTGGCCGGCCGGCCGCGATTCGCGCTGGCCGTTCGCAGTTAGCTGCCCCGGCGGTGAGCTGCTGGCCTCCGCTGACTCTGCTGAACTCTGCTGAACTCTGCTGGCCCCGCCCGACCCGGCTGGCTGGCCGGCTTACCCGGATGCGGCAAGATCTGCGGCCATGAGCGAGATCCTCGACTGCAGCGAACTGGCCAACCGGCCCCTGGCCATCGCCACCGCGGCCCGGGCGGTCCGCTCCGGTTCGGTGGTGGTGCTGCCGACCGACACGCTGTACGGCATCGGCGCGGACGCGTTCAACCCGAGCGCGGTGGCCAGCGTGCTGGCCGCCAAGGGCCGCGGCCGGGACATGCCGGTGCCGGTGCTGGTCGGCTCCTGGGGCACCATCGACGGCCTGGTCAACTACGTGCCGTCCCAGCTGCGGGATCTGATCGAGGCGTTCTGGCCCGGCGGGCTGACCGTGGTGGTGGAGCACGCCCCGTCGCTGGCCTGGGACCTCGGCGATGCCCGGGGCACGGTCGCGATCCGGATGCCACTGCACCCGATCGCGCTGGATCTGCTGGCCGATACCGGCCCGATGGCAGTCTCCAGCGCCAACGTCAGCGGCCAGCCGCCGGCGGTCACCGCGCAGCAGGCGTACGGGCAGTTGGGCGAGTCGGTGTCGGTGTACCTGGACGGTGGTGAGGTGCCGGTGGGTCAGCCGTCCACCATCGTCGACCTGACCGGCGAGGTGCCGGCCGTGTTGCGCCAGGGAGCGATCAGCCTGGCTGCGTTGCGCGAGGTGGTGCCGGCCATCGCGGCCGCGCCGGTCGGCTAACCTAGCCTCAAACACCCGGCAGCGAACCGTCCGCGATGCGGCAGCCCGCTCAGATCGGCCAGGGGGAAGCATGTCTGACCAGTATTGGGGTCCGGACTTCGAAGCGCTGCAGAAGATCGACCCGGAGATCGCCGGGGTCGTGCTGGACGAGCTGGACCGGCTGCGCAACAACCTGCAGCTCATCGCCAGCGAGAACTTCACCTCGGCCGCGGTGCTGGCCGCGCTCGGCAGCACGCTGAGCAACAAGTACGCCGAGGGTTACCCGCACAAGCGTTACTACGGCGGCTGCGAGGTGGTCGACCGGGCCGAGGAGATCGGCATCGCCCGGGCCAAGGCGCTGTTTGAGGCCGACCATGCCAACCTGCAGCCGCACTCCGGCGCCAGCGCCAACCTCGCGGTCTACGGCGCGTTCCTGCAGCCGGGTGACACTGTGCTCGCGATGTCGCTGCCGCACGGCGGCCACCTCACCCACGGCACCAAGGTGAGCTTCTCCGGCAAGTGGTTCAACGCGGTGCACTACGGCGTGCACCCGCAGACCGAGGACATCGACTACGACCAGGTCCGCTCGCTGGCCCGGGAACACCGGCCGAAGCTGATCATCTGCGGCGGCTCGGCGATCCCGCGGCTGATCGACTTCGCCGCGTTCCGCGAGATCGCCGACGAGGTCGGCGCGATCCTGCTGGTGGACGCCGCGCACTTCATCGGGCTGGTCGCCGGCAAGGCCATTCCGTCGCCGGTGCCGTACGCCGACGTGGTCACCTTCACCACGCACAAGGTGCTGCGCGGTCCGCGCGGCGGGGCATTCGTGTGCAAGGCCGAGCATGCCGCCAAGCTCGACAAGGCGGTGTTCCCGATGATGCAGGGCGGCCCGCTGATGCACGCGGTGGCCGCCAAGGCGGTCAACCTGGGTGAGTGCGCCACCCCGGAATACCAGGTCTACGCGCGGCAGGTGATCGTGAACGCGCGGGCGCTGACCGCCGGCCTGGTGCAGCGCGGCATGCGCGCGGTGACCGGCGGCACCGACACCCACCTGGCCCTGATCGACCTGCAGGGCATCGGCGTAACCGGCAAGGATGCCGAGGCCCGCTGCGACGCGGCCGGCATCGTGCTGAACAAGAACGCCATCCCGAACGACCCGGCGCCGCCGTCGATCGCCTCCGGGGTGCGGGTCGGCTCGCCGGCGGTCACCACCCAGGGCATGACCGAGCCGCAGATGGACCAGATCGCCGAGCTGATCAGCCGCGCGGTGACCAGCCCGGACGCTTCGGCGCATGCCGAGGTGCGCGCCGAGGTGGGCGAGTTGGTAGCGGCCCACCCGGCCTACCCCCGAGGCTGAGGCGCGAGCGGTCGGAGTTGCATCCTTCCCTGGAGTACGCGCTGGTCGGGCTGATCGCGGCCCTGGGCAGCTATCTGTGCACGCCGCTGGCCCGGCAACTGGCCACCCGCTGGGGTGCGGTGGCCAAGCCGCGGGACCGGGACGTGCACGCCGTCGACACGCCGCGGCTGGGTGGCGTGGCGCTGCTGGCCGGTTTCGGCATGGCGATGTTGATCGCGCACGCGCTGCCCACGTTGCAGTCGACGTTCCGCAACGGCAACGAGATCTCGGGCGTGCTCTGGGGCGGTCTGATCGTCTTCGTGCTCGGCGTGCTGGACGACCGGTACGAGCTGGACTCGCTGACCAAGTTCGCCGGCCAGGTGACGGCGGCCGCGGTGATGTCCATCCTGGGCGGCATCCAGCTGCTCTACATCTATGTGCCCTTTGGCAACATCGGCACCATCCCGCTGGACCGGGACGCCAGCGTGGAGATCACCATCCTGCTCACCGTGCTGACCATCAACGCGATCAACTTCATCGACGGCCTGGACGGCCTGGCGGCCGGCATCACCGCCATCCAGGGGCTGGCCTTCTTCGGTTACAGCTACCACCTGGCAGTGGTCGGCAACACCGACATCGCGCTGGCGCCGACCCTGATCTGCGCCGGCTTGGTCGGTGCCTGCGTCGGCTTCCTGCCACACAACTTCGCCCCGGCCCGGGTCTTCATGGGCGACTCCGGCTCGATGCTGGTCGGCCTGCTGCTGGCCGCGGCGGCCACCACCGCCTCGGCGCAGGCCGATCCGCAATCGCTCGGGTTGAAGGGCGCGTTGCCGCTGTACCTGCCGCTGATCATGCCGCTGATGGTGCTGGCCTTCCCGCTGTTCGACCTGTTGCTGGCCGTGGTGCGCCGGCTGTCGCGCGGCCAGTCGCCGTTCGCGCCGGACAAGGAACACCTGCACCACCGGTTGATGGAACTGGGCCACAGCCATCGGCGGGCCGTGCTGCTGCTCTACTTCTGGTCGGCGGTGCTCGCCTTCGGGGCGGTCGCGATGTCGGTCAGCAGCGGGCCGTGGCTGGTGCTGGCGGTGGCGGCCGCGCTGTTCGGCGGCGGGGTGCTCGCAGCCGCCATTCCGCGACTGCGATCGGCTCGGTTCTGAGCCCCTTTCCCGACGGCATTCGGGGCCGGACAGGCCGCCCTTTGGATGTGGTCGGCGCTGAAGCAGACGACCAGGGTCCACGTCAAGAGGCATTCCATTGCTGTGATAGGTTCGCGGCAGCGGCTGGTACAGCTGAGCAGCTGGAACTGGCCTGCTGTCATCTGAAGAGCTGATGGCGATGACAAGTGCCATCGACCCCGAAGGAGTCGCCTGTGAGTGAAACTGGCAAGTACTCACCCGCAGCCAGCTGATCATTCGGGTGGGCAACGACTCGCAGGGTCTTACCTGGTCGGGCCTGCTCAGCCTGGGCGTCGTCTCCGCATGCACGGTGATGATCGGCTTCGGTATCGGCTGGTGGGCTGACGGGATTCTGAATACATCTCCGATATTGGTCGTGGCGGGTATTGCCGTCGGCATTGCCGCAGCGATCAGCTTCACCTTTGTTCGACTTCGCAGCTACTTGAGAGAGTGAGTGAATGTCAACCGTTCAGCCGCCCACGACCTCGCCGGTCGATGCGATCGCGAACCTGCGCCGGTCAGCCATCTTCAGTGCTGGCCTGGGCATCGCGAGCATCATCGTGCTGGCCTTCTTCGGCCATCCGCTGATGGGCGTGTTCGGCTGCGTCGGGCTGGCCCTGGGCGCGCTGAACAACCGGATGCTGCAGCAGTCGGTGCTCAGCTACGCCGCCGACGAGACGATCCGCAAGGGCCCGTTCTCCCGCAAGGTGTTCGCGCGGTTGGGCCTCATCACGCTGCTCGCGCTCGGCTGCGCGTTGCTGACCCGGCCGGACGGTCTCGGGGTGTTCATCGGGCTGGCGGTATTCCAGTTGCTGATGCTCATCGGCGCCACCGTGCCGGTGATGCGCAGCCTCCGGCACCCCGCGACGAGATAGGGCCCGCGCTGCTATGAGTTCGCAACTTTCCGCACTCGATGTCGAGGTCGGTGGCCACATCGAGTGGCAGGTATTCGGGCTGACCTGGAATGTCGACACCATTCTCAGCACCCTGATCGCCGGCGCCATCGTGGTGGGCCTCGGCTTCTACCTGCGCGCGCACCTCAGCATCGCCAAGCCGACCAAGGTGCAGCTGTTCTACGAGACCGTGGTGGGCGAGATCGAGAACCAGGTCGAGTCGACCATGGGTGTGCGGACGGCGCCGTTCGTGGTGCCGCTGGCCACCGCGCTGTTCCTGTTCATCCTGTTCGCCAACTGGCTGGCCATCGTGCCGACCGGCCACCATCCGGAGTACGCGCCGCCACCGGCCTCCGATGCCAACCTGCCGTATGCGCTGGCCCTGCTGGTGATCGTCACCATGCACGTCACCGGCGTGCGCAAGCGCGGCTTTCGCGGTTACTACCACCATCTGTTCACCCCGCACTGGGTGATGTTTCCGATCAACCTGATCGAGGAGCTGGTGCGGCCGGTCACGCTGGCCCTGCGGTTGTTCGGCAACATCTTCTCGGGCGTCATCATGGTGTCGCTGATCGCGCTGTTCCCGGCCTACCTGCTGTGGGCGCCGGACATCATCTGGAAGCTGTTCGATATGTTCATCGGCCTGATCCAGGCCTTCATCTTCGCCCTGCTGACGATCCTGTACTTCAGCTCGGTCCGGCCGGCCGACGCGACAGCCGAAGAAGGTATCGGGGCGGGACACTGAGTTGCCCCGCAATCGCTTGATCCGACGCGCATTCGCACACCTGTGCTCATCACCTAGAGGAGAGAAATGGCAGTCGACGTAACGACCAAGTCAATCGAGCTCGCTGGCGCCTTCGTGGGTGGTGGGTTGGCCCTCGGCGGCGGCGCGGTTGGCGCGGCCATCGGTGACGGTCTTGCCGGTAGCTCGCTGATCTCCGGCGTAGCGCGTCAGCCCGAAGCGCAGAGCCGGCTGCAGACGCTGTTCTTCCTCACCGTCGGCCTGGTGGAGGCGATGTACTTCATCAACCTGGCCTTCGCGGTGCTGTTCGTTTTCGTCCTGGCGAAGTAAGAGGAGTTCTTCTTCGATGGCACAGCATCAAACCGTGCTGGCGTCCAGCAACTTCCTGGTGCCTAATGCCACCTTCATCGCGGAGCTGTTGGCCTTCCTGCTCATCCTGTTCATCCTCGGCCGCTACGTCCTGCCGCCGGTGCAGAAGGCGATGCGGGATCGCCAGGCGATGATCGACCAGCAGGTGGCGGACGCCGCCGAGGCCAAGAAGCAACTGGCCGAGGCCCAGGATGCCTACCAGCGCGCGCTCGCCGAGGCGCGCACCGAGGCCGCCAAGATTCGGGAGAGCGCCCGGGCCGAGGCCCAGCACGTCGTCGATGACCTGCGCGCGCAGGCCCAGGAGGAGTCGGCCCGGATCGTGGCTCGTGGTGAGGAGCAACTGGATCGCCAGCGCGGTGCCATCGTGCGCGAGTTGCGCGCCGAGATCGGCACATTGGCGGTCGAGCTGTCGGAGAAGATCGTCGACCAGCAACTGTCCGACGACGCCCGGGTGTCGGCCACCGTGGACGCGTTCCTGACCGGCCTGGAGGCCCAGGACGCCGCGCACACCCAGGCAGGCAACCAGCCGTGATGCACGCAGCAAGCCGGCAGGCGCTCGCCACGCTGCGGGAACGCCTCGAGGCGATGATCGGCCAGCCCGCCGACGGGCTGCGCGAGCGGCTGGAGGGCCTGATCGGTCGAGGCGGCGGCGAGGAGCTGGTGCGGCTGGCCCGTGAGCTGGCCGCGGTGGTCGAGCTGCTGGCTGGCCAGCCGCGGCTGCGCCGGGTGGTCGCCGACCCGTCCACCGAGCCGGCCCGTCGCGCCGAGCTGATCGACCGGCTGCTGACCGGCAAGATCGGCGACAGCGCCTTGCGGGTGGCCCGCGAGGCCGCCTCGATGCGCTGGTCGGCGGCCTGGGATCTGATCGACGCACTCGAACTGCTGGCCAACGACGTGCTGCTGATCGCTGCCGAGCAGGACAACAGGCTGGATCAGGTGGAGGACGAGCTGTTCCGGTTCGAACGGATCCTGGACGGCAGCGCCGAGCTGTCCGCGCTGCTGGACGAGGCGGCGATGCCGGCCGAGCGCCGGGTGCGGCTGCTCGACACGGTGGTGGCGAACAAGGTGCATCCGATCACCCGCGAGCTGCTGGAACACGCGGTGAGCAGCCGGCGCCGGCACGCGATCGACTTCGCCATCGACGACCTGCTGGACGCGGCGGCCAAGCGGCGCGACCGCTCGATCGCCAAGGTGACCTCGGCCGTCGAACTCAGTGCCGAGCAGCAGAACCGGCTGGCCGAGGTACTCAGCGAGCAGTATCACCGCTCGATCAGCGTCCGGATCGCGGTCGATGAGTCGGTTCGCGGTGGGCTCGTCGTGCGGATCGGCGACGAGGTGATCGACGGCAGCGTGGCGGCCCGACTCAGCCAGGTCCGCCGAGCCCTGACGGGCTGAGCGGCAGCGGCAGAACCTACTTCGACAGACCCAACGAGCAAGGGACATTGTGATGGCAGAGCTGACGATCTCCGCAGATGAGATCCGGAGCGCGATCGAGGGCTACGTGTCCTCCTACACCCCGGAGGCCTCGCGCGAAGAGGTGGGCGTGGTCTCCGAGGCCGGCGACGGCATCGCCCGGGTCGAGGGCTTGCCGAGCGCGATGGCCAACGAGCTCATCCGGTTCGCGGACGGCACGCTGGGGATCGCGCTGGACCTGGACGTGCGGGACATGGGCGTGGTGATCCTGGGCGACGCCTCCCATATCGAGGAGGGCCAGGAGGCCCGCCGGACCGGTGAGATCCTGTCGGTGCCGGTCGGCGACGCCTACCTCGGCCGGGTGGTCGACCCGCTGGGCCAGCCGATCGACGGCCGGGGTGAGATCGAGTCCACCGCCCGCCGGGCGCTGGAGCTGCAGGCCCCCTCGGTGGTGCAGCGCCGCGAGGTGCGCGAGCCGCTGCTGACCGGCATCAAGGCCATCGACTCGATGACCGCGATCGGCCGCGGCCAGCGCCAGCTGATCATCGGCGACCGGCAGACCGGCAAGACCACGGTCTGCCTGGACGCGATCATCAACCAGCGGGAGAACTGGAAGACCGGCGACGAGAAGCAGCAGGTGCGCTGCATCTACGTGGCGATCGGCCAGAAGGGCTCCACCATCGCCGCCTCCCGGGACACGCTGGAGGAGGCCGGCGCGATGGAGTACACCACCATCGTGGCGGCACCGGCCTCGGACTCGGCCGGTTTCAAGTACCTGGCGCCGTACACCGGATCGGCCATCGGCCAGCACTGGATGTATCAGGGCAAGCACGTGCTGATCGTCTTCGACGACCTGACCAAGCAGGCCGAGGCCTACCGCACCGTGTCGCTGCTGCTGCGCCGGCCGCCGGGTCGCGAGGCTTATCCGGGCGACGTGTTCTACCTGCACTCGCGGCTGCTGGAGCGCTGCGCGAAGCTGTCCGACGACCTCGGTGGCGGCTCGATGACCCGCCTGCCGGTCATCGAGTCCAAGGGCAACGACGTGTCGGCCTACATCCCGACGAACGTCATCTCGATCACCGACG
>JBJMIB010000038.1:0-38124 GCA_045807085.1 Jatrophihabitantaceae bacterium
CCAACTCTCCACGCTCGACGGTGGCACGGCCGGATTTCTCGCCGCGGTCGATGAGGTCTTGGGCCTTCCACCGATACACCGTCGCCTCGGCCAGGCCCAGCTCGGCGCACACAGCCGAAACGGATCGCCCGGACCGAATCAGCTCGACCACCCGCCGGCGAAACTCACTGTCATACGTCCTCGGCATCGCGCCCTCCTCGCAGTCAGGACGCAGCCAGTCTCACAAAACAAGGTCAAATAATGGGGACCAGATCAGATCAACCAGACGGGGGTCACGCCACCCTTAGTACGGAATTTGCTGACAGCCACCGCCTCGGCGATGGGTCTTATGCGCGAAGGATGACAGCTGGTTAGCCGGCCTGGTCGACGGTCTGGCTCATGATCGTTTCGTATTCGATGGGGGTCAAGCGGCCGAGCGCGAGCTGTCGTGTTCGACGATCCCGTCCGCGGCGTCTGGGCAAGCGACCATTCCGGGGTTCTCGCCGAACTGGCACGTCCACCCCGATGATCACGGTGCGGAGTAAGTGCGGTCGAAGGTGCCTGGCCGCCGGCGTGAGTTCGGCCGAGCGCCCCTTGACCTTAGGGGGTTTGCCCGGTTAGCTGGCCGAACCCTCCCCGCCCAGCCGACCTCGGAGTTGTCCCATGACCTTCCTCCCACGTACCGGCCGGCGTCCGTTCCGGCTGCTGGCCGCCGCCGCCACCGCGGTCGCGGCCACCGCACTGACCGTCTCGACCGCTGCCGCGGCCCCGGCCCCGGCGGCTACCGCCGCTCCGGTCAGCCCCAACCGGGTCGTGCAGCAGTTGCAGGCCGTCGGGCTCGCCTCCACGATCGCGCTGAGCAACTGCTCGGCGAGCCTCGTCCGCTACCCGTCATCGCTGGACACCGACCGGGCGATGATGCTCACCAACGGGCACTGCTACGAAGGCGGCTTCCTCAGCGCCGGCCAGGTACTGGTCAACCGGTCAAGCTCCGCACCGGCAAGCTGCTCGACGCCAGCGGCCGGTCGGTGGCCAACCTCCGGGCCGACCTGGTGCTCTACGCCACCATGACCGGCACCGACGTCACGCTGTACCGGCTCACCAAGACCTTCGCCCAGCTGCGCAGCACCACCGGCCTCAACGCGCTGACCGTCGCCTCGACCCACCCGGTCGACGGGCACGCGGTCTCGATCCCGTCCGGGTACTGGAAGACCACCTACTCCTGCGCGATCAACGGCTTCGTCGGCACGCTGCGCGAGGACCAGTGGACCTGGCACGACTCGATCCGCTACCTGTACCCGAACTCCACCTGCCAGACCATCGGCGGCACGTCCGGCTCGCCGATCGTCGACAACACCAGCCTGCAGATCGCCGGCGTCAACAACACCCTCAACGAGCAGGGCCAAGCCTGTACCCTGGACAACCCGTGCGAGGTCAACCCCGACGGCAGCCTCACCTACACCCAGGGGCAGAACTACGGCCAGGAGACCTACTGGTTCACCACCTGCCTGACCTCGACCAACACGATCGACCTGAACAAGACCGGCTGCCTGCTCACCAAGCCGTAGGGTCGATCACCTCCTACACCCGGCTTGCCCTGGTAGAGCGAGGACGCCGACGGGCCGCTAAGCCCGCCGCCGGCACCACCGACGCCGGCCTTCGCGGTGCGCATCGAGGGTCGTGCTGTTGTGTACCGACCCGGCGCGGCCCTTGACCGGCCGCCGCGCACGACCGGCGCGCCTGCTCGCCGCGGGCTTCGGTTTCAGCTACCCATAGCTGACGCGCTGGGCGAACTGCTACACCAACCACATCACGATCAACGCCCGTCCCAACTCCTGCCCGAACCACCAGGAGGACTCACCCACATGACCACCCCGCAAGGCTCCAAGCCAGGACCGGCGACCGGAGGTTCCAGGACTGCCCGCGTGCTCACCGGTCACCACCGGCTGCACGGCGACAGCCAGCAGAGCCTGATGGCGCATACCTATTACGGACTGCGCTGGGGCCTTGGCATCGTCACCTTCCTCTTGCCGCTGGTAGTGCGGTGGGGCGAGAAGATCCTGACCAAGCACTCCCTGCCCGAATCGATCAGCGGGTACTACCACACGGGAATGCGTAACTACTTCGTCGCCACCCTCATCGTCGTCGCCGCGTTTCTCTTCCTCTACAAGGGATACAGCCGGTGGGAGAACTACCTGCTGAACATCGCCGGTGTCGCCACCGCCGGAGTCGTGTTCTTCCCGACCGGATGCGACAGCGGATCGACCGAATGCGCCACGTATACCCGGCCGTGGCTGCACGGAACATTTGCGATCATCGCGTTCGGCAGCATCGGACTGGTCGCGGTCTTTCTCGGCGGCAGCACCCTTGATCTGCTCCACGACAAGCGCAAGGAGCGCATATTTCGAACGATATATCTGGTGCTCGGAGTGGCAATGATTGTTCTTCCATTGTTGACGGCGGTCTTGGCGCATAAGGATGTCGCTTCGCTGTATTGGATCGAGTTCGCCGCGCTCTGGGTTTTTGTTGGGTATTGGACGGCGAAGACCCTGGAGTTCAGCTGGAGTCACGCTGAGCAGAAGGCCATCCAAGGGCTGCTGCCGCCGCCTCCGGGCATGCCGGATAGCGTCGATCACGGCTTGGAAGCGGCCCGCATGCCACCGGCTAGCGACACCTGACGACCGGTACTTGCAGCCACCAGCGACGATCCTCGAACACCAGTTGCGAAACGCCGACGTACCGCCTTGTATGCCCCAGCTGGAGGACATACAGTACCGACTGAGTGGCTCGTCCGTTGTTGCGTTCCCCTGGTTCCAGCTGCGTGCAAGGAGTGTGACTCGTGGCCTTCAAGTCGCTGGAGATGAACCAGGTCGGCGCCGGCAACCTTCGAGCGATCGAGATCGGGGTGACCTCCCGATGCAATTTTCGGTGTGACTACTGCGGGGCATACGACCTGCTCGAACGCAAAATCCTCTCGGTGGCGGACGTGGCCCGGGTTATCGACACGCTGCCGGACCTGGAGCGGGTGAAGCTGTCCGGCGGCGAGGTGCTGCTGGAATTCGAAATCTGCGAAGGAATCATCTCCTACTGCACCGAAAAGGGTATCCAAACCCAGATCAACTCCAACGGCACGGTGCTGACCGACGAGAAATTCGACCGGCTGGAAGCGGCCGGGCTCGGCGTTCTGCATTTCTCGCTCAACCACACCGACGCGGTCAGCCATTCGGCGTTCTACCGGGTCACCGAGAAGATGTTTCCCAAGATCGTGCGAGCGATCAGCCGGTCGGTGGCCTCGCCGTCGATCGACACCGTGGTGGAGACCATCCTCTTCGACGAGACCCAGCACCGGATGGCCGAGGTGCACCGGTTCGCCGCCGAGTTGGGTGTCGGCAAGCACGAGATCCAGATGGAGATCCCCAGCGTGCACCAGGGCTACCAGAACACCCTGTCCGCCGAGGCGATCTGCGCCGCGATCGCCGAGTTGGCGCGTTCCCGGGACCCGCGTACCACCCTGTTCTTCAGTTGCCTGTCGGCCTACTTCCGGCCCGGCAGCGAAGCCTGGCAGCAACTACAGCCGTTGTTCGCCGATCCAGGCGTGATCTACGCCAGCTGCATCGAGGGCAAGGCCCAGCTGCACCTGCACTCCAACGGTGACGTGATGATCTGCGAGCTGGGCAACCCCGAGGTGATCGGCAATGTGTTCGACACCGACCTGCTCACCATGTACGACGAGAGTCCGCGGTTGAAGGCGTTCGTCCAGAGCAAGCACGAGGACCAGACCTTCTCCTGCTTCCGGCACTTCGACGCGCCCCCGCAGCCACCCGGCCGGGCGGCGCTCACCCTGCTGCCGAGCCGGGCCGCCCCCGCGTCTCAATGACCTGCACCTCAATGAGACCCACGCCGCGGTGAACCGGCAGCCGGTCGTCGTGCTGGGTGTGATCGGGCACGACATCCACGTCGTCGCCAACCGGATCCTGGCGATCGGCCTGGCCGAGAACGGCTTTCATGCCGTGAACATCGGGACGAACACCGAGGTGGACGACTTCGTGGACGCCGCCCGGGAAACCGGCGCGGCGGCGGTCCTGGTGTCATCCATCAACGGCGAAGGCGAGCAGGCCTGCGCCGAGTTCGGAGCCCGGTTCATCAGCGCCGGCCTGGCCGACGTGCTTCGATACGCCGGCGGCAACCTGGTCGTCGGCCACCGCCCGCCGGCCGAGGTCGAACGGCTCTTCACCGGCTACGGCTTCCACCGGGTGTTCCACCAGCCGGCCGATCTCGCCGACGTGTTCACCGCCCTGCGCCATGACCTCGGCCATGTCGCTGCCTGACCGGCGGGCCCAGCTCACCGGGCTGGCCGCCGAACGCGCCGCGGTGCTCGACCGGTCCGGCCTGGATCCGGCAACCGCCGAGCGCTACCTGGCCACCCTGCCGGCACGCCGATTCGCCTCGCACGCCTACCGGAACCGGCCCGCTCGGCCGTACCTGCAACCGCGAGGCGGCTACCCCGCGCTGGCCAAGCAGCACCTACTCACCCAGGCACTGGCCGAAGCCGGCGCCGACTTCATCCCGCTCACCATCGACAGCCACACCCGGCACAACGACTATCGCAGCGCGGCCCACTTGCTGGCGCTCGGGCTCGAGCAGGACCGGGATCTGCTCAACGGCTACCCGCTGATCAGCCACGGCCACCTGGCCACCCGCCAGCTGTATGAGCAGGTCGATCGTCCGGTCAGCCTACGGCACGGCACCCCGGACGCCCGGCTGCTGGTAGAACTCGCGCTGGCCGCCGGCATCACCGAGATCGAAGGCGGCGGCCTCAGCTACACGCTGCCCTACTCCGACCGCTACCCGCTGGATCGGGCGCTCGGAAATTGGCAGTACGTCGACCGGCTCTGCGCGATCGCTGGGCCCGCCGGGCTGCCGATCCACCGCGAGTCGTTCGGCCCGCTGACCGCCACCCTGGTGCCACCGGTGATCACCATCGTGGTGCAGCTGTGCGAGCTGCTGCTGGCAAGCGAACAGGGTGTCACCTCGTTCGCGGTCAGCTTCGGCCAGACCGGCAGCCTGGAACAGGATCTGGCAATCGCCCGGGTGCTGCGGGCCAGCGGCCGCGAACTGCTCAACCGGTTCGGCTTCGCCGACGTCGAGCTGCGCCTGGTCTATCACCAGTGGATGGGCGCCTTCCCGGACGAGCCGGCGCTGGCCTGGCAGCTGATCGCGGTCTCGGCATTGATCAGCCAGTTGGCTGGGGCGGACAAGGTGGTGTTGAAGACCCCGGACGAGGCCACCGGCCTGCCCACGGTGGCCGGCAACGTCGCCGCCGTCCGCGCGGTCCGCTACCTGCTCGACAGGTTCGGCCAATCCGACGGGCTGACCAGCGAGATCATCGACGAAGAGGCCGACCTGCTGGCCAGTGAAGTGGACCATGTGCTGGACCACCTGCTCGCCCACCCGGCACCGACCTTCCTGCAGTCGGTGTATCGCAGCGTGCTCGCCGGCGCGATCGACGTCCCGTTCTCGCCGCACCGGGACAACCGGTCCGCGCTGGTGTCCGATCGGGCGCCGGGACGCCAGATCCGGATCCTGGACCCGGGTGCGGTGCCGATCTCGGCGGAAGACCAGCGACGGGAGCAGAAACTGCTCGGCAGCCGGATACCGGACGAGGGCCCGCTGTGGCAGCGACTGCTGCGCGACATCCGACTGCTGGCATGACCGTGGCATTTTCGTTGCTGCTGATGGACATCGGCAGCACCTCGATCAAGTGGTGCGTGGTGTCGAGCGATGGCCAGCTCGGTGCGATGTCCCGCGAGTGGCGGGACCCGGACGTCCCGGCCGGCCAGCAGGCGATGGCAATCGCCGACCGATACCCCGGCCTGCCGCTGCGGGTGTGCAGTTCGGCGCGCGGTGGCTTGCGGGTCGGGCTGCTCGGGTTGACCGACCGGTACAGCCTCACCGCCGGACGCCGCGCGGTGCTCGCGGCGGGCGGCCAGCTCAGCTACGCCGGCCAGCTGCCCGATGCCCGCCAACTGCCCGATGCCCACCAGCTGCCCGCCGACCAACTGCTCGATGCCCACCAGCTAGCCAATGCCGGCCATCTTGGCAGCGCAGCAGGCTGCCCTGATCCGGTCGACGTGTTGGTGCTGGTCGGCGGCACCGACGGCGGCGACCACCGGCACCTCTCGGCGGCGTTGGCCGCATTCCACCCGAACGACCACCCGCATGCGACGCTGGTCTGGGCCGGCGCGAGCGACGCGGCACTCGACCTTCAGGTGCGGCATCGGGTGACCAACGTGCAGGACGACCAGTTGCGACCGACACCGGCCGGCCTCACCACGCTGCTTCGGCAACTGCGCTCTGCAATCGACGGCCTCGGCGACAGCGTCGGTCAACAACAGCTCGAGGTGCTGGCCAGTCGGATCGACGGACCGGTGCTGCCGACCTTCGTGGCTGTCGGGATGGCCGCCGACGAACTCGCCTCCGAGCGGCAAGCGGTCCTGGTGATCGATGTCGGCGGCACCGCAACCGATCTGCACTACCGGCACGGCCGACCGCCGGCCGGAACGAGCATCCGGCGCACGTTCCCGGAACTCGGCCTGGCCGGAGCCCGGGCTGCGCTGGCGGCCCGGATCGCCGACGAGCCGCTGCTGTACGAGCTCATCGAGGCGATCGCGCCGGCCGATCCCCGGACGCTGTACCAGCGGTTGCGGGACGCCGACCCCGCCGCGCTCGCGGGCCCGGTCGGATTCCTGGCCTGCCTGTTCCTATCCGTGCAGGACCTGAACCTGGACCTGTCCGACGCGGACGTGCTGGTCACCGGGGGTGCCGGCACCGACCCGGCGACCATCGCCAGGATGCTCCACGCGGCAACCGGTCACCGGGCAAGCTCGGTAACCGTCGATGACCAACTGTGGGCGCGCGGACTACACCGGGACGCGCGGGTGATCGCAGGCACGGGCCTGCTGCGCTAACTTGGCCCGGTGAGCGCGCACCGGCTGTTCAGTATCACCGCCCTGGTCGAGGAGGCCGCCGATCGGTTCGGTGCCAAGACTGCCATCACCGACGGCCAGGCCACACTGAGCTTCTCCGAGTTGCAGTCGGCGGCGAGCCGGACCGCGCTCGCGCTGCGCCAGCACGGCCTCCAGCGCGGCGACCGGGTTGGCATCTGCATGGCCAAGACGGTGGATCAGGCGATCGCCATTCTCGGGGTGGCGCTGGCCGACGCCATCATCGTGCCGATCCTGCCTAGGCTGAAAAGGGAAAGTATCCAGCACATCGTGTCCGATGTCGGGATGCGGCTGGCCATCACCGACGCCGCCCGGGCTGGCGAGGTGCGGGGCGCGGCAGCCGAATTGCCGCTGCTGTACGGCCAGGACTGTTCCGCCGATCCAGCCCTGATCCTGCCCCGGCTGCGCGAGACGGCCGCCGGCGAGCTGCCGAAGGCCAGCATCGGCAGCGATGTCGCGGCGGTCATCTACTCCTCCGGCTCCACCGGCCGGCCGAAGGGGATCATGGTCAGCCACCGCAACATCACCGACGGCGCCCGGATCACCGCGGCGTACCTGGGCACCTCCGATACCGACCGGATCGGCTCGCTGCTGTCGCTGAACTTCGACTACGGGTTGAACCAGCTATGGCAATCGCTGCTCACCGGTGCTCAGTTGTGCCTGCACGAGCTGATGTTTCCGGCCGACTGCTTCAACTTCCTCGCCGAGCAACGGATCACCGCGCTGCCGGTGATGCCGGTGCTCATCACCCGGATGTTCGACCCCCGGCTGCTGCGCAGCCAGCCGACCGTCGACCTGTCCGCGATCCGCTACCTCAGTTCGTCCGGCGGTCCGGTCTCCCAGCGGATGCTGGACAACCTGGCCGCCACCTTCCCGATGGCGCGCACCTTCCTCATGTACGGGTTGACCGAGGCATTCCGGTCCAGCTACCTGGACCCGGCCGAGCTGCGGCGACGACCCAACTCGATCGGGCGTGCCATCCCGGAGGTGGAGATCCTGGTGCTCGACGATCAACTGCGCGAGGTCGCGCCCGGTGAGCATGGCCAGCTGGTGCATCGTGGCGGCTGCATCACCAAGGGCTATTGGAATGCCCCGGTCGAGACCGCGCAGCGGTTCGGCGCGCTGCCCGAATACCCTGGCGAAACCGTGGTGTTCAGCGGTGACATCGTCTACCGGGACTCCGACGGTTACCTGTACTTCGTCGGCCGGCGGGACGCGATGATCAAGACGTCCGGGTTCCGGGTCAGCCCCACCGAGGTGGAGGAGATCGCGATCCAGTTTCCCGGTGTGCACGGCTGCGCCGCGGTCGGGGTGGCCAATGTCGAGGTGGGCCAGGACATCGCGCTGCTGTACGTGGCCGCCGCGCCGGTGGATGAGCCGGCCTACCGGCGGTTCCTCGCCGACCGGCTGCCCAGGCACATGGTGCCGCGTTATCTATTGGCCGAGGATTCGCTGCCGGCAACGGGGAATCAGGGCAAGATCGACCGGCAGGAACTGGCCGAGCGAGCGGCCAGCCGGCTCGAACGGCAACCGGCCGAGCCGTCGGACCGGGCAAGCTGGCGAACCGGCTCGAACAGCTCCGGAAGTTAACTGGCCGCTACCGGCCGGACCGCCCGCACCTGGACCGGCACGCCACCCTTCGGCCACATGGTGGCCACCCCGGTCGGCCGCACCGTGTCGGTTGCCAACGACAGCTCGGTGCGGCGGGCCAGCTCGGCGATGAGCGCCCGCAACTCCAGTTCGGCAAAGGCGAAACCGATGCAGCGCCGGTACCCGCCGCCGAACGGCACGAAGCTGAACGGCACCGGCTCCTGGTAATCCGGTTGCCGCGGATCCCAGCGTTCCGGCCGGAACTCCAGCGGCGCCGGCCACAGCTCCGGCATCCGGTGGGTGACGTACTGCGAATACAACACCTTCGAGCCTTGCGGTATCAGCTGCCCGGCGAACTCGAAACCGTCCACCGCGGTCCGGCCGGTCAGCACGCCCGGCGTGTACAGCCGCAGGATCTCCGAAACCGTGTAGCCGAGATAGGTCATCCTGCTCAGCAGCTCGGTGGTCAGCGGTTCGGCACCCGCCACTTGGGCCACCTCGTCCCGAATCCGTTGGTATACCTGCGGATTGGACAGCAACGCATATACCGCCCAGCCGGCCGCCGAGCTGCTGGAGTCATAGCCCGAGGCGATCAGGCTGATCACCTGATCGCGTACCTCCAGATCGGTCAGCTGGTCGCCGGCGTGCTCGCGGAGCAGCGCGTCCAGCACGTCGTCGCGATCCCGCGGTTCGGCCCGGCGGCGCGCCAGCTCGGCCCGGACGTGACCGTCCACCCGGGCCCGGGCCGCCATCGCCCGCCGGTACGCGGTGCCCGGCAGGTCATGATCGAAGCGCAGGAACGGCGAGCGGTTGATGTAACGCAGCGCGGTTTCCAGCTCGCGGCCGATCTCGTCGGTGTGCGCCTGCAGCCGGTCGCCGAACAGCGACAGGATTGCGATCCGCCGGATGCAGGAACGCACCTCGGTGAACGCGTTGATCTGCTGGCCCGGCTGCCAGCCGTTCAGCATCCGATGGATCTCGGCCAGCATCACCGTCAGGTAGCCCTGAATCCGCTGCCGGGCGAAGGCCGGCTGCACCAGCGACCGGCGGCGGCGGTGGTCGGGGCCATCGCTGACCACCATCGCGCACGAGCCGACCACCGGGATGAGCAGGCTCAACACGTCCCGGGACAGGAAGTTCGGACGATCCGGCGAGTCGGTCAGCAACAGCTGGTTGGCCTCGGCCCCGAACAGCATGACGTACTGCTGGCTGCCGAAGCCGAAGGTGCAGACCGGGCCGTAGCGCCGGTGCAACTCCAGCAGAGCGTCATACGGTTTGCCGAGCAGGCCGCCGAGGTAGCGCAGCTGACCGAGCGGAGTCGGTCCGGGCAGTCTCGCGGCGCGGACGCTGGTCACCGACTGTTCCTCAATCGGTGGCCGGTCGCGCGCCCCGCACCGGCAGCCGCGGAATGCCCAGGTCGTGGTAGAGCGCGCGCACCAGCGCGTACCGGCGCGCGAAGGTGGTGACGTCATCCAGCCTGCCGTTCCAGTAGACGGCCACCACCAGGTCGAACAGCGGATCCACCAGCAGGGTCGAGGTATTGCCGCCGGCATGCCCGAACGCCCGCACCGAGCAGCGCCGGCCGAACATCACCGGCAGGGTCATTACCCCGAGGCCATAAGGAAAATCCGTATCGCAGATGGATCGATGCCCGCTGCCGGGCCAGCGGGTGGCGACCAGCGCTTCGACGCTTGCCTTGCCGACCAGTTGCTCCCCATGGTGGACTCCCTTGGCCAGCAGCACTTCGCCGACCACCCGCAGGTCGCGCATCGAGCCCCAGACGCCGACACCGGGTAGCGGCAGGGCGCTAGCCAGCTGCATCGCGGCCAGCCCGGCCTGTTGATCGGCCGACGCGCTCACCGTAACCAGTTGCTCGCCCGGCACCGGCGGGGAGCCGAGGCTGGCCGCCAGGCCGAGCCGGTCCAGCAGACCGCGATAGCTGTCGCCGGGCTGGGCGCCGGTCAGCGTGGTCAGCACCCGGTCCAGCACGAACCAGTTGGTGACCGGGTTGTAGATCATCGCGGTACCCGGCTGCAGCTCGGTCGGTACGGCGCAGATCACCGACCAGATAAGGGCATCGAACTCCGCCATCGAGCTCACCTGGCCGGCGCCGGCGCCCAGGGACATGATCGGGTCGGCCATGCCGGTGGTGTGGCTGAGCAGATCCCGCACGGTGACCAGTTCCTTGCCACCACCGGTGTATTCCGGCAGCACGGCCGACACCGCGGTGTCCAGGTCGAGCAGCCCGGCCTCCCAGGCCCGAGCGAAGGCCAGCGCGCCGAGCGGCTTGGACGAGCAGGTCCACGGCACGTAGGTCTGGCTGGTCATCGGCTGGCCGTTGCCGTTGCCGCCGACCGCGAGCTCGACGACCTCGCCGCGGTGGCTCACCGACAGCTGCACGCCGGTCTCGATGCCGCGTCGCAGCTCGGCGTCGAACAGCCGCTGGACCGAGTCCAGCGCGAGTTGCGCGGTGATGGTCATCTCTACCGGCCTCCGGTTTTCGGCTGCGCCGCCTGCCCGTCCGGCGTTCAGCGGGCGGGCTGCTCGGCGTCGGGGAACAGCATTGCGTAGACGTCATGCAGTGAGGTGGCGTGCCAGTCCGCGATCAGATCCGCCTCGGCCTCGGCGGGATAGCGCGCCTGCAGTTCGTCCAGCCAGGCCAACACCGCGTACTCACCGATCGGCAGGTCGCTGAGCGTGCTGCTCGGTGCCGGTGGCGCACCGCCGGGCGTCCGCAGCGGCCGGACGAACTCCTCGAAGCTTGGCCGTGATTCGATCACCACTGCTCGACCATGCCCCGCACCACCGCGACCAGCGCCGGGAAGGTGGCGAACGTTTCACGCACCAGCCGCTCCTCGGGGAACTGGGCACCGAACCGGTCTTCGATGTCGATCACGAGCTCGATCGCCGACATCGAGTCCAACCCCAGATCCGGCAGCGCGACGGTGTTCCAGTCGACATCGGAGGGGATGGCGTGCAGTTGGCGGGCCAACACCTCGATCAGCGCGCCGGACACGTCCGCTGCCGATCTCAGCTCGGTATCCATCTGGTCACCATCTCTTGCGGCGAGTCCCGGTTGGCCACAGCACCGCCGGCTCAGCTCGTCCGGACGCAGTTTTTGCGGCAACTGACGGTAAAGTAACACGTATGGTGCCGCCCCCGGAAGGACGCGCGCAGCCGGTTTCCGATGATGAGCAATCGCTGCCGCGGCATGCCGAACGGTTCGGCACCCCACTGCTGGTACATGACACCGCCGTGCTGCGGGAGCGGGCCAGCCAGCTGCGCCGAATCCTGCCGGCCGGGTCCACCCTGCTGTACTCGTTGAAGGCCAATCCGTTGCCTCCGGTGGTCGCCGCGCTACAGGAATCCGGTTGCGGAACCGAGGTGTCCTCGCCGGCCGAGCTGGCGGTCGCGGTACGGACCGCGCCCAGTTCCGGACCGGCGCCGGTGCTCTATACCGGACCCGGCAAGTCCGGTGCCGAGATCGCGGCCGCGACCGCGGCGGGCGCGCTGCTGTCCTGCGAGTCGGCGGTCGAGCTGGCCCGGGCACTGGACGCCCAGACCGGAGGGTTGCGGATGCTGCTGCGGGTGCAGCCGCCGAACCGGCCGGCCGCCGGGCTGTCGATGGCCGATGGGCGACAGTTCGGCCTGCTGGTCGAGGATGCGATCGAGCTGTGCCGGCGCCGACCCGCTGGCCTCGACCTGCTGGGTGTGCACTGCTACCTCGGTTCCCAACTGCCCAGCTGCCAGGCGCTGCTAGCCGCGTTCGAACAGGCCGCCGAGACCGCTCGGCAGGTGAGCGAAGCCAGCGGTCTGCCGATCCGGATCCTCGACCTGGGCGGCGGATTTCCCTGGCCGTACGCGACATCCGGTACCGGGCTCGATCTGGAGCCGCTGGCCGCCGGCCTGGCCGAGCTGGTCACGCCGCTACAAAAGCAGGGCACTGAGATCTGGTTCGAGGCCGGCCGTGGCCTGGTCGCGGCGGCCGGCCGGCTGCTCACGACCGTGATGGATGTCAAACGGCGCGCCGGCGGCTGCCTGGTCGTGGTGGATGCCGGCGTGAATATCCTGGGCGGCATGTCAGGTTTGGGACGAGTGCTTCGACCCGAGGCGGTGTTCCGAAACCTGTCCGCACCGGACGGTGAGCCGCGGTCGGTGAACGTGGTCGGCCCGCTGTGCACGCCGTTGGATCGGATGTCGGTGAACACCACCATCGCCGAACCGCGGGTCGGTGACCTGCTCTGTGTTGACAACGTCGGCGGCTATGCCAGCACCGCCGCGCTGGCCGCCTTCCTGTCCCGGCCGCCGGCGATCGAGCTGGTCACCGACGAGGACCAGGTGCTGGAGGCGTGGACGCTCAACACCGGACATGCGCAGCTGCCGCTGCCGGCTGACGCGCTGGCCGGGCAGCGAACCAACTCGATGGAGGCAGGCCCATGAGTGAGCATCGCAGGCACGAAGTGCCGAGGAGCGGAGCGAATGTGGCAATGAGCGCTGGCGCGAAGAGCCAAGTGGACATGAGCGAGCATCGCGAAAGGCCGGGTGCACCGGTGAGCGACCCGCGACCGCCGCATGTGCTGTTGCTGGGCGGCTTCTACTACTTGTTCGCCAGGTCACCGGGACTGCCGCTGCGGGTGACCTGCCTGCGCGACGATCCGTACGACGAGGATCTGGCGATGCGGTGCGTGGCCGGGGTGATCCGGGCCGACCCGCACGATGCGGCGGCGATCGCGACCGTCGCTCGCGCCGTGCACGCCCGGGACCCGCTCGATGCCATCGTCACCTACCACGACGCCACCATGCCGATCGCCGCGCAGGTGGCTGAGGACCTCGGCATCGCGCCGGCCGGCTCGGCCGCGGCCTGGTCGGCCAGCACCGACAAGAGCCGGATGCGCGCGATGCTGCATGCCGCGGGCGTGGACGACACGCCGTTCCGGCAATGCGATTCGGTGGACGAACTGCGACAGTTCGTGTCCGAGGTCGGGCCGGCGATCGTCAAGCCGGTGACCGGTTCGGCCGGCCGATCGGTGCTGGCGATAGCCAGCCTGGACGAAGTGGCCGATGCCTGGACGTTCGTGCGGCACGAATTGTCGGCAGGCGGGGTGCTGGCCGAGGCGCTGCTCGCCGGCCAGGAGTACAGCGTGGAAACGCTCAGCGTGCACGGCCGGCACCAGGTAGTCGCCATCACCACCAAGTCGACCAGCGGTGCGCCCCGGTTCATCGAGCTGGGTCACGCGGTGGACCTGGACCTGCCTGCCGAACTCGTCGATGTGGTCACCAAGACGGTGACCGCGGCACTGGACGCGGTCGGGCACCGGTCCGGTCCGTGCCACACCGAAGTCATGGTGGACGGCAGCACGGTACGGGTGATCGAGTTGAATCCCCGGGTGGCCGGCGACCAGATCTGGGAGATCGTGCAACTGGCCACCGGGGTCGACATGTTCGCCGGCTACCTGCTCACCGCTGCTGGCCTGGAACCGCCACCGGCTTGGCGGTCGGCCGGCGCGGCGGTCCGGTTCGTCAGCGCGCCCGAGCCGGGGGTCGCGGTCGAGTACCGGGGCGTCGAGCAGGCCCGGCTGGCTCCCGGTGTGCTCCGGGTCGTGCTGCCGCCGTTGCCTCGGCAGGTGCGGCCGCTGGAATCGTCCGACGATCGGCTGGGATTCGTGGTGGCAACCGGCAGTTGCCGGGACGAGGCGGCGGCCCGGGCTGACGCGGCGGCCGCCGGCATCGAGGTGGTCGTGCAGACCTGACCTGGACCTAGGGTGGCTCGACCTCGAACAGCTGGCCGGCCAGGTCGTCCGCGATCGCCAGGTGTGCGTCCTCCGCAATCTCGGCCGGCTGGGCACCCGGCCAGCACAGCTGCAGGTATCCCTCACGTTGCAGGTAGGACTGCGGCACCTCGGATATCGCGCCGAGCTCCGCGTGCAGCTCGTAGTTAGTGATCGCCGGATCCAGCCGGGTCGGCTGCCTGATCGCGCGGATCCGGCCGGGCGGCGCCTTGATCACCGCGAGCCCGGCCACCCCGACCGGCTTGATCGCCGGCGGCTCGTCCAGGCAGTCGAGGTAGGACCGCACCTGCAGCTCGTAGGCCGGGATGCCCAGCGCGGCCTCCATCAGGTCCGGGATGCCATCGCCAGCGGTGCGGGCGCCGACCTCGATCACCTGCGGCGGCTGGTCGTCCTCGAACCGCACCTCGACATGGGCGATGCCGCGATCCAGCCCGATCGCGGCGCAGGCAGCCAGCGCGACCTCGCCGAGATCCGCCCGATCGCTCTGCCGAGACGGGATCAGGTGGCCCATCTCGGCGAAGTACGGGGCCGGCCCCAGCGCCTTGTCGGTCACCGCGAGCACCCACCGCCGATCGCCGTGGTTGAGCACCTCCACCGACACCTCACGGCTGAGCCGGCATAGCTGCTCGAGGAGAATGCCGCGGCTGGGCACGGTGAAGGTGGCGGCGTTGCGGTCGATGATGGCGCGCACATAGTCGAAGCGCTGCCGCAGCTCCTGTTGGTCCCGAGCCAGGCAGACGCCGAGGCTGCCACCGAAGGCAGCCGGCTTGACGACACACGGGTAGCCGAGCTCAGCCGCAGCCGCCAGCGCTGCCTCGACCTCGGCGTCGGCGGCCAGCTCGAGGTGCCGGGGGGTCGGAACTCCGGCCTGGACGAACCGTCGCTTCATCCGGCCCTTGTTGATCGAGGAGTCCTGCACCGCCTGCTGGGACAGGTACGGCAGGGCGAAGTGATCGGCGATCGTCCAACCCGACGTCAGGTACGGATCGGCGAACGGCACCACGCCCATCGGGACCCGGCCGGTGCGCTCGGCGTAGCCGGTCACCGCGGCCAGCGCCGAGGCCGGGTCACTCGGCACCCCGTCCAGCACGATGTCGAAGTAGCGGCATGCCGAGACGTCCCGGCTGGGCGTGATCACCGCCACCGGGCCCGGAAAGACTCGCAGCGCGGCGACCAGTGCCCGCTCTCGCAGCGACATCTCGGCGCCGAAGAGCAGCAGGTACGGTTCGGGCTGGCTCATCCCGGCACGGACCCGTCCGGCTGGCAGGTCCCGGTCGGCCCGGCCAGCACCCGGAAGCCGATGTAGGGCACCGTGCTCAGCTCGTCGGCGGTGAACACCGTGGCGTTGTCGAAGCTTTCCGGATTGCGCACGGTGAAGGCACCGCCTTTGATCACCCGCGAGCCGAGGTCAGCGCCGGCCGGTGTGCGCAGCGGATCGGCGCACCACTCGAACACATTGCCGGTCATGTCCAGCAGGCCGAACGGATTGCGGCCGAACCCGCCGACCGGCAGCGGCCCGGCAGCGGCTGGCGCGTAGGTCGACCGGTCGAACTCGTTGCCGACCGCCCACCTGCTGCCTGCCGGGCCGCTCGCGGCGTACTGCCATTCGGCCGCCGACGGCAACCGGCAGGGCAGGCCCAGCCGCCCGGCCAGCCACTGGCAATAAGCCAGCGCCCCATGCCAGCTGACCTGGGTCACCGGCAGCTCGGCCAGCTGCTCGTCGAAGCGGATAACGCCGTCCGAGCCGGTCCGCAGGCCGAGGCCGGTGCTGGCCGGAAAGCCGTGTAGCCGGGGCGCAGGCTGCTCCCGCAGGCCTTCGGCCCGCAGGTATTGCCAGTACTGGCCGACCGTGACCGGGGTAGCGCCGAGTCGGAATCCGGTGCTAGCCACCGGTTGTTGCCCGCCGGTGGCCGGCAGCCGACCGGCCGGCACCGCCACGAAGGACGGGACGGCGCAGCTGGCCCGGACGGTCATCGGGAGCGGCCTACCCGGAAGCCGTACACCTCGCACTTGGTGTCCTCATGGGCGGCCAGCCGGCTGGTCGGCCCCACCGTGCTGGCGGGATCGATGAATGAGCCGCCCCGCACCACCCGGAACGCGCCCCGGTCGGCACCCGTCGGGTTGCGTTGGCGGCCCGAGCGGTACGGGCCGAACCGGTCGTGGCACCACTCCCGGACGTTGCCGAGCATCCCGTACAGCCCAGCCGCGTCGGCCGGCAGCGCGGCCACCCGCACCGGACCAGGCTCGCCAGGCCGGAAGTTACCGGCAGCCGATTCGCCGGCCTGGACGGCCCGACAGGCATGGTCGGCGTCGGCGGTGTTGGCCAGCTCGACGGCCGGCTGGCCGGCCTGGCAGGCGGCCTCCCACTCGGCTTCGGTCGGCAGCCGGTAGCCGTCGTTGTCGAGGTCGGCGGTCCGGGCGCCGACGTCGTACACCGATCGCAAGCCTTCGGCGCGGGATAGCCAGTTGCAATAGCCGGCGGCCGCCCAGAAGCTGAGCTGGATCATCGGGAAGTCGGCGCAGCCGGGACGCAGCTCGAAGCCACCGGCCCGGTGCACGACGAAGCAGGGATCGATGCAGTCGATCAGCGAATGGTCGATCTGGGCCGGCGCGTCGCGGATGAACGCGTAGAAGTCGGC
The DNA here is from genome assembly GCA_045807085.1 of Jatrophihabitantaceae bacterium. GTDB lineage: Bacteria > Actinomycetota > Actinomycetes > Mycobacteriales > Jatrophihabitantaceae > Jatrophihabitans_A. The sequence continues at coordinate 17,002 of JBJMIB010000038.1, forward strand.
GGCACTGACGCAGCGGTCAGCCAGGGCGTAGGCATCGATCTCCACCTCGTGCACAGGTTGCTCGCGCGCCGTGCCGTCCGCCGAGCCGACCGAGAGCAGCCGCGGCGAAAAATCGATCAGCACGAAGTCTCGTTGGGCAACCAGCATCGCTTTCCCTTCGGTGCGGCCGGTCGCGCGGAGCCTATCGCGCGAGCATATCGGTGACCAGCATATCGAGGCGGTAACGGCGAAACCGGCCAATCGCATATACCCACAGACCAGGGCAGCGGCCCATTTGTTGCCCGGTCGCTGCCGGATCGGGCAGACTTTGCCGGGCGAGCACGGCGCCAGATCCACGCTCGGCCGGAAGGAAACGTACCTACCGATGACAGGCTGGCCCCGCTCGTTGAGCTTTATCGTTCCGCCGCACACCGTAAGCTTCGGACTCGGTGGAAAACTGACGCCGCGGTCATACCTGGACCGGTTGACCGGTTACCTCGATGCCGCCGAGCGCATTGGGGTGACCGGTGCCTATGTCTACGACTTCCCGGTCGCGATGGATCCATGGCTGGCCGCCTTCGACGTGCTGGCCTGCTCCACCGGGTTGCAGCCGGTGGTTGCGGTGCGCCCGCACCAGGAAAGCGCCGAGTCGGTGGGCCGGCGGGTCGCCGACCTGTACTACCGGTTCGGCCGGCCGAGCCACGTCAACGTGGTCGCCGGGGCGACCGGCCCGTCCCGGGCGGCCGGCGATCTCGAGGATCGGGCGGCGGCCCGGCGGCGGCTGGCCGAGTTTGCCGAGCAGTTGCGGGCCGAGCTGGATCGACGGCTCGGTCCGACGGCCGGTGAGGTCCAGCTGGTGACACCGTCGTCCAGCACGCCCGGCCGGGTGCCGGCTGACTGCGTGCTGATGATGGCCCGCCCGCGCCCCGCCCTGGCCGACGACATCGCCCGGATCCGGGACGCGCAGCAGGTGCACCGGATCGCGATGCTGGTCGGGCTGGTGGTGCGCGCAACCGAGCAGGAGGCCTGGACGGCGACCGGCACGCTGTACCAGCCGGACCGCCGGCAGCAGGTGGCCGGCCGGCTGTTCGCCTCCCAGGTGGTTTCCAGCGAGCACACCGCCAGCTACGCGCTCGCCGATCAGCAGGAGGTGCATGACGAGCGGCTCTGGTACGGCGCACCGACGCGTGGCATCGACGCCCCCAAGCTGGTGGGTTCGGCCGATCAGGTAGGCAGCTGGCTCAACTCTTGCCAGGCGCTGGGTGTCACCGACCTGATCATCGACCTGGTTCCGGACCCGGACGAGTACCGCTGGGTCGGCCACGCGCTGGCCGCCGTCGGCTGAGCCGAGCGCGGCACCGCCGATCGAGATCTTGCCGACACCTGCGGGCTACTTGCAGACATTGAGCATTACACCGTCAGGTGTCCCGCCGCGCCGAACCGGCAGCGTTGCCCACTAATCGTCGAATTCCGGCGCAGAATGGCTTGACGACACTTCCGGACAGCGACACGATACGTGCATGATCACTCGGCCAGCACGGTCGTGACGGATCAGGCGAGTACGCGATCATCGAACATCGGTGCGACAAGGCGCGACCTGCGGCGCCGTCGCGCAATGACCGTCCGGGCAGGGGCGATTTCGTGGGGCATGTTTCGTGCGGACGTAACCCATGTCCGTGCGTCCGTTACCGCTAGCGCGCGAGCACGGAAGGCGAGCAGATGTTCAGCTACGTAATCGAGTTCAACCTGGCACAGCGTGGTGATGACGCGCAGGAGTTCCTCGCGGACGCGGCACGTACCTGGCCGAAGCTGTGGGGCAACATTCCGGGGGTCAGCGGGGTTCTGCTGCTGTCCAGCGCGTTCGCCCTCGGCGGCAAGTTCGACTACCAGCTGCGGGTGGATCTCGACTCGCTGTCGACGCTGGCACGCATCGACGAGGCCCTGAAGTCCGACGACAGCGAGTGGGTTCGGGCCCGCACCGACTGGTTCCGGTCCCGGGTCGCCGCCCGTGCCCACCTGTCCGAGCACGTGGCCGGCAACAAGGCGTACGCCCAGGGCGGCGCCGAGGGCGCGGTGCACCTGGTGCTGCACGCCGCACCGGGCGAGGGCAAGCGCACCGCCGAGGCGGCCAACTCGGTGTCCGGACTGGTCTCGGCGCAGACCCTTCGCTCGGTGGTGGGCGCCTCCGTCCCGCATGAGCGGACCTGGCTGCGCCTGCAGGGCCTGGAGAGTCTCGACAGCGTCTCCTCCGCCGGGCTCGACGTGAGCCACGGCCAGCTGCTCGGCGAGCTGCGCGAAGTGGACGGGGCACTGTTCTCCGGGGCATGACCACGGCTCTCCACTGGGCCGCACCTCCGCTGGGCCGCGCGCCGCGCGCCGCATCATGACCGATCCCGGCCGGTACGCCATCATCGAGCGGGTTTCCTCGCTGAGCACGGTCGATTACTCGATGCTGGGCAGCCGGCGGGTGGTCGTGGTCGGTTGCGGCGCGCTCGGCTCGGCCGTCGCCATGCACCTGGTGCGCAGCGGGGTGGGCGCGGTGCGGGTGGTGGATCGCGACGTGGTCGAACTGCGCAACCTCGCGGTGCAGGTGCTCTATACCGAGCAGGACGCGGCCTTCGGGCGGCCCAAGGCGGAGGCTGCCCAGGCACACCTGCGTGAACTGAACGCCGGCTGCGAGGTCGACGGCGTGGTCGCCGACTTCGCACCCGGTAATGCGAGGGAGCTGGTGGACGGGGCCGACCTGATCATCGACGGGGTGGACAACCTCGAAACCAAACTGCTACTCAACGACGTCGCGCTGGCTTACCAGCTCCCGCTGGTGTACGCGGGCTGCGCGGGTGCCGAAGGCTCGGTGCTGGCGATCGTGCCGGGCGTCACCCACTGCCTGCGCTGCCTCTGGCCGGCCCCGGGCGCGGCAGCGGCCCGGTTGAGTTGTCAGACCCGCGGGCTGCTGCCGGCGACGGCAGCCAGCATCGCCGGCCTACAGTGCACCGAGGCGATGAAGCTGCTGCTCGGGCTCGGGCCGGCCGAACTGTCCGGCCTGGTCCGGATCGACGTGTGGAACGCGGTGTTGCGCCGGGTGCCGCTGCCTGCCTTCGAGCTGGCCCAGCGCGGTTGTCCGGCCTGCGGCGCCCACGACTTCAGTTACCTGCGTGGCGAGCACCAGACGGTGGCGCGGGAACTGTGCGGCGACGACACGGTGCTGCTGTGCTCCCCGGCCGGCGCTACCGACCTGACCCGGCTGAGCGAACGCCATCGCCGGAACACCTCGCTGCGAGCGTTGCCGAATTGCGTGCAGCTCGAGGTGGACGGTTGCCGGATCCTCGCCTTCGCCAGCGGTCGGACGCTGATCCATGGCGCTGGCGGGCTGAATCAGGCGAAGTCGGTGTACGCCCAGCACGTCCTCGGCTGATCCAGCACCGCCGCGCTGGTTCGGGCAGCTCAGCTGGTTGTCGCCAGTGATTGACGTTCTGCCTCGGCGAGCAGGGCATCCCACCAGGCATCCATCGCCTGGATCGCGGCGTAGGCCCCTCGCTCGACGACGGTGCCGTCCACCGGCTCGCCCGGTGCTCCGGCCGGCGCCGGCTCGGCGATGTCCACGAATGCGGCCAGGCCGTCCTTGTGCCCCTGCTCGACACCCTCGTCCAGATGGATGTCGTGAAACTTCTTGATCAGCGAGCCCTGGTAACTGATGCCGCGCCGGTCGCAGATCTCCCGGCAGATCTCGTAGTAGGCCTGGTGCTCGAAGATCCTTCCCATCCAACGGTTTAAGGACTTTCCTCGCCGTTTCCCAGATCTGGAGCGCTGGCTGATAACCCCGTAAATAGCGCGAAATGCAGCTTAGGACCGGTCGCGGGCACCGCACAAGATCCGATGGCTATGGCCAGCTCGGCGAGTTCGCGATCTCCAGCAACACATCGGCGTGGCAGGGCCCGCGGCTGCCATCCTCGGCGACCAGCGGGCACCAGCAGGCCAGATCGCGACCGGCCAGCTCGGCCCGGGCCGCCGCGCAGCGCTGCGGCGACTGGGCCATCATCGCTCGGTACAGCGCCACCGAGTGAGCCCGGTCGCAAACCAGCTCACCGCCGGAGCGCCGGCCGACCACGAATGGGTTTCCCCACTTCGTCGGCCGGGCCACCACCACCGCGCCGGGTGGCTTGCGCCACCCCCGGCTGCGGCGAAGCTGAATCCGTTCGGGCATGCCTGAGTCGTCCAGCCGCTCAGCAGGCGCCGCGGTGACTGCCGGTCATGCTGGCATCGTGCCACCGGCCGCCGCCGTCCAGCGCGCTCAGGGGACTTTCGCCGCACGCACTGCTGGCCGCCTGAGTGCGGTGAAGGGAGCTGCGGCGGCGAATGAGTATGGCATCGCATGATTTCCTGCTAGCAGCGATTGACTGCAGGTGTCATTGTGCGGGGTCGAACTATTGGTTCGCCAGCATAATTCGACTCGCGGCTGCTGTGCGGCCATTCACAAAAATAGTTCGGTGGGTGCATCTTCCGGCCCGTCGAATCATCATCGCCCGAGTGGGCGCGCGCCTATGATCATCGCTGTCGCGAAGAATCGCCAATAGTTACAAGGTGGTTCGGCAACCACCTGGATTCCACCGACTTGGCCGAATTCGCGCGCGAACGGCTCGCACTAGCGCCGTCGAAACTATTTTCGATATTGTGGAAAAGTGTCCGACCGGCCAATCAGCCATCTCCGATCCACGAACGCTGCCGACGCATTGCTGGCCGCTCGTCGTGAGTTCTGGAACGATGGCATTCGGCCTTCTCATGATTCGGCGCCGAATCTGTACGCGGCACGAATTCTGCAGAGCGATGACCTATACGGCCGGGTAGACGGGCTGATCGTGCACGGTGACGAGGTGGCCTGGCGATCGGTGGACGCGCTGTTCGACCTGGCCATCTACGGCGCCCAACTGCACGCCAGGCTGACCCACCCCGACCAGCATCGGCGCAACGACTGCGAATGGTGCGACCGGATCGAGGACTTCTGGCACGTCGCGCTGGTCGACGAGATCACCCGCCGCCGCGGCACCACCGCCGACCTGCTGGATGCCGATACCCGCGCGCAGGTGGCCGAACTGTTGCCGGCCGAGCCCGCGATCGGCGCGGCAGGCGAAGCCTGACCCTTTCCGCCGATCCGCACTATGGTCAACTACAGATCAGCTGGGCATGAGCTGGAGGTTGGCATGGATGACGGCTTCGTGATCGTCGGCGCCGGCTTGGCCGGTGGCAAGGCGGTCGAGGCGCTACGGGCGCAGGGTTACGAAGGCCAACTGACGCTACTAGGCCGGGAGCGACACCGCCCGTATGAGCGGCCGCCGCTGTCGAAGGCCTATCTCGCCCGATCCCAGCCGTTGGAGAAGGCCTTCGTCCATCCGGCAGACTGGTATGCCGAACACGAGGTGGACCTGCGCACCGGCGTCACCGTCACCGGTATCGACCGGACAGCGCACCGGCTGCAGCTTTCCGACGGAAGCCAACTCGGTTACCGCAAGCTGCTGCTGGCTACCGGCGCCAGCCCCCGCACGCTGCCGCTGGCCGGGCTGGACGCGCCCAACGTGCACACCCTGCGCACCGTCGAGGACTCCGACACGCTGGCCGAGTCCTTCGCCGGCATGGGTCGGCTGCTGGTGATCGGTGCCGGCTGGATCGGCCTCGAGGTCGCCGCTGTCGCCCGACAGGCCGGCGTGGAGGTCAGCATCGTGGAGGCGGCCGAGCTGCCACTGCTGCGGGTGCTCGGCCCCGAACTCGCCACGGTCTTCGCCGACCTGCACCGAGAGCAGGGCGTTGACCTGCGCTTCGGCGCCCAGCTCACCGAGATCGTCACCAGCGGCGGTCGGGCCACCGGCCTGCGGCTGGCCGACGGCACGGTGCTGGAAGGCGATGCGGTGCTGCTGTCGGTCGGCGTCGCGCCGAACGTCCAGCTGGCCGCCGAGGCCGGCCTGGCGGTGGACAACGGGGTACTGGTCGATGCCGCACTGGTCAGCTCGGATCCGGACATCCTGGCCTGCGGCGACGTGGCCAACGTCTACTCGCCGTTCTACAACAAGCGCATCCGGGTCGAACATTGGGCGACGGCGCTCAAGCAGCCGGCCACCGCCGCGCGCTCCATGCTCGGCGAAGACGCGAGCTACGACGAGCTGCCGTACTTCTATTCCGACCAGTACGACCTCGGCATGGAGTACCTGGGCTATGTCGAGCCCGGCGGGTACGACGACGTGCTGTTCCGGGGTAACCGGGAGGGCCGCGAGTTCATCGCGTTCTGGCTTGCCGGCGGCCGGGTGATCGCCGGCATGAACGTCAACGTCTGGGACGTCGCCGACCCGATCAAGGCGCTGCTGCGCAGCGGGCAGCCGGTCGACAAGGATCGGCTGGTCGATCCAGCGGTGCCGCTGGACTCACTGGTGGGCGGGCTTCCTGACTGATAGCGCCGAGCCGCCTAGCAGCGCGGAGCCTTCAGCAGCGCGGGGCCTTCCCAATAGCACCGAGCCTTTCCAACAGCACCGAGCCGCTCACGACAAGACTTAGCGGGTTCTTAGCGCCTGCACGGTCGACGGCTCGGGGGAACCGTAGAATCGACGGGTGAACTCTGACCCCGACCGCCGGAATGGCTCGGGCGGTGGCGAGTTGCCACCGCATCTGGACCCCCGGCGTGGCAGGCCACCGCGCACCCAACGGCAGCAACCGCCGAACTCCGAGTACGCAACCCTGCCACCCAACCTGGACCCGCGAGGCCGCAGCGCTCGCCGGGCGGCCGAGCGCCGGCGCCGGAACGGCCAGGCCACCGTGCGTGGCGCGCTGCTCGGGGTCAAGATTGTCGCTGCCGCCCTCTCGTTGGCGGTGGTGCTGGGCAGCGGCTGGGCATGGGCGACCTATCGCAAGTTCAACGCCGACATCCGGCGGGTGCAGATCATCAGCCGCTCCACGGTGCCGAACATCGATGGCAGTGCGCAGAACATCCTGATCGTCGGCAATGACGACCGGGACACCGCCAGCGCGAGCGAGTTGGCACAGCTGGGCACCACCAAGGACGGCGGCTCCTACAACACCGACACCATGATGCTGCTGCACGTACCGGCCGACGGCAGCAAGGCCACCGTCATCTCGTTTCCCCGGGATTCCTACGTCGCGATCCCGGGCCACGGCATGAGCAAGCTCAACTCGGCCTACCCGGACGGCCTGAACGACAGCCACGGCAACAAGGCGATGGGCGCCTCGCTGCTGCTCGACACCATCGAGAACCTGACCGGGCTGAAGATCGACCACTTCGTACAGGTAGATCTGCTGGGTTTCTACCGTATTTCCAACGCCATCGGCGGTGTTTCGGTGTGTCTCAACCAGGGCGCCCGGCCAGCCAGGACCGTCGGCGAGCAGGGGCCCGGCATCGATTCCGGTTATGAACCGGACGGTTCGTTCATCAAGAGCTACACCGGCATCAACCTCAAGCCCGGCGACAACAAGATCCAGGGGCTGCAGGCACTGGCCTTCGTCCGGCAGCGGCACGGGCTGCCCAGTGGCGACCTGGACCGGATCAAGCGGCAGCAGTACTTCCTGTCCGCGGTGTTCCGCAAGCTGGTCTCCGGCGGCACCCTGCTCAACCCCATCAAACTGCAGAACCTGCTCAATGCGATCAAGTCGTCGCTGACCATGGACCAGACGCTGAATCCGATCAAGCTGGCCCAGCAGATGCAGAACCTGTCGGCCGGCAACGTCACCTTCACCACCATCCCGCTCTCCGGTGAGCAGCAGGTCAACGGCGCCGGTGACGTGGTGGTGGTCAATACCGCCGCGATGCCTGACTTCATCGGTCGGCTGGTCGGCGGATCGGCGGCGAGCGCGCTGAGCAGCGCCAAGCCGGCCGATCCCAGCTCGGTCACCGTGACGGTGATCAACGACACCAACTCCAACGGCCTGGAGCAGACCAACGCCGAGGCGCTGCGGAAACTCGGCTTCAAGACCACCATCCCGGCGCCGACCTCCGACGTCGTCGACAAGACCGTCATCGAGTACCCGGCAGGTGCCGAGAGCGCCGCGAAGGCGGTCGCCGCGGCAGTGCCGGGCGCGGCGCTGAGCCAGAGCTCGAAGGTGAGCTCGGTGACCCTGGTGCTCGGCAACAACGGGGTGCAGGTGAAGACGCTGGGCGCGAGCGGCAGCTCCCGGTCGGCGACGTCGAGCAGCCCCAGCGCCCCGGCCAGCTCGGACGGCACGGTGACCACCAACGCCGCCCAGGCCGGTTGCATCAACTGACGCCGGTCAGCGTGGCAGGCAACCGGTGAGCGAACGGCGGCCCGTTCGCCGGCCGGTCAGTGCATGCTGGTCAGCAGCTGCTGGGCGCGCTCGAAATACCGGTGTTCGACCAGAACCTCGTACTTGGTGGCCACCACCTGGCTGACCGAGGAGAAGTCCCGGGTGCCGCCGCGGGTGAGCGCGGCGAAGCCGAGCTGGCTCCAGATCAGCCCGAAGATGGCACCCAGGATCGGCGTGCTGATCAGGAAGCCGAGCCCGTTGCCGGTGGCGAACAGGAAGAACGCCAGCCCCACGAACAGCCCCATCCAGAAGCCGGAGATGGCACCGGCGGCGGCCGCCTTACCTCGGGTCAGCCGGCCGGTGACCCGCTCCACCGTCTTCAACTCGGTGCCGACGATGGCCATCTGCTGCACTTCGAACTCGTTGTCGGACAGGTAGTCGACCACCTTCTGCGCCTGGGCATAGCTGTCGTACACCCCGAGCGACAGGGGAAATTCCAGATCCAAACCAGGTCGGGGAACGTTTGCCGAAATGGCCATTGCGTGAACCTCGCTCTCCGCAATCGCCGGGCGGGCCGTCCGGCGGTGGACTGCTGGTCAACCGATTCTGGCGCCGGCCGCGGTTCCGCCGCGGGTCGGCCAGCCCCAGTATCCCCGACCGCAAGCCGTGCCGGGTTCAGATCCAGCTGGGGAACCACATCCGCATATGCCACTGCGCGTTGGTGAGCAGGCCGCCGGTGAAGATCGGCCACATCCAGACGAAGTCGGCCACCACCGCGCCCAGCCACAGCGTCACCAGCCCGATCCGCAGCAGGTGATTGACGGACATGCCCTGGATCGAGATCCACTCCCGCAAGCCGACAGTGCGGACCTCACCGTCGGCCGTCCCGACCAGCCCCGCCGTCCGGGCGGCCTCGCCGCGGGCCCGCTCGGCCGATGTGCGGCTCAACAGGACGCCGACCGCGAGGGTCATGCCCAGCACCAGGAACGGCATCAGCGGCGTCATATAGAACAGGAAGCTGGTCCGCCGGGTGTTCTGCAGCCAGACCCCCCAGCCGGCCAGGAACGCCAGCCACACCGCGCCGGCCCGCCAGTCCCGGGTGGTGGCCCAGTGCCAGAGCAGCCAGATCAGCGCCGGGGTGAACGCCCAGTACATGATCGGGGTGCCGATGCACAGGATCTCCCGGGTGCAGCTGCTGGCACCGCAGCCGGTCACGTCCTGCGGGGCGTAGAAGGAGATCGGCCGGCCCAGGATCAGCCAGGACCAGGGATTGGCCTTGTACGGGTGCGGATCGTAGAGGTGGCTGTGGAAGAGGTAGGCCTGGTGGTGGTAGTCCAGCAGGCTGCGGAAGCCGGATGGCAGCAGCCCGAACAGGCCGGTGCCGGGATGGCTGTCGCCCCAGTGCCGGTTCCAGGAGTTCTCCCCGACGAACCAGCCGGTCCAGGTGAGGAAGTAGGCGCACAGCGGCGCGACGGCCAGGCTGAACGCGCCCGGCAGCAGCGACCGGCGCAGCACCGCCAGCATCGGCCGCTCCACCCCCGCGCTGGCGAATGCGCCCCGATCCCACAGCAGCGACAGCAGCGCGAAACCGACCCAGAACGACAGCGCGCTCCACTTGACCCCGAACGCCAACCCCAACAGCACGCCACCGGCCAGTCGCCACGGTCGGGGTCCGAGCGGTGGCGGCCCATAACTCAGATCCACGCCGGCCAGGTACAGCCCGGCCAGCCGGTCCCGAAGCTTGTCCCGATCGATCACCAGGGCGGCGAAGCCGGCCAGCACGAACAACTGCAGGAAGATGTCGAGCAGCGCCACCCGCGAGATCACCAGCGAGATGCCCTCCAGGGCAAGCAGGCCGCCGGCCAGCGCGCCCAGGATCACCGAGTGGAACATCCGCATGCCGAGCCGGGCGAGGATCAGCACCGCGAGGGTGCCGGCCAGCGCGGGCGCCACCCGCCAACCGAGCGAGTTGTCGCCGAAGACCGCCGAGCTCAGCGCGATCAGCCACTTGCCGAGCGGCGGATGCACGATGAACATGTAGTCGCGGTTGTCCTCGTAGCCGTAGCGCAGCATCTCCTGGGCTTCGGTCGCGTAGTAGACCTCATCGAAGCTCTTGGAGCTGGGGAAGCCGAGGGCCCAGAACCGGGTGCCGGCCGCGATCGCGGTGACCAGCAACGCCCAGGCCCAGCCGGCCACCGCCGAGTCCGGCCGCCAGGTACGCAGTCCTGGCGGCAACGACCGGGCGGGCTCGACCGGCAGCGAAGTGGCGGCAGCCGGCTCGGCCGCCAAGGTCGCTGTCGTCACCCACCGATCGTAGGGTGCGCGGCCAACATCAAGTCGGTGGCGGTCGTTACTAGGCTTGACCCATGTCCTCCCATGTGCTGACCGCAGTGGCCTGGCCGTATGCCAACGGGCCACGGCACATCGGTCATGTCGCCGGCTTCGGCGTGCCATCCGACGTGTTCTCCCGCTACCACCGGCTGGCCGGTAACCGGGTGCTGATGGTCTCCGGCACCGACGAGCACGGCACCCCGATCCAGGTGCAGGCCGAGCGGGAGGGCATCTCATCGCGCGAACTGGCCGACCGCAACAGCGTGATCATCGCCCGCGACCTGCAGCAGCTAGGCCTGTCCTATGACCTGTTCACCCGGACCACCACCCGCAACCACTATGCGGTGACGCAGGCCTTGTTCCTCGGCCTGCTCGACAACGGCTATATCTTCTCCCGCACCGAACTCGGCGCGATCAGCCCGTCCACCGGTCGGACCCTGCCGGACCGCTACATCGAGGGCACCTGTCCGATCTGTGGCTACCCGAGCGCGCGCGGTGACCAGTGTGACAACTGCGGTAACCAGTTGGACCCGATCGACCTGATCGAGCCGCGCTCCCGGATCAACGGTGAGACTCCCCGGTTCGTCGACACCGAGCAGTTCTTCCTGGATCTGCCCGCGTTCAGCGAGGTCATCTCGGGCTGGCTGCGCGGCCAGCAGCACTGGCGGCCGAACGTGCGGAAGTTCGCGCTCAACCTGCTGGACGATCTCAAACCGCGGGCGATCACCCGCGACCTGGACTGGGGAGTGCCGGTGCCGCTGGATGGCTGGCGGGACCGGCCGGACAAGCGGATCTACGTCTGGTTCGACGCGGTCATCGGCTACCTGTCTGCCTCTATCGAGTGGGCGGCGCGAACCGGTGACCCGGACGCCTGGCGGGCCTGGTGGCAGGACCCGGAAGCGTTGGGCTACTACTTCATGGGCAAGGACAACATCGTCTTCCATGCCGAGATCTGGCCGGCGATGCTGTTCGGCTATTCGGGCATCGGTGGCCGCGGCGGCCGCCCCGGACCGCTCGGCGCGCTGAACCGGCCGTACGACGTGGTGTCCTCGGAGTTCCTCACCATGGAGGGCCGGAAGTTCTCCTCCTCGCGCAACGTGGTCATCTACGTCGGCGACCTGCTGTCCCGCTACGACGCCGACGCGCTGCGCTACTACCTCACCGCGGCCGGCCCGGAGAACCAGGACACCGATTTCACCTGGTCGGAGTTCGTCCGGCGCAACAACGACGAGCTGGTCGCCGGCTGGGGCAACCTGGTGAACCGGACGATCTCGATGACGGCCAAGAACCTGGGCGCCATCCCGCCGGCCGGCGAGCTCGCCGAGATCGACCGGACGCTGCTCGCCGCCTCGTCGGCCGCCTTCGACACGGTCGGTGAGCTGATCGCGAAGAACCGGCAGAAGGCCGCGCTGACCGAGGCGATGCGGCTGGTCGGCGAGGCGAACAAGTACCTCTCCGACACCGCGCCGTGGAAGCTGAAGAACACCGACCCGGACCGGATGGCCACCGTGCTGCACACCACGCTGCAGGTGGTGGACGACGCCAAGACGCTGCTGACCCCGTTCCTGCCGAGCACCTGCTCCAAGGTGCACGCCGCGCTCGGTGGCAGCGGCAGCTGGGCGGCGATGCCTGAACTGGTGGAGGTGGCCGAGCCGACCGCGGCCGGTTCACCCTCCTACTCGGTGTTGACCGGTGACTACGCCACCCAGGCACGCTGGGCGTCCCAACCGCTGCCGGCCGGCCGGCAGCTGAACCCGCCCACCCCGATCATCGCCAAGTTGGATCCCTCGGTGGCCGACGAGGAGTTGGCCCGACTGGAGCAGAGCTGATCGGGTGGCCGCGGCTGACCGGGTGGCGGTTGACCGGATGGAACAGGTGACCGGATGGAACAGGTGACCGCCGAGGCGGCGCCGCCGGCGCCGGAGCCGCTGGCCGGCGAGGTGTTCGACTCGCACTGCCACCTGGATGCGATGGCGCATCGGGCCGGCCTGACCGCTCGCGACGAGCCGGCCGGGCCGGCGTTCGTGGCCGCGGTGGCCGAACGGGCCGCCTCGGTCGGCATCACCCGGCTGATCAACGTCGGTTGCGAGATCGGTGAATGGCAGTCGGCCATCGACTCCACCACCCATCCGGCGGTGTATGCCGCGCTGGCGGTGCATCCGACCGAGGTGGCCGGGCTCACCGACGCCGACTACGACCGGCTGGAACGGCTGCTCGGCCACCCCAAAGTGGTGGCGGTCGGCGAAACCGGCCTGGACTACTACTGGGACCGCACCACCCCGGCCGAGCAGCAGGAGCACTTCCGGCGGCACATCGAGTTGGCCAAGCGGGTGGCCAAACCGCTGGTCGTGCACGACCGGGACGCCCATTCCGACGTGCTGCGGGTGCTCGCCGAGGCGGGCGCGCCGCCGGCCGGGGTGATCTTCCATTCCTTCTCCGGCGACGCCGAGATGGCGGCCGAGTGCGTCCGGCGGGGATATCTGCTGTCCTTCTCCGGGGTGCTGACCTTCACCAACGCGCCGGCGCTGCGGGCGGCGGCCGAGGTCACGCCGTTGGAGCGGTTGCTGGTGGAGACGGACGCGCCGTTCCTCACCCCGCACCCGTACCGCGGTCGGCCTAACGCTCCGTATTTGGTCCCATACACACTGCGGTCGCTGGCGCAACTAAAAAATGTCGACGAAAACGTGGCCTGCGACACCATTTCGGCTACCGGACGCCAGGTTTTTGGGATATAGGGTCCCGGTTGTCCCGTAAATTTCAAGATCATGTTTGGCGAGCCCGGTAGATGGCAGTTACGGTGCTGTGACCAATCGAAACGTCCAGTACCAGTGCGGCCTGCTGATGCCGCGAACATTGAGGGGTTTATTCTTGCGTCGCAGCGTGAAGACCGGCCTGTATGGCGTCGTGATCGCAGGGGTGATCGGTGGTTCGGCGGCCTGGGCACACAGCCCAGCGCAGAAGACCATCGCTCTGCGAATCGACGGTCACAACCAGCAGGTCCACACCACTGCCAGCAAGGTCTCCGGGGCGCTCGCCGCGGCCGGGGTCGATGTCGGCTCGCATGACATCGTGGCGCCGGATCTCAATTCGGCAATCGCTGACCACGGCACCATCGTGGTCCGCCGCGGCCACCTGCTGCACCTGACCGTCGACGGCGCCAGCCGGGAGGTCTGGGTCAACGCCGACTCGGTGAGCGAGGCGCTCAGCCAACTCGGCTACAGCCCGGCCAGCCTGATCTCGGTGTCGCGGTCCATGCGGCTCGACCGGGGCGTCACCACCCTGTCCATCAATTCGCCGAAGCGGGTCACCTTCCTGCTCGACGGCAAGCAGATGGTGGTGCGCAGCGCCGGGCCTACCGTGGCCGACGCCATCAGCGCCTCGATGATCTTCCTCGGGCCCGATGACCGGCTCTCGGTGCCGGCGAACACCACGCTGCGGGACAACCAGGTCGTCCGGATCTCCCGGCTGAAGTACACGACCATGTCGCAGACGGTTGCGGTGCCGTTCGCCACCGTGAGCCAGCCCGACGCCAACGCCTACGTCGGCACCAGCAGCGTGGTCACGGCTGGCAAGCCCGGTGCCAAGCGGGTCACCTACCGGCTGGTGTACGTGGATGGCAAGCTGGCCGGCAAGATCGCCACCGCCGCCGCCATGCTCAGCCAGCCGGTGGCCCAGGTGCGTGCGGTCGGCAGCAAGCCGCAGCCGCAGCCGGCGCCCACCCCGACCAGCAGCGGCGGCGGCGCCGTCCCGCCACCCAGCACCAGCGGTTTGAACTGGGACGCGGTGGCGCAGTGCGAGTCCGGCGGCAACTGGCACATCAATACCGGTAACGGTTTCTACGGCGGCCTGCAGTTCGACTACGGCACCTGGCTGTCCAACGGTGGTGGCGCCTACGCCTCGCGTGCCGACCTGGCCACCCGGGAACAGCAGATCGCCGTCGCCAACCGCCTGTACGCGGCTCGCGGTGCCAGCCCCTGGCCGGTGTGCGGGCAGCGGTTGTAAGTGCTCGACGTTCCGCGCGCAGAGCCGCGGTTCGCAGGATCCAGGTGAGCGGGCACAACAGATTTGCCCGCTGTTCGACAGCCGAGCAGTCAGGGAGTTCTGGTTTTGCATCGCGGTTTCAAGCTGTGCCTATACGGGCTGGTGCTCGCCGGAGTGGTCGGCGGCACTGCTGCCTGGGCCGGTTCGGAGAAGTCGGTCTCGCTGAAGATCGACGGCCAGCAGCGACGGGTGCACACCACCGCCAGCACTGTGCGGGGGGTGCTCACGGCCGCGCACGTCAGCGTCGGTTCGCACGACCTGGTGGCGCCCGATCCGGATTCACCGATCCACGACGGTAGCCAGATCGTGATCGACCGGGGGCACCTGCTGCGCCTCACCGTCGACGGCGTCAGCCGGGACGTCTGGGTGACCGCCGACTCGGTCCAGCAGGCGTTGGCCCAGCTCGGCTACGGCTCCGCGCAGCTGGTGTCGGTGTCCAGGTCGAAGCGGTTGGGCGACGGGGTTACCGATATCTCCATCGGCTCGCCGAAGCTGGTGCTGCTCAAGGTCGACGGCAACACCGTCGCGGTCACCACCGCCGGGCCTACCGTGCTGCAGGCGATCATCGACAGTGGCATCGCGATCGGCCCGCACGACCGGCTGTCAGCGCCTCGGTACAGCACGATCCGGGACAACGAGGTCGTCACCATCCAGCGGGTCAGCTATCGCGGCAGCGTCGAGCAGGTCAGCGTGCCGTACGGGGTGGACCGGATTGCTGACCCGAACAGCTATGTCGGCACCAGCTCGGTGGCCCGGCCGGGCCGCAACGGAGTCAGCCGGGTGATCTATCAACTCGTCTACGTCGACGGCAAACTGGCCGGCAAGGTCCGAGCGTCCGTCCAGGTGGTGAGCCGGCCGGTGAACGAACAGGACCGGATCGGCACCAAGCAGGTCACCGGGGTTTCGCCCGGCGACGCGCAGCAGCTCGCCGCCGGCATGGTCGCCGACCGGGGCTGGGGCAACGGTGAGTTCTCTTGCCTGCTCAGCCTGTGGAACAAGGAGAGTGGTTGGCGCACCGACGCGGCCAACCCGTCCGGTGCGTACGGCATTCCGCAGGCGTTGCCCGGCAGCAAGATGGCCTCGGCCGGCCCGGACTGGGAACACAACGCAGCTACCCAGATCAGCTGGGGGCTGGGCTACATCGCCAGCGTCTACGGCACCCCGTGCACCGCCTGGGCGCACTCGCAGGCGACCAACTGGTACTAGCACTGATCGCGCCCGCCCACTGATCGCGCGCCGGTTGGCAGCTCGCGCGCCAGCGAGGTACAGAATCGTCGCATGAGCTATTCGGTTGGCCGGGACGGCTCGTTCCTCGCCGGCTCCATCGATCGGGCCCGCTCGTTCCTCGCCGGCCATGGGCGGCTGTTGGAACGGCGACGGTTCGAGCTGCTGGCCGGCCGGTGCGGCCCGGAGCCGGTACTGGCCGCGCTGGACGGCTATCGCAACCCCGACGGCGGCTATGGCTGGGGGATCGAGCCGGATCTGCGCGACGCCAGCAGCCAGCCGGCCGGTGCCTTGCATGCGCTGGAAGTGCTCGCCGAGTTGTCGGCGGCCGGTGCCGAGCAGGCCGTGGCGCTGCTGGACTGGCTGGCCGGCAACTCACTGCCGGACGGCGGCCTGCCGTTTGCGCTACCGGTACTCGACCCGGCCGGGGTGGCTCCGTTCTGGGCAGCGGCCGATCCCGGCAGCTCCTCCCTGCAGATCACCGCAGCGGTGGCCGGGCAGGCGTACCGGCTGACCGCCGTGCTGCCGGAGCTGGCCGGGCATGCCTGGCTGACCACCGCCACCGGCTACTGCCTGGCCGCCATCGAAGGCCTGCCCGACCGGCCCGGGGCCTACGAGCTCAGCTTCGCGCTGCAATTGCTGGACGCGGTGTCCGATCGGCAGCCGGCAGCGGCCGAGCTGCTGGACCGACTCGGCCGCCGGCTGCTGCCAGCCGACGGGGTGCTACCGGTGGCCGGCGGCGCGGCCGGCGAAGTGCTGCGAGCATTGGACATCGCGCCGTGGCCGGACCGACCGATCCGAAAGCTGTTCGCGCCGGCGCTGATCGAGGCAGAGTTCGCCCGACTGGTCGGCGAGCAGCGGCCGGACGGCGGCTGGCAGCCGGACTTCGACAGCTACTCACCGGCCGGCCGGCTGGACTGGCGTGGCTACGCTACGGTGCGGGCAGTCAGCATCCTGCTGCGCAATGGCGTCGCGGCCGACACACCCTAACGATCAGCGAGGAGAACAGCGTGCCGTACGGCTGCCCGAGCGGCCCGCGATGAGCGGCCTGCTCGGACCGGCCGAGGTGCGTGAGCTGGCGGCCAGGCTGGATCTCCGGCCGACCAAGGCGCTCGGTCAGAACTTCGTGCACGACCCCAACACCATCCGCCGGATCGTCCGTGCTGCCGAGTTGGCGGTGGGTGAATCGGTGCTGGAGGTGGGTCCCGGCCTGGGCTCGCTGACGCTGGGCCTGCTGGCCGCCGGAGCGCGGGTCAGCGCGGTCGAGGTGGACGGCCGGCTGGCGGCCGAACTGCCGGCCACGGTTGCCCGGCAGGCGCCGGACCGGGCCGGCAACCTCGCCGTGCTGCATGCCGACGCGCTTACGGTGCGCGAGCTGGCCGGCCCGCCGCCGACCGCGCTGGTGGCTAATCTGCCCTACAACATTGCCGTTCCGGTATTGCTCAATCTGCTGGCGGCCTTCGATTCGATCCGGCACGGTCTGGTGCTGGTACAGCTCGAGGTGGCCGATCGACTGGCCGCCGCGCCGGGTTCCCGGGTGTACGGTGCGCCGAGTGCGAAGCTGGCCTGGTACGGCCCGGCTCGGCGAATCGGGGTGGTGCCCCGGTCGGTGTTCTGGCCGGTGCCCAACGTGGAGTCCGGCCTGGTCCGGTTCGGCCGCGCCGAGCCACCGGGCACCGTGCCGCGCGGTCGAGTTTTCGCCGTGGTCGACGCGGCATTCGCCCAGCGCCGGAAGATGCTCAGATCGGCCCTGGCCGGGCTGTTCGGCTCTCCGGCAGCCGCGGCGTCGGCGCTGGCCCGAGCCGGCGTGGAACCGACCGCACGCGGCGAGACGCTCGAGATCGGGGCATTCGCGCGGATTGCCGGCCAGCTGCCGGACTGAGTTCAGCTGCGGCCGTCGAACAGGCTGGTCACCGATCCGTCCACGAAGACCTCCTTGATGGCGCGGGCGATCATCGGCGCGATGGAGATGACGGTGAGCTTGTCGAACTGCTGCTCGGGCCGGATCGGCAGCGTGTTGGTGATGATCACCTCGCGTACCGGTGAGTTCTTCAACCGGTCCGCCGCGGGCTCGGAGAAGATGCCGTGGGTGGCGGCGATGATCACGTCGGCGGCACCGGCGGCGTAGAGCAACTCGGCGGCCTTGACGATGCTGTTGCCGGTGTCGATCATGTCGTCGGCCAGGATGCAGGTGCGGCCGAAGACCTCACCGACCACGCGGTTGGCGACCACCTGATTGGGCACATGCGGATCGCGGGTCTTGTGGATGAAGGCGATCGGAGCGCCGCCGATCCGGTCGGCCCACTGCTCGGCTGCCCGTACCCGGCCGGTATCCGGCGAGACCACGGTGAGGTCCTCGCCGGCATAGTTCTTGGCGACATAGTCGGCCAGCAGTGGCAGCGCGAACAGGTGGTCCACCGGACCGTCGAAGAAGCCCTGGATCTGCGCGGTGTGCAGGTCGATCGACATGATCCGGTCGGCGCCCGCGGTCTTGAGCAGGTCGGCGATCAGCCGGGCCGAGATGGGCTCGCGGCCGCGATGCTTCTTGTCCTGCCGGGCGTAGGGGTAGAACGGCGCGACGACGGTGATCCGCTTGGCCGAGGCGCGCTTGAGCGCGTCCACCAAGATCAGTGTCTCCATCACCCAGTGGTTGATCGGCACCGTGTGGGACTGGATGACGAAGGCATCCGAGCCCCGCACCGACTCTTCCGGCCGGACGAAGATCTCGCCGTTGGCGAAGTCGTAGGCGGCCATCGGGGTGACCGAGGTGCCCAGATGGTGCGCGATCTCCTCCGCCAGCGCCGGGAAGGCTCGACCCGAGAACAGGGTCATGCTCTTGCGGCCGGCTAGCTCCAGGGTGCTCATGGCTGAATACTCCCGCGTCCTTCCGGTTCCATGGCCGATGCCTCCGTCGCGGCGGGCCGGTCAACCTTGGCATCGTGGCGCGGCTGGGCAGCCCCGGCCTGCTCGGCGGCGTGCGCCGCCGCCGTTCCGGCGCGTCGCCGCAATACCCAGCCTGCCACGTTCCGCTGCCGGGCGCGGCCGACGCCCAGCGCGCCGGCCGGCACGTCGCTGGCGATGACCGACCCGGCCGCGGTGTAGGCGCCGTCGCCGACGGCGACCGGCGCGATGAACATGTTGTCGGCGCCGGTCCGGGCGTGGTTGCCGACGGTGGAGCGGTGCTTGTGCACCCCGTCGTAGTTGACGAACACGGTGGCCGCGCCGATGTTCGTGTGCTCGCCGATGGTGGCATCGCCGACGTAGCTCAGGTGCGGCACCTTGCTGCCGGCACCGATCTCGGAGGCCTTGACCTCGACGTAGGTGCCGATGTGGGCCCGATCGGCCAGCACGGTGCCCGGGCGCAGGTAGGCGTACGGGCCGACGGTGACCCCGGCGCCGATCCGGGCCTGGTTGGCGACCGTGCGGTGCAGCACGCTGCCCGCGCCCACCTCGGTGTCGGTGAGCGTGCTGTCCGGTCCGATCACCGCGTCGCCGGCGATCCGGGTGGCCCCGTGCAGCTGCACGTTGGGATGCAGGGTGGTGTCCGGCCCGATCACCACGCCGGCGTCCAGCCAGGTGGTGGCCGGGTCGATGACTGTCACGCCGGCGCGCATGTGCTGCTCCAGCAGCCGGGCGTTGTAGGCCCGGTGGGCGGTCGCCAGCTGTACGCGGTCGTTGACCCCGGCGGCCTCCCAGGCCGGGGCCCGCCGGGCCAGCACCAGCTGGCCCTCACCGACCAGGATGCTGACCACCTCGGGCAGGTACTCCTCGCCCTGGGCGTTGGCCGTGGACAGCCGGTTGACCGCGTTCCACAGCAGCTCAGCATCGAAGGCGTACACCAGGGCGGACACCTCGCCGATCAGCAGCTCGGCGGGGCTGGCGTCTCGGTGCTCGACCACCCGGTCCACCCGGTCGGGGAACCCGGGGCTGCGGATGATCCGGCCGTAGCCGGTGGGATCGGCCACCACGCTGGTCAGCAGGGTGGCCGCGGCCCGCGCCGCCGCGTGTTCGGCCAGCAGCCCGGCCAAGGTGGCGGGCGTGAGCAGGGGCGCGTCGCCGGGCAGCACCAGCACCGTGCCGGTGACCGGCCGGACCTTTCTGGCAATCTCGGCAAGCGCGACCCGGACGGCGTGGCCGGTGCCGTTCTGCTCGGCCTGCACAACCGGGATCGCCTTCGGCGCAATCTGGTGCAGGTGCTCGGCGACCTGATCCCGATGGTGTCCGATGACTACCGCGATGATCTCGGCCGCGAGTCCTTCGGTGGCAGCCAGCACATGGCCGAGCAGCGAGCGGCCGGCGAAAGCATGCAGCACCTTGGGCCGGCTGGGTGACTTCATTCGGGTGCCTTCGCCCGCCGCCAACACGATCACGGTCAGCGGCTCGGGCTCGATGTGCGCGCCGGAAACGGTCACGTCTTCGAGCCTAACGGACCCGGTCAGCCGCGCCGGGTGCCCGCCTGTGGATAACTCCACGTTGCCTGCGGTCGATCCGGCTATCGTCCCGGCGCATGGTCGATATGAGCGATTCGGTCGGCATGATGAGCGATTCGGTCGGCATGGCACTGGACCGGCCGATGCCCCGTGCGGATGTTGCGACGGCGCGGTTGGCCGGGTTGCGGGCTGCCGAACTGGCCGCCGAGTTGCACCGGGTGCATGCGGCGCTGGCCGGCTTGCTGGGTCGGGCAGCAGGGTGGTCCGGCTCGGCCGAGCTCGCATTTCAGGATTCGCTGGCCGCCGAGCTGAGTCGGTTTTCGCCGGCCGAGCAGCGGTACGAGGGATACGCCGCGGCGCTGACCGGATATGCCCGGGAGCTGGACCGGCTGGCGCCGGGACTGGTGGCCAGCCGAGCGCGACTGAGCGCGGGGGTTGCTGTGTCGGTGGGGGAGTTTGAGCGGTGGTGGGGGCAGTGGGAGGTGGCGCGGGGTCGGTGTGTGGCGGGGTTGGTGGCCGCGGCTGGGGTGGGTGCGGATCGGCGTGGGGGTGGTTGGTCGGGGTTGCTGCATGGGGTGGCGGGGGTGGTGCCGCATCCGGGGTTGGTGGGGTTGTCGCGGGCGTTGGGGGAGTTGGGTCAGGCGCTGGTGGTGGCTGGGGTGGTGCTGGCGTTGGTGTGTCCGCCGGCGGCGGGGGTGGTGTGGGGTGCGGTGGCGGTGGTGGCGGTGTGTCAGTTGGCGGTGGATGTGGCGCGCCGGGGGCGGGGGGAGCGGGTTGGCGCGGGTCGGTTGGGTTGGGATGTGTTGGCGGTGTTGCCGGTGGGTCGGGTGGCCGCCGGTGCGCATTCGGCGGTGGCGGC
>JBJMIB010000039.1:0-1807 GCA_045807085.1 Jatrophihabitantaceae bacterium
CGCGCCTCCCACCTGCACCGTGGCCTCCCAGCGCGGGGTGCCGTCGGGCGCTACCTCCGTCACAACCCCTGCCATGCCGAACCCGACAAGCGTGGCGCCGTCGGCGAGTCGCTGCACCGACCCAACGAATGGCGTGAAGATCGGCGGACTATGGTGATACTCCCACACCATCATGGCCGTCTTCGCGACCGTATCGATCGCGTACTCCACCGCTCGGGTCTCGGCGGGCTGGTGCCGCTCGCCGTTGTCGTAGAGCAGCAGATGGCCGTTGGGCAGGACCTTGGGCGAGTGCTGGGCACTGAAGCCGCTCAGCGGATCGTTGACGAACGTGAACTGGTTCTGGGTCCCGCCCAGCCGCCAGATGATGGCGCCGGTATGGGCGTCAAGCTTGGTGATCGTCCCCAGGTTCCGCCAGCTCACGATGTAGTTGCTGTCGCGGTCGAAGGCGATCGCGTTGGGGTGATCGTAGTCGGGCTGGTCGGGATCCACCGGTCCGGGAAAGGGCGGCTCGATCCAGTCGCTGATGCTCAGGTGGTCCCAGGCGCTCCAGACGAACTCGGTCGAGCCGTCGGGGCGAAGGCGCACCAGCGAGTGCCCGGCGAGTGCGGCGTCGGCCGGGCCGCCGAACGCGGTGATGTCGGTGACGCGGTGGTCGTAGCCGAACAGATGGATCCGCTCCCCGGCACCCGAGCCCGTGATCCAGAGCTCGTGATTGTCGGTGTAGAGCGGCGCCGGGGCGGTGATGGCCCGGAGCGAATCACCGGTGGGGCTGAACTCGACGTAGTAGCCCGGCACGGGCTGCGACCCGAACGACGCGCCGATGTAGAGGGTGAAGTTGCCGTTGGGCTGCGGCTTGAGCTCGCCGCCTGCGCGCGGATCGTCGAACTCGCGGTACCAGCGGACCGTGCCGGCCGAGTCGAACGCGAAGGCGACGAGAGCGGCGCCGCCAAGCGAGAGCGCGGTCAGGTTGAGCCCGGAAGATCCGGTGCCGGTCGTGGTGATGGTGACGCCGCGGAGGAGCTCGGGCAGTGGTCCGGCGGCGAAGGCGACGGAGTCGGAGTGCGCGGCGCCGCCAGGCCCCACCACCTCGGCGACCCCATTGTACGTCGCGCCGCTCCGGAGACCGAGCACGGGTACGACCCCCCGGCCCGCGACGAGCGGCACACGAGGGGTCGAGTCGGCCCGGCCTCCAGCCTCCGCATACAGGATCCGGGCGGAGTCCGCGTGGTCCGCCTGGACATCCACGAAGACGGCTAGGGCGTTGGCCGGATTGGGCCTGGGCGCGACAGAGGCGACCCGGGGCAGGTCGCCGGTGGGGGCGGCGACCTCGTCACCACGACAGGCGGCGGCGAGCAACAGGACGACTACCCAGAGATATGCTCGCACACGACGACTCCGCCTACGGGGACGCCATCATCATGCCTCGCCCGGCGCGCGGTTGTGTCGTGGCTCACGGGGCGCGCGCGCACGGCGAGCAGAGTTCGACGGATGCGTCCGACGGTCTCGCTTCTGCCCCTCATCCTGCTCGGCGTTCTCGCCTGCGACGATCGCACCGGACCGGATAAGCCCCCCGCCCCGGGTGCCGCCGCGGCGGTGAGCGTCCTGATCTCCACCGACACGCCGGGGCCGCGCATCCCGGCCGACTTCCTCGGCCTCGGGTTCGAGATGCCGGTCATGGCCGACCCCCGCCTCCGTGGCGGCAACCCGGGCCTGGAGCGGCTCCTCGCCGGCATCGGGCCGGGCACCCTCCGATTCGGCGGGAACAGCGTCGAGCGGACGTTGTGGGCGCCGGCGCGGGGAGTGCGAG
>JBJMIB010000040.1:0-27649 GCA_045807085.1 Jatrophihabitantaceae bacterium
CGCCGGCCGGCCGCGGCGCCCGAGCGGCTGGCCAGCGCGGCACCGGCAGCCGGCGCGACCGCCGCCGAACGGGCCGCCGCCAGGCGCGGGCTGACCCGCAAGCCGGCCGACTCGGCCGAGGACCGGACCGGGCTCAACGACAGTGAGGTTGACCAGTGAGCGCGCTCAGCAGGCTGTACCGGGGCGAGACCCGGATCGACTTCATCGGCACCCGCAAGCGGTGGTACCTCGCCTCGCTGATCCTGATCGTGCTGTGCCTGCTCAGCATGCTGTTTCGTGGCTTCAACGTCGGCATCGACTTCAAGGGCGGCACCCAGTTCCAGGTTCGGGCGGCCAACACCACGCTGACCACCAAGCAGGTCGAGGAGGCGATGAGCACCACCGGCCACCCGGCCGAGGGCGCCGCGCAGGAGGTGGGCTCCGGCTCCACCCGGCAGATCGTGGTGAAGACCAAGGAACTGAACCTGACCGAGCAGACGGCCGTGCAGAGCAAGCTCGGACAGTCGCTGAAGATCGACCCGAACTCGATCTCGGTGGACTCGGTGTCCTCCAGTTGGGGTAGCGAGATCACCAAGAAGGCGGTCGAGGGGCTGATCATCTTCCTGATCGTGGTGTTCGCCTACATCACCATCCGGTTCGAATGGAAGATGGCGGTCGCCGCGCTCGGCGCGCTGCTGCACGACATGCTGATCGCGGCAGGCATCTACTCCATCGTCGGCTTCGAACTCACCCCGTCCACCATCGTCGGGCTGCTGACCATCCTCGGCTTCTCGCTGTACGACACCGTGGTGGTCTTCGACAAGGTGGGCGAGAACTCCCGGGATCTGCTAGCCACCGCCCGGATGACCTACGCCGAGGCCGCCAACCTGGCGGTGAACCAGACCCTGATGCGCTCCATCAACACCTCGCTGATCTCGCTGCTGCCGGTGGCCGGCCTGCTGTTCGTCGGCGCCGGGTTGCTCGGTGTCGGCACCATCAAGGACCTGGCGCTGATCCTGTTCGTCGGCCTGGCGGTCGGCGCCTACTCCTCGCTGTTCCTGGCCACGCCGGTGGTGGTGGACCTGAAGGAGCGGGAGCAGCCGTACCGCAGCCTGACCAAGCGGGTGCAGGCCAAGCGGGCCAGCCAGCGGCTGGCCAGCGAGCCGGTGCTGGCCGGCAGCCGGCCCGCGCCGGTGGTCAACCGTGGCCTGCCGGCACCGGCACCGAAGCCGGGTGCCCGGCCGGCCGGGCGGGCCAAGCGGCGTCCGTGAGCAGGCCGAGCAGCGGGGCGGATGTTGCGATGAGCGCTACCAGCGACGAAGCACCGTGACCGAACTGGGCGAGCTGATCTCGTCCCGGCTGCGGGACGTGCCGGACTTTCCGCAGGCCGGCGTGCTGTTCAAGGACATCACGCCGCTACTGGCCGACCCGGTCGCCTTCGCCGGCTGCGTCGACGCGCTGGCCGCGTTGCCGGCGGTCGCTGCCGCCGACCTGATCGCCGGGGTGGAAGCGCGCGGATTCATCGTGGCCGCCGCGCTGGCCCGTGCGGTCGGCGCCGGCATGGTCCCGGTGCGCAAGGCCGGCAAGCTGCCGCCGCCGACGGTACGGGCGAGCTATCAGCTGGAGTACGGCAGCGCCGAGATCGAGATTCCCACCGGTGTGGTCGACGGGCGCAGCGTCTTCGTGGTCGACGACGTGCTGGCCACCGGCGGCACCATGGCCGCCACCGTGGATCTGCTGGGCCGCGCCGGTGCCACCGTGACCGGGGTCGGCGTGCTGATCGAGCTGTCCTTCCTCGGCGGCCGGGCGCGGTTGACCGACTTGGAGCCGATAGCGCTGCTGGTGCTCTGACGGCGCTCGCGCGCCGGCGTTGTGGTGCGGCCTGAACCTATGAGGATCCGCGCTGGAGGATGTCGGTTCGGGCCGCGCAATGCATCCGCCGGATGCCGATCGAATGTGATCTACGGCGCGCTGTAACCGATTACGTCGGCCAGCGAGGGGACCTGGCTGGGCCTAGACTGGTGTTGACCCGCAGCCAGGGGAGGACATCGGTGACGACCGAGGCAACCAGCCCGCGACCGCCCGAACCGGCTGCCGCTGAGCCGGCTGGTGCTGAGCCGGCTGCCGGCGGGTCGTCCACCGCGCAATCGTCCGCGGCCCAGGCTGCCGGGACTCAGGCTGCCGGGACTCAGGCCGTTGAGGCGCACTCGGCCACCGCCCAGATCGCCACCGCTACACCGACTGCCACGCCCGGACGCCGGGAGAAGCCGGAACGGCGCGACAAGCCGGAACGCCCGGCGGCAACCACGGCCAGGCCGGCTGCCACGAAGGCAGCGCCGGCGAGGCCGCCGGCGGTTCGACCGACCGAGCCCCCGGCTACCGACCGGCCCGCCACCGACCGATCCGAGACCGAGCGACCGGCTACCGACCGGCCAACCACCGACCGGCCAACCAACGAGCGGCCAACCACCGAACGACCAGCGGGGGAGCGACGCGCGGTCGACCGCGGCACTCCCCGTCCGGTGGACCGGTCGGCCGGCACCCGACCAGCGCCGGCCGGGCCTGCCAGTGAGCAGCCACCGATGCCGCCACCGCGTCCCGCCGCGATGGAGCCAACCACCGGAAGGCCGGCCGAGAAGCCCAAGCCGGTCAGCGAGCCGCAGGGCGCGCACCGGCGCCGGGTCCGGGACCGGATCGCCCGCCGGCTAGTCGCCCCACAGCGCCAGCAGACCGGTGGTGTCAAGCCGGTGCTGGAGCCGCTGCTGGCGGTGCACCAGGCTTCCCATCCCAAGGTGGACGTGCGGCTGCTGCAGCGTGGCTACGACCTGGCCGAGGAGCGGCACCGGGGTCAGCTGCGCAAGTCCGGCGACCCCTACATCACCCATCCGCTGGCGGTGGCCACCATCCTGGCCGAGCTGGGCATGGACACCACCACGCTGGTGGCGGCGCTGCTGCACGACACGGTGGAGGACACCGGGCTGACCACCGACGAGGTGGCCGTCCATTTCGGTACCGAGGTGGCGCACCTGGTCGAGGGCGTCACCAAGCTGGACAAGGTCAAGTACGGCGAGGCGGCCGAGGCCGAGACGATTCGCAAGATGATCGTCGCGATGTCCCGGGACCCCCGGGTGCTGGTGATCAAGCTGGCCGACCGGCTGCACAACATGCGCACGCTGCGCTTCCTGCCGCCGGCCAAGCAGGAGCGCAAGGCCCGCGAGACGCTGGAGGTGCTGGCGCCGCTGGCGCACCGGCTAGGCATGAACACGGTCAAGTGGGAGCTGGAGGATCTCGCCTTCGCCACCCTCTACCCGAAGCGCTACGACGAGATCGTCCGGCTGGTCGCCGATCGGGCGCCGCAGCGCGACGTCTACCTGAACGAGGTCATCGACCGGGTCAACAAGGACCTCAAGGCCAGCAGCATCAAGGCGAACGTCTACGGCCGGCCCAAGCACTACTACTCGATCTACCAGAAGATGATCGTGCGTGGCCGGGAGTTCACCGACATCTACGACCTGGTCGGCATCCGGGTGCTGGTCGACACGGTGCGCGACTGCTATGCCACCCTCGGCGCGATCCACGCCAACTGGCAGCCGGTGCCCGGCCGGTTCAAGGACTTCATCGCGATGCCGAAGTTCAACATGTACCAGTCACTGCACACCACGGTGATCGGTCCGGGCGGCAAGCCGGTGGAGCTGCAGATCCGGACCCAGGCGATGCACCGGACGGCCGAGTTCGGCATCGCCGCGCACTGGAAGTACAAGGAGGTAGCCGGCGCCGAGGCGACCCCGACCGCCGCCAGCGACGAGATGGCCTGGCTGCGCCAGCTGCTGGACTGGCAGCGCGAGGCGCAGGAGCCGGGGGAGTTCCTGGACACCCTGCGGTTCGACCTGGGCGCTGGCCGCGAGGTGTACGTCTTCACCCCGAAGGGCGACGTGATCCCGCTGCCGGCCGACTCCACCCCGGTCGACTTCGCCTACGCCGTGCACACCGACGTCGGGCATCGCTGCATCGGCGCGCGGGTGAACGGCAAGCTGGTGGCGCTGGAGACCAAGCTCGACCACGGTGACAGCATCGAGGTGTTCACCTCCAAGGCCGAGGGCGCCGGGCCGTCCCGGGACTGGCTGGCCTTCGTCGCCTCACCCCGGGCCAAGACCAAGATCCGGCAGTGGTTCGCCAAGGAACGGCGCGAGGACGCGGTGGAGGCGGGCAAGACCGCGCTGACCCGGGCGATGCGCAAGTCGGCGTTGCCGATGCAGCGGCTGCTTGGCGGCGACCAGCTGGTCACCATCGCACGAGACATGCACCTGGCCGACGTGACCGCGCTGTACGTCGCGATCGGCGAGGGGCACGTCTCGGCGCAGTCCATCGTGCAGAAGCTGGTCGCCTCGCTCGGCGGGGTGGAGGGTGCCACCGAGGACCTGGCCGAGACGGCGATCCCGATGCGCGCGCCGCGCCGGTCCGGCAGCAATGCCGGTGTGATGGTCTCGGGCATGTCCGACGTCTGGGTGAAGTTGGCCAAGTGCTGCACACCGGTGCCGGGCGATGACATCCTCGGCTTCATCACCCGCGGCGGCGGGGTCTCGGTGCATCGGCAGACCTGCACCAATGCCGGCGCGCTGCAGAAGGAGCCGGACCGGCTGGTCAACGTGGAATGGGCGCCGTCGGCGGACTCGGTGTTCGTGGTGTCCATCCAGGTGGAGGCGCTGGACCGGCACCGGCTGCTGTCCGACGTGTCGCGGGTGCTGTCCGACGAGCGGGTGAACATCCTGTCCGCCACGGTGGCCACCAACCGGGACCGGGTGGCGGTGTCCCGGTTCACCTTCGAGCTGGCCGAGCCCAAGCACCTGGTGAACCTGCTGCGCACCGTGAAGAACGTCGAGGGCGTCTACGACGTGTACCGGATCCACGCGGCCAACTAGCCGGCGAGCCCGGGATCGACAGCAACCAGTCGGAACTCAGGCCTTGAGCCGGACGGTCTTGAAGTACAGCGGGATGTTGGGCTTGCCGCCGCCGGCCTGGTTGGAGCCGTCGTCGCCGCCGGCGGCCACCTTCTGCAGGATGGCAAGGCCGGCCGTGACGTGCCCGATCACGGTGTAGTTCTTGCCCAGGCTGCCGTTGGAGTCCTTGGTGATGAAGAAGAACTGGCTGCCGTTGGTGTTCGCGCCGGAGTTGGCCATCGCCAGTGTGCCGGGGGTGTAGCTGGCCTTGGCCAGGTTCTCATCCTTGGTGGTGTAGGTCGGGCCGCCGCCGGTGGTGGCTGTCGGGTCGCCGCACTGCACCACGAAGATGCCGGAGTTGACCGAGCGCGGGCAGCCGGTGTTGTCGTAGAACCTCTTCTGGATCAGGTACGCGATGCTCTGCACGTTGCACGGGGCGTTCTTGGCGTCCAGCGCCACCGTGATGGTGCCCTGGTTGGTGGCGAACACGGCGGTCCGGGCGGTGGTCGGGGTCGGCTTGGGGTCCGGTGGCAGCCCCACGTCGAACAGGTTGCCCGAGGTCAGCTTGCGGGCGTTTTCGGCATAGCCGCACGGCCCGCTGGTCTTCTTCGCGGCCCGTGCCTTGATCGGTGGCGCCGCCCGGCTGGGCAGCGGCGCCGCGGTGCTGGACGGTGAGGCCGAGGGGGAGGCGGAGTCGCTGGCCGAGCTACTGCTCGCCGCGTTGGCGGTGGAGTTGCCGTTGTCATTGCGCAGCATGACGGTGATCACCACCACCAGGCCGACCACCACTACCACGCCGACCACGGTCGCGATCAGGTTCAGCTGGCGGCGGCGCACCTCTCGCTGCTGGCGGCGTACCAGTTGGCGCTCCAGGTGGCGGCGGGCGGCGTCGCGACGCTGCTTGCTAGTCGGCACGCGTGGCATCCTTTTCAGTCGGTCGGTCAGTCGATCGGTCGGTCGGTCAGCGGTGGGACGGGCAACGGTGCCGAATTCTACGAAACGCGGCTGACCGGTGTGCCCGGTGTGGCTATGAGTCGGCTCAGTAACGTGGACTGCGGGAGCGAGACCGACGTCGTCAGGGAGAGGGTACGTGCTCATCGAGTGCATCGAGGCGCAGTTGCTCGGCACCAACTGCTTCCTGGTGGCCCCCGGCCCCGGCGAGCAGTGCATCGTGATCGATCCGGGCGTCGGCGTGGGCGGCCAGTTGGCGGAGCTGATCGCCGCCTACCGGCTGCACCCGGTTGCGGTGCTGCTCACCCACGGTCATCTCGACCACACCTTCTCGGTGCTGCCGGTGTGCCAGGCCCGCGACGTGCCGGCCTACATCCATCCGGCCGACCGCCGGGCGCTGGCCGACCCGTGGTGGCTGATGGGGCTGCCGGTCGGCGCGCCGATCTGGGGTGTCAACGGCCTGACCTTCGCCGAGCCGGCCGACGTCCGCACCCTGGAAGACGGCGCCGGCCTACGGATCGCCGGCCTGGACCTCACCGTCCGGCATGCGCCCGGCCACACCGAGGGCTCGGTGCTGCTGGCGGCCGACACCGCCGAGGCGCCGGTAGCCTTCACCGGCGACGTGCTGTTCGCCGGCTCCATCGGGCGTACCGACCTGCCCGGCGGCTCGATGCCGGCCATGCTGGACTCGCTCAAACGGGTGATCCTGCCGATGGCCGACGAAGTAATGGTTTGTCCCGGCCACGGTCCGCGCACCACCATAGGTCGGGAAAGAGCCACCAACCCGTTCCTGAAAGAGCTGATGTGACCTCCTCCGAGCCGGTCCAGCCGGTCGAGACCGGCCAGCCGGCGCGCCCTCGGCCGACCGACAAGCCGATGCCGCTGAGCGGGTTTCCGGAGCTGCTGCCCGCCGAGCGGCTGGCCGAGCTACAGGTGCTCGACCAGCTGCGGCAGACCTTCGAGCTGCACGGCTTCGCCCCGATCGAGACCCGGGCCGCCGAGCCGCTGGAGCAGCTGCTGCGCAAGGGCGAGGTGGACAAGGAGGTCTACCTGCTGCGCCGGCTGCACGCCACCGAGGATGCCGATCCGTCCGCGCCGGACTCCTCGGTGCTCGGCCTGCACTTCGACCTGACGGTGCCGTTCGCCCGCTACGTGCTGGAGAACGCCGGCAAGCTGGAGTTTCCGTTCCGGCGCTACCAGATCCAGAAGGTCTGGCGCGGTGAGCGGCCGCAGGAGGGCCGCTATCGGGAGTTCACCCAGGCCGACATCGACGTGGTCGCCCGCGACGTGCTGCCGTTCCACCACGACGTGGAGGTGGCTCGGGTGATGGCCGAGGCGCTGTCCGCGCTGCCGGTGCCGACGTTGACCCTGCAGGTGAACAACCGCAAGCTGATCGAGGGTTACTTCCGCGGCCTCGGGGCGGCTGACCCGGCGGCGGTGATGCGGGTGATCGACAAGATTGACAAGGTACCGGCCGAGATCATCCTGGCGATGCTGGTCGACGATGCCGGCCTGACCGGCCAGCAGGCCGACCGGTGCGTGGCGTTGGCCCAGATCCGCACGCCGGACTCCTCCTTCGTCGAGCAGGTGCAGGCACTGGAGGTCAGCCACCCGCTGCTGGCCGAGGGCCTGGCCGAGCTGGCCGCGGTGGTCGACGGCTGCTCCGGGCTGAACAGCGACCGGTTCACCGTGGTGGCCGACCTGAGCATCGCGCGCGGCCTGGACTACTACACCGGCACGGTGTTCGAGACCCGGCTGGCGGGCTTCGAGAGCCTCGGCTCGATCTGCTCCGGCGGCCGCTACGACTCCCTGGCCAGCGACGGCCGGACCAGCTATCCCGGCGTCGGGATATCGCTCGGGGTGTCCCGCATGCTCATCCCGCTGTTCGCCCGCAAGAAGCTCACCGCGTCCCGTTCGGTGCCCTCGGCGGTGCTGGTGGCGCTGTCCGACGAGCTGAGCCGAGGCAGCAGCGAGCTGATCGCGCAGCGGTTGCGGGCCAGGGGAGTGCCCTGCGAGGTGGCGCCCAGCCCGCAGAAGTACGGCAAGCAGATCCGGTTCGCCGAGCGGCGCGGCATCCCGTTCGTCTGGTTCCCCGCCCAAGACGGCTCAGCCGGCGCCGAGCACGGCGACTCGGTGCGCGATATCCGTACCGGTGAGCAGTTGCCGGCGGATCCGGATGCCTGGCTACCGCCGGCCGAGGATCTGCGCCCGCAGATCGTCCGGCCCGACTTCGTGCTGCCGGACGAGATCCCCTGATCGGGCCGCGACCCTCAGGTGGGAGCTGCGAACGGCTGCCCGTCCGGCGATGGGAGAATGGCATTCACGACACCGAAGGGAAGTTCTGTGCTCCGCACGCATGAGGCCGGATCGCTGCGCGCGTCCGACGAGGGTCAGACGGTCACCCTGGCGGGCTGGGTGGCCAGCCGCCGTGATCACGGTGGGGTCGCCTTCATCGATCTGCGCGACGGCAGCGGGGTGGTGCAGGTGGTGATCCGTGACGACGCCGTCGCGCACGACCTGCGCAACGAGTGGTGCGTGCAGGTGACCGGCCAGGTGCGCGGCCGGCTGGCGGGCAAGGTCAACCCGAACATCCCGACCGGCGAGGTGGAGGTGGTCGCCGACAGGCTTGAGGTGCTCAACCCAGCCGCGCCGCTGCCGTTCCAGATCGACGAGCACACCGAGGTCGGTGAGGAAGCCCGGCTGAAGTACCGCTACCTGGACCTGCGACGCCCGGCGCCGGCCGCCGCGTTACGGCTGCGCAGCGAGGTGAACCGGGCTGCCCGGGCGGTGCTCTACGACCACGGCTTCCACGAGGTGGAGACACCCACGCTGACCCGCTCGACGCCGGAGGGCGCCCGCGACTTCCTGGTGCCGGCCCGGCTGCAACCGGGTTCCTGGTACGCGCTGCCGCAGTCGCCGCAGCTGTTCAAACAGCTGCTGATGGTGGCTGGCCTGGAACGCTACTTCCAGATCGCCCGCTGTTATCGCGACGAGGACTTCCGCGCCGACCGGCAGCCGGAGTTCACCCAGCTGGACCTCGAGATGAGCTTCGTCGAGCAGGACGACGTGATCGCGGTCGCCGAGGAGGTGCTGCGCGCGCTCTGGCAGCTGATCGGCTACCAGATCCCGGCCGAGATCCCGCGGCTCAGCTACACCGAGGCGATGAACCGCTACGGCTCGGACAAGCCCGACCTACGCTTCGAACTGGAGCTGACCGACTGCACCCGGTACTTCGCCGACACCCCGTTCCGGGTGTTCAGCCCGGCCAATGCCGAATTTGTCGGGGCGGTGGTGATGGCCGGCGGCGCCTCCCAACCGCGCCGGCAGTTGGACGCCTGGCAGGAATGGGCCAAGCAGCGCGGCGCGCGCGGGCTGGCCTACGTGCTGATCGGCGAGGACGGCGAGCTGTCCGGGCCGGTGGCGAAGAACCTGTCCGAGTCCGAGCGGGCCGGCCTGGCCGAGTTCGTCGGTGCCCGGGCCGGTGACTGCGTGTTCTTCGCCGCCGGTGCCCGCAAGGGCGCGCAGGCGCTGCTGGGCGCGGCCCGGCTGGAGATCGGCCGGCGGGCCGGCCTGCTCAAGCCGGGCGACTGGTCGTTCCTCTGGGTGGTGGACGCGCCGCTGTTCGAGCCGAGCGCCGAGGCTACCGCGAGCGGGGACGTCGCGGTCGGCTCGGGCGCCTGGACCGCCGTGCACCATGCCTTCACCAGCCCGAAGGCGGAGTTCTTCGACAGCTTCGACACCGACCCGGGCAGCGCGCTGGCCTACGCCTACGACATCGTCTGCAACGGCAACGAGATCGGCGGCGGCTCGATCCGTATCCACCGCCGGGACATCCAGGAGCGGGTGTTCGCGGTGATGGGGCTCTCGCCGGAGCAGGCGCAGGAGAAGTTCGGTTTCCTGCTGGACGCCTTCGCCTACGGTGCCCCGCCACACGGCGGCATCGCCTTCGGCTGGGACCGGATCTGCGCGCTGCTCTCGGACACCGACTCGATTCGGGACGTCATCGCGTTCCCGAAGACCGGCGGCGGGTACGACCCGCTGACCGAGGCGCCGGCGCCGATCACCCCGGAGCAGCGGCGGGAGGCCGGCGTCGATGCCAAGCCGGTGCCGCGCAACGCGGCCCGGGCCAGCGAGGTGGACGCGCTGCCGACCGAGCCGTCCGGCTGAGTAGCGACCCCGCCCGGACGGGTCGCTAGCGCTGCCAGCTGTCGCTAGTGCTGCCAGCTGGTCGCTAGCGCTGCCAACTGTCGCTAGTGCTGCCAGCTGTCGGTGACGGGCGCCGCCGGGACGCTGTTGCCCACCCCGGCCAGCCCATAGGCGTCCTGCAGCGTGCGCAGCACCCGGTAGTGGGTGATCCGCTCGGCGTACCGGCCGGTCTTGACCTGCTGGCCGTAGAAGATCGTCGGTATGTGGTTGTTCGCGCTGCTGTCGTCCTCGTCCCAGGTCACGATCAGCAGGCTGTGATGGGTCATGGCCCAGCGGGCGTAGCCGCCCAGGTGCGCCTTCAGCCAGCTGTCGCCGGTCGCCACGCTGCCGTCGTGCATGTCGTCGGTCAAGTCGGGAATAACGAAGGAAACGGTCGGCAATGCGCTGAAGTCGGCCGGGAACGCGCTGAGCGGCAAGTTCGCCGCGGCCGGCACGGTGCTCGGAAAGTTCACCCACGGGTTGTGCTTGCGCGCGTACGGGCCATTGCTACAACCGAGGTAACCGGCCGACGGCATCGACTCGGAGTAGCCGGCGAAGCTCAGGCCGGCCCCGATCAGCTGCCCGCCCAGATTCGCGGTGGTGAAGCTGTGCGGGCAGGAGTCGTTGGTCAGTCCCTGCGTGGAACCGGAGAACAGCGCGAGGTAGTTCGGTTCGCTGGGATGGGTGATCGCGAACGACTGGGTGAACAGCGCGCCGCCGCCGGCCAGCGAGCCGAGGTACGGGGCGGCCGGGTTGCCGATGATGTCGGCATAGGAGTGGTTCTCCTCGACCACCACCACGACGTGGTCGAACCGGGGCACCGCGCTCCGGCTCGGCTCCGGGGTGGCCTGGCTCGGGCTGCCGGCAGCGGACGTCGATGCCGCGGTGTCGGCCGGTACTCGGGTGGCCGGCGGCGAGCCGGCCGAACCGCAGCCGACCAAGCCCAGGCCCAGGCCCAGCAGGGTGACGGCCGTGGCGGCCGAGCGGAGGTGACGGTGACGCGACACTACAGACCGATGATCCGATCCACGCCGGCGTAGACGTTCATCCGGCCGGTGCGCACCATTCCGGCAAGCACCAGGTCGTACTCGCGCGCCAGATCCACCGCCAGGTCGGACGGGGCGGACACCGCCACGATGCCCGCGCAGCCGGCCGCCACCGCCTTCTGCACGATCTCGAACGACACCCGGCCGCTGACCACCAGTAGCACGTCGGTGAGCGGCAGCCGGTCGGCCAGCACCGCCCAACCGGTCACCTTGTCGACCGCGTTGTGCCGGCCGACGTCCTCCCGGACCACCAGCAGCTCGCCGTCGCCGGTGGCCAGCCCGGCCGCGTGCAGCGAGCCGGTCCGGGCGAACGTCCGCTGCTGGGTGCGCAGCGCCTCCGGCAGTTCCTGCAGCACCGCCGCGGGAACCTGCCAGCCGGTGGTGTGCGGGTCGAACCGGCGCAGCGGCGACAGGTCCAGCACATCGGCGCTGCACACCCCGCAGGCGGCGCCGGTCACCCAGGCCCGTGGTCGTGGCGGGGTGACGCCCGGCCGGAGCGCCAGGTGCACCTGGTCCATGCCGCGACCACTGAGCCCGTCGGCGGCGCGCAGGCTGAGGTCGTCGGCGGTGCGGCACTGGCGCAGGCCGAGCAGGTCGTCGCCGGAGCGCACGCCGGACTCCACCGCCAGCCAGCCAGCGGCCAGTTCCAGGTCGTGGCCGGGGGTGCGCATCAGGGTGGCGATCGACTCGCCGTCGCAGATCAGGTTCAGCGGCGCCTCGACGGTCAGCTCATCGCCCTCCTCGACGACCGTGCCCGGCCGCAGCCGGGTGATCCGGCGTCGGGAGGTCATCACGGCCATCGCTGCTCCTCTTCCTCGCGTCCCAATCTAGTGTCGGCGCAGGGATTAGGGTGGCGGCGTGACCCTGTTCGGCGATCCCGCCGCCGACCGATTCGACGACGCCGGCTTCGACGACAGCCGCGAGGCGCCCGAGGCGGTGCCGGAGAACGCTCCGCTGGCCGTCCGGATGCGCCCGCGCAGCCTGGACGAGGTGATCGGCCAGCAGCACCTGCTCGGCCCCGGCTCGCCGCTGCGCCGGCTGGTCGAGGGTGACGCGCCGATGTCGCTGATCCTGTTCGGGCCGCCCGGCACCGGCAAGACCACGCTGGCCAAGATCGTCTCTACCGCGAACAACCGCCGGTTCGTCCAGCTGTCCGCGCTGAACGCCGGGGTCAAGGACGTCCGGGCGGTGATCGACACCGCACGCCGCACCCTGGAACACGGCGGCCGGCCGACCGTGCTGTTCATCGACGAGATCCACCGGTTCTCCAAGACCCAGCAGGACTCGCTGCTGGCCGCGGTGGAGGCCCGGACGGTGACCCTGGTGGCGGCCACCACCGAGAACCCGTACTTTTCGATGGTCTCGCCGCTGCTGTCGCGCAGCCTGCTGTTGACCCTGCAGCCGCTCACCGATGCCGACATCGACACCCTGGTCAGCCGGGCGCTGACCGACCCGCGTGGGCTGAATGACTCGGTCACGCTGGCCGAGCCGGCCCGCGAGCACCTGGTCCGGCTGGCCGGCGGGGACGCCCGGCGGGCGCTGACCGCGCTGGAGGCGGCGGCTGGCTCGGTCCGCGCCGCCGTCGGCGCACCGGTGGCGACCTCGGCGGCCAAGCCGGAGATCGGGCTGGCCGAGTTGGAACAGGCGGTCGACCAGGCAGCGGTCCGCTACGACCGGGACGGCGACCAGCACTACGACGTGATCAGCGCGTTCATCAAGTCCATTCGCGGCTCGGACGTCGATGCCGCGCTGCACTACCTGGCCCGGATGATCGTGGCCGGTGAGGATCCCCGCTTCATCGCCCGCCGGCTGGTGGTGCATGCCAGCGAGGACATCGGGCTGGCCGACCCGACCGCGCTGCTGACGGCCACCGCAGCCGCCCAGGCGGTAGCGCTGATCGGCATGCCGGAGGCCAGGATCAACCTCGCCCAGGCCACCATCCACCTGGCACTGGCGCCGAAGTCCAATGCGGTGATCACCGCGATCGGTGAGGCCATCGCCGACGTGCAGGCCGGCAAGGCAGGCCCGGTGCCACCGCCGCTGCGGGACGGGCACTATCCCGGCGCCCGCAAGCTTGGCCACGCCCAGCGCTACGTCTACCCGCACGACCTGCCGGAGGGGGTGGCCAGTCAGCAGTACCCGCCGGACGAGCTGGTCGGCACCGACTATTACCGGCCCAGCCAGCGCGGCACCGAGCGGGCGATCGGCGAGCGGGTGGCCAAGCTGCGGGCCGCGATCCGGGGACGGACCGAAGGCGACAGCGAGTGAGCACCGCAGCAGCGCTAGCGACGAGGAGTGGAGCGAGCGCGGAGCCGAGCAGCGAGCATGAAGGCGACAGCGAGTGAGCACCGCAGGAGCGCTAGCGACGAGGAGCTCTAGCGAGCGGAGCGAGCGCGGAGCCGAGCAGGCGAGACAGCAGGCAGAGCCCACCGGGTAGGGTGCTGGCGACGCCCGAACGCCGCGTCGCCAATGGAGGGAAGGGCCGTCGTGCACGCTGGAGCCATCGCCGCGCTGATCGCGGCCGGAGCCTTCGTCCTGCTCGTGTTGCTGCTCGCCATTCCGCTGCTCAAGCTTGGCAGGACCCTCGATGAGGCCACCCTCGCGCTGCGCAAGACGCACGAGGGAGCCGAGCCGCTGCTGACCGGCGCCCAGACCACGGTGGCTAACGTGAACAGCCAGCTGGAGCAGCTGGAGGACATCACTCGCGGCGTCGGCTCGATCACCAGCAACGCGGCCGCGCTCAGCTCGATCGTGTCGGCCACCGTCGGCAGCCCGCTGATCAAGGTGGCCGCCTTCTCCTACGGGGTGCGGTCCACCGTGCGCAAGCGGCAGGACGCCCAAGCCGTCACCGAATCCCGGCGCGGCCGGCGGACCGCCCGGCGCGGGAATCGCTGATGCGCCGGCTGTTCTGGCTCGCGCTGGGCGCCACCGTCGGGGTGCTGATCGTCCGCAAGCTGTCCCGGGCGGCCGAGCGGCTCACTCCGCAGGGCGTGGCGCGGAGCTTCGCCGCCGGGCTGACCGAGCTGGGCCAGGCGCTGCGTGAGTTCGCCACCGACGTCCGGGAGGCGATGGCCAGCCAGGAGGCGGTGCTGCGCGAGGCGACCGGCCTGGACTCCGGATCCGCCAGCGGCCAGGCCTTGGACGACCCGATCGCGGCCAGCCATCGCGCCGAAAGCGGTTGAGAAGCCGAATAGGCTTGACAGCACTGACGTCCAACGAAGGAGTTCAACCATGCGCTCAGCCGAGATCCGGCGGCGCTTCCTCGCGCACTTCGAAGCGAATGGGCACACCGTGGTGCCCAGCGCGCCGCTGCCGTTCGACGACCCCAACCTGCTGTTCGTCAATGCCGGCATGGTGCAGTTCGTGCCGTACTTCATTGGCCAACAGGCTGCGCCGTGGCGCCGTGCCGCCAGCGTGCAGAAGTGCATTCGTACCCAGGACATCGAAGAGGTGGGCAAGACCACCCGGCACGGCACCTTCTTCCAGATGAACGGCAACTTCTCCTTCGGCGACTACTTCAAGCAGGGCGCCATCTCCCTCGCCTGGGAGCTGTCCACCAAGCCGGTCGCCGACGGCGGCTTCGGCCTGGACCCGGAACGGATCTGGCCCACCGTCTACCTCGACGACGACGAGGCGGCCGACATCTGGCAGCGGGTGATCGGCGTCCCGGCCGAGCGGATCGTCCGGCGGGGCAAGGCCGACAACACCTGGGACATGGGCATTCCGGGGCCGGCCGGCACCTGCAGCGAGCTGTTCTACGACCGCGGCCCGCAGTACGGCCCGGACGGCGGCCCGGCGGTGGACGAGGACCGGTATCTGGAGTTCTGGAACCTGGTGTTCATGGCCTACGAGCGGGGCGATGCCACCGGGCCGGGCAAGGGCGAGTACGAGATCCTGGGCGAGCTGCCCAGCAAGAACATCGACACCGGCATGGGCATGGAGCGGATCGCCACCATCCTGCAGGGCGTCGACAACCTGTACGAGATCGACGAGACCCGGCCGATCCTGGACCGGGCGGCTGAGCTGACCGGCGCCAAGTACGGCGCGCACTCCGGGCACACCGCGGCCGAATCCCATCCAGACGACGTGCGGTTGCGGGTGATCGCCGACCACGTCCGGACCGGGTTGATGCTGATGGGCGACGGGGTCACCCCGTCGAATGAGGGTCGTGGCTACGTGCTGCGCCGGATCCTGCGCCGCGCGGTGCGCTCGATGCGGTTGCTCGGCTACCCCGACCGGGCGCTGCCCGAGCTGCTGCCGGTGGCCCGTGACTGCATGGCGCCGTCCTATCCGGAGCTGGCTACCGACTTCGACCGGATCGCCATGATCGGCTACGCCGAGGAGGACACCTTCCGCCGGACGCTGGCTGCCGGCACCACCATCTTCGACACTGCGGTGACCTCGGTGCGGTCCGCCGGCGGTGCGACGCTGCCCGGAGAGCAGGCCTTCCGGCTGCATGACACCTACGGTTTCCCGGTCGACCTGACCCTGGAGATGGCGGCCGAGCAGGGCCTGTCGGTGGACGTCGAGGGCTTCCGCCGGCTGATGACCGAGCAGCGGGAGCGGGCCAAGGCCGACGCCAAGGCGAACAAGAGCGCGCACGGCAACTCGCCGGCCTTCCGGCAGCTGCGCGATGCCGGCGAGACGGTGTTCACCGGCTACACCGAACTGCGGACGGTGTCCCGAATTCGCGGCATCGTCGCCGACGGCGAGCTGGTGCCGGCGGCCGGCACCGGCACGATCGTCGAGGTGGTGCTGGACGAAACACCGTTCTACGCCGAGTCCGGCGGTCAGATCGCCGACGAGGGGACCATCGCCACCGACGGCGCGCTACTGCGGGTGCTGGACGTGCAGAAGCCGGTCAAGGGCCTGATCGTGCATCGGGTGCAGGTGGCCGACGGCGAGCTGGTGGCCGGGGCCGAGGCCGACGCCCAGGTGGATCCGGAATGGCGCCGCTCGGCCCGGCAGGCGCATTCGGGCACCCACGTCGTGCACGCGGCGCTGCGGGAGGTGCTCGGCCCGACCGCGCTGCAGAGCGGGTCCTACAACAAGCCCGGTTACCTGCGGCTGGACTTCGCCTGGGGTGGCGCGCTGTCGGAGACCAGCAAACGTGACATCGAGGACGTGTCGAATCGGGCACTGCGGGCCGACCTGCCGGTCAGCGTGCAATACCTGCCACTGCAGCGGGCTCGCGAGATCGGCGCGCTGGCGCTGTTCGGCGAGACCTACGACACCGAGGTACGGGTGGTCGAGATCGGCGGCGCCTGGTCTCGGGAGCTGTGCGGCGGCACCCACGTCGAGCACTCCTCCCAGGTCGGCGCGCTCACCCTGGTCGGCGAGTCCTCGGTCGGCGCCGGGGTGCGCCGGGTGGAGGCCTTCGTCGGCCTGGACGCGCTGCGCTATCTGGCCACCGAACGGGCGCTGCTGAACGCCATCTCCGAGACGTTGAAGGTGCCGGCCGCCGAGGCGCCGGATCGGGTCGCCGCCCTGGTGGAGCGGCTGCGGACGGTGGAGAAGGAGCTGGAGCGCGGTCGGATGGCCGCGGTGCTGGCCCGAGCCGGCGAGTTGGCCGCCCAGGTGGTCGAGGTTGACGGCGTCCAACTGGTCGCCGCACTGGCGCCGGACGGCGTCGGCGGCAACGACCTGCGCACGCTGGCCACCGACGTCCGCAACCGGCTGGACCAGGGTCGGCCGGCGGTGGTGGTGCTGATCTCCGAGGTGGCCGGCAAGGCGCACTTCGTGGCCAGCGTGAACCAGGCCGGCCAGCGAGCCGGCCTGTCGGCCGGGGAGCTGGTGCGCGAGTTCGCGCCGGTGTTGCGGGCCCGCGGCGGGGGCAAGCCGGACCTGGCGCAGGGCGCCGGCGGCGACCCGACGCAGGCGGCGGCAGCGCTGGCGGCGGTCACCGCCGCGCTGGCCAGCCGCGAGTGACTCGGTCCTCGGCGGAGCGGCGGTGAGCGGGGGCGGTCAGCCGCCGGCCGGGATCTGGCTCGGCGTCGACGTCGGCGCGGTGCGAATCGGGGTGGCCCGCAGCGATCCGGCCGGCATCCTGGCCTTCCCGGTGGCAACCATCGCGTTCGATCCGGGTGAGCGGCGGACCGATCTGGCGGCGCTGTGCGAGCTGGTGGCCGAGCATCAGGCGGTCGGCGTGGTGGTCGGACTGCCGAAGACACTGGCCGGCCGGGAGGGTCCGGCGGCGGCCGCCGCGCGGGCTTTCGGCGAGGCGTTGCGGCCGCTGATCGAGCCGGTCGCGGTGCACTACGTGGACGAGCGGATGACCACGGTGCTGGCACAGCGTAATCTCAGTAGCAGTGGGGTGCGTGCACGCGCACAGCGGGCTGTGGTAGACCAAGCGGCTGCAGTGGAAATCCTGCGGTCCTTCTTGGCGGGCCGGCGTGGTGCTGGCACCGCACACGGCCCGGGGGGTGCCGAGTACGGCACGGGCAGTACCGATTAGGGCACCAGAACCACCGAATTGCCAGATGCCGCGACATTGCCAGATGCTGCGACATTGCCAATGCTGTGACATGACCAGATGCTTCAGACGCGGATAAGGGGCCGACACGCGTGGAGGGTTCGATCGACGAGCTTCGTGATGACGATCATCCGCTGTTCGGGTCCGACGAACCGGCGAATTACGTGCCCGGTGGCGCGAAACGCTCGCAACGCCACCAGGCCAAGCGCCGACGGCGCCGGCATCGGGTCTTCCCGGTGGTGTCGCTGCTGGTCATCCTCGCCCTGATCGTCGCCAGCTACGTGCTGGTGCGTTCGGCCGCCGGCCACTTCAAGACCCCTGACTACACCGGCAGCGGCACCGGCTTCACCCAGGTCACCATCGCGCCCGGCGACGGCGCCAGCGATGTCGCGGCGATCCTGGTGAAGGCCGGCGTGGTGCAGTCCAGCCGGGCCTTCACCAACGCCGCCAAGAAGTCCGGCCGGGCCAGCGACATCCAACCTGGCGTGTTCCGGGTGCCGCTGCACGCCTCCGGCGCGGTCGCGTTGACCGCGATCCTGGACCCGGCCAACAAGCTGATCACCCAGGTCACCATCCCGGAGGGCTACACCGAAAGCCAGGTGCTGGCCGCGCTGGCCGCCAAGACCGGCCTGCCGGTCGCCCAACTGCAGGCGGCGGCCGGCAGGATCGGCGACCTCGGCCTGCCGGAGGGCTTCAAGCCGAGCACCGCCGAGGGTTTCCTCTATCCCGCGACCTATCAGTTCAATCCGGGCAGCACGCCGGACGAGGTGCTGCAGCAGCTGACCGGCCAGTTCGGCACCCAGTACGCCAAGCTCGGCATCCCCCAGGCCGCGCGAGCGGCCGGGATCACCCCCTACCAGGCGCTGGTGATCGCCTCGATCATCGAGGGCGAGGCCAAGTTCGATGCCGACCGGCCGAAGGTGGCCCGGGTCATCCTGAACCGGCTGGCCGCCGGCCGGCCGCTGCAGATCGACGCCACCAGCGTGTACGGCGCGAAGCTGGCCGGGCTGAACCCCAAGCAGGTCGACTTCGCCACCCTCGATTCGCCGTACAACTCCTACACCCATCCGGGGCTGCCGCCGACGCCGATCGACAACCCGGGCGACAACTCGTTGCAGGCAGCGGTGCAGCCGGCCGCCGGCAGCTGGATGTACTACGTCAACGGCGACGCGGCCGGGCACCTGAGCTTCTTCACCGACGAGAACGCGTTCCTGCAGGCGGTCCAGACCTGCAAGGCCAACGGCTGGGGTTGCGGTTGACCGGACGTGCCGGCTGAGCCTGCCCGGCCGCCAGCGCCGGCCCGGCTGGCCGGGGTGCTCGGCACCTCGGTCGGGCGCAGCCTGTCGCCGGTGCTGCACCAGGCCGCGTATGCCGCGCTCGGACTGACCGGCTGGCGCTACACCGCCATCGAGTGTGCCGAGGCCGATCTGTCCCGGGTGCTGGCCGAGCACCCGGACGCCGCCGGCTTCTCCTGCACCATGCCGTTGAAGCGGGCGGTGCTGCGGGTGGCCGCCACTGCCAGCCCGGCCGCCGCCGCGATCGGCGCCGGCAATACGCTGCTGCCCGCCCCGGCCGGCTGGCATGCCGACAACACCGATTGGATCGGCATCGCCGACGCGCTCGCCGAGCAGGCCGTCCGGCCGCGCCGGGTCACCATCCTCGGGGCCGGCGGCACCGCCCAGGCGGCGCTCGCCGCCGTCTCCGGCGCCGCCGAGATCACCGTGCTGGTGCGCGAGCCGGCTCGGGCCGCCGAGCTGCTGGCGACCGCCGACCGGTTGGGCATGCCGGTGCGGGTCGGCCGGCTGGGCGAACCGGCAGCCGCCGACCTGCTGATCTCCACCCTGCCGCCCGGAGTTGCCGACGAACTGGCCGCCGGGTTGGCGATCGGGCCGGATTGCACGGTGTTGGACGCCGTCTACGCCGGCTGGCCCACCGCGCTGGCTCGAACCGCCGAGCAGGCCGGCGCGGCGGTGATCAGCGGCGCCAGCATGCTGCTCTACCAGGCCGCCCGGCAGGTGGAACTCATGACGGGGCGTGCAGCTCCAGTCGCGGCCATGCGAGCGGCGATGCGGGCAGCCGTCCCGGGCTGCGGCTGCTGATCCGCTGTTCGGCGACCCGCCGGTCGGCGGGCGTGTCGATGTCGGCCGAGCAGGCGTCGAAGTCGGGAACGTGGCCGATGTCGACGTCCTGGTACAGCGCCCGAACGGGCAGGCCGGCCGGCGTGCCCAACCGAGCCACCGCCGCGCGCAGCGCGGCGGTGCGCCACACCGCGGCCAGGTAGTTGGACCGGCCGGTGGTGTCGACCAGCAGCCCGACGTCCCGGCCGCCGACGGCCACGCACTGGCTCAACTGGCCCAGCGCATCGCCGATGAACGGCAGGTCACCGGCCAGCACCGCCACCATCGGCTGGCGGACCAGCGGCAGCGCGGCGGCGATCGCGGCCACCGGCCCGGACCCGGCCGGCTGCTCGGTGCAGAACACCGGCGAGCCGAGCGCGGTCCGGCGCGGCCCGACCTGGACTCGGGTGCTGGCGCCGCTGGCCGCCAGCAGCACGTGATCGGCCAGCGGCCAGCCGGCCAGTGGAATCAGCGCCTTGGCGCCGAGTTCCTGACCGCCCAGCCGGACCCCCCGGCCGCCGGCCAGCACGATCGCGTCCAGGCCGAGCTTGCCGCGCACCGCTGCCAGGGCCTGCTCGCTGCCGGCGATGCTGGCCGGGTCCGCGAAGCCTCGGCGCATGGTCAGCGCCAGCTCGAAGTGCGTCGCGGCGCGGTGCAGGTCGGCGCCGTCATACCAGCGCTGGCCGACGTGCTGCAGCGTGGTGGCCTGCCGGTCCCGGCTCAGCGCGTGTGGCCAGGCGCGCAGCTGGTAGTCCTCGGCCCGCGCCAGGTCGCGGTGCCAGCGGTGCAGGTCGGCGGTCAACAGCAGCACCCACCAGGGATCCGCGGCGATGCCGGGGTCGGCGAGTAGTCGGCCGGCTTCCTGGAGCGCCTCGTCGATCCGGCCGAGCACGCCGAGCAGCAGCAGCCGGTCCACCGGTCCGGCCTCGGCCAGCCCGGCGGTCACCCGGGCCCGGTCCAGCACGGTCGGGTTCAGGGTGTCCGGGTCGATCGCCCAGCCCGAGCCCTCCGCACTCCGCGCCATCGGTTCATTCTCGCGCGGTGCTGGCGGCCCTGATCAGCCGGCCTGAGACAATCGACGCCGTGCTGCGCTGGATGACCGCGGGTGAGTCGCACGGCCCTGCCCTGGTGGCGATCATGGAAGGCCTGCCGGCCGGAGTCGCGGTCACCAGCGAGCAGGTGGCCGGCGAACTGG
Organism: Jatrophihabitantaceae bacterium; assembly: GCA_045807085.1. GTDB lineage: Bacteria > Actinomycetota > Actinomycetes > Mycobacteriales > Jatrophihabitantaceae > Jatrophihabitans_A. Next base: position 20,883 of record JBJMIB010000040.1, read on the forward strand.
CCCGACGTCGGCTCGGCTACGGCCGGGGTGCCCGGATGAAGTTCGAGCAGGACGAGGTCGAGCTGACCGGTGGCATCCGGCACGGCCTGACCATGGGCGGCCCGGTGGCGATCCGGATCGGCAACACCGAATGGCCGAAGTGGCAGACGGTGATGTCGGCGGACCCGGTCGACGCCGAGTTGCTGGCCGGGCTCGCCCGCAACGAGCCGCTGACCCGGCCGCGGCCCGGGCACGCCGACCTGGTCGGCATGCAGAAGTACGAGCTGACCGAGGCCCGGCCGGTGCTGGAACGGGCCAGTGCTCGCGAGACGGCCGCCCGGGTCGGGCTGGGGGCGGTGGCCAAGCGGTTCCTGGCCGACGTGCTGGCGGCCGAGGTGCTCAGCCACGTGTTGGCGATCGGCGAGGTCAGCGCACCGGCCGGCCTGGTGCCGGGCCGGGACGAGCTGGCCCGGATCGACTCCTCCGAGGTGCGCTGCCTGGATCCGGCCGCCGCCGAGGCGATGCTGCGGCACATCGATGACTGCAAGCGGGCCGGCGACACCCTGGGTGGCGTGGTCGAGGTGGTGGTGTACGGCCTGCCGCCGGGGCTTGGCAGCCATATCCAATGGGACCGGCGGTTGGATTCCCGGTTGGCGGCGGCGCTGATGGGCATCCAAGCGATCAAGGGGGTCGAGGTCGGCGATGGTTTCACGCTGGCCCGCACCCCCGGTTCGCGGGCGCACGACGAGATCGAGCGGGACGCCGACGGGGTACTGCGCCGGGGCAGCAGCCGGGCCGGCGGCACCGAGGGCGGCATGTCCACCGGCGAGTTGCTGCGGGTACGGGCCGCCATGAAGCCGATCTCCACGGTGCCGCGCGCGCTGCGCACGGTCGACGTGGCCACCGGCGAGCCGGCGGTGGCGATCAACCAGCGCTCGGACGTCTGCGCGGTACCGGCCGCCGGGGTGGTGGCCGAGGCCATGGTGGCACTGGTGCTGGCCGACGCGGTGCTGGAGAAGTTCGGCGGCGACTCGGTCGCCGAGACCCGGCGCAATGTCGAGGGATACCTGGCCCGACTGCGCGAGCGCGGCCTGGCCGCGGGCCCCGATCGGTCAGCCGCAGGGCCGGATCAGTCAGCCGTGGGTCTGGATCGGTCAGCCGCGGGCCCCGATCGGTCAGCGGCGGGCCCCGATCGGTCAGCGGCGGGGCCGGATCGGTGAGCGAGACCGCATCGGTCAGCCCGTCCGGATCGGTGACCCGGCCGCGGGCGGTGCTGGTCGGCCTGCCCGGCACCGGCAAGTCCAGCGTCGGGGCGCGACTGGCCACCCGGCTGGGGGTGCCGTTCGCCGACTCCGACCAGCTGATCGTGCAGGCCGAGGGCCGCGGTGTTGCGCAGATCTTCGCAGCTGACGGCGAGGCCGCCTTCCGCAAGCTGGAGTCGGCCGTGGTGCTCGACGCGCTGACCAGCTTCAGCGGCGTGCTGGCCCTCGGCGGCGGGGCGGTGACCAGCGACGAGGTGCGCCGTGGCCTGATCGAGGCGCGGGTGCCGGTGGTGCTGTTGACGGCCGCCGAACCTGAGTTGCTGCGCCGGCTGGGCCGCAGCCGTCATCGGCCATTGTTGGCCGATGACCTGGCCGGCCGGCTGGCGACCCTGACCACCGAACGAGCCGAGCTGTACCGCGAGGTGTGCACGCTGACCGTGGACACCTCGGGCCGCTCGATCGGCGTGGTGGCCGAGCTGATCGTGCGCGGGCTGTTGCGATGAGCGAAAGAGTCGATCGTGTCACCCGGATCCCGGTCGGCGGCCCGAGTCCCTATCAGGTGTCGGTGGGCACCGGACTGCTCGGCGAGCTGCCGCCGTTGCTGACCGGCGCACAGCGGGTGGGCATCATCCATCCACCCACCCTGCGAGCGTCCGCCGAGGCCGTTCGGGCCGACCTGACCGCCGCGGGTTTCGCCGCGAACGCCATCGAGGTGCCGGACGCCGAGGACGCCAAGACGCTCGAGGTGGCCGGTTTCTGCTTCGGCGAGCTGGGTCAGCTGGGTTTCACCCGCACCGACGCGCTGGTCGGGCTGGGCGGCGGCGCGACCACCGACCTGGCCGGCTGGGTGGCGGCCAGCTGGCTGCGCGGGGTGCGCATCGTGCAGCTGCCGACCACGCTGGCCGGCATGGTGGACGCCGCGATCGGCGGCAAGACCGGCATCAACACCGAGCACGGTAAGAACCTGGTGGGCGCCTTTCACCCGCCGGCCGGCGTGCTGTGCGACCTGGCGTGGCTGGCCACCCTGCCGGCCAGCGACTACCTGGCCGGGCTGGCCGAGGTCATCAAGTGCGGCTTCATCGCCGATCCGGCGATCCTGGAACTGATCGAGGCCAATCCGGATCGGGTAAGGATCGCCGGCAATGCCGTCGAGCGGGAGCTGATCGAGCGATCGGTGGCGGTCAAGACCGGCGTGGTGTCGCAAGACCTCACCGAGCAGGGGCCGCGCGAGATCCTGAACTACGGGCACACCCTGGGCCACGCCATCGAGCGCGCAGAGGGCTACCGCTGGCGACACGGCGCGGCGGTCTCGATCGGGCTGGTGTACGCGGCCGAGCTGGCCCGGTCGCTGGGCCGGCTGGACGATGCCACCGCCGACCGGCACCCGGCGATCCTCGACTCGGTCGGATTGCCGGTGCGCTATCGCGGCCACAGCTTCGCCGAGCTGCTGGAGTCGATGCGGCTGGACAAGAAGGCCCGGGGCAGCCGGTTGCGGTTCGTGCTGCTGGACGGCCTGGCCCGGCCGGTCACCGTGACCGACCCGGATCCGGACCTGCTGGCCGGCGCGTTCGTCAGGATCTCGACAGAGCCGCCGTGAGCGAAGACCGTTAAGGCACCACCTCCGTTAGGCAAGACCTCCGCTTGGCAAGACCTCCGTCAAGGCATGGTCCTTTCCAGGGCAAGACCCCTCACGAGGCAAGACCCCTCACGACAAGGAGCGCCACGAATGGCGAACAGGCGGGTGCTGGTGCTGAACGGACCGAACCTCGGCCGGCTGGGCAGCCGGGAGCCGGAGATCTACGGCAGCGCCAGCTATCCGGAGCTGGCCGCGCTGTGTGTGCGGGCCGGCTCCGAGCTGGGGCTCGCGGTGGAGGTCCGCCAGTCCGACGCCGAGGTCGACCTGCTGCACTGGCTGCACGAGGCGGCCGACGAGCGGCTGCCGGTGGTGCTCAACGCCGGCGCGCTCAGCCACACCTCGGTGGCACTCGGCGACGCGGTGGCGGCCCGCACCGCGCCGCTGGTCGAGGTGCACATCTCCAACGTGCATGCCCGGGAACAGTTCCGGCACCACTCCTACCTGTCCGCGGTCGCGTCCGGGGTGATCGTGGGGCTCGGCGTGGAGGGCTACGTCCTGGCGCTGAGCTGGCTGTCGAGCACCGTGGCCGCGGCCGGGGAACCCGGTCTGGAAAGCTGACCAGCGTGCGACGGTGGCGTGGACTAGAGGCGATCCCGACCGGCTGGGGACGGTGCGTGGCCACCATCGGGGTGTTCGACGGCGTGCACCTGGGCCACCAGCAGCTGATCGCCCGGACCCGCGAGATCGCCGACGAGCGGCAGCTGCCGGCGGTGATGGTGACCTTCACCCCGCATCCGGCCCAGGTGGTCCGGCCGGGCAGCCAGCCGCCGCTGCTGACCACCAACACCCGCCGGGCCGAGCTCGCTGAGTCCTTCGGCATCGACGTGGTGCTGTTCCTGCCGTTCACCAAGGAGTTCTCCCACCTGCTGCCCGAGCAGTTCGTGCACGAGGCGGTGGTCGCCGACCTGCACGCGGCCGCGGTGGTGGTGGGACAGAACTTCCGGTTCGGCCACAAGGCGGCCGGCGACCTGCGGTTGCTGGAGAGCTTCGGTGACCGCTGGGGCTTCGACGCCGAGGGGGTGTCGCTGCTGCAGACCCATCATCATCCGATCTCCTCCACCTACATCCGGTCCTGCGTGCAGGCCGGCGACGTGCGGGCGGCGGCCCAGGCGCTGGGCCGGCCGCACCGGCTGGACGGGGTGGTGGTGCGCGGTGACCAGCGCGGCCGTGACCTTGGCTTTCCGACCGCCAACCTGCGCGCCGACCCGCAGGCGGCGGTGCCGGCCGACGGGGTCTATGCGGGCCGGGTGGTTCGGATCGACGAGTGGGGCAACACCCGTACCGACGTGGAGCCGCTGCCGGCCGCCATCTCGGTCGGCAGCAATCCCACCTTCGAGGGCCTGCACCAGTCGGTGGAGGCCTACGTGCTGGACTTCGACGGCGACCTGTACGGGCAGAACCTGGGCGTCGAGTTCGTCGACCGGCTGCGTGACATGCGCCGCTACGACGCGATCGCCGACCTGGTCCGCCAGATGGCCGCCGACGTGCGGCAGACCCGCGAGCTGCTCGGCTGAGCCGCCCGGCCGGGCGTGGTCAGCGACCCGGCCCGCCGGCTGATATTCTGGGTGGAAGCGTTCTGGGCGGCTAGCTCTGGACGCACCGCAGCGCGCGTTACAGGACCGACCGTGACTCAGACCGGCCGGGCGCCGTTGCACACATGAGCAGAAGGAGCCGTGCCGGTGCCGCTGGCCCAGGACGTCAAGAAGCAGATCATCACCGAGTACGGCTCGAGCCCGACCGACACCGGTTCGGCCGAAGTGCAGATCGCGATGCTGAGCCGTCGGATCGCCGACCTGACCGAGCACCTGAAGGTGCACAAGCACGACCACCACAGCCGGCGCGGCCTGCTGCTGCTGGTGGGTCAGCGCCGCCGGCTGCTCAACTACCTCACCAAGACCGATGTGAACCGCTACCGCTCGATCATCGAGCGGCTCGGCCTGCGTCGATAGCGTCGGGCTGGCGAGCGACCGGTCCGCCGGTCGCTCGGCGGTTCGCTCGTACCTGGGACAACTCCATAACCATCGCCGAGTCGGGCACTGGTAAGCACGGCATCTCCATGTCGAACCAGTGCGGCTCAACGAGGGTCGGTCCTCGGTAGTGGCGCACCGACAGCGGTAATACCGCGGTCGGGCGCTTCGATCGAAGACCGGCATCGCACACCGCCGAACAGCGATCGGCGAGGATGTGCCTACCTGCGCAGTGTCCGCCCGGCCCCAAAATCCGTAGCACCAGTGTGCTGCGCGACAGAGAGGCGGACACCTATGTCCGAAAGCAGTGTCTACGAAGCCGAGGCCGTGATCGACAACGGTTCGTTCGGCAAGCGCTCCATCCGGTTCGAGACCGGGCGACTGGCCAGGCAGGCGGCGGGTTCGGTGGTCGCCTACCTGGACGAGGACACCGTCCTGCTGTCGGCCACCACGGCCGGCAAGAGCCCCAAGGAGCAGTTCGACTTCTTCCCGCTCACCGTCGATGTCGAGGAGCGGATGTATGCCGCCGGGCGGATCCCCGGCTCCTTCTTCCGGCGGGAGGGCCGCCCGTCCGAGGAGGCGATCCTGACCTGCCGGCTGATCGACCGGCCGCTGCGGCCGACCTTCATCAAGGGCCTGCGCAACGAGGTACAGGTCGTCATCACGGTGCTGGCGCTCAACCCCGACCACGCCTACGACGTGCTGGCCATCAACGCGGCCTCGGCGTCCACCCAGATCTCCGGCCTGCCGTTCAGCGGCCCGGTCGGCGGCACCCGGGTGGCGCTGATCGAGGGCCAGTGGGTCGGCTTCCCGACCCAGGCCGAGCTGGCGCGGGCCACCTTCGACATGGTGGTCGCCGGCCGTGTTGTCAAGGGCACCGACGGTGCGGCGGACGAGGTCGCGATCATGATGGTGGAGGCCGAGGCTCCCGAACATGCCATCGAGCTGATCGCCGGTGGCGGCACCAGCCCCACCGAGGAGGTCGTGGCCTCCGGGCTGGAGGCGGCCAAGCCGTTCATCGCCGCGCTGTGCCAGGCGCAGAGCGAGCTGGCCAGCCGGGCCGCCAAGCAGACGGTCGAGTTCCCGGTCTTCCTCGATTATCAGGACGACGTCTACACCGCGGTGAAGGGTGCCTACACCGAGGCCACCGCGGCCGCGCTGACCATCGCCGACAAGCAGGACCGGGAAGCCGAACTGGACCGGATCAAGGAGCAGGCCAAGGCCGAGCTGGGCACCGAAACCGGCGGCTTCGCCGGTCGGGAGAAGGAGGTCAGCGCTGCCTTCCGGTCGCTGAACAAGTCGCTGGTCCGCCAGCGCATCCTGCGCGAGAAGGTCCGCATCGACGGCCGCGGCCTGACCGACATCCGGACGCTGTCCGCCGAGGTCGAGGTGCTGCCCCGGGTGCACGGCTCGGCGCTGTTCGAGCGGGGCGAGACCCAGATCCTGGGTGTCACCACGCTGAACATGCTGGGCCTGGAGCAGAAGCTGGACACGCTCAGCCCGAACCGCACCAAGCGCTACATGCACAACTACAACTTCCCGCCGTACTCCACCGGTGAGACCGGCCGGGTCGGTTCGCCGAAGCGTCGCGAGATCGGGCATGGCGCGCTGGCCGAGCGGGCGCTGATCCCGGTGCTGCCGAGCCGCGAGGAGTTCCCGTACGCGATCCGGCAGGTGTCCGAGGCGCTGGGCTCCAACGGCTCGACCTCGATGGGCTCGGTGTGCGCGTCCACCCTGGCGCTGCTGAACGCCGGCGTGCCGCTGAAGGCTCCGGTGGCCGGCATCGCGATGGGCCTGGTGTCCGACGAGGTTGACGGCAAGACGCAGTACGTGGCGCTGACCGACATCCTCGGCGCCGAGGATGCCTTCGGCGACATGGACTTCAAGGTCGCCGGCACGTCGGAGTTCGTCACCGCCCTGCAG
>JBJMIB010000041.1:0-1545 GCA_045807085.1 Jatrophihabitantaceae bacterium
GGTACGAACTGGCGGACCCGTTTCCGCGCATGATCTCGACCAATCCACCGCAGGCCAACGGTGGTGGCGGCGACCGCAACTCGATTCCGCTCTATGATTTTCCGTCCTGGCGCATCGAGAGCCACCGCCTGGAGCTGGTGGGCCGCTGCCCTACCTGCCAGGAGGCCAGCCCGGTTGGATCACTGGCAGTCGTCCCGCACTAGTAGTCTGACCACCTTGATTTGCATGGTTGGCCGCATTGGTGTATCCTGCGCCTCATACCCTTCCCCTCAGGAGCACCCCATGAACAAGAAATATATCGTGACGTTGACCGATGAGGAACGCCTCCAGTTGCAGACCCTCATTTCCACGGGCACCACCGCCGCCCGCACTTTGACCCATGCCCGCATTTTGCTCAAGGCCGCCCGCCGCTCGGATGGCGGCGAGGTTACCGATGAGGATATTCGGGCCGCCCTGGATGTCAGCTTGGCCACGATTGCCCGTGTCCGCGAACGCTGCGTGGAGGAGGGCGTGGAGGCCGCCCTGCAGCGCCGCTCCTCCGAGCGTCCCCAGGCGCGCAAACTCGACGGCACTCAAGAGGCCCACCTGATCGCCCTCCACTGTGGCCCGCCGCCCCACGGCCAGGCCCGCTGGACCCTGCGCCTGCTGGCCGACCGCCTGGTGGAGTTGGAGATTGTCGACAGCATCGCGCCCGAAACGGTGCGCCTCACGCTCAAAAAAACGAACTCAAGCCGTGGTTGAAGCAGCAATGGTGCATTCCCCCCGAGGGCAATGCCGCCTTTGTGGCCCAGATGGAAGAGGTGCTGGGCATCTACACCCGCCCGCTCGACCCGCAACAGCCGTTGGTGTGCATGGATGAGGCAAGCAAACAACAGGTGCGTGAAGTACGCCTGCCCCTGCCGGCCCGCCCCGGCCAGGTCGCGTGCTATGATAGCGAGTATGAGCGCAATGGGGTCAGCAATCTGTTCATGTTCTGCGCCCCGTTGTTGGGCTGGCGCGAGGTGCGGGTGACCAATCAGCGCACGGCGCGGGACTGGGCCTATGCCGTCCAAGAGTTGGTGGATGGGCATTTCCCGGAGGCGGAGCGGATTACGTTGGTCATGGACAATCTGAACACGCATACGATCGCCTCGTTATATGCGACGTTCCCACCGGAGGAAGCGTACCGGCTGGCAGGCAAGTTGGAGATACACTACACGCCTAAACATGGCAGTTGGTTGAACATAGCCGAGATAGAATTGAGTGTGTTGAGTCGGCAATGCTTGGCGCGGCGCATGGCAGACCAGACGACGTTGCAAGCGGAAGTGGCGAGCTGGGTCGACGCGCGCAATGGCGCGGCAGCCAGGGTGAATTGGCGGTTCACTCCGGAGGAGGCCCGGATTAAGCTCAAGCGCTTGTACCCCACTTTAGAACCCATCAAATGAAGTTGGTCAAACTACTAGTGCCGGAGTCAGTTCAAGGTGCAGATCTCACTATGGGAGGCCTCGCTTGCTAAGATCAGATCCCACGGGCGTCTGGCAGTTCGGAAAGAAGGTGACGGCGATA